>CAYLJW010000001.1:0-49897 GCA_964384155.1 uncultured Ardenticatenaceae bacterium
ACCCCAGGCACGCTGTTAACGTACATAATGCTTGACTTTTAACACGATATCTACGTGCCTGATGCGCACCCCGCCAACAAGGCGGCGCGTTACTGCCAGGGAAACGGGTGCAGCGGCTCGATGCCGTAATACAGCTCGACCACACGGCGGAATAGCGGAGCGCCGACTGTGGAACCCTCACCGGCATTTTCCACCATGGCCACGATGGCTATCTGCGGCTCCTCAATCAGTGTGCCGTCGGGTAAGGTGACGGGCGCGGCGGGGGCATAGCCGGCAAACCAGGCGTGGGGCAGACCATTGGGGCCAGGGGCCTCGGCGGTGCCGGTCTTGCCGGCCACGGGAACGGGCAGCCCGGTAAAGCGATGCGTGGCCGTGCCGTAAGATTCGTGAGTCACGTCCCATAGGCCCTGACGCAGCGAAGCCAGCGTCTCCGGAGAGATGGGTATCTGGCCATCTTCTTGCACCGGCAATTGCTCTTCTGGCGCGCCGCCGCCCGCGCCGATACGGTCAATGACCGAAGGGCGATAGACCTGGCCGCCGTTGGCGATGGCCGCGAAAATGTTGGCCATTTGCAGCGGCGTGACCTGCACATAGCCCTGGCCGATGGCCATATTCACGGCGTCGCCGTCGAGCCAGCTTTCGCCCACATTGGCCACTTTCCAGTCGGGGTCGGGGATCAGGCCCGGCGACTCGCCGATGCCCTCAATGCCCGTGACAGCGCCCAGGCCAAATTGCCGCGCGACGTTGGGGAAGAAGAACGGGTCGTGCTGGTTGAGCAAGAAACCCATGTCGTAAAAGCAAGTGTTGCAGGAGACGGCGATGGCCCGCTGGTAAGTCACCGTGCCGTGCCCGCCGCTGCGCCAGTCAAACTTCACAAAAGCGTCGCCCAGCTTGCGCCAGGACCCGTTGCTGAAGTAGGTGCTATTTGGGGTGAACAGGCCGCTGTTGATGCCGGCGGAAAAGGTGACTACCTTGAAAAGCGAGCCCGATGGGTAGGCGCCCTGCGCCGCGCGGTTAACCAGCGGGTTGCCCGGCGCATTCAGTACGGCAGTAAGCGCCTCTCGCGCTTCTGGCCGCGTGGCGTCGAACACCGCGGGATCGTAAGAAGGGTAACTGGCCATCGCCAGCACGTTGCCGTTGCGCACGTCCAGCACCACGATGGAGCCCGCATAACCGGGAGAGGTGGTCACAGCTTCGGCCAGGGCGTCCTCCACAGCACGCTGGAACTCGGCGTCGATGGTGAGGTAGATGCTGCGCGCCTGGCGCGCTTCGGTCATGGCCACGGTGCTGATATATTCGCCGTTCTGGCCCACAATGGTCAGCTCACCGCCACGCACGCCGCTGAGATAAGCTTCGCCCCAGGCCTCGACGCCGGCAAGGCCCACCTTCTCGTCGGGCCGGTAGCCGCGTCGCAGATAGTCGTCCAGGCTTTCGGCGGGGATGGCGCCCACATAGCCCGTGACGTGGGGCGCGACGCCGTTTTCGGCGTACAGGCGCGTAAGCCGCTGCTCGGCGACAAGGCCGCTGCCCAGATAAGGCTGCAGCGCCTGGCCGTGAGCCTGTGCTTCCTCGGCAGACACGCTGCCGAGCGGCACGATCCAGTTGGGTAAGGCGCCGGCATAGAGGGCATGCAGCTCTTGCGGCGAGCGGTGCAGGATGGGGCTCAGCGTTGCCAGCAGGCCTTCCTCGTCTTCGATTTCGGCGGGGATGACGGAGAAGGTGATAGCCGTACCCTGATAGGCCAGGGCCAGGCCATGCCGGTCGTAAATGTTGGCGCGCGCCGGCGCGCGATAGGCCATATGCAGCCGCTGGCCGCCCTCTAGCTCCGGCAGCACCAGGCTTTCATCCCACAGCACACCCCAACGACTGCCGCCATAGGCCAGGGTAACGGCGTGATCGCGCACGATGGAGCCGGCGAGCGCCGTTTCCCAGACAACGCGCACGGTCATTTGCGCGCGGTCGCCTTCCTGCAGCGAGGCCAGGGGTTGGATGACAATTGCATTCACCGTAGCCGTGCGCATCGACTCGGCATAGAGGTTGACAAAGTCCTGCTGTGCCACCAGGGCCTGCGTCTGGGCCGCCAGCGAATCGTACATCGCATCATAGTCGAACGCCTGCCAGGCGCGGTAGAAGGCAATGGCCGCATCCTGGGCCGCGGCAGCGATGGCTGTGGCTGTGGGCGCGGGCGTGTCCGGAGGTCGCGGCGTAGCCGTGTTTAACTCATAGCTGTCTTGCAGCGCAGGCAGGCCGCCGCACGCAGTGAGCAGGGGCAGCAATAGTAGGAGCAAACAAAGCCGCATTCTCATCATAATCGCCGCCGTTATTGTACGTAACTGCAAGGGAATGGGCTAGAATGGGGGTCATGTGCGAGCAGAAAGATTCAGCGAGCTGCACAACAGCAAGGCGCGGCTGCTAGCCGGGAGATAAGCGATATGGCTGACTGGGACTTTTCCGCGCCGCCGGAGTCGGATCAGGGCGACCATGATGTGCCGCTAGAGGGCGAACGCCTGTTGGGCAGGCGGGTGGCGCTGATGGTGACAGGCGGCATTGCGGCGATGAAGGCGCCCTTCATCGCGCGCGCCCTACGGCGGCAGGGGGCCGATGTTGTAGCCTTTGCCTCCTCAGAGGGCCTGCGCTATGTGGCCGAGGAAGCGCTGGCGTGGAGCACGACGCACGCCGTGGTGACGCGACTAACCCCGGCGGCCGAACACCTGAGCGACGCCGCGCCCTTCGACGCCTACCTGGTAGCGCCTGCGACCTATAACACGATCAACAAGCTGCGCTATGGCATCGCCGATACGGTGGTGACCGCGGCGCTGGCTTCGGCCCTGGGCCGCCTGCAGCAGGGGCGCACAAAGCTGTTGCTGGCGCCGACGATGCACGGCAGCCTGCACACGCCTGTGCTGGTGGAGTCGATGAAGGCGCTGCGCGACATGGGCGTGCGCATCATCGCGCCGCGTGAGGGCTACGGCAAGCACAACATCCCCGAAGAAGCGCGGCTTGTGGCGGAGGTGTGCCGCGCCGTGAGCCGCTCGCCGCTGCAGGGTAAAGGCATCCTGGTGACCGGCGGCCCCACGCCCGTGCCCATCGACGCCGTGCGGCGGCTGACAAATCGCTTCAGCGGCAAGCTGGGCATCACCATCGCCGAAGAGCTGTATTTGCGCGGCGCGGAGGCCATGCTGGTTCACGCGGGCGGGGTGACGCGCCCGCCAGATTATTTGCCCTATCGCCTGGCGGATACGTTTGACGATTACCTGAGGCTCGTGATGGAGACCCTGGCGGAAGGGGATTATGTGGCGGGCGTCTTCACGGCGGCGGTGGCCGATTACCGGCCGGAAGCGGTGCGCGAGGGCAAGACGCCCAGCGGCGGCGCGCTACGGCAGATCCGCCTGGTTCCGACGTCGAAGGTGATCGGCAAGGTGCGCGAGGCGTACCCGGAGCTGAGGATGGTGACGTTTAAGTTTGAGGAGGGGGTGAGCCATGAGGCGCTAATGGCCACGGCGCGGCGGCGGCTGGCGGACGGCTCACAGGCTGTGGTCGCCAACCGCGGAGAAGAAGCGCGCGAGTCGGGGCAGCAGGTGGCCTACCTTGTGGCGCCGGGGAAGGAGGAAGTGCGGCTGCTGGGTAAGGAGGTGATTGCCAGGGGGGTGGCGGATTGGTTGGAGGGGGAGGTTGGCAGATTGGCGATTGGAGATTAGAGACTGGGGGATTGGGGATCAGGGAGTGGAGGCTCTCACGTCGACGCCGGAATTTGCCGCGTTTGTTTCGTTCATGTGAGCAGTCTGGAAGCTGAAGTCGCGCGCTTTCTGTAGAAGCAGATACAGACTTCTTTCTCAGCGACTACCTATCAAGGAGGTTCTTCTATGTCTGCCCCTGGCTCACGTCGTAAATGTCTGGTATCCACTGGTCTTCTGCTGGCGCTGCTGCTACTCGTCGCCACGCTCACTGCGCGCCACGGGACAGCCGCGCCCGCGCCATTGTCGGCCGCAGATAGCACCGCCCGGCCTGCCTCGCCGCCGCTGGCCCAGGCGCCGAACGGCGGTCAGGAATGCGCCGACCCCGGCTCCCTGACCAACGAAATTGAACGCGACACATTTTGTGTCCAATATAACGACGGCACCGGCGACGCCCTCGCTACCAACATCGCCGACTACACCCAGGCCTATTGGGATCGTTTCGTCGACGACTTTGGTTTCCTGGCCCCCACCTTCACCGACAAGCTGGGCGTGCGCGTGACCAATACCACGAGCTGCAACGGCTCGGTAACCCCCGGCACCGACTTCCTCACTGTTCGCGACGGCTGTAACGCCTCGTCCGTGCAGATGATGCAGAACGTCGTCGGCCATGAGTTGTTCCACCAGGTGCAGCTCATGTATGATTTCGACTCCCTCTGGTTCCACGAGGGCACGTCGCGGCTCATCGAAGATCTGACCTTCGCCGACCGCGACGACTGGGCCGGCGCGCTGGGAGCGCCGTTCAGTTTTAACCTGCAGGCGAACACTTACCTGGCCTCCACCAACAACGACATCACCAGCGACCCTATGCGCTACAACTCTGCCCTCTGGTGGAAATTTTTCACGGAGCAGTACGGCAGCACAACTACCGAACCGGAGCGCGGCATCGACGCTCTGCTGGCGTTGTGGCAGGCGTCCGTCTCCTCCGACGATATCGCTGCCGTCAACGCCGCGCTGAGCGGTCTTGGCGCGGGCGTCGACTTTAACACCGCCTTCCGCGCTTTCACCGTGGCTAACTGGACCAAAGACCTCATCGCCGTGCCCAGCGCCGCCTATGGCTACGTCGACGACAACGCCCCGGCCCCTATTCCCTTCAACGCCATCACACCGTCTTCAGGAGGGACGATCAACGTGGGCAGCCCGGCGACCTGGAACAACCAGGGCGTCATGCGCTATGGCGCCAGCTATTTCCAGGCGAATCCCGGCAGCAACTGCCCTATCATCAGCGCCAGCTTCCACCGCGACAGCGGCCCCGACGCCTTCTACCACATCGTCACCGACCAGGACGGCGTCTTTCACAGCCACAAACAGGGCAGCGGCGCCGATTGGACACAGAGCTTCTTCAATGACGGCATCACCCGCATCGTGGCCATCGCCGGCGGGCAGGCCAACAGCGCCCAGGTAGACGTCACCCTCTCTTGCGCTGCGCCCGTCCTCGATATCCGCCTCCCGAACGGCGGCGCTCAGGCCTTCGTCGGCCCCCACGACGCGCCGGGCAATTTCCTGGTGCAGCTACTGGTAACCAACGGCTCGCCCACCGGACCTGTCGTCGCCGGCCTCGACCCCACGGACTTCACCGTGGAGGTCAACGGCGTCGCCGCGTCCATCGTCACCGGCGGCTTCATTCAGGAGCAGTACTGGCTGGTGGTGCAGGCGCCGCTGCAGAGCGCCGACGGCGCCTATGATCTGGAGGTCGAGCTGCTGAACGGCGCCAGCGTCGCCGCCAGCGACACAGAAGCCGACAGCATCCTCTATGATCCCGAGTTGTCCGACCATGTGTTGGTGATCGACGTTTCAGGCTCGATGGGTTATGGCGCAGAGCCGCGCCTGCCCGCCGCCCAGGACGCAGCCAATTTCTACGTGGACATTACACGCGACGGCGACGGTCTGGCAGTCGTACCGTACAACCACGACGTCAACCCGGCCCCCTTCGTCCTGGCGCCGGCCAGCAACCTTGTGCGCACGAATGCCAAGACCTACATCAACGCGCTCGCCGCCGGCGGCCTCACCAGCATCGGCGATGGCTTGAACGAAGCGGTCAACCAGCGCAACGGCAGCGCTACCGGCAATGAGCGCTGCAGCTTCGTTCTGCTCTCTGACGGCATGGAGAATTCCAGCCTCTTCTGGAGCGGCGTCAGCGGCGACGTCGTCGCCACCGGCTGCCCGGTCACCTCAGTGGCCTTCGGTCCTGAATCCAATGAGACGTTGATGCAACAAATCGCCACAGAGACGGGCGGCATCTTCCAGTATAACGACGTCTACGTCTCCAGTACCTCGGCCAGCGCTCCCGCCCCACAGGTCGCAGCCAGCCCGCAGCAGATGGCCCTCGACCTCGGTAGCGTCTATGAATATGCCCAGGCCACCCGCGAAGGGCGCGAGCGGCTGCTGCAGGAGCGCGGACAGATCGCCCGTGACACAACGCCCCGCAGCTACGACGTCTTCGTGGATGGCAGCACGGCGGAGGTTCTTTTCGCTTTGGACTGGGATGAGCTTTATTTCGCCGTCCTGGCCCTGGAGCTGATCCAGCCAGACGGGACCTCCATTAACGCCGGTAGTCTACCGTACCACTTCGCCGACGCGGACGCCGGGCACGTCGGCTGGCGCATTAAAGAGCCTATGGCCGGCAAGTGGCAGATGGTCGTTCACTGGCTCAGCAGCGAAGAATACAACGTCCAGTACCAGGTCATCGCCAGCGCCCACACCGACGTCAACGTGGGCTTGCTGCTACCTGCGGTCTTCGAATTGGGCGGCGAAGCGCACCTCACAGGCCAGAAGGCGCCCATCGTGGCCTATCTCATCGGCGAGCGGCCCATCCTTGGCGCCAGCCTAATCGCCCTGGTCACCGCGCCCGACGGTAGCGAGACGCAACTGCCGCTCTTCGACGACGGTCTGCACGGCGATGGCCTGCCAGACGACGGCTTTTACGGCAACTTCTACACCCTGGCTAACCAGGCCGAAAGCGTGACGCCGATCGGCGAAGCACCCAACGAGCCGCCACAGCCTAACGACGAAGGTGGCTACCGCGTGCGCGTGATCGCCGAAGGCGCGCTGCCCGATAGCGGCGACCCCTTCCGGCGCGAGGCGTTGGGCGGCTTCTCCGTGCTGGAGAGCGACGATGGCAACCAGAACCGCCTGCCCGACGCCTGGGAGCAAGAGTACGGCTTGATCGACGCCGATCCGGGCGCGGATCCTGATGGCGACGGCCTGAACAACTACCAGGAGTACGTCCATGGAACCGACCCGCTCAATCCTGATACGGACGGCGGCGGCGAAAGCGACGGCTCTGAAGTCAAGCGCGGCGCGGACCCGCTCAGTCCATCCGACGACGGTATCAAGAAGCCGGTCTTCATACGTCCCATCGTCTTTCCGGGTCTGGTGAAGATCATCTACGACATCCTGCCCGACATCACCGGCATCCGCATCTACCGCGCGACGAACGTGAACGGCCCGTGGGGCCTGCTCGCGGACGCCCCTGTTGCAGACGGCTCTTATGAGGACGACACGGTCAACAACGGCACGACCTACTTCTACCGCCTGGCCTTCGTCAACTCCGGCGGCCAGGAAAGCGGCGCGGTCGGCGCCTTCCACGAGCTGGACGGCGTCACCCCGCTGGCCGATCCTTTCCCGCCTGAGGCCAATGTGCTGATCAACGGCGGCGCGCACCGCACCTACGAGGCCAACGTCGTGCTCTCGTTCACACCGGCGGCGGAAGAGGTCGCCTACTTTGAAGACATCGCCGAAATGATGATCAGCAACGATCCGTTCTTCGGCGGCGCGACGTGGCAGCCGTTCCGGCAGGATGTTCCCTGGACCCTCGACCCTGCCGTACCGGGAGAGTTCAGCCAGGTCTACGCCCGCTTCCGCGACGATGCCGGCAACGATTCGGTCTACACCTCGGTCGCGACGATCTACAACTCCAACGCCCTGAACCTGCACCTGCCGGTATTCTTCAGCTCTCAATAACAGCATGATGGCCCTCGGCCTGCGAGGCGGTCCAAGCGGCCCGCCCTCGCAGGTCGGGGCCTCACCAGTGGAGGATTTTCTTTCTAGAAAGGATGGGCGTACAATGGGGGGGTGGGATTGGAAGGATCTTGGGGTGGATGGTTGAAGCCGGGAAGTGCCAGCCGCGGTCTTTTGACGAGCAATTTAGATAGGAGTGTCCCATGGGCGTGACGGATAAGGAACGAGAAGTGGTGATTGTGAGCGGTGCGCGCACGCCGACGGGACGCCTCTTAGGCGCGCTTAGCGACCTGAGCGCGACCGATCTCGGCGGCGTGGCCGTGCGCGCGGCCGTGGAACGGGCAGGCGTCGACCCGCAGAGCGTCTACGAGGTGATCATGGGCCTGGTGGTGCAGGCCGGCACAGGGCAGGCGCCGGCGCGGCAAGCCGCGCTGCGCGGCGGGCTGCCGGACACCGTCGGCGCTGCGGCGGTGAATAAAGTGTGCGGCTCGGGGCTAAAGGCCGTCATGCTGGCGGCCAACGGCATTGCCGCCGGGGAAGGCGACGTCTATGTCGCGGGCGGAATGGAGAGCATGAGCAACGCGCCGTTTCTGGCGCACGGCGTGCGCCAGGGCCAAAAGTATGGCCATATGACGCTGCACGATTCGCTGGTGACTGATGGTCTCTGGTGCGCTTTTGAAGATTGGATTATGGGCAACGCGGCGGAATTTATCGCCAGGCAATTTGAGGTGACGCGCGAAGAGATGGACGAATACGCCTTGCGCAGCCACCAGCGCGCGGCCCAGGCCACAGCCGAAGGACGTTTTGCCGCGGAAATTGCGCCGGTAACGGTTCGGAGCCGCCGCAGCGAGACGGTGGTGCGCACCGACGAATCGGTGCGCGCGTCGTATGATAATGGCGGCTACACGCTGGAGACGAGCCTGGAGCAGCTAGGCAATCTGCCGCCGGCTTTCGACAAAGAAGGCGTGGTCACCGCGGGCAACGCGCCGGGGCTGAACGACGGCGCGGCAGCCCTCGTTCTGGCCAGCCGCGCCGAAGCGCAGCGCCAGGGGTTGCAGCCGCTGGCGCGCATTTCCGGCTACACGCTCGCCGGCGTGCCGCCGCAGTGGATCTTTGCTGCGCCCGCCAGGGCCATTCCGCGCCTGCTGCAGCGGCTCGGTTGGCAAATGGGCGACGTGGACCTGTTTGAAATTAACGAGGCCTTTGCTGCACAAGTGCTGGCCAATGCCGCAGAGCTGGAGCAGCAGGGCATGGCCCTTGATTGGGATAAGGCGAATGTGAACGGTGGAGCCATTGCTTTGGGCCACCCCATCGGCGCCAGCGGCGCGCGCATCCTGGTGACGCTAATCCACGCCCTGCAGGCGCGAGGCTTGCAGCGCGGCGTGGCGGCCCTCTGCCTGGGCGGCGGCGAGGCCGTGGCCTTGGGTGTGGAGCTTGAACGCTGAACGACTGAGCAAAGCAAGGCCGGTGCAAACCATGAAGAGTGATAGAACGTTTCTGGTGCTGGGGGGCGCAGGACTGGTGGGATCACAAATTGTACGAGAGATTGCGCGGCAACTAGAGCCGGAAAAGATTGTCGTCGCCAGCCTGTTCCGCGGCGAGGTGCGCGAGTTTCTGCACGACCTGCGGCGCGAGTTCCCGCGCATCGCTCTCGTCGGCGCCTGGGGCGACGTCTTCTTGCGCAGCGACTTTGCCATGGAGCGCCGCCGGCGCCTGATGCAGAGCGCGCTGCATCGGGAAATGTTGTTCGACGACCTGTTCGGGTCGCTGGACGAAAGCTATGCGCGTTCGGCGCTGGCGCAGCTCATCGAGATGCACAAGCCCGACGTGATCGTTGACGCCATTAACACCGCAACCGCAATCAGCTACCAGGATGTCGAGGCGCTGAGCAAGCAGACGCATGACTTACTGCGCGAGCTTCAGCGCATCGTCGATCATCAAGACCTGAATGCGCTGGTGCACCTGGGCCGCAACCTGGAACAGAATGTGAGCTCGCTGCTGATCTCGCAGTCCGTGCCTCAGCTCATCAGGCACGCGCAGCTCATTCATCGCGCCATGCGCCGCGTGGAAACACGCCTCTACTTGAAGGTGGGCACCACGGGCACGGGCGGCATGGGGCTGAATATTCCCTATACACACAGCGAGGACCGGCCTAGCGCCAAGCTGATGAGCAAGAACGCGGTGGCCTTCGCCCACACGGGCCTGCTGTTCCTCATGGCGCGCACGCCGCAGGGGCCGCTGGTCAAGGAGATTAAGCCCGCGGCGATGATTGGCTACCGGCGCGTAGGCTACCAGACGATTAAACTGCGCGGCAGGCCGCAGTTCCGCTATGAAACGCGCACAGAAACATTGAACGGCAAGCTGGTCCTGCGCGGCGATGAGAACCAGTTTAGCCGCCTGGGCAAGCTGCAAATGGCGGGCGTCGATACGGGTGAAAATGGCTTCTTCGCCCGCGGCGAGTTTGAGGCCATCACCTACCTGAACCAGATGGAGTTTGTAACGCCGGAAGAGATCGCGCAGCAGGCCGTGCTGGAGATCAAGGGCAGCAACACCGGCTACGACGTGATTGCGGGCATCGACAGCAGTGTGATGACCTCCAGCTTTCGCGCCGGTGTGTTGCGTCAGACCGCGCTGGATAAGCTGGCGCACATTGAAGAGGAAACCCAGTCGCATAGCGTGGCCCTGGGCCAGCTCGGCCCACCCGAGCTTTCGAAGCTGCTCTATGAAGCGCAACTACTGAAGCTCAATTATGGCACGCTGGCCGGCGTCATTAATACACCGGCTACAGAGGTCGCCGAAACCGTTTATAGCTATCTGATGGAGCACGAACGGCTGCGCACGACCATCACCTCGATAGGCGTGCCGATCCTTCTGCCAGACGGACGCACGATCATGCGTGGGCCGCGTTTGAATATCCCTGAGCATATCTACCATGAGGTGAATGTGACCACGGAGGAAATCGATCGCTGGGCGCGCAAGGGCTGGGTGGACCTGCGCCCAGTCAATTTCGCCGAGTGGCAAGATCGTTTCCTGCGTATGGGGCGTGCGCGTCACGCGCTGCACACGCGTGGCACCTCGTCGCTGACCATGCGTACCTATCTGCCAGAAACCATCGAAATTGGGGTGGTGGTAGCCTGGATTTTCAACAACGAAGCTCAAGGCTATCGCATTAAATGAGTCTGGGGCGCCGGAGTTTGCCAAATCTGGCGCACGCGTGATACTAGAGGGACGAATTGCTGAAGGATTCCATGAAAGATACCCTGAGGGGTTTAGACAAACAGAGCAAAGGTTAAGCCTATGCAGCAACAATTTATGGGCCTGACAATGCCCGTCTTTACGGCGTTTGGCTGGGCCGGCGAAGAGCAGGCGCTCAATTACGCTCTTTCGCAGCTTGAACAATTTATCGCGGCTTTGCACGCGGCGCTGCCGCGGCGCATGCAGACACACCTGCCTTTTTTTGGGCTGAATCCGGAGAGCCAGATTGCTTACCTGGCGTCTTCGCAAGAGCCAGAGGCAGATCTCTATATTGGCTTCATCATCCGCCCTCTGAGCCTGGAGATGCAGTTATCGATTACCGACCAACTGGCGCTGAGTAAGGCCCTACGCGCGGCCGATGGCGACTCAGAACGGTGGCTAAAGCTGCTGCAGTCGTTACCCGGTGAGTGGATCTTACATCTGAAACAGATGGAGCTCAACGAGGAAAGCGGCGAGCGGACGTCGTACCAGGACCTCTATAAAGATCCGGTGGACGAGCTAGACCTGGAAAAGACACGTAGCCTGGCCAGCCGCGCTTATTTCTTGAATGGCGAGCCACAGTGGGTCACGCCGCTCTTTCTGAGCCGGCGCGTGCAGGCGGAGCAGGTGGCGGCCATGGGTCTGGACATTGTGCGCGTCATGGCCGAGCGCGTAAGCGAGCTGGAAGGCATGGTCGAGTTTATGACCGGCCGCGACGCGCGCCCCAAGCCGGCCAAAGCGAGAGTGCGCGAACGGGCGCCACGGCCCGAGGCAAAGCCAGAGACCCTCGATCCCGACAGCCAGTTTGTGTACGTAACGCGGCTGAAGCCCCTGCATATCCGCCGTGGCTTTGTGAACCTGACCGCGGCGCACTGGGAGTTCTTTGCCACTACGGCGCGCGCCACAACGCGCGACATAACTGTGAACTTCGACGACAACGTCGATCAGAGCAGCAGTGTGTGGCGGCTCTCGTCGGATGATACGGCGCGCATCGTGCTCAGCGAGGCCGTGCAGCGCTGGCTGGAGGATAATTTCGACGCCGACGACAGGGTGCAGGTGACGGCGACGAAGTTAGAGAACGACCAAATAGAGGTGCTGTTAGAGCCGGTGGCCTGAGCGACGTCGTCGCGAACCCAGCGCGGCGCGGCTACCTGCGAGCTTAACTGTATGGCGCGAACCAAGATTGTGGCCACTATCGGGCCCTCATCCGATAATGAGACAACTTTGCGCCGTATGCTGCGCGCCGGCATGAATGTCGCACGCATTAATTTCTCGCACGGCGACCACGAAGGGCACGAGCGAACCTACCATTTGTTGCGGCGCGTCGCCAAGGAAGAAGGCAAGGTGCTGGCAATCCTGGGAGACCTGCAGGGGCCTAAGCTGCGTCTGGGTAACGTGGGGGCGACGGGCATCCAGCTTGCGGTAGGCGATGAAGTGATGCTGACGCCCTACCGCGGGCAGCCAGCAATGATCCACCTGCCCCACCCAGAGTTGTTCCAGACGCTGAAGCCGGGCGCGCGTATGGTGATCGGCGACGGCGAAGTGGAGCTGTCGGTGACGGAACGGCATGAAGATACGGTGCTCACCACCGTGACCGTGGCCGGCCTGCTGGAGTCGCGTAAGGGCGTCAATGTGCCGGGCGCTTATCTGCCCATTTCCAGCATTACCGACAAAGATCGCGAAGACCTGAAGCTGATCTGCCGCCTGGGCTTTGACTTTGTCGCCATGTCTTTCGTGCGCACAGCGGCCGACATCGAAGAGCTGCGCGCTTTGATGGCCGAGGACGGCAACCAGCTACCGATTATCGCCAAGATTGAAAAGAGTGAGGCCATCGAAAACCTGGAGGAACTAAGCCTCACCACCGACGGCATGATGGTGGCTCGCGGCGACCTGGGCATTGAAGTGCCGCCACAGGAGGTGCCCCTGCTGCAAAAGCGCATCATCAGCGTGTGCAACGAGGTGGGCAAGCCGGTCATTACGGCCACGCAAATGTTACAATCGATGGTCGAGCACCCGCGCCCCACGCGCGCCGAGGCCAGCGATGTGGCCAACGCCATTCTGGATGGCACCGATGCTGTCATGCTTTCGGGCGAGACGGCGGCCGGCAAGTTTCCGGTAGAAGCTGTGCTGATGATGAAGCAAATTTCCGACATCACCGAAGGCGCATTCCCCTATGACAAGTGGCGGCGCAAACGGCAGGAAGAATTCTCGGTGCACGCTGACGTAACCGAGGCCATTAGTGAAGCAAGCTGCGCGGTGGCCGAAGAAGTGGGAGCGCGCGCCATTCTTTCGTCAACCATGTCCGGATTTACGGCGCGCAAAATTGCGCGGCACCGGCCTTCTACACCCATTCTCGCCGTATCGCCCTCGCCCGAAACCCAGAAGCGTCTGGCGCTGGTGTGGGGCGTGGAATGCCTGCTCGTGCCGCAGGTGCATAGTACCGACGAGATGATCGAAACCTCGGTGCGCGCCGCCTATACCTACGGGTTGAAGATGGGCGACAAGGTCGTCGTCACCGCAGGGGTGCCCTTTGGCAGCAGCGGGCATACAAACCTGATTCAGGTGCATGAAATAGAAGCAGATTACTCGCACGAGAACTTGCCAGATAGCCCAGAGAGTAGCGAAGGGTAATGCCCATCTCCAGATAGCGCGCCCTGAATATGATAGCCCAGTAGCGAACAAAACGAGCGGGTGTATAAGGATTGAGCCTATGGTCAGCAATGCATTTGAGCGCGAGGCGCCGGCGACAGAGCGCAGAGGAACAGCCGGCTGGCTGCCGCCGCCCATTACCAGCCTGGAAAATACAGGGCTGACGCAAGGCTTTGTTGCGGACCTGGCGCTGAAGGTGCTCTACTTCCAGGGTCAGGCCACGGGCTATGAGATTGCGCAGAAGCTGCACCTGCCATTCACGACGGTCCTGGCGCCGATTATGGACTTCCTCAAGCGCGAGCAAATGTGTGAGGTGCGCGGTTCGGGCGGCCTGGGCTCTGGCGCCTATCAGTATGTAATCACCACAAAAGGCGCCTCTCGCGCGCGTGATCAGCTTGAGCGCAGCACGTATGTGGGGCCAGCGCCCGTCCCTTATGAAGATTATGTGGCGGCCATCCTGGCGCAGGGCAATGGCCGGCTTCGTGTGAACCAGCGCATGATGCGGCAGACGCTGGCCGACCTGGTGTTGGAAGATAAGGTGTTCAATAAGATCGGTCCGGCAGTCAACTCCGGCAAGTCTATCTTCCTCTACGGTCCGCCTGGAAATGGCAAGACGACCATAGCCGAATGCGTGGGGCGCATGGTGTTAGGAGACGACATCTTCATCCCTTATGCGCTTACTATAGACGGTCAGATCGTGCTGCTCTATGATGAAATTAACCACGCCCCCGTTGTGACCGACGGCGAAAGGGTGACCACGGGCAGCCTGGGCGCCCACCGCATGGACGCGCGCTGGATTCGCATCCGGCGCCCGGTGATCATAGTCGGCGGCGAGCTCACGCTCGACGGCCTTGAACTGCAATACGACACCAACAATAAGTATTATGAGGCGCCGTTCCAGATGAAGGCCAATGGCGGCATGTTCCTGATCGATGATTTCGGCCGGCAGCAGGTGCGCCCCCGCGATTTGCTGAATCGCTGGATTGTGCCCATGGAAAAGCAGATCGACTTTCTCACGCTGCATACAGGGCGCAAAATCGAAGTGCCCTTCGAGCTGCTGCTCGTTTTCTCCACCAACCTGCCGCCGCGCGATCTGGTGGACGAGGCCTTCCTGCGCCGCATCCGCCATAAGATAGAGGTGCCGCCCCCCGATTTCGAAAATTACCGCGAAATATTCAAGCGGGTCTGCATCCAGCGCAATGTCGTCTATGACGAGCAAGCGGTGCGTTATCTGCTGCAAGAATATTACGTAAAGGCCGACCGCAAGCTGCGGGCTAACCACCCGCGCGATCTACTCGACCAGATCGCTGACATCGCCGGCTATATGGGCATTGAGCCGCAGTTAAGCAAGGAGCTGCTCGATAGCGCAGCGGAATCCTACTTCGTGGATCTATAGCAATGGCGCTTGCCCGCGGCAAAAACGTTGCCCGAGGGGCGAGACAGGAGGAGCCGGCAGGATCACAATGGATTGGCTAACGGGACCATTTCCGCTGGTGTTGGGCCACCGGGGAGCCAGCGCCTACGCGCCGGAGAACACGTTGGCCGCGTTTGCCCTGGCCCTGGAGCAGGGAGCGCACGGCGTGGAGTTCGACGTGCAGCTCAGCGCGGATGGGCAGGTGGTCGTGATTCACGACGCTACCGTAGAGCGCACCACCAACAGCCGCGGGCGCGTGGCGCAGCTGACCGCCGCCGAGCTGCGGGCGCTAGACGCCGGCGGCGGTGAGGGCGTGCCGACATTGGACGATGTGTTTGAGGCATTTGGGCCCCGCATGTTATACAATGTGGAGTTGAAAGTCGGTGGCTTGTGGGATAGAGGCCTGGCGCGAGCGGTCGCCGTCCGCATTGCAGCCTTTCAGTTACAAAATCATGTGGTCGTCTCATCGTTTAATCCACTGGCCCTGCGTTGGGCGCGGCGCGAGCTTTCGACCACCACGATGACCGCCTTTTTATGGTATAAAAGCCCGGTAGCACGGCGCGCCATTCAGCCCCTGTTGCCCGTGGTGCAGGCTGATCATCCTTACCACCCGCTGGTCGACGAACGTTATATGGCCTGGATGCGAAAACTGAGGCTGCGCGTGCACGTATGGACGGTTGACGAGATCGAGGAGGCCCGCCGTCTGGCCGCACTCGGCGTCCATGCCCTGATTACAAATAAACCAAGGGAGATTGCCGCTGCACTGCGCCCGGGGTAGCATAATGCGGCGCCCTATTGCCAGGAAAGAGGTTAACGGCTCCACGAGTTATGAAAGTAAAAGTAATCTTAAATCCATACGCCAATCGGTGGCAGGCGCAGGGGCACGCCCCCGCCATTCACGCTGCTTTTGCACGCGCTGGCGCAGAGTGCGACCTCACGCTGACGACGGCGCCGCTGGTAGCCACGCGCGAGGCCCGCGAGGCAGCGCTCAATGGCTATGACGCCGTGGTCGCCGCAGGCGGCGACGGCACGGTTAGCGAGGTAGTGAACGGGCTGATCCAGGCGGCAGACGATGGACCGACGCAGCCACTGGGCGTGCTGCCCATCGGCACAGGCAACGACTTTAACGACATGGCCGGCCTGCCGCGCGATCTGGATCAGGCGGTAGACGTCATCACCTCCGGTAAGACGCGACAGCTAGATGCCGGTTGCGTAATGATGGGCCATAAGCCGCACTACTTTGATAACAACTGCGCGCTGGCCATGGAGCCGATGGTAACCATTGAGAATGTGAAGATGCGGCGGCTGTCAGGCAACATTCGTTATATCGTGGCTCTGGCCAAAGCGCTCTTCAAGTTGAAAGCATGGCACATGCAGGTTACGTGGGAGGGCGGCGAGCACAGCGGACCCATGTACCTACTTTCGGTCTGCAATAGCCCGCGCACGGGCGGCGTTTTCTATATGTCTCCGGAAGCGCAGTTAGACGACGGCCTGTTCGACTTTGTCTATGCGCCAGAGATGTCCAGGTTGCAGGTGCTGCGCATCTTGCCCGGCCTGTTCAAGGGCACGCATCTAAAACATCCTTTGGTGCAGCATGGGCGCAGCAGTTGGCTGCAGATAGAAAGCGAGCCGGGCACCCCCATTCACGCCGACGGCGAAGTGATTACAGAAAGCGAGCGCCACGTGCGCTACGAAGTGCTGCCGCGCAAGCTAACCCTGCTCGTGCCCTGAAAGGCCGCCCATCGACGCCACCCTGAGGTTGTCTCAGGGTCTCCGCTTTACATGTCCCAAGTGGCGTCGCCAAAAAAGTCCCCGTGATCTCTGGCCAGAAAGGCCTCAATTCGCAGGCGGATGTCGCCAAGCGTGAAGCTAGGCCCGTGGCCAGGATAACACAGCGTATTGTCCGGCCATTCGAGCACCACGTTGCGCAGTGTCTGGAGCGTTGTCTGGAACTGCTCCGGGCTCCACGTCTCACCCGGACCACCTTCAAAGAGCGTATCGCCCACAAGGGCCCGATCGTCGTTGTTCTGCATAACCAGGCAGATGTGATCGACCACGTGCCCGGGTGCGCTCACGATCTGCACAGGGTGTTTGCCGACGTGGATCACCTCACCATCCTTTAAGCCACGATCCTTATCGAGCTGCAGGCCATTGTGATGCGGGCCATCAAAAGCCCATACCGGTACGTCGAGCCGGCGGCGCATCTCGTCGAGCGCGCCGATGTGGTCAGGGTGCGTATGCGTAAGCACGATGGCAATGGGGCTGCTGTCGTCAACCATCTGCGCCAGCTTCTCGGGGTCGGCGCCGGGATCCACCAGTAGACTCTCATGCGTCTCAGGGCAGATAAGCGCGTAGGCATTCATCGGCCAGGGGCCCACGGCGCGGCGGCGTAGCTGCAGGCGAGTAATGGGCGTTGTGGCCATCTAACCTTCTTCCTCTTCTCGCAGCGATTCTAGAAAGTTCCAGAGTAATTCGTTGAACTCAAGCGGCTGCTCCAGGTTTGGCAAATGTCCTGCCTCGGCAATCACATACAGCTCGGCGTTAGGCAGCGCATCGCGCATCTCTTCGCCATCGGAGAGCGGCATAAGCTGGTCGTCTTCGCCAAAAATGAGCAGCACCGGCGCCTCGATTTCAGCCAGCAGCGGCCGCGAATCGGCGCGCTCCTTCATCGCCGTCAGCGCGCCGCTGATGCCGGCGATAGAGGAGCTTTCGATCATATCGCGCACATAAGCAACCAGCTCTTGGTCGTTCTCGTAATTCTCAGGCGAAAGCAGTTTGGGTAGCATATCGTCGGCGATGGCCGGAGCGCCATGATCGCGGGCGCGCAGCGCCATGCGGTCACGGCCCTGGCGCCCTTCGGGCGAATCGGGCGCTGCGCGCGTGGCAACCAGCACAAGGGCTGCCACCCATTCCGGGTAGCGGCGGTAAAACTCCAGAGCGAGGTAGCCACCCATGGAGTGGCCGCAGAGCACCACCGGCTCCTGCACGCCGACAGATTGCAGCAGGCCCAGACAATCTTCGGCCATTAGCTGCATGGAGTAAGGTTCAACGCCCTGATCAGAAAGGCCAAAGCCGCGCAGGTCGGGCGCCAGCACGCGCGCGATGTCGCGCAGATCGTCCATCTGTGGCTCCCACAGGGCGCTGTTTAACGGAAAACCGTGCAGCAGCATCAGGGTTAAACCGGCGCAGCTATCCTGGTATGCAAGCATGAACTCATTTTCACGCGGCTCGGTCATGCAGATCCCTCCTGAAAAGGCCTGGTTGGCGCTCGACTAATTACAGTATAGACGGGCAATAAGCATGGGGCAAGGCGTATGCCGCCGCCTCACGCCACACGCTTCACGCGGTGCGCCCCTCGGCCTTTCTACTCGTCTTTTAACAGCTCAAAACCAGAGACGATGTCTAACAGCTCGCCGGTGATGGCGTCCTGGCGGCGGTGGTGATACAGGTTGTTTAGCTCTTCCAGGCGTTCATCAATGTTGCGTTCGGCGGTCTGCATAGACATCAGGCGCGCAGCGTTCTCGCTGGCCAGCGACTCGGCAAAGGCGCGAAAGAGGGCGAAGAATAGGTGCTGGCGCAAAAGCGCCGAGAACAGCGGCTGCCATTCCATGGTGAAGATGGGCAGCGAGCGCGAGGGCCAATCGGCGCTCATGGAACGACGCATCTTCTGGATGTTGATGGGCAACAGGCGTTGCATGTGCGGGCGGTAGCTCATATTAGACTGGAGCTGGTTGTAAAAGAGGAACACCTGCTCCACGGCCTGGCCGCTGCGCGGCGCGCGCCATTCCTCGCTGCGCAGCAGAAGCTCTTGCACTGCGGGGGTGATGCCTTCTACGGAGCTGGGCATGGCAAACTTTTCTCTCATCTGCAGGTCACCGTCTTGCAGCGGCGCGATGACCCGCGCGCCAAGGGAAACGATGAACTGCTTGGACGCCGGGATGCCCAGCTTATCCAGGCGCAGGACGGTGTAGGCGGCGATTTGCTCGTTAAAGTTGCCGCACATGCCCTGGTCAGAACCAAAGACAAGAATGCCCGTCGTGCGCTCCTGTAGAGGCTTGCGCGAGGAGACGGGCAGCTCGCGCTCGCCGTCGACCGCGGCGTTCAGCACAATGTGCAGCCCCAGCTCGGTCGTGCGGTGGTATTCCTCCAGCGACTCGACGGCGCGTTCGTATTGGCGGATGCTGGTCATGGCCAGGGCGCGCATGGTGCGCACAATAGAGCTGAGGTCTTGCGCGTTGCGAATGCGCCGCGAGATATCTTGAATCGTATCCATCAGCCGTCAGGCTCCTCGTCCGAGATCGCGCCGGTAATGGCGGCGCGCGCCGTTTCTAACAGCGCCTCCTTATCCTCATCGCTCAGCGGCTCGCCCGCTTCAATACGGCGGTGAACGGCTGCATCTTCTTCCTGGAGCGCCTGTCGAATAGCGCGGCTGGCGGCGGCCACCTGTTCCAGGGCCAGGTCGTCGAAGAGGCCTGAGGTCACGGCAAATAAGACCGCAATTTGCTCGGAGACCGACAGCGGCCGATGCTGTGCTTGCTTAAATGCCTCGCGCACGCGGCGGCCACGCTCGATGGTGTCGCGCGTGGCGTCGTCCAGGCGCGTGCCAAAACGGGCGAACGTCTCTAACTCTTCAAATTGCGAATACGACAGGCGCAGATCGCCCGCAACAGCGCGGAAGGCCGGTAATTGCGTCTTGCCGCCCACGCGCGACACCGAGCGGCCGACGTCGACGGCCGGCAGAACGCCCCTCTGGAACAGATCAGGCGAAACATACACCTGGCCGTCGGTGATCGAGATCAGGTTGGTGGGAATATAGGCCGAGACATTTTGCGCCTCGGTTTCAATAATCGGCAGCGCCGTGAGCGAGCCGCCGCCCAGCTCTTCTTTGAGCTGCGTAGAACGCTCCAACAGGCGCGAATGTATGTAAAAGATGTCGCCGGGAAAGGCCTCGCGGCCCGGCGGCCGGCGCAGCAGCAGCGACAGCTCGCGGTAGGCCCAGGCGTGGCGCGTCAGGTCATCGTAGATGACGAGCACATCGCGGCCCTGTTCCATAAAATATTCGGCCATCGTGGTGGCGGCGTAAGGGGCGATGTACTCCAGGCCCGGCGGGTCGGAGCCGGAGGCCACAACCATCGTGGTATATTCCATGGCCTCGTGCTCTTGCAGCGTCGCAAGCACGCTGGCCACCGCCGAGCTGCGCTGGCCGATGGCGCAGTAGATACACAGCACGTCCTTGTCGTGCTGGTTTAGAATGGTATCGACGGCGATGGTCGTTTTGCCCGTCTGGCGGTCGCCGAGGATCAGCTCGCGCTGGCCGCGACCGATGGGAATGAGAGCGTCGATTGCTTTGATGCCTGTTTGCAGGGGCACGGTGACCGGCGCGCGGTCCATAATGGCCGGCGCTTCGCGCTCTACGGGCCAGCGCTGCCGCGTATGCAGCGGGCCGCGGTCATCCAGCGGGCGGCCAAAGGGGTCCAGAACCCGGCCCAGGGTGGCCTCGCCGACGGGCACGTCCAGCACGCGGCCCGTGCGCCGCACCTCGTCGCCGGCGCGCAGCTCATAGCCCGGGCTCAGGAGGATGATGCCGATCTCCTCGGCGTCCAGGTTAAAGGCCATGCCAATCATGTCGCCGGGCAGGCGCACGATCTCTTCGGCTTCCACGCCGGGCAGGCCGGCCACGCGCGCCACACCGTTGCCCACGAAGGTCACCACACCGACCTCCTGCAACTGCAGCCGTCTGTCTTGCGGTGGCCGCGCCCGCTGCAGCACATCGAAGGTCGAATCAAGGGCCTGCTGCAACCATTGTTGCGCTTCTGAGCTCATAATGTCCGTCGCCTATGGCTCCGCAAGCGCAGCAGCAAGCTGCGTCTCCAGATCGTCGAGGTAGCTGCGAATGCTCCAGGCCAGCCTGTAACCAGGGGTCACCAGCTCGATGCCGCAAATGAGGTGTGGCAGCGTGCGAAATTGGGGCTGCGCGCCGTTGGGGAAATGGTTCGTAACCGCTTCGCCCAACGCCGCGCGCGCTTCTTTCGTTAGCTCAAAGGCGCTGTTGATTGAAATAGCCTGGCCTGAATCGCCTAGCGCTTCCCCCACGGCCGCCCGTTCCGCATCGGGCATCGCTTCCAGGCGCGATAGGAAGATGCGCACCATGCGTTCTTCCAGGCCGGCGTCGGCAAGGTCCGCCAGCGCCTGCCGTATCACCTGGTACGTTTCGTGCCCTACGCGCTGCCGCAGCTCCCGCAGGAAGGCGTCTTTCTCGTCGTCAAGCGCTTTGCGCCAGCGGTCGCGCGACTCCTCCACTTCGGCGCGCGCCTCGCGCTGCAGCTTCTTGCGCAGCTCGGTCGCCTCTTCTTCTGCCTCGCGCAGCATTTCGCCGCGGCGGCGCTCCATCTCGGCGCTTTTCTGCTGGTAGCGCTCAATCTCCGCGCCGGCCTCTTCTTCCTTGCGCCGCGCTTCCTCGAGGCTATTGCGGATCTTGGCTTCGCGCTCCTCCATGGCCTGAATGATAGGGCCATAGAGAAAGCGGCGCAGCAGCAACACCAGAATTAGGAAATTGATGATTTGGGCGATTACGGTAGTCCAGTCGATGAGCACCGGCTACCCTCCTGCAGCTTCAACCATGTAGTTCCAATAAGGGTTCACGAAAATGAGGATAATGGCAATCACCAGGCAATAAATGGCGGCCGTTTCAATCATCGCCAAACCCACGAACAGCGTGCGCGAGATAGTGCCAGCTTCGTCCGGCTGCTGGGCAATTGCGCTGAGGGCCTGCGCCACGGCGCGCGCCTGCCCCAGGGCTGGCGTAATCGCGCCAGCGGACATAGTAAAACCGGCCATGATAATAGATATAAGGGCCACCCAGGTAAGATCATCCATCGTTGTCTGTCTCCTCGGAAACTATCGCGCGAGCGAGCTGGATCGCGCTGCTATGCGTTTGGTGTGGGCCTCTAGTTCTCTTCGCGTGCCTCAGATGCCTACTCCTCTTCCTGTATCTGCGCCGCGGATGCAATATAAACCATGGCCAGCACAGCAAAGATATAGGCCTGAATAAGGCCCGTGACAAGGCCTAGAAGCTGCAGCAAGATAGGAAAAAACAAGGGTGCGATGGCCAGCAGCAAGCCGGCGATCATCGTTCCACTCATAATGTTGCCAAAAAGGCGTACAGCAAGCGCCACGGTACGGGATAGCTCGCCGATAATATTGAACGGCAGCATCAGCGGCGAGGGCTGGAGATATTGCCTCAGGTAATCGCCCAGGCCCAGGCGGCTCACGCCATATAGCGGAACCGCCACAAGGACACATAAGGCCAGCGCCGTCGTGGTAGAGAGCGAAGCGGCAGGCTGCTGAAAACCGGGCACCAGGCCCAGAAGGTTGGTTGTGGCAATAAAAAGAAACAGCGTGCCCACGAAGGGAAGGTAACGATCAGGATTTTGCGGGCTGATTTCGCTGATCTGGTCGCGTACAGCCTGCACAATCGCTTCCAACACTGTCTGTCCCCGCGGTATTTCACCGTCCGTTCTCAGGTTGCGGGTGATGAGCCACGAGAGCAGCACCAACAGGGCCATGACCAGCCAGGTAAACACAATGGTGGCGTTTAGAACGAGGGGACCAACCTGATAGGTAATGTTATCGGGACTGATTTCCATGACGCCTTAGCTGTCCTTGGCCTCATTTACGGTCGTCGCGTCGATGCGTCCATAACGGCGCACGAGCACAATGCGCGCCAGCAAAAAGCCGAGCAAACCGGCCAGAAGCCGAGACCATTGTCCGGCCATCACCAGCACAAAGCCGCCGATAGCCAGCAGCGCGCGCAGAGCAAAGCTGGCAAAGAGCAGCAAGCCTGGCCAGCGCGCTGTGGGCAGGCGCTGCACCGTGAGCCACAGCCCGCCAAAAAAGAGCAGGCCAGTGAGCACTCCGGCGATCAGGCTGAGAAATAGTTCTGGTGGGCTAGCTATGGCTGTCCTCCTCGCCTTCCTGCCGCAGCGCTTCGTTTAGCTCCTTGCGGGCTCGCGCGATGGCCTCTTGTTCGCGGCTCACCCAATACCAGGCGTTCCAGATGCCAAGCAGCACGCCGCCCGCCAGGCAGATCAGCGTCCACGAGTAACTGCTGGGCCTCATGGCGTCTAGCCACAGGCCCAGGGCCAGGCCCAGCAGAATCGGCACGGTGATCGACCAGCCGATCACGCCAAACATGCCCAGGCCAAACCAAATACGCCTGTCCTTTTCACGGCGCGCCCGTATTTTGCGCTGTTCGGCGCGGGCGATGCGCCGGGCGTATGTTTCCCGCTCGCGCTCGCTGCGCGAGTTCTGTTCAGCCATGATTATAGCTCCAGAAAACGCTGCACGAAGTCGACCTCAATACGGGCCAACGCCACGCGCGTCTGCCTTTCACGCTCATCCAGGCGCTTGAACTGGCTGCGAATGGTCTCTTCAAGGTGTCCCAGGTCTGGGCTGCGCACGCCGCTGCGGGTAGAAACCAGCACACTGGGCCCCACTTTAACCAGGATCCCTTCGTCGATGGCCAGAAAAGCCTCCTCGCCAGAGGCATCTACAAAGGTCAGTATGCTGGGTACTAGGGCCGTCACGTAGTCAATATGGCGCGGCAGCAGGCTGAAGGAGCCGTTCTGCGCCACGGCCGTCACCTGGCGCACTTCTTCGTCAACCAGAACTTGTGTGGGAAGTAGGACTTTGAGATCCATTTCAATGAACCATGACGTAGTCTGCCGGACGCCGGATGCTCATCAAGAATCGGGCCTGGCGGCTTCGTCGATATTGCCGATCATATACAGCGATCGTTCAGGATAGTCAGAAAATTCGTCGTTGAGGATGCGCTCGCAGCCGTCAAGCGCATCTTCCAGGCTCACCAGCCTGCCAGAAATTCCGGTAAACTGTTCCGTGGTGAAGAAGGGCTGCGTGAGGAACCGTTCCAGGCGGCGCGCACGCTGCACGGTGCGCCGGTCTTCCTGTGACAGTTCTTCGAGGCCCAGCATGGCGATGATATCTTTAAGTTCCTCATAGCCCGCCAGGGTACGCCGGATCTCCTGGGCGATCTGGTAGTGGCGCTGGCCCACGATGCGCGGCGTGAGCATTTTAGAGCCAGATTGCAGCGGATCGATAGCCGGGTACAGGCCCTCGCTGGCTCGCTTGCGTGAGAGCACAATCGAGGCCGTCAGAAAGCCGAACGTGTGCACCGCCGCGGGGTCGGTGAAGTCGTCGGCGGGCACATACACCGCCTGCACCGAGGTAATGGCCCCACTGTGTGTGTTGGTGATGCGCTCTTGCAGCTCCGCCAGCTCTGTGGCCAGCGTAGGTTGGTAGCCCACACGCGACGGGATTTGGCCCATCAGGCCCGATACTTCTGAACCGGCCTGGATAAAGCGGAAGATGTTGTCGATCAGCAGCAGCACGTCCTGCCGCCGGTCGTCGCGGAAATATTCAGCCATCGTGAGCGCCGCGTGGCCGATGCGAAAGCGGGCGCCGGGCGGCTCGTTCATCTGGCCAAAGAGCATCACAGTGTTTTCCAGGACCCCCGCTTCCTCCATTTCGCGGTACAGCTCTTCCGCTTCGCGGCTGCGTTCGCCGATGCCGCAGAAGAGGCTGATGCCTTCGTACTGGCCCACGATGTTGTGGATCATTTCGGTAATCAGCACCGTCTTGCCCACGCCCGCGCCACCAAAGAGGCCGCCCTTGCCGCCGCGCTCCAGCGGCGCCAGGACGTCGATGGCCTTAATGCCCGTCACAAACAGCTCGGACTTCACCGAACGCTGCGACAGCGGGACAGGCGGCTGATAAATCGAGCGCCACTCGCCGCCGGTTAGCGGTTCGCCGCCGTCGATAGTCTCGCCGAACACGTTGAAAATGCGCCCCAGAACGCGCTCGCCCACGGGCGCCTCTAACGGGCCTTCCATATCGACAATGGGCGCCTGGCGCGCCAGCCCCTGCGTAGGCGTCAGGGCGATGCCGCGGATAGTCTGGTGGTCCAGGTGCAGGGTTACCTCCACCACCACGCGCCCATCTTCGCCGGCCTGCAGCCGGTTGTACAGCGCCGGCAGATGATCCGGAAAGCGCGCATCGACCACGCTGCCGCGCACGGCTACAACCGAGCCAACATTACCCTTGCCTTGAACGATCTGTTCATCCACAGGGCCATTATAGGCACTCCACCCGCCCCTACCAGTGCCCCAGGGTATAAATCCTGGTCCTAATCGAGGCCTAAGGCCAAACGCACACAGTGTGCAGAATCACTCCTATGTGCAGCCCGCTGGGTCAACGACCCACGCCCAGCACGCCGCCAAAAGCTGCCGACATCTCTTCGTAAATGGCGGCGATGCTGGCTTCGTCTCCGTTGAAGAAGTTGCCGTTCGCACGCAGGGCGATGGCTTGCAGCAGATCCTCGTCGGCGTCGTTGCCGTAGGCAATCGTGAACACCGTGGCGCCCGTGTCGGCAAGGAGCTGCGCCGCGCTTTCGGCGCGGTGGCGGTAGCTGCTGGTATCTAGCCCATCGGTCAGCAGCACCAGGGCGTTGGTGGTCTCCGGCGTCTCCGTGCTCGCCAGCAGGCTGGCGCCGTCGGCGATAGCGTCGTATAACGCCGTGTCGCCCTGGGCGCGTAGGCCGCTGATCGCCTCAATCATCGCCTGCCGGTTGTCGCCAACGCGCTCATACTTGATGAGCGACTGCGGCATACTGGAGAAGGAAATGATACTCAGCCGGTCATCGTCGCCCATCTGCTCGATGAACTGCACCGCCGAGCGGCGCATGTTGTCAATCTTGCCGCCGCTCATACTACCGGAAACGTCCACGACCATCACCAGGTTCACATCTTTACGCGCCGACTGCCATAGCTCCTGCACAGCATAAATAGCGTCGGCCGACGGCGGGTCGAAGACGGCGCGCGGCTCTTGCAGGTCCACGCCGCGCAAATCGTCCAGCGGCGGGCCGGGCGCGACGGCGTCGCTCACCGGCCGCAGGCCGAATTGCACGGCAGCCTCTTGAGCCGCTTCGGCCAGCAGGTAGTCGCGGAACACGCGCGCGCCTTCCTGCGCTTCGGCGGGCGACGATCCATTAATGCACGCCGGATGGTCAGCCACAAAAGTGCCTTCGAAAGGATAAATGGGCACAATGCCCGGCTCCTCGCCATCGGCGTCACCGCCGCCATAGTTGACCACGTCGCTCTCGTACACCACGGCTGCGCCAAGGAAGCGCACGCCGCGCTCATGCATCGTCTGCGCCAGGCTGCCCGTGCTGCTGCTAAACCAGGCCACAGCCCCTTCGAAGGCGCCCACGGAAGCCTGCACAATGGGGCGCTGAATGTCGGCCACCGTTACGGCGCTGGTGCTTAACTCGGCGGCATGAACCAGAGCCAATAGCGTGTTCGCGCCGCTGGCCGATAAGCCGGGGTGTGTGTGGCCCAGGCGCAGCACATCGCCAAACTGGCCGCCGCTGTAATAATCCCAGGCGCTGGGGTCCGCCGCCAGGCTGCCAATATCCAGCCAGCCCAGGTCGCGGCCCGGCCAGCCAAGCGCTTCGGCGGCGGGTCGCCACATGGCGATCACCAGCGGGCTGGCGGCCACGCTGGCGCAGTTATTCTGAAAAGCATCGTTACCCTCGCGCGCCAGCACGTTGGTCCATACCTGCTGGTCTGGGATCCATAAATCCACCTGGGCGCCGTCGCTGATATGGCCCACGGCCTGCCCGGCGTCCGCCGCAGTGAGCTGCACATACACGCTGCGACCGCCTTCCGTCTCTACCCTATCCCGGTTAAAAGCAGCCACCCGATCTTCCAGCCACGGCGTTAAGCTGGTGTTGGCGCTAAGGGCCACGACCGCCGCGTTGCGCGGCGGCCCATCGCCGCCGCCCGAACCACAGGCAAGAGCCGGCAAAAGGAGTAATAGTAGTAGCGCCAGCAGGCGGCGAGATAGATGCATACGTCCCTCACACACTCCTAACGTCCCGTCGTGATCAGCGTCATCTCGACATAACGATCTTCCGCCTGTACGGCCGGATCGTCGCTTTCCCAGTGATCCTCAGGCGGCAACGTAGAGGTCACTATGAAACGTGCGCGGTCGATGCCCTGGGAGGCCAGATAATCGACCACTGACTGGGCGCGAGCCTGCGCAAATTCGAGGATATCCTCTTCGGTATACGGCGGCTCGTTAGCCGGCCAGGCCGAGGAACCCTTGACCTCCAACAGCAGGCCCACGCTCTGCGACATCGTGGGCACTACGCACTCATCCAGAATACGGCGCGATTCCAGCGTAAGCTCGGTGCTATCGGGCAAGAAGGAGAAGCGCCGGCAGGGTAGCACGGCCAGTGTGGCCGCGTCTTCGGTGCTCACCGTGCTCAGGTCGATATTGGCCGAGATAGAGAATGTATCGTTCACCGGCGAGCCGCTGGCAGCGAGGCTGGCCTGCTGCGCGGCGCGCGCCACGAAGCCGGGGTCGATCAGGCTGTTGACGTCGTCGTTGGGCACCTGTAGGCCGGCGGCGGCCCATACACGGCGCGCAATTTCCAGGCGGTTCACCAGCGGGCGCGGGTCGCGCATCACAGCGGAGTTGTCGCCCAGATCTGCCTGCGCCACGCTTTCCAGCCACAGGGTCAAATCTTCGGCGGCGCTTTCAGGATAAACAAAGGTCCAGTCGTTATGGCCCCAATCGGCGATCTGGGCCGCGGCGCCGTCGAAATCTTCCAACTGCTGCTTGAGCGTGTCGAACCAGGCGTTGTGGAAATTCTGCACCAGGTCGGCCTTGTTCTCGATAGACTGACGCGAGGTGACGATGGTGTCGATGACGATGCGGAGCTGGCTGGAGCTGAGCAGCGGCACCCCGCCGCTTTGTTCCGCGTCGTAAATGTCTGGCTCCCAGCCGGAAACGGCGTCGGCCTGCCGCTGGTTGAAGGCGTTCACCGCCTCCGCAACGCTATCCTGCGGCACCAGGGTGACGTCGAAGCGCGGGTTGAGGCGCGCAATGGACAAAGCGTAATAGACAAAGTATTCGCCGACACTACCGCGCGCAAAGGCAATGCGCTTGCCTTGCAGCTCGTTGATCGTGTCGATATCGCGCCCCCATAATTGGTCCGCGCCCGCCGATTCGTCCACAATGGCCGTAATCACGCCGGGGCTATCGAGGGCCACCGCGTCAAGGGTCGTCAGCAGGCAGTCCCACTGCCCGTTTTGCAGCAGGGCGTTGCGCTGCTCTTCGGAAACGTCATAGGCCGGGTCTTCGTCCAGGAAAAAGGGAATGATGCCCAGCCGGAAGCCGTGCTCAATATCTTTGCCCGACGCCTGCATCTGCTGCAGCGTAAAGTAGCTGCCGAAGGCGTCCGCACCGCAGAGATAGGTGGGTAGATCGTCGCGCTCGCCGGCGCCAGGGCCAAAAATGGGCTCCGGCGAGTCGAGGTTGACCTGGGGCGTGGTGCGCGGCGCCGTGGTCGGCGCCCCGGCGGCGGCCGTCGGCTCAGGGTCGCTAACCAGGTTGTTGTACACGCTTAGGCCGCCGGCGACACAGACGGCCAGCAGGGCCACGCCAATGATGACGACAAAGACGATGCGAGTGCGATCCATGCTTTGCATAAAAGTTCTCCTCTCTGCAAACGAGTGCGCTACACTGCTTTACGTGATGCGCCGGCCAAAGGTTGCTGGACGGGCGGTCTATCTGATGGCCCTGTTCAGGTCACCCGGTAGCCGAGGTTCGTCAGGACGTGCGCCGTGTCCTGTCCGGGCAACACTTCAAAGAGCAGCTTGTCCTCCTCGTCGCGGTCCACAATAAGCTCCACAGCTTCAGGCAGCACGCAATGCTTGCTGCCACGCACGCCGCCCAGCATCTCCTGGTAGGCGCCGATGGCGAAAAAGCCGATATACAGCTCGTCTGTATCGGCCGGCAGATAGAGCGGCGAGTCGCTGAGCTTGGGCGGGTAGACGTCGTCGCTGTCGCAGGTGATGCCGCCCAGCTGCACGCGGCGGAAGGGCGCGTCCAGGTTGGTCAGCGGCAAGACGATAAAATGCTCCGCCAGCGCCCACGAGTCGGGGAACGACGACATGATCGAGCCGTCGATGATGTACCAGGGCAGCGCCGATTTGTTGTCCTTTACATCCACAACCTTAAAGAGGTGCGCGCCGTGCTCGGCGGTGGTGTAGCGGCCGAACTCGCCCATGATGTGCGGCGTGGGCACGTTGTAGCGGCTGCAAACCTCCTGCATCGTGCTCAGCAGCAAGCGCACAAACGCGCCGTAATCAAAGTCGAAGTTGAGGGTCATGGCCACGGGCACGCCGCCGCCAAAGTTAAAGATGTCGAGGCTCGCATGGCGCTGGCGCAGGCGGGCGTAAATTTCCATAGGCGGCGCGAGCCAGTGGACAAACGCTTCACGGTCCACGATCTGGCTGCCAACCATGGCGTGGTATAGCTTCAGCTCCAGGTTGGGCGCTGCGGCGATATAATCTGCCATCTTCCAGATATCGTCGAGGCTCATGCCAAAGCGCGAATTGGCTTGCTCCATTTCTTGCAGGTCCGCGTGCGCGCCGTAACTTTTCTGGCGCAGACCCACGCTGAAGCGCTGCGGCGACTCCACGAACGTAGCCAGCTCATTGAGATCTTCAAGCACAGGAATGATCTTCTCGTGGCGCTGCCGCAGCTCTAAAATATTGGCGGCGTAAGCCGAGCCCGTGGGCTTAAAGCCGTTGCAGATCACCAACCGCTCCGGGGTGAGCACGCCGCGCTCGCTCATCAGCCGCGCGATATCCACGTCGATGGTCGAGGACATCTCGTGGTGCGCGCCCGCGCCCAGCGTGGTGCGCACCACCTCTTCCGCGGCGTTGGCCTTCGAGGCATAGGTGTAGTAGAAATCGCCCTCATAGTTAAGCTCCGCCATGGCTTCGGCGAACGTCCGGCGCATAAAGGCGATCTGCCGGCGGATCAGCGGCAAGTACACAATCTCCAGCGGGCTTTCAAACTGGCGCCCTACGTCGTTGTGCGTCGCAGCGTCTTTGAAAAGCTGCGCCAGGTCAAAACCAGCCATGTGCAGGCGCCCGTTCTCTGCTGTAAGGTAACTGTTGAAGGTGTGACCGTCGGGCACGGGTTGTTCCTGTTCCCAGCCAATGACTGCTCTATGCATGCAACTTCTCCTGTGTTGTCTGGCGGATTTGATTATAGTAGATAGTCGGTGGTAGGGGAAATGGGTAAAGGGTTGCAGTAGCGGCGCGTGGTCGTCTGGTGCCTTCAAATGGTCAGCGCCTATGGTCGAAAAATGCCGTGCGCTGGAACTGAACAAAAGGATAGGCCATGGTAGATCCACAGCAACTGCTGGCGCGCTTGGAAGCGATAGGGCGCTCTCTAGCGCAACGAGAGGGAGCGCTGGCCTTAATCGGCCTGGGGTCTGTGGGTCTAGAGCGAGCGCGCCTGGATTACTTTTCGGATCTCGATTTTTTTGTCATTGTAAGTGACGGCTATCTGGAGCATTATCTGACGGATCTGTCGTGGCTGACAGACGTAGCGCCGGTGGTGTACTCGTTCATGAACACACGCGATGGCTACAAGGCGCTTTATGAGGACGGCGTCTTCTGTGAGTTTGCCGTGTTTGAGCAGGCGGCTCTGATGCACATCCCCTTTGTCGAAGGCCATGTGGTATGGCATGCCCACGGTGTAGACGAGACAATCGCCAAACCGCAAATGGCGCCCACTATCCGTGACGCGGAGGTAACGGAGGAGTGGCTGCTAGGCGAGGCGCTGACGAACCTGTATGTCGGTTTGTTGCGCGACCATCGGGGCGAGCGCTTATCGGCGCTGCGCTTTATTCAGGGGTACGCCGTCGACCGTATCCTGGAACTGGTAGAGCGCCAGCTCTCTCCTGCGGCGGGGCAGCGGGACCCCTTTACCATTGAGCGGCGTTTTGAGCAACGCTTCCCGCGCGTCGCAACGCAACTGTCGGCACTGATGCAGGGATACGACCGCAATCGTGAGTCGGCGCAAGCATCACTAGCTTTTCTAGAAGCGAACTTCCCCGTCGACGAGGCCATCAAAAGAGTCATTCTGAACCTGTGCCAGGCCGAGAGCAGCTAACAAGGCGCGCGCATCTTCTTGCGCCGCCTGCCCTACTCCGAGGGCAAAGCTTTGCACGCGCGTGTCGCCCACGGAAATGTCCAGCGGCTGAGAAAGCGCCAGCGGGTAAAGCAGAATAGCGCGCCCGCACTCCTTGGTACGTGCGTAGGCAACGACCTGCGCTATCGATTCGGCTGCGGCGCGGCCCGGCTGTCGGTATTTGGTATCCAGCACGACACGGGGTGCGCCGTTTTGATCGTAGAGCACCAGGTCGATGGCGAAATGAACCTTGTCCGGCTTGCCCGGTAGGCGCACGACCTCTTGCTCGCGCAACGTCCAGCCTGCGGGCAACTGGCGGCGCAGGGTCGCGGCCACAAACTGCTCGTAGAGGCGAGGCATATTCACCAGGAAGGCGGGCATGAGCCAGTCTCCCTCCTGATGCGATGGCGTGCTGTGCGCCTGGAGGAAGCCGCACAGCGCATGCAGGGGTTGGTAGGCCATGTTCAGGCGATGGTATGATCGCGCCTGGCAGCCGGCGGCCGATACTGGTTGCAGCGTTGCCTGGCCTGCCAACGCCCGTGAAGCACGCCGCACTTCAGCCAACGCGTCCTGGCCGCAAAATCCGGCGCGGGCTATCGTGTGCAGCGTCCAGGCCAGAATCTGGTTGTCCGGCACGTCCGTGGTCCATTCGTCGTACTCGCAGAGCACCGTGGGCAGCAAGCTAGGCGCCGCCGCCGGCTGCGGGATGAGCCGCCCGCGCACAAAAGGCAACGGCTCACGGCGCGCCCTATAGCCGCCTGCCAGCCCCTGCCGCGCCAGGCGCAGCACGCCGCGCGCCAGCGCCACGGCCAGGAAGTCGTACATTGCCGGCAGCGAGCGCACCTGCACCATATCGGGCAACATGCGCAAGCCTGGCGCCCCGTGCGCGGCCTGCAGCATGCCAAACAGATCGAGCAACGGCAGGCGCGGCTGCAACGAGAAGATCAGGCGGTCATTGGCGCGGATGAAGCCGGCCCAGCCACGCGGCGTCAGCCGCCAGCGTCCCGCGCTGCGCGGTGACGGAAATTCTAGAGAAAGCACGCCGCTGCCGCGATCATAACGCTGCCACAACAGCATGCCGCTCTCTTCGTCCAGCTCGCCGGCAGGCAGCTCCGTGGCGCGATATTCCTGCAAAGTTACAACCCGCTGCTTGGGCCTCATAACCCTAATCCTACCACAAACACGCCATTTATATCGGACACAGATAAACACAGATGATACAGATTTTTCTCCGCTCTTTATCTGTGTCAATCTGTACAAATCTGTGTCCCATTCCCCTCGCTTGCAACACAGATTGCCCTCCAGGCCAACACGCTCTAAACTCTATTTCGTTCGCGGTTCATCGTCCGCCTCCTCTGGCCACCTGTTCACCCGCGACCAAAAGGCGAACATGCGCACTTATGTGTTGTTGAATCCGGCTGCGGGGCAAAGCGATCCGCAGGAAATCCACGCGCAAATTGCCGCACAGATGCCAGCAACGGATTGGCAAGTCACCATCCGCCACACTGCGGCCGGCGACGATGTGGCCCAGCTTGCGCGGCAAGCCATCGACGAGGGCTACGAGCTGATTTGCGCCGCCGGCGGCGACGGCACCGTGTCGCACGTTGTCGACGCTCTGGTGGGCACAGACGCCTTGCTGGGCATCATCCCCGCCGGCACCACCAATGCCCTGGCCCAGGCGCTAGGTATTCCGCGCGAGATGCAGGGCGCCATCGAGATCATCGCCAGCCCCGGCCGCCGTGTCAAGCTCGATGCTATGGAAGTGGATGGCCACTATTATGTGCTCGGCGTGGGTGTGGGCCTCAGCGCCGTGACGATGGAAGAGACCTCGAGCGAGGAAAAGCAGCGCTTTGGCGAGCTGGCCTACGTCTGGACCATCGCCCGGCAGCTCATTGGCTGGCAGCCGCGGAAGTATGACGTCGAGGTGGACGGTAAGCGACACACCGTGCGCGCAGCAGACGTGCTGCTGGCCAACGCCGGTGTGCTTACGGCCAACCTGAAATGGGGCGAGCATATCCAGCCCGACGATGGCCGCTTGGACCTCTGTGTCATTCGCGCGCGCAACGCGCTCGATTATTTATCGCTGATGATCGACGTGGTGCGCCGCACTCAGCGCCGCAATCGCCATATTCAATTTTTCGTGGTTAAAGATCGGCTGAAGGTAGCTACGCGCCGGCCCACGCCGGTTACCGGCGATGGGGAGATTATCGGCTCCACGCCTTTTGAGGCGCGCATCGTGCCGGCGGCCGTTACCGTGCTGGCGCCGGCCCTCGACGACAATGGGTCGTGAGCGCCTCGTCATTCCGGCGTTGAGGCGCTCACAACGAAACTTCTTCTAATCCTCTACTGACGTGCGCCCGCCGTGCTCGTGGAAGAATTGCTCCATCTCGGCGGCGCGGTCGTCGTCTACTTCGGCAATGACCAGCACGGCTTCGCCATTTTGAACGGCCTGTCGCAGGAAATTGGCCAGGTCATCGTCGATGCCATCGAATACGTTTTCGCCGAAGAAGCCAATGGCCGAGCCATGCATGTGCGAGTCATTGGGCGGAATGCCAAAGGCGCGCACCCCGGCGTCAGGCACCGGCGCGCTTTGTTCGTATACCTCAATCTCTACGCCGTCCAGGTCTGTTCTACCTAAAGCGTCGATGGCCGCAGACGCGTCGGCTTGCGTTTCAAATAGGCTGGCTACTTTTCTCATACATTGTCTCCTTTCTCATTGTCATCTGGCAGCGGGCGCCAGTTCGCTTGCTCTTCTCTTATTGTTTGGCAGTATGCTTCTTTATTATATGATCGCCGTGGGCGGCTCCGGGCACATTAAAGATACAAATATGGCTATAACGAGGATATGGTATGAAAATTGGCGTGGTCTTTCCGCAAATCGAAGTGCACTCAGACGTCGAAGCTATTCGCGACTTTGCGCAGACCGTACAGGAGCTGGGCTTTAACCATGTGCTGGCCTACGACCATGTGCTGGGCGCTAACCCGCAGCGGCCGGGCGGCTGGCGCGGGCCCTATCATTACGAGCACCCCTTTTATTCTCCTCTTCTGCTGTTTAGCTATATGGCTGCCGTGAGCCCCGGCCTGGGGTTCATCACTGGCGTCTTAATTTTGCCGCAGCGCGAGACGGCCCTGGTGGCCAAGCAGGCGGCCACCCTCGACGTGCTGTGCGGCGGCAAGCTGCGCCTGGGCGTGGGCTCCGGCTGGAATGAGGTGGAATATGTGGCCCTCAACCAGGATTTCCACACGCGGGGTAAGCGCCAGGAGGAACAAATCGAGCTGCTGCGCCGCTTATGGACTGAACCCCTGGTCACGTTCGAAGGCCGCTGGCACACCATCCCGGATGCCGGCGTGAACCCCCTGCCACTGCAGCGCCCCATCCCCATCTGGTTCGGCGGCCGCGCCGACGCCCTGCTGCGGCGCGCAGCGCGCCTGGGGGACGGCTACCTGCCCAACGAGCGCAGCGTCGCCCAGGCGCGTCCCATTCTGCAAAAGCTGCGCCAATTCCTGGAAGAAGAAGGGCGCGAGCCGCACTCCTTCGGCATCGAGCCGCGCCTCAATTACGGAACGGGCGACGTGGGCGATTGGCTGGCCGAGTTAGAGCTATGGCGCGCTGAAGGCGCCACGCATCTGTCATTTAACACCATGTACCAGGGCTTCGACATGGCGGCGCACCTAGCTGCCCTGCAGCGCTTTGCGAGCGAGGCCGGCCTTTCTTGACCAGCCGTGCCGGGCGCGCCCGGCACGTTCTGCTGCAATCAGGCCCAGCACTGCCAGCGTCAGGGGAGTGAGCGCCACGCATCGACCTATTAAGTCCCTATCCGCCCGCGTTCAGCCTTGCCGCCAGCGGCGCAGCCGGCGCGCCGCTTCGTCGAGGGCCGCTTCACTCTTGCAGAAGGCGAAGCGCGCTAGCATTTGCCCGCCGCCCGTGGTGGTGTAGAAAGCGCTGGGTGGAATGGCCGCCACGCCCACATCGGTGGTCAGGCGACGACAAAAGGCCACGTCATCTTCAAAGCCCAGCTCCGAGATATCCACCATCGCAAAATAAGTGCCGCGCGGCGTAATCGGTTGCAGCCCCGCGCTGCGCAGCGCCTGCAAAAGGTAATCGCGCCGCGCCTGGTACATCGTGCCTAGCTCCTCATAATAATCCAGCTCATCTGCCTGCTCGATGGCCACAGCGGTTGCTTCCTGCAGCGGCGCCGCCCCGCTGTAGGTGATGAACTGGTGCGCGCGGAACACCGCCTGGTTCAACTCCGGGGCAGCAATCGCCCAGCCCACTTTCCAACCGGTCACGCTAAACGTCTTGCCCGCGCTAGAGATGGCCACGGTGCGCTGGCGCATACCGGGAAAGGCGATCAGGCTGTGGTGCTGCAGCCCGTCGAACACGATATGCTCGTACACCTCGTCCACCACGGCGATCACGTCGTATTGCTGGCACAGGCGCGCGATCAGCGCCAGCTCCTCCTGGCTGAAAACCTTGCCCGTGGGGTTGTGCGGCGTGTTGAGCAACACAAGCCGCGTCCGCTCGTTGAATAGCGCTTCCAGGGCATCAGGATCGATGGCCCATCGCGGCGGGCGCAATGTGTAGAAGCGCGGCGTACCGCCGGCAAATTGCAGCGAGGGCAGATACGAATCGTAATACGGCTCAAAGACGATCACCTCGTCGCCGGGATCCACCAGCCCCATGATCGCCGCAAAAATCGCCTCGGTGGCTCCCACGGTCACCGTAATCTCGCGGTCCGGGTCCACTTCCAGGCCGTAATGCCGCGCCATCTTGCGCGCCAGCGCGCGCCGCAGCCGGGCCTGCCCGCTGCCCGGCGCATACTGGTTTATCTCTGCGGCAATGCTCTGCCGCGCCGCCTCTTTAATAAAATCGGGCGCCGCAAAGTCCGGGAAGCCCTGCCCCAGGTTCACTGCGCCGTGCTCATTTGCCAGCGACGTCATTTCGGCGAAAATAGTCGTACCCAGGTTTCCCACGCGATGGGCCAATCGTCTCATACCGCTTACATCCTTCTGTGCGACTCTCCTCTGGCGAGCGCCAGATTACCTCCCGCGGACGAATATTGCAAGCGAGAGAGAAATGACAGTTCTGCGAGATTTGTCATTTCTGCCCCACCTAATTCAACAGGGAGATAGACCGATGAAGATCTCACTCGCACAAATGGACGTAGCTTTAGGCCAGCCCCAAGCAAACCTGGAGACCGTGCGCCTGATGGCCGCCGAAGCCGCGCGGCGCGGCTCTCAGCTCTTGCTCTTGCCCGAGCTGTGGTCCACGGGCTACGACCTGGAAAACGCCGCCAGCCATGCCGCAGAGGTGCACGAAGGCATCTTCGCCCAGGTGCGCGAGATCGCCATGCACCACGGCTTACACGTGCTCGGCTCCTGTCTGTCGCGCCTTGGTCCGCAGCGCTTTGGCAATACGGCCGTCTGGTTCAGCCCCCAGGGCACTGTCGTCGGCCACTACAGCAAGATCCACCTCTTTCGCCTGATGCAGGAAGAGCAATACCTGACGGCCGGCGAGCAACTGGCCCTGGTCGATAGCCCATGGGGCAAGGTCGGCCTGGCCATCTGCTACGATTTGCGCTTCCCAGAGATGTTTCGCACCTACGCCCTGGGCGGCGCGCGGCTCATCCTCTTGCCTTCAGAATGGCCTCACCCGCGCCTGGCCCACTGGCAAACCCTGCTGCGCGCGCGGGCCATCGAGAACCAGTTCTACGTGGTCGCCTGTAACCGCGTCGGTCGCTCCAAAGAAACCGATTTCTTCGGTCACTCGTGCATCATCGATCCCTGGGGCCAGACCGTCCTCGAAGCCGGCGAAGAAGCTATGCTGTTAACCTGCGAGATTGACCTGTTGCGCGTCGACGAGGTGCGGCGGCGCATCCCAGTTTTCGAAGATCGGCGCGAGGAGCTGTATGGCATGGCCCTCAGAAGCTGACGGAGCAGACCGCCGCTCAATTCCAGTCCAGCTCGTCGCGCCTCTGCCAATAATCCGCCGGCGCTTCCGCCAACGTCGCTAATTCCGCGAGCAGGTCGCTCTCCAGGGTCAGTCCGGCGGCGCGAACGTTCGATTGCAAATGATCCGTTGTGGCCGCGCCGCTCAGCACCACGTCGGCCCACGGTTGCGCCAGCGCCGCCGCCAGGGCCAGCGCGTCTACGCTCGTCTCTAGCGCCTGCGCCGCGGCGCGCAGCACGCCCATCTTAGGGCCAAAGGCCGCGTCCTCATTGCGCGGCGTCAATCGCCCGTTGGCCAGGGCCTCCTTCACGATCACCCCCAGCCCTTCCTCGCGCGCCGCTTGCAGCGCCGGCGCAGCCGAGGGCTCCAGCAGATTCCACGTCGCCTGCACCGCGTCGAACAGGCGGCGGCCGTCGCGGCGCACCATCAGCGCCCGCTCTAACGTCTGCGCCTGCCGCTCGCCGCTCAGTGATAGGCCAATGGCCAGCCCGGCCGCACGCAGCCGCGCCAACTCGTCTAGCACCGCCTCACTCTGCAACACCCCGCTCTGCAGCGTGGCCGAATGGATCTGGTACAGGTCAAGGTGCGCGCCGAGCATGGCGCGGCTTTCGACCGTCTGCCGCTGCAGCACCTCAAGCGAATGTTCTTTCACTTCGTGTACTTCGGCCTCCACCTGCCAGCCGGCGGTGTACGTGTAGCCCCACTTGGAGCCAACGGTTACCTCATCTGCGGCGATCTGCCGCGCCCGCAGCCAGCTTCCCAGGAACTGCTCCGCGCGGCCATACGAACGCGCTGCATCGAAATAGCGTATGCCGGCCTGCCAGGCGGTGTCCAGCACGCTGTGCGTGTGCACCTCCATCTGCGCCACGCTATGCGTCTCGCCCTCCTCGCGCGTGTGTCCCAGGTCTTCGCTGTGGCCCAGGTTGATGTAGCCCGGCCGGCCCAGGGCCGCCAGGCCAAGGCCAATGACCGTAACTTGCAGCGAGCTGTCTCCGAGCTGCCTGCGTTTCACCGATACGCCTCCTTGCATCCAATGGAGCGCGGCCATCCTTGCCGCCAAAATACGAGCACTCTGTAAAAAAGGCTAAATAGATGCCTGTCGCCTGCACTTACTGTACCATCACCAACCATGATTGGCACTTTGCTCAACGCCTTAACCGTGCTGATAGGCGGCACGCTGGGTACCTTCCTCGGGCACCGCTTTCCACAGCGCGTGCACGAGACCATTTTCGCCGCCCTCGGCCTTTTCACCCTCTTTATCGGCATGGATAGCGCCCTGGCCACGGGCAATCCGCTCATTGTGCTTGGCAGCCTGCTGCTAGGCGCCCTGCTCGGCGAAGCCCTGGGCCTCGACGCGCGGCTCACCGCGCTGGGCAGCTGGCTGCAGCATCGCCTCGGCGGCCGCGATGAAGGCGAAGACGGCGGCAGCCGCTTCGTGCAGGCTTTTGTCACTGCCAGCATCGTCTTTTGCGTGGGCCCGCTCACCATTCAGGGCGCCATCGAAGATGGCCTCATGGGCGACTACACCAAGCTAGCTATCAAGTCCATGCTCGACGGCTTTGCCGCCCTGGCCTTCGCTGCCACCCTGGGCCCCGGCGTGCTGGCCTCGATCATCGTCATTCTCGGCTTTCAGGGGGGCCTGGCGCTGCTGGCGCAGTTCAGCGCGACATGGTTCACCGCGCCGATGATCGCCGAAATGACGGCCGCCGGCGGCGTGGTGTTGTTATCGATTGGCTTGCGTCTGCTTCAGGTGAAAGAGATCCGTTCCGCGAACCTGCTGCCGGCCCTATTCGTGGCGCCCCTGGCCGTAGCAATTATGGATGGCCTGGGGGTGAACTACTACCCCCTGTAAAAAAAGAGATGACAAATCATAAAGATTTGTCAACTCTCAGAGATTTGTCAATTTTACCCGCCTCAATTCAGCCCTGCCATGCCGTGTGAGCGACCTGGTTGAACCTGCAAAAGCAGGTGGGAATCATGTTGTCGTGGGACCTCTGCCTCGCCCGAAGGCTACTACATTATCCCACCGTATTCCAGTTCCCTTTTGGTACACGTTGGCTCAACACTTGAAACTCATCACGAGCACGGCAGGGTTCGAGCAGATAGTAGCACAGAGCCCCAGCAGCAGCAAGGCGCACGGGCGCGTCTCAGCCACTATTTAAGTGCGCTTAGGTGCGCGCCAAAGCGGCTCAAGAATCGCCTTCGAGCGCCCGGCGATACACCTCGCCCGTCTCGCGCGCCGCCCGCCGCCAGGAGAAGCCGGCAGCCCGCTCCAGCCCTTTACAGCGCAGCTCCTCACGCAGCGCTTCGTCTCCCAACAGCGCTTGCAGGCCAGCGGCGATATCCTCCACGCTGTGGGGATCCACCAAATAGGCCGCATCGCCGCAAATTTCGGCCAGCGACGAGCTCTTGCTGGTGAGCACCGGCGCGCCGCAGGCCATAGCCTCTAAGGGCGGCAGGCCAAAGCCTTCGTAAAGCGACGGGAAGGCAAACACGGTCGCCAGTGAATAGAGCGCGGGTAGGTCTTGCGTGGGAATGTAGCCCAGGTAGTGCACGGCCTCTTCCATGCCCAGAGCGCGCACCTCGTCTTCGAAGCTGTCCATCATCCAGCCCATACCGCCCGCCAGCACAAGCTGGTGCGGCAGGCCGCTATCGCGGCCTTGTTTCACTGCCTGCAGCAGGCGCACCAGGTTTTTGCGCGGCTCCAGCGTGCCCACGTACAGCACAAATTCCGCCGGCAGCTTATATTTCTGCTGCACCCTGGCCAGCTCCTGCGGCTCGTGAGTCGGCCGGAAGGCCTCCGCCGCCGCTTCGTACACCACGTGGATTTTGGCCGGATCGAGATCCAGGTGGTGAATAATTTCACGGCGTGAATGGTGCGAAACGGTGATGATTGCCGCGGCGCGGCTGGCAATCGTGGGCAGCATCAGGCGCATGGTTAGGTGCCGCGCCCAGGGATGATACTCTCCGTAAACGAAAAGCGAGGCGTCGTGGATCGTCAGCACGTAGGGCACGGGTTGGCGCAGAGGCGCCAACGCATTGGTGAAGTGGCACAGATGCGGTCGCGACTGGCGGATGGTCGACGGTAGGATCGTTTGCATCCACAGCCAGCGGCTGCGCGAAAAGTAGCGCTGGTCGGCCTTCTGTGCCAGCGGCAAAGGCGGTTCCAGGCCATTCAGCGGCCGGTTGCTGTAAAGCAGGTACTCCCAATGGGGCTCTACTTCCATCAGCGCGGCAAGTAGATTGCTGGTGTAATATCCCACACCAGAGCGCTGCCCCAGCAGCGGAGTGCCGTCAAAACCAATACGCATAAGGTCACTTGTCCATTACTCGTCCCCCCATCATACACTGCCGCCTTGCTACCTATCAATCGCTACCCACCAACCGTTAAGCATCCAGAACAGCAGGCCCGTGGCGTTGGAAGCAAGAAAATAGTCTAACAGCCCATGCAGCAGGAAGGCCACCAGCGCCGCGGCCAGTGCCGTATGCCAAATCATTGCTCTCTGCCGCAGCAGCGCGCGCACAAGGCTAATCAATAGAAGGGCCAGGTACAGAAAGTAAGGCAGCGCCCCCACAATGCCCAGTGAGGTCAGGATCTCGATGTACCAGTTGTTCGTATGGATGGTGTCGTTCCACTCTTCATAATCCAGGGCGCGGCCATACATCAGCCGGAAATTGTCCAGGCCGATGCCCAGCGCCGGCCGGCTGAGGAACTCCTGCGCCGCAATGCGCCACAACACGCGGCGCGCCGGAATGGGCGCCAGGTCCGGCGGCGCTTCCACCAGCGACCCTAACGCCGCCTCCGCCGCCGACAGCGTCTCCCGCGGCGGCGCGCCCTCGGCCACCGTCACCTCGGTCCACGTGCGGTCGCCGTTCTTATAGCTAAACCACGTAGACCCTTCGTGGATCATATCCCAGCGAAAGCGGTACTCTCCGGCGCTCAGCGGCGCGCGCAGGCCCAGGGCCATCGTGATTGCCTCGCCGGGCGCCACCGGCCGTGGCAGCAGCCAGCGCGGCGAATAGCCCAGGGCCGCGTCGCTGCCCGCCAGCAGCCAATGCCCGCCCACATAAATCGGTTGCGGCGGTGCGCTGGACCACGTCAGCTCCCCCAGATTGTGAATGGTCACCGTCGTCGTAACCATGTGCCCTGCGTCGATTTGCAGGACGCCGGGCGCTTCGAAGCGCAGATTATACCACTCGTTGTCCCCTTCCGTGCGCATGCGCAGCCGCACCACCGGGTCCACCAGCGTATTCAGCGCCGTGAGCAGCAGCAGCGCGGCCGCCAGAGCCGCCCATGGCCCCGCCGATGCAAACGCGGCCGCCACCCCCTTGCCTGCTACATTTCCCCCCTCGCGCCGGCCAACGAGATGCCGCGCTGCGCGCAGCGCCGCCACAAACAGCGCCGCGCCGAGCATGGCAACCACGGCCGTGCGGCCATAGGTGCTCACAATTGCCTGCAGCCACAGCAGCACGGCCGCGGCCGATAGCACAAGCGGCAGCGGCGCGCGCCGCCGGTAGGCCGTCAGCGCCACGGCTAGCACAATGGGCGTCGTGGCTTCGAAAAACATGCCCGCCTGGTTCGCATGCTCGAATGGGCCTGTCAGCCGGATGAATGGGCCTACGAAAGTAGGCGCTTCGCGAAAGGGCGCCAGCAGCCGCAGCTCTGCCCGCTGCCACACTTCCCACAAGCCCAGAATGGCCGCTGGCGCGCCGCCCGCAACCAGCGGCAAAGCCAGCCAGCGCAGCACGCTGTGCTGGCTGCCATCGGGCCGCACGAAAAGCTGCGGAATACAAAGCGCCAGGGCCACACCCGAAAGCAGCCGAGCCGACGCCTTGAAGGCGTTGAAGCCATGCTCCGGAGCCAACGCTGCGCTGAGCAGCAGCGCTGGCGCCAGCAGCGCCAGCGCCAGCAGCCGCCTGCGCGGAAAGCGCAAGCGCACAGCCTGCCCGCTGCGCCGCCTGTGGATCATCGCCGCCGCCGTGCTCAGGAAGGTCAGGCCTAAGAGCAGCTCCAGGCTGCTCACCTGCAGGGGCCCCAGCTGAAGCAGCAACAGCTCATACGGCGTGCTGAAAGCGAGCAACGCCAACGCCGCCCTCCCTACAAGGGCTGCGGTCGTCCCCGGTCCGCTATCAGTTGCCTCGTCTTGTCTACTCATACATTGCTATACGAAAATTGACATGTCCCTGTGATATGTCAATTCTGAGACATGTCAATTCTTGCCTCTACCTGGCGTCAGCAGCAACACCGCCACACAACATAACAGTAGCAGCCCCTCGGCCAAAGTCACGGAGAGCGCCGGCGCCAGTGCGCCCAGCGACGGCATCAGCAGCCAGGTCAGCGTGCTGTGCAGCAGCAGCATCAGGCCCACAAACAGGCTCGAATACCGCTGCTGCCCACGCGCGATCAGCAGGTGCGTGAGGTTATAATTCACAAAGGCGGGCAGCGCCGAAAGGCCCAGCAGCTGCAACACCGGCACACTGGCGGTGAACTCTGCCCCATACAGCGCCGGAATCAGCCACGGCGCGCTCAGCCAGAACATTACCGCCGCGGCGGCCCCGGCCGCGCCCAGCAACAGCGATGCAACCACCGCTAGCCGCCGCGCCTGGCGCGGGTCGCGCCCCAGCGCCGCCGAAAACGCGGGGAACACCGCCGCCAGCAGCGCCGCGGGTACGATCTGCGCCGGCTCCACCAGCCGCTGTGCCGCGCTAAATTCGGCCACCGCTGCCGTGCCCAGGCGGTAGTCCAGTAAGAACACGGCGACACGCGTGTAGCCAATCGATAGAAAAATGGCGATGCCCAGCGGCAGGGCTTCGCGCAACAAGCGCCCGTATGCCGGCGCAATCTCTGCCGCGCCCCCATACCCCAGCCAGCCGGCCGCGCCCAGGCCGCGCAAGGCCCAGAGGGCCACGGCCGTGATGCCCACCAGATACCCCCCGGCCACGCCATTCAGCCCCGCGCCGGCCCACAGCGCCAGCGCCGCCAGGCTCGCCGTCAGCAGCCGGGCGCCGGCCAGCAGCCACGCCTCGCGCATCACCCGCTGCTGCCCGCGGTACACATAGGCCGCAAATTCCAGGAACGTCTGCGCCAACATGGCCAGCCCCAGCAGCAGCAGCGCCGTCTGTTCCGCGGCCGGCCGCTCCGCGCTCAGCGCCAGCAGCAAGGCCAACACCGGCAGCGACAGCCACAGCTTCAGCCGCAGTGAGCGCGCCACCAGCCCCTGCGCCGCCCGCCCCTCAATGGCTACATCGCGCGCCGCCAGCACCTGCAGGCCCAGGTCGGCGATTTGCGCCGCCACAAAGCCCACGGCCAGCGCGTAGTTATAAGCGCCGAACACATGTTCGCCCAGTGCGTTGGCCACGTACAGGCTCAGGCCAAACGTCGCCAGCCGCCCCACCAGCTCAGAAGCTAGCTTGGCCGCCGTCGCGCCGCTCAGGCGCCGGGTTAGAGACATCGTAGCACTCACAAGAGTGCCATTATAAAAAGACCTGACAGGTTTCCAAAACCTGTCAGGTCGGCCCCGCCACCCGCGCTAACGCGCTAACTACGAACTTCGGCCCACCACGCTGCAAAGGTTCGTCGTAAGGCAATTCAGTGCCGGTTCCCTATGGCCCTTTATTGGCTGAAGCGGGGGGCGAAGAGGTGGTTGATACAGGGGTTGTAATCCTGGCCCAGCACGACGCGGTAGTCGTAGTCGTAGGGCGTATCTTCCACCAGTTCGATGTCCTGTGAGTTGCGCGAGAAGATCCAGCTCAACAGCACGTCCGACGCGCCTTTCAGGTTGCTGCCGTAGTAGTTCATCGACGTACTCTCCGGCGGCGCTTCGCCGCTTTCGGTGAGCACCGGCGCGAAGCCGTACCAGCGCAGGTTGTCGGCGGCCAGAATGGCCAGATCGGCATTACCCGTGTCGTTCACGACCTCCACCAGGATCGGCCCGCGGTTGGCGCTGGCGAGCGCGGGCGGGTTGAACAGGCGGTGGAAGGTGAACTGCATATTTTCCCAGCGCGGCAGCTGCACGTTCATGGGCGGCACACTGTCGGGCACGGCCCAGGGCTGTAGCTGGCTGCCCACGATGTAGAGCTGCTGGATGTCGTTTTCGCGCACGGCGGGCGCAATGGCCGCCAACTGCAAGATACGGCCAATGTCCAGGTCGGTCTCTACTGTGTCGCGGTAGGTGCTGTACAGCTCTGGAATTTGCGGAATGAGGTTGAAGTCGAGACCCTTGTGGAAGATGGCGCGTAGCACCTGCTGCTGGCGCTTGGAGCGGCCCCAGTCGGCCTCGATGCGCTCGCGCGAGCGCACATACCAGAGGGCCGTGCTGCCATCCATGTGCTGCATGCCCTGCTCCAACTTAAACAGCGCCCAGCTTTCTTCTTCCTGGGGGTCGAGGTCTTCGGAGATCAGGCGGAAGTCTTCAAATTCGCAGCTAACGGGCACGTCGACGCCGCCGATGGCGTCCACGACGGTCTCGAAGCCTTCAAAGTCGATGCGCGCGTAGTAATGAATGGGCACGCCAAAATTATAGAGGATGGTGTCCTTGAGCAGTTGCACGCCGCCGAGGGGCATAGCCGTGTTGATGCGGTGGAGGGTGCGGCCAGGGATGTAGACCCACAGGTCGCGCGGCAGCGAGACCATCGAGGCCGTGCGCGTTTCGCGGTTGATGGACACGATAATCAGCGTGTCTGTGTTGCCGACGCCGCGGCTGAGGGGGTCGTCGCTGCCCAGCAGCAAGATATTGGTGACGCCGGGCGGCATGGCCCACTGCGGAACGGGCGAGGGGATGGGCGTGGGTGGCGTGGCCGTAAGGTACTTCTCGGGGATGCCGTATTGCCCCAGGAAGGGATTTCCCTGCGGCGCCGGCGTAGGCGTGTCGGTGGGGATCGGCGTGCGCGTGGGCGTGCGGCTGGGCGTGGGCGTGCGCGTGGGTGTGCTGGTAGGCCCGGGCGTGGGCGTGCTGTCGTCGGTGGGTTCGGGCGACGGCGTGGCGCTGGCAGTGGGCGGCACCGCGGTGTGCGTGGCGCTGACTTCGCCCTGCGCCGCGGCCACGCCATCTTGCGCGCCGCTGCCCAGGCTGCCGCCGGGTTCATCGGCAGCACAGGCCTGTAGGGAGATGATGACGAGAAGGAGAAGGAATAGAAGGAGGGTTCGACGAATGTGCATAATCCTATACTACGGGCGTTACGGTCAGCGGCCTTTGCGCTGCATTATAGGCCACTGCCGCGGTAAAACAAGCATGCGTGTGCGCTTCGTATGGCGGGCGGCGGTGAGTCATGGAGGTCGCACAAAATGAGATTGCGCAGCAAGAAGCGATAGCGGTACCATTCGCCTGAGTCTGGCAGCAGGTTGCGCCAGCCGACGTCGGCGTCGTAGACGTGAACGACCTCAACCGGAGGCTCCAGTTGCGCGCTATTCAGTTCCTGTGTTGTCGTAGATATCATCGCGAACTGCCTGGAGCGCGGGCATCTTGCCCGCCAATTGCGGCCAGGATGGCCGCGCTCCGACGGGCCATTATAGCCAACAGCGCCGCCGTTGCGTAATCTGTTACGCTTCGTTAATCTGCCCTTAGCCATGAAGGAACCTTAGCAACGATGCCCCACACACCTCTTTCTCGCCACCGTCTGTGGCCTTTCGCCCTTCTGGCGCTGCTGGCGCTGTCGTGCCGGCTAGCCACTGACCTGAATCCGCTGCGGCGGCCCACGGCCGTGGCCGTGGCGACGGTCACGCTTTCGCCGGCGCTAACGGCGCAGCCGAGCGCCTCACCGGCCGCGGCCAGCCCGGCGGCGCAGGCCACGCCTTCGGAGACGGCCGCAACGGCTACTGAACAGCCCCCCGGCGGCGCGCTGCCCGCCTGGCCGTCGCCGGCGCCGCTGCCCGCGCCATTCGAGGCGGCCACGCCCACGGCAGACCAGGCGCGCGCAGTTGCCGAGCTGCAGGCCTCTGCGCCACCGCTGCGTGATGACGTGGACCTGGCCATGGCCTACGCCGGCATCTCGGCGGAGATGGTGCGCGATTATGTAGCGGCAGGGCCGCCGCCGCAGCACGGCGACATCGCCCCCTTTATCGTGCTGAACATCGACAGCAACGTGAACGTGCCTATCGAAGCGCGCCTCGATTACGCCGGAGAGCACGCCTACTTCTGGTTCGACACGGCGCTGGCGCAGCCGGGCCAGGCCGCTCTGCAGGAAGCGGCGGCGGCTTTCGACCAGATTTATGAGCAAAACGTGGCCAACTTTGGCCCCGAGGTGCGGCCGGGCATCGACGGCGATATGCGGCTGCACATATTGAATGCCGCGCCAGAGGCGCTGTGCGACATGGCGGCCTTCTGCGGCCTGCTGGGCTATTTCAGCCCGTCGGACGCCCTGCCGCGGCTGGTGAATGAATATTCCAACGAGCGCGATATGTTCGTGATGAATGGGCAGCATTTCGGCACGGCGACCTACATTCACGTGCTGGCGCACGAGTTCCGCCATATGATCGAGGACAATTACGACCCCGGCGACGCCGATTGGGAAGTGGAAGGCTCGGCCATGCTTGCCGAAGATCTGGCCGGCTTTCCCTACAGCGCCATCGACCGCGGCAACGCCTTTCTGGCCATGCCCGACCAGCAGCTCAACCGCTGGAGCGACGGCAACACCTACGCCCATTATGGGCAGGGCTACGTTTTAAACCGCTATATCTACGACCGGCTGGGCGGCGATCTGTATCGCCAGTTCGCCGGACACCCGGCCGACGGCCTGCAGGCAGTGACTGCAGTGGCCGAGGCAAACGGCCTTGACCTGGACGGCGACTCGCTGTGGCTGGATTGGCTGGCGGCACTGGCCATCCACCGCCACCCGCAAGCGCCCGCACATTACCGCCTGGGCGACGGGCAGCTCAATCAGGCGGCGATGAGCGCGCTGAGCAGCGGCGCATCGCTGGACACTACGGTGCAGCAATATGCCGCCGATTACTACCGGCTGCAGGGCGACGGCGCGGCGACGATCTCCTTTGCAGGCAGCACGCAAGCGCCGCTGCTGGACACGGCGGCGGCGTCTGGGGACCACTACTGGTACGCGCACCGCGTGAACTATAGCCACATGCAGTTGGAGCGCGAGCTGGACCTGCGTCAGGCGCCCGGCGCCACGCTGTATTACGACGTGTACCACGATATTGAGCGCGGCTACGACTTTGCCTATGTCTCGGTGTCCGAAGACGGCGGCACGACTTGGCACGGGTTGGCGGCGCCGGCGATGCAGGGCGCCGAGGCGGGCGACGACCCCGGCGACGCGGCCTTCACCGCGCGCTTTTATACCGGACAGAGCGGCCGCTGGGTGCAGGAGCAGATCTCGCTGGCGCCGTATGCCGGCAAGGTGATCCGCCTGCGCTTCTCTTATATCACCGACCCGCTGCTGACATTTGGCGGCCTGGCGCTGGACAACATCGCCATCCCTGAAATTGGCTTTTACGACGACGCCGAGGCGGATGTGCAGGGCTGGACGGCGCAGGGCTTCACGCGCGCGCCGGCTACGCTGCCGCAGAGCTGGCACATCCAGGCCATCACCTTCGAAGGCGGCGCGCCGCAAGTGACGTTGCTGCAAACGGACGCCGCGGCCCGGCTCAGGCATACGGTGGACCTGCAGCGAGGCGGCGAGGCCATCCTGATCGTCGCCGCCAGCGCGCCGATGACCCTGGAAGGCGCGGCGTACCGCTTGGAGGTTGGGCCGTGAGGCTGGCCGCACGATGCGTGTGGCGTCTGACCCGTCTGACCCCTTGGACCTGTCGGACCCGTCATGTGCGCATCCAAAGGATCGCCGGGAGCGCGCCGGCTGTTTGCTATTGCCGTCCCAGTTCATTTCGGGTATGCTGTAAGCACAGTATTGTTGTATTATCCCGCACAAACGTGGCTGGTCGATGGACGATTTGCAGGGCGCCGAAATCCGTATAAAGGGCATTCGCGAAGGCCTGCTGCTGGCCTTTGACCACGAAGCAAGCTCCTTCCCCGAACTGCTGGGCCGCCTGGAGCGTGAGCTGCAGGCGAAGCGCGCCTTTTTGCAGGGCAGCCGCGTTGTCCTGGACCTGGGCGCGCGCATCGTGGAGCAGGCGCAGCTCGCGCGGCTGCAGACGGTTCTGGCAGACAATGACCTGGAGCTGTGGGCCGTGCTGGCGCAGGCAGGCCAGACCAAGGAAGCGGCCCGCGCGTTGGGCCTGGCCACGCGCCTGGCCGGAAGCCACACCGACCTGGATGGCCAGGCGCTGGCCGGCGCGGATCGCGCGGCAGACGGCGGCCGTGCGCCCGAAAGCGGCCCCGGTTCCAACGCCCTGCTGCTGCTGGAGACCATCCGCTCTGGCCGCTCGGTCTACCACGAAGGCCACGTCACCATCGTGGGCGACGTGAATCCGGGCGCCGAGGTCATCGCTGCGGGCCATGTGGTGGTGTGGGGTCGCCTGCGCGGCCTGGTGCACGCCGGGGCGCAAGGCGATGAGACCGCCGTGATTTGTGCGCTGCAGTTGACGCCGACGCAGTTGCGCATCGCCGATCACATCGCCATTGCGCCCGACGAAAGCCAGGCGGCTTCGTCGCCCGAAATGGCGCGAGTGCGCCAGGGGCAGATCGTCGCCGAGCCCTGGCGCTATTAAGGAGCAATTATGAGCGCAAAAGTGATCACCATCACCTCCGGCAAGGGAGGCGTGGGCAAAACCACTGTAACCGCCAATATCGCCGCCGCGCTAGCCATGGACGGCAAGCGCGTAGTGGCCATCGACGCCGATATCGGCCTGCGCAACCTCGACGTGGTCATGGGTCTTGAGAACCGCATCGTCTACGACCTCGTCGACGTCGTCGAAGGCCGCTGCCGCCTGAGCCAGGCCATGATCCGCGACAAGCGCTTTCCGGAGCTTTATCTGATCCCGGCGGCGCAGACACGAGACAAAATGGCCGTCAGCCCTTCAGACATGGTGCTGGTCTGTGACCAGCTGCGGCAAGACGCCGACTTCATCATCATCGACTCGCCGGCGGGCATCGAGCGCGGCTTTCGCAACGCCATTGCCCCCGCCGACCAGATATTAGTCGTCACCAACCCCGAAGTGTCGGCCGTGCGCGACGCCGACCGCATCATCGGCCTCACCGAGGCCGAAGAGAAAGGCCCCGGACAGTTGATCATTAATCGCCTCAAGCCCGACATGGTGGCCAAAGGCGACATGCTCTCGGTGGCCGATGTGCTCGACATTCTAGCCATCGACTTGCTGGGCGTGGTACCCGAAGACGAAGCCATTCTCATCTCCTCCAACCGCGGCGCGCCCGTGGCCCTTAGCGGGGCCAACAGCGCCAGCGCCGGCCAGGCCTTCCGCAACATCGCCCGCCGGCTGCAAGGTGAAGAGGTACCCATCATGGATCTCGCGCCGCAAGGCGGCCTCCTGAACCGGCTGCGCAGTTGGGTTCGCGGCGCGTAGCCGCCGGCCAAAGATGAGAGATTATTTAAATGCCTCATGTGTGAGCAGGTCGGCGCCGCGTAAGGCGCCCGGCTTCTGAGGAGTGGAGTTATGAACTGGCTAGACCGCCTACTGGGCCGAAAAGAACGCAGCAGCAGTGTGGCTAAGGCGCGCCTACAAATGGTGTTGACCCATGATCGCAGCGACATCTCTCCAGGATTAATCGAGCAGATCAAGGACGACATCATCCAAGTGATCGCGCAGCATCTGGCCATCGACCCCGACCAGGTCGTGGTCAACCTCACCGGCAACGCGCGTGAGAGCCGTCTCATCGCCGAAGTTCCACTGCAAGAAGGGCCGCGCCGCACGCAATCATGAGCGGCTCCCTGCATTTGACAATTTGCCCGCAGCGCATTAGATTCGGCGGCAATTCTGTCGAGTGTAACTGAACAATGCTTCAAAAAGAAAGTTCTGTATGGCGG
>CAYLJW010000001.1:49907-338256 GCA_964384155.1 uncultured Ardenticatenaceae bacterium
GTACTTCGACCTCTGGTTGATGGCCGCCGTTATTCTTCTGACCGCTTATGTCATCATGATGATCCAGAGCGCGGTCACCGGCGCGCCAGCCTTCGAGTCGTACCCCCAGCGCCAGGTGATTTACGCCGTGGTCGGCATCGCCGCCATGTTCGGCATCGCCGCCATCGACTACCGCGTGCTCACGTCGGGTCACTGGTACATTTTCGCCGGCATCGTCCTCTCGCTCATCTTAGTGGCCATCATCGGCACGCTGGGCAACGCCTCGCGGCGCTGGTTCGACCTGGGCTTCATCCGCATCCAGCCGTCAGAGTTTGGCCGCGTCTTCATGGCCGTCACCTTCGGCCAGTTCCTGGCGCAGCGCCAGCACCTGGTCAACAAGTTCTCCAACACCCTTCTGGCCCTGGTTTACCTGGGCATCCCCGTCGCCCTCATCTTCATCCAGCCCGACCTGGGCATGTCCATCCAGTTCTTTGTGATGTGGTTCGTCATGCTCTTCATGGCCGGGCTGCCGCTGTCGCATTTTACCCTGCTGGCTGCCATCGCCATCGCCGCGGGCGCCCTGCTCATACCCTCGCTGGCCGAATACCAGCAGGAGCGCATTCTGGCCTTTATCAGGCCCGAGGAGGTGCCCGAGCAGGTGTTTAACATTCGCCAGGCGCTCATTGCCGTGGCCTCGGGCGGCCTGTTTGGCAAAGGCTATCTCCAGGGCACCCAGAGCCAGCTCGGCTTTTTGCGCGTGCAGCATACCGACTTCATCTTTTCCGTGATTACCGAAGAAATGGGCCTCATTTTTGGCTCGCTGGTCGTCATCGCCCTAATCGGCTTCATCTTGCTGCGCATCCTGCGCGTCGCCGAAATCACGCCAGACCCTGCCGGCCGTTTTCTTTGCGTGGGCATCGCCGGCCTGCTCTTCTTCCAGACCACGGTCAGCATCGGCATGAATCTACAGGTGATCCCCGTAACGGGCCTCACGCTGCCCTTTGTCAGCTATGGCGGCAGCTCGCTGATCACGCTGTATATGGCCATTGGCGTCGTGCAGTCCGTGCGCATGCGCCACCGTAAACAGGAGTTTGGATGACCGTTCGCGTCCGTTTCGCGCCCAGCCCCACCGGTTACCTACACATTGGCGGCGCGCGCACCGCACTGTTCAACTGGATCTTCGCCCAGAAGCATGGCGGCCAGTTTATTCTGCGTATTGAAGATACCGACCAGAAGCGCGCCGTTGAAGGCGCCTTGGACGCCATTATTCGCGACCTGCGCTGGCTGGGCTTGACCTGGCACGAAGGACCCGACGTCGGCGGCGCGCACGGCCCCTATATCCAGACAGAGCGCGCGCCCCTTTACCGCCGCTGGGCACACTGGCTGCTGGACCAGGGCCATGCCTACCTCTGCTATTGCACCCCGCAAGAGCTAGAAGCGCGCCGCGAAGCGGCCCTGCACAACAAAGAAGCGTGGATGGGCTACGACCGCCGCTGTCGCCATCTCACCGCGGCCGAGCGCGCCGCCTTCGAGGCCCAGGGACGCACCAGCGTGGTTCGTTTTTTGGCGCCGCGCGAAGGCCAGACGGTCGTTCACGACGCCATTCGCGGCGAAATCACTTTTCAGAACGAACAGGTAGCCGACGCCGTGCTGCTGAAGTCCGACGGCCTGCCTACCTACCACCTGGCCAACGTCGTCGACGATCACGATATGCGCATCTCGCACATCTTACGCGCCGACGAATGGATCAGCACCGCGCCGCTGCACGCCAACCTGTACCAGGCCTTTGGTTGGCAGATACCGGTGTATGCCCACCTGCCCCTGGTGCTGGATCCCAGCGGCAAGGGCAAGCTCAGCAAGCGCACGCAAGCCTTCACCGACGACGGCCGCCAGGTGCTGGTGAAGGTCGAGGAGTTTCGCGAGGCCGGCTTCCTGCCCCAGGCGCTGCGCAACTTCCTGGCCAACGTGGGCTGGTCTTTTGGCGACGACCGCGAAAAGTTCACCATGGAAGAGGCCATCCCCCGCTTCCGCCTCGAAGATATCAACCCTGCCCCCTCGCGCCTGCCTTATAGCAAGCTGGAATGGCTCAACGGCCAGTACGTGCAGGAGATGCAGCCGCAAGAGCTGGCCCACGCCGTGAAGCCGTTCTTGGAGGCCGAAGGCTACGAGGTCGATGTGCAGGCGCTCACCGCGCTAATGCCAGCCATGAGCGTGCGCCTGAAGCAGCTCACTGAAGCAGCCGATTTCTTGCGCTTCCTCTATGTGCCCGTAGAAGAGCTGGCGCCGCTCACGGTCGACAGCCTGACGCATAAGAAGCTGCCTGCCCCCGCCGCGCTGCAGGCCTTCATCGCCGCGCGCGACTTTGTGCGCGACGCCAGCGCCTATACCGTGCAAACCATCGAACAACGGCTCGTCGAGATTGGCGAGGCGCACACCACAAACCAGAAGGCCGGGCCCTTCCTTGGCCAGATGCGCTTTGCCGTCACCCGCCAGCAAGTGTCGCCGCCCTTATTCGAATCCATGGTCGCCCTCGGCCGCCAGCGCACCCTGCAGCGGCTAGAACAGGCCGTGGCGGCTCTGGAAACGGTGGAAGAAGTGACCGCTTCGTAACGCTCCAAGAAAGACCAGACAGGTTCTGGAAACCTGTCTGGTCTCTGACGCGCAAGTTGCGATCTCGCGCAGCGCGTGGTAAAATAGCGCTCGCTTTGAGGGATAGTTTAACGGTAGAACAGCGGACTCTGACTCCGTCAGTCCTGGTTCGAATCCAGGTCCCTCAGCCTGATCGAGGGCCGTCGCAAGGTTGATTGCGGCGGCCTTTTTGATTTGCTTATAATTAGGGCTGCTCAATCTTAACGATTTAAATGGCAGAAGCGGAGAATGTTCTGGCCGCTTAAAAAGGACCAACATGGGCATCACCTTAACCGATACTCGTATTGTCGAAGGCATGGACCGCCAGCTAGGCCTGCGCCAGCTGCGCATCATCGAGGGCGCGCAGCCCGTGGGCTGGAAAGTGGGCTTCGGCTCCGTGGGCGCCATGGAAAGCCTGGGCATCGAAGCGCCCCTGGTCGGCTTCCTCACCGATGACGTCATCCTGCCAGACGGCGCCACCGTCTACGTCGCCGATTGGCTCAACCCCGCCGCCGAAGCCGAGATCGCCCTCTTCCTTGGCGCAGACATCTTGCCCGGAGCCAGCCGTAACACGGTGCGCGCGGCCATTGCCGGCGTCGCCCCAGCCATCGAGCTGATCGACGTGAATCTGGTGACCGACGCGACCACAGTGAGCGCGATTTTGGAAGCGAACGTGTTCAACCGCCATGTCATTGTGGGCCCGCCAGACGCCACGCGCGCCGGCTGCGTACTCGACGGCATGGCCGGCCACATTTACCGCGACGGGCAAAGCGTGGCCGTGGTCACCGATCTGGAAGCCCTAACCGGCGACCTGCTGCAAATTGTGCGCCACGTGGCCGATGTCCTGGGCGCCTTTGGCAAGAAGCTGCGCGCCGGCGAATTCCTGATCATGGGCGCCATCTTGCCGCCGCTGTGGATCAGGCAGCCAGAGGTCATCCGCTATGCGCTGGATCCGCTTCCGCCGCTTCAGGTTCGGCTAGAAACGCGCTAACGCGCCTCCAATAGGCGTGCGCCCGGCCGGCGGCTATAATGGGCCGCTGCAACCTAGAACGAAGAAGCTGGAGCAATTGTCCATGACCGACACCACCGAGAACGTTTCCCATTTTGTGCGCACGCTGATCGAGGAAGATATGGCCAGCGGGCGTTTTGGCGGGCGCGTGCACACGCGCTTTCCGCCCGAGCCCAACGGCTACCTGCACATTGGCCATTCCAAGGCCATCTTCCTCAACATCAGCATGGCGCAGGAGTTCGGCGGTAAGTTTAACCTGCGTTTCGACGACACCAACCCCACCAAAGAAGAGCAGGAGTATGTCGACGCTATCATTGAAGATGTGCGCTGGCTGGGCGCCGACTGGGAAGACCGTCTCTTTTATGCCTCCGACTATTTCGAGCAGCTTTACGCCTGGGCCGTGCAGCTCATCAAAGCCGGCAAAGCCTACGTCGACGACCTGACCGCCGACGAGATTCGCGCCTATCGCGGTACCCTGACCGAGCCCGGCACGAACAGCCCCTATCGCGACCGTTCAGTAGAAGAAAACCTGGCCCTCTTTGAGCGCATGCGCGCCGGCGAGTTTGCCGACGGCGCCCGCGTCCTGCGCGCCAAAATCGATATGGCCTCGCCCAACATCAACCTGCGCGATCCGGTGATGTATCGCATCTTGCACGCCGAACACGCGCGCACGGGCGACGCCTGGTGCATCTACCCCATGTACGACTGGGCGCACGGGCAGTCGGATGCGATTGAAGGCATTACGCACTCCTTGTGCACCCTAGAATTTGAGGATCACCGGCCGCTCTACGACTGGTTCATCGAGCAGCTCGGCATCTACCACCCGCAGCAGATTGAGTTCGCGCGGCTGAAGATGACCTACACCATGATGAGCAAGCGCAAGCTGCTGAAGCTGGTGGAAGAAGGTATTGTGGATGGCTGGGACGACCCGCGCATGCCCACACTGGCCGCCTTCCGTCGCCGCGGCTACACGCCAGAGTCGCTGCGCAAGTTCAACGAGATGATTGGCGTGGCCAAGGCCAACAGCGTCGTCGACGTGGCCATGTTAGAGCACGCCATCCGCGACGACCTGAATGAGCATGCGCCGCGCGCCTTCGCCGTGCTCGAGCCGCTCAAAGTCGTCGTCGAAAACTTCCCCGAAGGCGAGGTGCAGTGGTTCGAGGTGCCCAATCATCCCGGCGACGAAAGCATGGGCACGCGCCGCCTGCCTTTTACTCGCGAGCTGCTTATCGAGCGCGAGGATTTTATGGAAAACCCGCCGCGCAGATACCACCGCCTGTCGCCGGGGCAGGAAGTACGCCTCTACGGCGCTTATTACCTCACCTGCCATGACGTGCTGAAGGATGACGCCGGCAATATTGTGGAACTGCGCTGCCAGATCGATCCACAGTCGGCCGGCGGCTCCACGCCCGACGGCCGGCGCGTGAAAGGCACCATCCATTGGGTCTCCGCCGCGCATGCCCTGGACGCCGAAGTGCGCCTGTACGACACGCTGTTCCTGGCCGAAGACCCGGCGGCAAGCGACGATCTTCACGCCATTCTGAATCCCGAGTCGCTGGTTGTGCTGCAAGGGGCCAAGCTGGAGCCGGAGCTGGCCGGCGCGAAGGTTGGCCAGCCCTATCAGTTCATGCGCCAGGGGTACTTCGTGGTAGACAACAAAGAATCCTCGCCGGAACACCTGGTCTTCAACCGCACAGTGTCCCTGCGCGATAGCTGGGCAAAGGTCCAGCGTGGGGGGTCATCCTGAACGCTCGACATCACCCCGCCTGCCCCCCATCTGCTATAATACCCCAATGTCTACCTTTACACGCATCACGTTCACCCTTGGTTTGCTGATGCTCCTCGCCGGCGCGGTCTATGCCACCGAGATCCCGCCCGCTTCGCCCGCTGCCGATCCCCTGCCGCCCATTGTCTTTGTGGCCCGTTCGCACCTGGCCACCCAGGACACGATCTTCCGTAACGAAGTCGGCCCTGCCGGGCAGTTTGGAACCGGGCTCACCAAGTTCGCACCCCAAAGCGTGCTCGTGCGGCGCGACCCAGATGGCGCACTCACCGTTTACAACACGCCGGGCCTCATCGACGTGCAATCGCCCGACGTCAGCTTCGACGGCTCCAAAATCCTCTTCGCCGGGGCGACCACTCTCAACCGCAACGCCGCGGACTACGGCTGGCGGCTCTACGAGATTGGCGTGGATGGCAGCGGCTTCCGGCAACTGACCTTCGGCGACCGCATTATCGAGATTCCCAACGCCGGCGACTTTGGCAATCAAGAAACCTACGGCGCCTACGACGATCTTTTCCCTGCCTACCTGGCCGACGGCCGCATCGTCTTCACCTCCTCGCGCTACCCCGCACGCTCACACTACGACGCCCGGCGCAGCTTCAACCTCTACGTAATGAACGGCGACGGCAGCGGCATGCACCGCATCACCACCGACCGCGGCGGCTTCCTGCACCCCACGCCCCTACCCGACGGCCGCATCCTGGCCACGCGCTGGTGGAACCAATTTAACCAGCCCAGCGAGCGCGGCGTTTACAACCGCATCGACAACGCCGCCGTGAACCGACAACTGCCCGACGGCACCACCATTCTGGCCAATCCCGACGCCCCCTTTAATCCCGCCGAAGGCTATCTGGCCGACGGCTTCCCTATTCGCCAGGCGCCCAATACCTGGCACTTGATGGCGCTCAAGCCCGACGGCAGAGATTTACAGCGCTTCATGTGGACGGCGCGCTATCCCTGGAACCTGACAGACGACAGCGGCTTCTTCGACACCTACGCCGCCGCCCAACCGGCGCCGTTCTTCAGCGATGGCCAGCTGTTCGTGGCCTTTACCATGCAGACAGATAGCACCATGGTTCATTCCACGCTCAAGAGCGGCATTCGCGTGGGCCGGCCAGGGGTGGACATGATGGCCGCCAACGCCACCGACGCCATTGCCGGCCTGGGCTACGATAAGGCCTGGCAGCAAAACGATGAGTCTGGCCCCTATGCCCTGCACCCCTGGGGTCTGCCCAACGGCGCCATCCTCTTCTCGCTCTCGCACGAAGACAACAGCCTGCCCACCAGCGGCGCCTACGTCGACGATGGCGTTTCACACGCCCTGCAAGGCTCCAACCTGCGCTACCGCTTGTACGTCATGGATCGCAGCGGCGCCAACCAGACGCCCGTAGACGTCAACCTCGCGGCCATTGGCCGGCCGCAAGCCGACGTGATGGATGCCCGGCCCATTGTGCCTCGCGTAGGCTGGCAGGCGCTCGGCGATAGTTTTACGGCCGTGCCCCACGACGACCCGCGCCTGGGCAACATCCCCAACACCTTTGCCCAATACTGGTTCAGCCTCCACGGGCCCGGCGACATCGAGACGGCGATCCTGCACAACCCCAACATCTATGCCAACGCCTCCCTGCACCGGCCCTTCGTCAATAACTCCCCACCGCCCGGCAGCGTCGCCCAGGTGGAAGTGTGGCTGGACGCCAACCAGTTTACCGGAGCCTACTGTTACAACGGTTGGCCCCAGCCGTGCGACGATTTCCGCTCGGACGCCGAAGTGCGCGCCGTGCGTTGGGGCGTCTTCCCCGTGACCCCGGCCGGCGCCTTCACCGTCACCGTTCCGGCCGACACCATGAGTTTCATCTTCCTGCGCGATGCGGCCGGTCGCGCCGTGCGCGGCTGGGAGCGAGGCTATATCTCCATCGCCCAGGGCAACGCCTATGCCCGGCCCGGCGAGACAGTCACCTGCACTGGCTGTCACATGGGGCACGTCAGCGGGTCGCTAGACGACGTCATCGACCAGGTCGAGGCCGGCTGGACCAACATCGCCCCCTACGCCGCCGTCCAGGCCAGCAGCTTCAGAGAGCACGACGACCCCGATTACCCCGACTACGAGCCGTTTCACCCCATCCGCGTGCGCGATCGTCGCGGCTGGGTCCCGGCGCCTGCCGGCCAGGTGCAGCCATACCAGGACGAGGAAACCGGCTGGATATCCAACCCCGGGCAGACGTCCGGCGAATGGATCGAGCTACGCTGGCCCATAGCCATGGAAATTGCCAGCCTGCGCCTCGTGGGCCCACCGCCCAACGGCGGTGACTGGGGTGGCTTTGGCCAGCCAGAGCAGTACGGCGACTATTACGTCGAAGGGGGAACGCTCACCTTCTATCTCGACGGCGCGCTGCAGCACACGCAAACCACGGGTCGCATTCTCCCTCTGGAGCAAGGCGCCACGCACCTGGCCTTCAACAGCCCCCTACTCGCCGACGCCGTCCGCCTCCGCATAGACGACGTCAGCGGCCGCTGGTGGTGGGAACAAGTCGCCGCGCTGAACGAAATCGAAGTCATCGGCCGCGCCGCCGAACCATGGCCCGAAGCTGTCGTCCACAAGGCGTTCCTGCCCACCGTGCGAAAGTAAGCCGCACGAGCGACGACGACAATCCGCTTCAAAACCTCATACACCACGCCCCGGCCAACGCCTCGACGTTGCAGAATAGGTTCGTAGTAGCGAGATTCATCTCACGCCGCACACAACCCACATCCTACCATTAGCTTTGCAGGTCGCCGAGGATGGTCTCCGCCGCCCACAGCGCCAGCGCCGCGAGCGTTAGCGTCGGGTTCGCCGTGCCCGCCGTGGGGAAGACGCCCGCGCCCAGCAGAAACAGGTTAGCGTGGTCATGGCTGCGCTGTTCTGCGTTCACCACCGAGCTGCGCGCGTCGTTGCCCATGCGGTAGGTGCCGATCAGGTGGCCCGCGCCAAAAAACTCCTCGCCGTGCTCGCGATAGCTGACGCCCACGGCGTCGAAGATGAGGTCGTGAATGCGGCGCGCCTCGGCCATGCCGCGCTCCGTAAACTCGCCCAGCCGATAATCGATCTGCGGCCGCGGGATGCCGATGGCGTCTACCTGGTCCCAGGCCGGCGTAACCCGATTTTCGGCCAGCGGCATCTGCTCCACCAGCCCGGCGAAACGAAACTGCCGCGCCGCGCGCTCGTTCAGCTCGCGCCGCAAGGCTGCGCCGCGTAGGCCTTCGCCGATCAGGTCTGTGGCCAGCACGGTCGGCGGCGTGCCGGGGAAAGACCAGCCGTCTTCGCCAATGGCGACGCGAATGGCGCTGCGCTCGCGGCGAAAAGGGCCATCGCGAAAATCTTCGATGCCCGCATTTTCCAGCGGTGAGCGGTAGGGGAAGATCGGATCGCGCGCCAGCGCCCAGCTCAACTGCACCGGGTGATCCATCAGGTAACGGCCCACCGCGTCGCTACTGTTGGCCACGCCATTGGGCAAGGCATCCGTGCGCGATATCAGCAGCAGCTTCGGCGTTTCGATGGCGTTGCCCGCGATCACAAAAAGGGGCGCGGTGGCCCGTTCTTCGCTGCCGTCAGGTCTCTTGAAACGCACGCCGCTCACCAGCCCTTCGCTGTTCACCTCGACAAAATGGACCACGGCCTTATCCACGATGCGAGCGCCCAGATTTTCGGCCTTGCGCGCGTGCACCGAAGCGTCGTACTTGGCTGCGATAGGGCAAATGGGCACACAGGTAGCGCTGCCGCAGCACGGCGGGCGCCCATCGTAGGTCACCGAGTTACGCGCCTGCGGCGTCAGCTTCACGCTCATACCCAGCGGCGCAACGGCCGTCTTAATATATTTGTCCAGATAAGTGAGCGGTAGCGGCGGCAGCGGAAAATCGCCATCGCGCGGCGAATCCAGGTCATCGCCGCTGTCACCGGCAACGCCCAGCTCGCGCTCGGCTTGCAGATACCAGGGGCGCAGGTCGTCATAGCTGATCGGCCAATCCGCAGCCACGCCATACAGCGAATTCAGGCGGAAATCGTTGGGCAGATGCCGCAGCGTCGTTCCCAGCCAGTGCCACGTGGTGCCGCCCACCCGCCGCTCGTAGTTGCTCTTAAACAGCGCCGGGCCCACCTGCACATAATACTCCTCGAGCGCCGCCACCGATGGGCGCGGCGCGTAAGGCACGTCGGGATAAGGCGATTCAGGCGTCTTGGCCACCGCGCTGCGGTAGGTTTGCAGCGCTTCCATGCGGTCCACGCGCGGGCCAGACTCCAGCACCAGCACGTCTGCGCCCGCAGCCGCCAGCCTCCAGGCCACCAGCAGACCGGCCACGCCGGCGCCGACAATGACCACGTCCGCTTGATAGTCAGCACTTTCCTGAGCCATCGCTTTTCCCTTTCTCTCCTAAGCAAAGCCGGCGCGCCGCGCCGCTAAGAGGCGCCGCGCGGCAGCATTTCCCCTGGTCTCTCGCCCCAGAAGCCTGGCGAGCCGCAGACAGAATTTGGTTTGGTGAAGTCCAGCGCCTTCCACGCCAGGGCATCCACAAACGTGGCTACCGCATCCTCGCCCTCGGCATCGGTGTAGATGCCCGTATACCAGCTCTCGATAATGCGATCTGCCAGCGCCGACGCGCCGCCGTCCGCCTCCGCGTCGCTCGAAGCAAACAACCCGCGCGCCTCAAGCTCCTCAATCGAGCTGGGCGGCGCGTCGCCGTCGAATCCGGTCTGCTCCAGTAGCCCGGCGATGGTCACGTCGAACTCGTCGCTGGCTTCCAGGCTTTGTAGATAAACGCGGCCGAGCACGGGGTCCAGGTTATCCACGCCCGTTAGCAGCGCCGACAGCGCCAAAAAGCGCTGCAGCTCAGAACCAGGTTCCACGCCTGGCGCCGGCGTTTCGCGGGGCGCGCCTTCCGGAGGCGGAGGGCTGGCCAGCACGCGCGCCGGGGTGGCCGTGCTGTAAGGCTCCGGGAACGGCGCACCGCGCAAGCCGGCGGGCGCGCAGGCGGCCAGTAGCCCTGTGCCCAGCGCCGCCAGCGCGCCGCGCAAAAAATCGCGCCGGGAGATAAGTTCAGGTTCGGTCATAACCGGCTCCTTATCGGTCGCTAACCAGTGTATAAAGATAAGCGCCCATATCGCGGGCGTCCTGCTCAGAAACTCCCAGGTCGGGCATCGCCGTGCCCGGCTCGATCTGCTGCGGATTTTGCAGCCAGATGATCAGGTTTGCAGGCGTATTGGGGATGGCGCCGGCAATGTAGCTGCGCTGAGCCCACGCCGTCAGCGGCGGCCCCACGAAGGCATTGGCTTCGCGAATGCCGGGGATGCTGTGGCAGGAAATGCAACCGTAGTCACGCATAAGCTGTACCCCCCGCTCCGGGTCTCCGCCGGGCATGAAGGGCAAGTCCGAGGCGGCTGCATCCTCCTGACATGCGCCGGCAAGCAGCGTTAGAAAGAGGCACAGACCGATCATCAGGCCTTGCCGCACTGTCGGGCTGATCTGCTTTTTCATTGGTTCCTCACTATCCACTCTAAATATCGGGCGGCAGGCGCGGCGCCAGAACCGCTTCGGTGCTGCCGGCGCGCCCGGTTCTTTGCAGGCTGCCCAGCAGTAATAACAGTAAAGCCACCAGATACACCAGGCCGCCCGGAAACCACATGATGGCCCCTGCAAGCTGTTGGTCCTGTAGCGGCGTCAGGCCCCAGGCGTAGGGCAATATGCCGTACACCGGATACCAAACCGTCTGGCTAAAGGTGAGCAAAGCGCCTAGCAGCCCGCTGATCATGGCTGCGGCGAACAGGTAGAACGCGGCGCTCAGTTGGTCCGCGCCGGCCCGCCGCCCGGTAAGCCGAAAACGGCGTCTGGCGTTGATCACCGCCGACCAGAACAGCAGCGCCGCGCCGAAGAAGGTCAGATGCTCCAGCGCGTGCACCCGTTCGTCCAGCAGCGCCGCCTGGTACAGGGGCGGAATGTGCCACAGCCACAGCACGAGCACGTTGGCCGCCCAGCTCGCATCCTGGCGCGACGCGGCCCGCCACACAGCCCCAAGAGCGCGCCGCAGGCGCTCGTGGCGCCGGTGCTGCCAGCGGGCCAGGCTGCGGCTGCGCGGCAGGCCCCAGGCCAGCGCCACGCTGGACGCGCCGTGCGCCAGCAGCGGCGCAGCCGCCAGGGTCAGCAGCAAGTGCTGCACCATGTGCGCCGAAAGCAGAGCGCTGCTCAGGCGATCCAGCGGCGAAATCAGGGCCACGAATAGGGCCAGCCAGCCGCCGGCAAAGGTCCAAACCTGCGGCGGGCCCAGCGCGCGCCCGCGCCCCGCTTTTTGCCACAGCCGCCGCACGCCGCGCACATACACCGCGGCCGCCAGCAGCAGGCTCCCCAGCAGCAGCGGGTCCCAGTTCCAGGCCAGCCAGATGGTTTGCGGCACGGGCGGCTGCAGAGCGAAGCTAAAAAGGTTCATGTCCACCGGCAGGGAATAATAAACAGCATACCGAGCGCCGTCGTGATCGTCGCCAATAAAAAGAGCAGGTTGAGCAGCATGGACGCTCGCGCCAGGAACGGCTGCAGCGTCTCAGTGTTGTCCGGCTCGGAGCCCGACGCACGCCAGCGGCGGTGGCTCCAAAGCGCGAGCCAGGCTGTAATGGCAGCGGCGACTGCGCCCAGGCCCACCACCACGACCACCACCAGGTTAAAGCCGCCAACGTTTGTTTCCAGCAGCCCGATTTCGCAAGAGGCCTCGGCAATCAGGTAGCCAACCGAAAAGTACAGTCCCCAGATCACCGGACCGGCCAGCATGCCCAGTACCAGGCGGCGGTTCGTTTTTTCGTCGGCTGCGGCCGATCTCGACATGAGCGTCATAACAAGAAATCCTGTGCCGCGTCCTTGCGCGCAGGGCTAGCTAACATAAGGCGTCAGGTACAGCACGCTAAAGGTGATCAACCAGAAGGCGCTGATACCATAGATGAACCAGGCGCTGTTTTCCACGGCGGCATGATCGAGCTCGTCATAGTGGCCGCGCCAGGCCCATACCTGAACGAACAGGTTCATGCCCAGGGCCACCGCCAGCAGAAGCAGCATGTAAACGCCCACGGCAAAGAACACCGAGGCATAACCATTGAGCTGCCAGTTAAAGGGCAGTTGCGCGTATTCCCAGATCATCACGCCAAGCGCCCCGGCGCCCAGCAAGAAGACCAGCGCCAGCCCCACCCTCAGGCGGTTGAGCTGGCCCCGGCGCACACTGCCCACGGCCCAGCGCATCACCGCGGCGCCAAGCAGCAGAAGGGCCGTGGCGATGCCCGGCATCAGCAGCCGCGGCATCGGCACATTTTCCGGCGGCCAGAAAGGGTTCTCCAGCCGGATGTAAAAGTAAGTGAACAAAAAGCTGCCCAGCGCAATGCCCAGCAGCAGCAGGGCCAGGGCCATGCCCCAGCGCCCGATGGTAATGCTGCCGTTGGGCCGCACAGGAATGTTAAAGCGCTCTTCGAATTCCTTCTCTTTCTCGGTGAATGGCAGCTTATCAGGCCAGTGCCAGCCGATCAGCGCGGCCACGAAGATTACCAGGCCCAGCAGCAGCAGCCAGCGCAGCTCGAATATCTCCGCGCCAAAGATGGTCACCAGCCCCACGGCGGCCACAGGCGGCCAGATAGAGGGCCCGGAAATGCGGATCACTTCGGTCGGTTCACCGTCCACCACGCCCGTCACCAACGCCGCGCGCCAGCGTAAGGGCCACTCTGAAAGGGCCTGCAGCATCTGCTCTACTTTGGTCGTGTCGCCCAAAATATCGTCCTCTTCATAAATGTCCTCTTGTACCCACAGCGGATGGCGGCTGCGCACAATGGGCAGGTGCGCGAAGGCGTAGTTCGGCGCGGGAGAGGTCGTGGACCACTCCAGGCTATCGCCGTTCCACGGATTGTCGCCCGCCTGCTGGCCCCTCCGCCGGCTGACCAGGAAGTTGACGATGAAGATCAGCACCGCCAGGGCGATGATGAAGGCGCCGATCGTTGAGATCAGGTTATAGGTGTCCAGGCCAAGGCCGGCCTGGTAGGTGTACACGCGGCGCGGCATGCCCAGGAAGCCGGCCAGGTGCATGGGGAAAAAGGCCACGTTGAACCCGATGAAGAACAGCCAGAAGTGCAGCTTGCCCAGCCGCTCATCCAGCAGCCGTCCGGTGAATTTGGGCGTCCAGTAATAAATGCCGGCGAACACGGGAAAGGTGACGCCGCCAATGAGTACGTAATGGAAGTGCGCCACCACGAAATAAGAGTCGTGTACCTGCCAATCGAAGGGGATGGACCCGACCATAATGCCCGTGATGCCGCCGAGCACAAAGGTGATCAGAAAGCCGATGACAAATAAGAAGGGCGTCTTGAACACGGGACGACCCGTGAAGATGGTCATGATCCAGGAGAACACCTGAATACCGGCCGGAATCCCGATCAGGATGCTGGCCGCGGCAAAAAAGGTCATAGTGATTTGCGGCAGACCGACCGTAAACATATGGTGCGCCCACAGACCAAAGCTCAGGAAACCCGTGGAGACCAGGGCAATCACCACCCAGGTGTAGGCCGCCAGCGAACGCCGCGCGAACGCGGGAACAACCATGGACACGATGCCGGCGGCGGGAATGAACTGGATATACACTTCAGGATGCCCAAAAATCCAAAAAAGGTGCTGCCAGAGGATAGGGCTGCCGCCATTCTGCGGGTTAAAGAACTGCGTGCCCAGCTTGCGGTCTAGCTCCAGCAGCAGGCTGCCCACAATGAGTGGCGTGAAAGCAAACAGGATCGAAAAGGCCATCACCAGCATGGCCCAGGCATACACCGGCATGCGGCTCAGCGACATGCCCGGCGCGCGCATGCGCAAGATGGCCAGCACAATCTCCACACCGGCGGCGATGGCCGCCACTTCGGCTACGCCCAGGCCCAGCAGCCAATAGTCCATCGAAATGCCCGGCGAAAATTGCGGGCCGCTGAGCGGCGTGTAGGCGAACCAGCCGGTGTCGGGCACGGTGCCCACGATGAAGCTGGAGTAAAAGAGCAGTCCGCCCAGGGCAAAAGTGAACCAGCTAAACACGCCCAGGCGCGGGAAAGGCAGCTCGCGGTTGCCCAACACCAGCGGCAACAGCAGGATGGCGAAACCTTCCATCATCGGCACGGCAAAGAGGTACATCATGGTCGAGCCGTGCATCGTAAACAGCTCGTTGTATGTTTGGGCCGAAACAAAGTTGTTTTCCGCCTGCGCCAACTGCGTGCGCATGATCAAGGCCGTAACGCCGCCCAGGACAAAGAACAGAAAGGCCGTGCCCATGATGCGCATACCGATGGCGTCGTTCTGCACAGCCTTAAACCAGCCCAGAATGCCCGGCGGGTCAGCCCATACCTGCTCCATCTTTTCGTCCGTGCTCAGCTCGTCCCACGATTTACCGGCAGGTAGGTGCTGTGGAACGGGCGGCGCGGGGCCAATGGGCTCGGGCGAGGTCGTGGTCATGGCTTCCTGTTCCTTATTGCAGGGTCTCCAGATAGGCCAGCAGCGCCTGAAGCTCCGCACCCGTCAGCGGCGTGGCCGGCATCAGGCTGCCAGGCTTAATGCTGTCGGGCTCCAGAATCCAGCCGCCCAGGTTGCCGCGGTTGTTAGCCACCGCGCCGGCCGCCAGCGTGCGGCGGCTGGCCAGGTGCGTGAGGTCTGGCCCATGCTCGCCTGTCGCGCCCGTGCCGGCGACGGCGTGGCACTGCGCGCAGCCGGCGCCTTGAAAAATCTGCTGCCCCTCGCGCGCCAGGGAATCGTCGGGAACGGCGGCCGGCTGTTGCTGAGCGGCGACCCACTGCTCGAACTGACCTTCGTCCACGGCAATCACCCAGAACTGCATCTTAGCATGCTGTATGCCGCAAAACTCGGCACACTCGCCCAGATACAGGCCGGGCTCGCTGGCTTCCAGCCAGAACTCCGTCACCTGCCCGGGGATCATGTCTAGCTTGCCATGCAGCCGGGGCACCCAGAAGCTGTGGATCACATCTTCAGAGAGTAGCTTAAAGGCCACCGGCTCGCCCACCGGAATGTAAATCTCGTTCGCCGTGCGCAGACCAAGCTCGGGGTAGCGCACGTCCCACCACCATTGGTTGCCCGTCACCTCAACCACCAGGTCTTCGCGAATTTCGGGCTCGTTAACGGCAATCATGGTGTAGACCGTGGCGCCGTAGGTGATCAGCAACACGATGGCCGGCATGATGGCGCCGGCCCAGATCACCACGTTGGTGCCTTCCTGCGGGCGTACGGCTTCCTCGTCTGCCTCCTGCGGCGCGCGGCGGCGGAACAGGGCCGCGAGCAGAAAGGCCATCACCCCCACGTAAATCAGGCCGCCTAGCGCAAACATGAACCACCACAACGCACTGATGCGCGCCGCTGCGGGCCCGGCAGCATTGAGCATGTTGGCTTCGTTGTCGGCGCACGCCGTTAGCAACAGCAGCGCGGCCAATGTGCCAGCAAGCGCGGCCTTACTGCCCGGGGACCGCGCCCTTTCCGCCTTCTTTGTCGCTTGTGAAGCAGCCAACGAGCGCCTCCTGCCACGTTTTCTTATTCCATAGCCTAATCCCAGCACACGCTGATCTCTATGTGCCTTAGATACAAAATCGGGCATAGGCATGTCCACCTACCTTCCGCGGGCCAGGTTTGTAGCTGGGCAGCGACCAGCGCGACCCCGCTTTTTGGAAAGTTCCCAAACGATGTGTAAGAATCATCCGCCTGGGCTTGATTGTGATACGCTTACGTGCTAATCATTAGTCACGAATTTCACAAACCGTTTCGGTACAGGCAAACTAGCCGCTATGAACCAGCAACCAGATGCAACAGCCGATCAGCGTCAACCCTTCCCCGCCCCGGCAAACGGCGCCCCGCAGCCGATTGTCCGGCTGCAAAAGCTAACCAAATCGTTCCGCGAAGGCGCGCAGGTGCGCCTGGTGCTCGACGAGGTGACGGCTACGTTTCAGCGCGGCGACTTCGTGGTCGTGCTGGGCAAGAGCGGCAGCGGCAAGAGCACCCTGCTCAACATCATCAGCGGCATCGAAACCCCCACCGTGGGTGACGTGTTTGTCGACGAGGCGCCGATCACGCAGATGAGCGAGCGCCAGCGCACCCTCTTCCGGCGCGACCATATTGGCTTCGTGTTCCAATTCTTTAACCTGATTCCCACGCTCACTGTACTGGAAAATATCACCCTGCCACAGGAGCTCGGCGGTCGGCCGCGCAAGCAAGCCGAGCAGGGCGCCATGACCCTGCTGAAGCGCGTGGGCCTGGCCGGCCGGCGCGACGCCTTTCCCGATCGCCTGTCGGGCGGCGAGCAGCAGCGCGTGGCCATTGCGCGCGCCCTGGCGCACGACCCCATGCTGCTGCTGGCCGACGAACCAACAGGCAACCTGGACGCCGAAACAGGCGTGCAGGTAATGGCCCTGCTGCTGGAGCTGACGCGCGAAGCGGGTAAGACGCTGATTATGGCCACGCACAGCGCAGACGTCGTGCCCTATGCCGACCGCGTCTGCCGCATTATTGACGGCAAGCTAGAAAGCGCCGGCGAGCCGCACAAAGCGCCGGCGCGGCAGCCGCATGCTCTGGGAGATTAACGCGTGATCGGCTCGCCCGCACCCCTCTTGCGCACTGCCTGGCGGCGCATGCTGCGCCGGCCGCTGCAATATGTGCTGCTGGTAGCCGGCGTGGCCCTGGGCGTGGCCATGATGGTCTCTATCGACCTGGCTAACCAGTCCGCCAGCCGCGCCTTCCAGCTTTCCACCGACGCCGTAGCAGGCAAAACCACCCACCGCATTGTGGGCGGCCCGGGCGGCGTAGACGAAGATCTATACCGGCTGCTGCGCGTGGAGCTTGGCTTTCGCCCGGCGGCGCCCGTAGTAGAAGGCTACGTGCTGTCAGAAGCGTTGGGCAACCAGCCCCTGCGCCTGGTGGGCGTCGATCCCTTTGCCGAGCCGCCCTTTCGCGACTATCTAAGCCGCGGACAATCCTTCGGCGGCGAAAACGGCAGCGGCCTCGACGGCCTCATTCCCTTTCTGAGCATCCCCGACACGATCATCATCTCGCAAGATGTGGCGCAAGAGCATGGCGCGGCGCTGGGCTCACAGGTGACCCTGACCGTCAGCGGGCGGCAGCAGCAGGCCACCGTGGTGGGTGTGCTGCAGCCGGCCGACGAAGCCAGCCGCCGCTCATTGCGCGACGTGGTTTTTAGCGACGTGGCCACGGCGCAAGAGCTGCTGCAAATGACCGGGCGGCTGAGCCACATCGACCTGATTGCCGGCGATGATCGCGCCCTTGACGCCGTGCGCGCCCTGCTGCCCGCCGGGGCCAGCCTGGAAACGGCCGGAGCGCGCAGCAACGCCATCCAGCAGATGACCAGCGCCTTCGAGCTGAATCTCACCGCCCTGAGTCTGCTGGCCCTGGTGGTGGGCATGTTCCTCATCTACAACACGGTGACCTTTAGCGTGGTGCAGCGGCGGCGCCTGTTCGGCATCTTGCGCTCGCTGGGCGCCACCGGCGGCCAGCTCTTCGCCCTCATTCTGGCAGAGGCGGCCGTGCTGGGGCTGATAGGCTCCCTGCTGGGCCTGCTTCTAGGCGTGGCCCTGGGCCGCGCCATGGTGCAGCTCGTGACGCAGACGATCAACGATTTTTATTTTGTGGTAAACGTGCGCGATGTGCAGACACCACCGCTCACCCTGCTAAAGGGGCTGCTCATCGGCCTGGCGGCAGCCGTGGGCGCTTCGGCCCTGCCGGCGCTGGAAGCCATGCGCACCAACCCACAAAGCACCCTGCGGCGCTCCACGCTGGAGGGCCGCGCCCGGCGCATCGCGCCGTGGCTGCTGCTCGCCTGGCTGCTGTTGGGCGCGCTGGGCGCCTTCTTGCTCTGGCTGCACGGCGTGAGCCTGTTGGTCACCTTCAGCGGCCTGTTCCTCGTGCTCATCGCCTTTGCCCTGCTCTGCCCGCCGCTCACCGTCGTGCTCATGCGCGCCATTGGGCCGCTGCTGGACCGCCTGCTGGGCGCCATCGGGCGCATGGCGCCGCGCGATATTGTGCGCAGTCTCAGCCGCACATCGGTGGCCATTGCCGCGCTGATGACCGCCGTGTCAGTGATCGTCGGCGTGTCGATCATGATTGGCTCTTTCCGCCAAACGGTGGAGACGTGGCTGGGCCAGACGCTGCGCGCCGACGTTTATCTGTCGCCGCCGGCGCTGACTGCCAACCGCGTGCATGGCCCTCTGCCGGCAGACGCCGCCCAGATAGCCGCGCAGCTACCGGGTGTGGTGCAGGCCGTCACTGCGCGCAACGTCAGCCTGATGTCGTCGCAGTTTGGCCGCCCTGTGGAGCTGATTGCCGCAGACGGCGATGTCTCGCGCGGGCAGCGCGACTATGCCTGGGTACGCGGCGATGAAGGCGACCTGTGGCAGCGCCTGGAGGCGGGCCAGGGCGTGATCATTTCCGAGCCGCTCCAGCTACGCGAAGAGCTGCCGCTGCCGCCGCCGGACATTGTGCTGGACACGCTGCAAGGTCAGCGCACCTTCCCCGTGTTGGCAGTGATGTACGACTATGCTTCGGACCAGGGCGCGATTATGATCGACCGCGCGCTTTATGTGCGTCTGTTTGAGGACCAATCCCTGACGTCGATGGGCCTCTTCCTGGAGCCCGGCCGCGACCCCGACGCCGTGGTACAGGAACTGCAGCGCGCCTTCGCCGGCCGGCAAGACGTGGTTGTGCAATCCAACGCCGGCGTACGCGGCAACGCCCTGGATATATTCGACCGCACCTTTGCCATTACGGCGGCCCTACAGCTTCTGGCTACAATCGTAGCCTTTATTGGCGTACTCAGCGCGCTGATGAGCCTGCAGCTAGAACGGGCGCGCGAGCTGGGCGTGCTGCGCGCCACGGGCATGACCTTGCAGCAGATGTGGCAGCTCACCCTGTTGGAAACAGGGCTCATGGGCGCTACAGCCGGCTTGCTGGCCATGCCCACCGGCTACGTGCTGGCCTGGATTTTGATTTACGTGATTAACGTGCGCAGCTTTGGCTGGACGCTGCAAATGGACCTGGAACCGCAATACTTTTTACAGGCCTTCGCCGTCGCCGTGGTCGCGGCCCTGCTGGCAGGCGTGTATCCCTCGCTGCGTTTGGGGCGCATGGTGATCGCCGAGGCGGTGCGCCAGGAATGAACCCACCAGCATAGGTAACCATATGCGAAAACTCGCACTCTTCATGATCCTCCTTGGCGCCGTCGCCGCCGTCTGGCTCTGGCAGCGCGACACGCAGGCCACGGCCGATGAGGGCGCGCAGGCCTCGCTGCTACCGCTGCTCACAGAGGAAGATGTGGCGGGCTTTGCGCGGGCCACCGAAGCCGGCGCGATGCGCTTTCCGCGCGACCTGGGGCCCCACCCCGACTTTCAGACCGAGTGGTGGTATTACACCGGCAATTTACAGGCCGAAGACGGCCGGCGCTTCGGCTACCAACTGACCTTTTTCCGGCGGGCGCTGACCCCCGGCGGCGAGCAATCTGGCGCGCAGGCGACGGGCGACTCTGGCTGGCGCTCTAACCAGGTCTATCTGGCCCACTTTGCGCTGAGCGACATCGACGGCCAGGCCTTCTATGCCAGCGAGCGCTTTTCGCGCGGTGCAATGGCCCTGGCGGGCGCCCAGGCGGCGCCTTACCACGTCTGGCTCGAAGACTGGTCGGTGCAGCAAACAGGGCCGGATACGGTGCGCCTGACGGCGAAAAGTGACGAGGTGGCCCTGGACCTGACCCTGCGCCAGACGATGCTGCCCATCTTGCACGGCGACGAGGGCCTCAGCCCCAAGGGGCCCGAGCCAGGCAACGCCTCGCATTACTACTCGCTGGTGCGCCAGGAAACGAGCGGCGCGCTGATGTTGCAAGGCCAGACCATTGCCGTCAGCGGCCTGAGCTGGAAGGACCACGAATACAGCACCAGCGCGCTCAGCCCGGGAGCCGTGGGATGGGATTGGTTTTCGCTGCAGCTAGACAACGGTGCGTCCCTAATGTTCTTCCAGATCCGGCGCGACGACGGCTCGCTGCAGGCCGAATCCAGCGGCACGCTGGTGCTGCCAGACGGCAGCACGCAGCACGTATCACTGGAAATGTGGCAACTAGAGGTGACAGACACCTGGACCAGCCCGCACAGCGGTGCGAGCTACCCTGCAGGCTGGCGCATGCACATCGCCGAACTGGACCTCACCTTAGAAGGCGCGCCCCTGCTGGCAGACCAGGAATTAAACGTCTCGACCGTCTACTGGGAAGGCGCCGTGCGCTTTGAAGGGCAATGGCAAGGACAGGCCATTTCGGCGCAGGGCTACATAGAAATGACCGGCTATGCCGGTACGATGGAAGGTCGCATTTAAGCGGCGTGCCTCACACCTTGTAGCGCCCCTGGACAACGGTCTGCTCTTATGCCGAAAGCTGTAAGCGGGTATCCACGCAAAGACGTGCAGGCGCTATAGTCCACCCATACACAAAAGTGGCGCCCAGGCTTGCCACGGCACGCCGGCGCTGATGGCCAGGCGTTGGGCGTGGGCCAGGGCCAGGGCGGGGTGTTCGCCGGCGATGTAGCGTTCGTAGAAGGCGTCGGTAAGCAACGGGACATGCTCGTCGGGCACGCGCCAAAGGCTGCCGGCGATTGTCCTGGTGCCGGCCTGGAAGCAGGTGGCGGCGAGGCTGATCTGTTCGTCGCCTTCGTAAAGGTAGCTTTGCATGGTGCTACAGCCCGACAGAGTCACGAGCGACGGCAAGGGGGCCAGGTCCCACAGCTCGTCGAGCCAGACGTCACGGTCGTGCAGGGCCAGGCCGCTGGCGCGCCCGGTGACGCCGTCGAAAAAGGCGTGGCTGGCGATGTGCACAAAGGCATGAGCAGCCAGGCCGCCCGATAGGCCCAGACGGCGGATTGTTTCCCAGGCAGCGTCGTCGTCGCTGACCAGCCGGCCTTGCGCGTTGAGGCGTGCGGCGAGAAGCTCCGCTTCGCGGCCGACGGCAGGCAGCGCCGGGCGGCGGCCTGCAAAGTCTGAGATGGCGATGACGCAGCCGGCGCGCCGGTCGCGCTGCGTCTGGCGCCTCTGGGCCAGCAGCGTGTAGCTGTGCAGCGAAGGCGTTAGCAGCGGCGCGCAGTGGCTGACCAGCGGCGCGGCCGCCCCATCGCAAGCCAGCGGCAGGGCAGCCCAGGGCAGGCTATGTAAGCGGCGGTGGGGCGAGATGATCAGCGTCGTGTCTGGCGACAGGCGCGAAGCCAGCGAAGGCGGCAGCAGCCAACGAGCCGCCAATGCGCGCTCTGCCGCGGCCTCGTGTTCCGTCGCGCTGGGGCGCGCGGCGACCTGCAGGGCGCGCTGCACGGCGGCGCTCTGTGGCCAGGAGTACGACTGCCGTTCGCCGGGGCCCAGCAGCACGCACACTAGCGACGTGGCTGTGAGGTAATAATTGAGTGCCAGCCAGCGGTCCCCCAGGGCAGCAGTGGCGGCGTTGCGAAAGGCCTCTTCCTCATAGGCCATTGCCGGCGCGGCGTCGCCTTGATGCGCCGTGGCTTGGCGCTCGGCGCGCGCTGCCGCTGCTTCATGACGCTTGATAGTGGCCACCAGCTCATTTTGCAGGCGCAGCCAGTCGCCGGTCGGCGCGCCCGACTGCCGCGCGGCGCCAACCTGGCTATGCAGCCAACGAATTTCGTCTGCAAGGCGCTGCTGCTCGGCATTGGCTGAAGCGCCAGGCGGTTGCTGCAGCCGGCGAACGAGCGTCTGGGCTTTGCTTTCCTCGACAAAGCGGGCTAGCTGCGGGGCATCGTGCGCGGCGGCAAAGCCAACGGCGCGGTCCAGGGCTTCGGCGGAATGATCGAGGTAGGCTCCGGCAAGAGACGGTTGCCAGAAGGTGCGGCGCAGGTGACCGAAGGCATCGAACATCTGCTCGTAGTGCATGAGGGCCTGCGGCGCATTATCCTCGGCGGCCGCAAGCTCCGCCAGCCCGGCATGGGCCGGCCAGATGATGGCCGGCAGCGAATCCTGGCTCAGGGCCAGGGCGCGCCGATAGGCCTGGCGCGCGTCGTGCGCCCGCGATAGGGCCACGTAGCAGCGAGCCAGCGGCACGCAGCACTCGGCAACCTCGACCTCCAGGCCCATGTCTCGAAAGTTATCATGGGCCGTTTGTAGATGGTACAGGGCTTCGTCGAGCCGTCCCGCGGCGAGGCAGGCCTCACCCAGGTAGCGTTGCAAGAGGGCCAGGTAAGGCTGCACCCCATGCGGTTGTAGCCGGTCCAGGTCCCGCTGCGCGGCGCTGATCACGTCTGCCAGGTCTTCGCCGTTGCGCTGGCGCGCCGCGGTGAGCAGCGAGTAAAGCTCGCCCAGATAGGAAGTGTGGCCGACCTGCTCGAAGTAGGCCAAGGCCTGCTGAAAGTAGTCGATGGCCGTGGCAGGGCGCCCTAACCACAGCCACACGTCCCCCAGGCGTAAGGCGGCCTCGGCAATGCGATACTCGTCTTGTAGCGCCACAAGCCCATGATAGGCGTGTTCCATGCGCTGCAGGGCCAACTGGTAGCGATCCATCTCGGCGTATATCTGGCCGCGGTGCAACTGGCAGATCAGTTCGATGCCTACTTTTAGCTGCGTGAAGATCGGTTCTGCTTCGTCCAGCAGGGCCAGGGCATGTTCATGCCGGCCCAGGTAGAGATAAAACACGGCGCTGTCGAGAAGCAGGTCGGCCAGCAGGCCCTTGATCGGGTAGCGGCGCAGCAGGCTTAAAGTGTCCTGCAACCCTGCTTCGGCCTTTTCCAGGCGTCCTGTTTCACGATAAATGCGCGCCAGCGCGTAGTGGCATTGCGCGGTCCACAGGTCGACGGCCGCGCCACTGAAGGTATGTAGGGCTGCCTCCAGCCGCGCTTCGGCGCTGTCGTACTCTTGGCCCTGCAGGTGCAAAATCTGTCCAATCTGGAAGTTAGCCCGCGCCAAGGCCAGCGGGTGATCGAGCATTTCCAGCAGATCATGAGCCTGGCGGGCGGCGGGCAGGGCCTCGTCGAAGCGCCACCTGCGGCGGTAGTATGCGGCTTTATGGAGCAGGGCGCGCGCCAGCTTCAGGGCATCGTCGGCAGTGCTCGCTTCTTGTTCGCATTGTTCAATAATAGCCAACGCAGGGTCAAAGTTAGAGAGCAGTAGGTGAGCAAAGGCCAACGACAACCGGCAGTCGAAACGCCAGCGCGACCCGTCGTCGCCCTGCAGGCGGTCTAGAGCCCCTTGCAGTGTGTCTGCCGCCTTCTCGAAATTGTTGGTGGCCCAGGGTATGGCGAATTCCTGCCAATCGCAGGCCGCTACCCAGGCCGTATCGCCCAGCTCCCGAAAACGGCGGCGGGCGCGTTGGGCAGCCTGCCAGGTGCGTTCTGGCTGCACCCAGGCATTGGCCGCATGGGCCACGTTGAAGGCGGCGCGAGCGTGCAACAACACGTCAGGCTGGCGTGCGGCGGCCATTTCTACCAGCGAAGCCAGCACATAGGCGCGGCGGGGGGCGTGGCGCCGCATCTGCGCCACATCCTCGCCTAGCTGGTCGAAGAGCCCGGCGGTGAGCAGGGGTAATGAAGCCGCGTGGCGCGCCAGGCCGCTCTCGTCGACCGTTTCCCGATCGCAGGTGCGGGCAAGAGCAAGATAGGCCGCGCGCCGATCTTCAAGGAGCATAATGGCTGGTATGTGGCTTAGGGTTTGCGGTGGATGGTGATGGCAAGCTCTTCGCCGATGTCTTCGACCTGGTTGGCGAGCTGCTCGACGTTACGCGGCGGCAAGGGGTAGCTCCCTTCTGCTCCTATCTCCACTTCCTGACGGTAATCGCCCCAGTCGATACGCGCAACCAGGGCCAGATCTGCAGGGAACTGCCGTTCTTCGTAGACCGTGAGAACCCACAATGTGAGCTGCAGCTCGTCGGGCTGCGCAGCGGTGCGCGCCCCTTCAAGCGTGACATTAACTTCGACACCATTGCCCGCTACCCGACCCTGCAGCAGGGTGACCGCCACGTCTTGCAGCGAATCGTCCTCACTGCGATATACGGGCGCCGGCTCGCCCATCGTGAAGGGATTGAGGGGCGAAGGCAGCACAAATGACAGCAGGCTGACCAGGTCGTGCGCGGCGCGCGTCCACCGCGCCAGGTAATCGCTCGCGGCGCCGGTCGCCGCGCCCACGGCCGGCGCGCGCTTGAGGAAGCTAAGATCACGGTTGGGTGCGCGGGGCAGAACATCCGCGACGGGCAGGCGGCCCTCTTCAAGAGCTTGCAGGCCATCCAAAAAGGCAGCACGGAGCTCGGCGTCCACCAACAGACGCCGGAAGAAACGCGGGTATCGGGCCGCGATGTCCACACCGTTCATGGCTTCACCGATCATCACCGCTAACATGTCGCTGTCCTCATGCCCTTTTCCCTGCGCCGGTTCGTTATGCGGCGCATTGATTAGCGACAATAGACGTTCGAAGCCGGGAGCCTCCTCTCCGCTTTCGAAAGAGCGCCATAATTTTTCCAGCCGCTCGTGGCTTTCTCCATCGCGCTGATGGTTGTCTTCCCTACTCATACTTATGTTCGCTCAACACCATTTTCTTTCGTAAATTGGCCAGCGCATCGAAATTGAGCTTGTAGAGCGCGTTCTTGCTGCGGCCCATGAGCGCCGCAATCTCATCATAGCCCTTTTCTTCCAGATAGTGAAGCATTACAAATTGCTGCTGAGCGCCGGAGAGGGCGCGAATATGCTGCATGAGATCGTACCGCTGGTCAAAACGCCTGCGCCTGATGTCCGCCTGCGGATCCACTACGCTCCGGGTAGCCCCGGTGCTCTGCTCCAGCGAAACCTGGGCGTGGTCGGGGACGCTGGGGCCGCCACGAGCCTTACGCACATGGCTGGCGCAGACATAGACGACGACGTTGTAGGCCCAGGCCTCAAATTCGGCGTCGAAGGGGAAATTCTGGGTGCGGATGACCACGGCCGCGTCGGCGGCGCACGCCTCAGCGTGATCCTGGCGTTCCGCCGGATACAAGTGGTCGCGCTTGGTCAGCGCCCCGTAGGCCCATTTCTGTAGCAAAATGTAGAACGGCTCCCAAATCTCTGGATCATCGCTCTGCTTCACAGCAGCGACAGCGCCGGCCTGGCGGCGATAGTGCGCCGCGACGAGCTGCACATACTCATGCACACTGGCAACCGTTTCACTCTCCAGGAACTTTCGCAGGCGTCCGCGGCTAGCGTTCTGGCGAACGATGCTGGCAACATCCTGCACAAATTGCGCATCATCTACCTGGCGCAGATCGCCAAGAGCTTCTTCTATCTGCTCCCACTCCGATGTCATCATCTGCTTTACTTGCCGGCGCCACGTATTGCGCCATATGGGGACACGAATAAACGGCCAGGTGCAGAACGCTGAATAGGGCTAATTATCCATCTAGCAGCAATTCTTACCAACTTGGTAAGAAATGATGTAAGGCCTGCGGTAAATAGTTGTAGAGGTCAACGCAAACGGTCTCCGCCCGTCGCCGTCCAATTTTATTCGCGGGACGGCGTCTTATAAGAATTGTCGCCATAAATCTGGTTCAGACTGCCTTTGGGCATGGGGCACTTTGCCGAAAACCTGAAGATCGGGCAGCAGCAAAGTAGTTTCAAGCGGCGACGGGCCCACTGCGACGGAACCGGTTCGGGTGTTTATTCTGAACCGGTTCGTCGCTGCCTGGTAGGTCCACGAACTACCGGTCACGGAACTCGGAAGCAACCGCTATTATTAGTCGAACTGCACCCCGAACAGCGTGGCCAGCGTCTCAATCTCACCCAGGTGCTGGAACGAGTGTGTCAGACCAAAGGTGAAAAGGCACTTCCCCCTGGTCCAGCCAAGATAGTTGGCCACAAAACCGTCCGCGGCGACGTGAGCCACCCCTTCGTCGACCATCAGCCGCCGCAGGCGCTCCTCGCCCAGCGTGGATTGTAGGTCGATCGTGTCCAGGTCCGATATAATCTTTCGCGTGCACGCTTGAACGGCGTCGCAGTATGCCTGCAGAGCTGCCAGGTCAATGCGCCGGCTTAGCTCATCAACTTCCACGAGGTCCATTTCACTGCCATGGCTGCGCCACGGCGCGTTTAAGCGCTCAATCCAGCCGCCTTCATCCAGGACTTGCGGCCGGTCGGCGACGAAGCGGGTGAGGCCCACGTCTTCAACGCGCGCCACGTGCCACAGGATCCAGGCAATAGAGTTAACGCGGGGGTGCGGTCGCTGGCGCATCAGGTCGTGAGGCACCGCTTCCCAGATCCCAGCGTAATAGAAGTTCATCAGTGGGTCATAGCGCTGCAAGAAGAGCTGGGCGATGTCCATGATTCCTCTCTTATTCCGACGGCCACGACCACCAGTTTGCACGAGGCTCATTGGCCGCCGTAATCGAAGTTGGGCAGGGTGCGGCGTTCAATGCGGCGGTTGAGCGCCTTTTCGATGGCGCGCGCCATTTCGGCGTCTTCCGGTGCGGTAAAGGTGAAGGCCTCGCCGCTTTCCTCAGCCCGTCCCGTGCGGCCGATACGGTGAGTATAGGCATCGACGGTATCAGGCACGTCGAAGTTGATCACGTGCGAAATGTCCGGCACGTCGATGCCACGCGCCGCCACGTCGGTGGCCACCAGGATGTCGTGCTTGCCTTCACGGAAGCCGTCGATGGCCCTCTGGCGCTGGTTCTGCGACATGTTGCCTTGCAGCTCTGAAGCGCGGTGACCTTGCTTTTTGAGATCGCGCGCCAGAAAACGGGCGCGGCGCTTGGTGCGCGTGAAGACCAGCACACGACCTACGCTATTCTGCTTCAGCATCTCTAGCAGCAACGCTTTCTTCTGCTTTTGCCCCACCGGATAGAAGGCGTGGGAGACCGTTTTGGCCGGCGCAATCGCGCCAATCTGCACCGTCACGGCGTCTGTGAGAATCGTGGCGGCAAGCTGGCGCACGTCCGCGGGCATGGTCGCCGAAAAGAACAGTGTTTGTTGCCGGTTGGGCACGAGCTTCAAAATGCGCCGGATATCGGGCAAGAAGCCCATGTCGCACATGCGGTCGGCTTCGTCCAACACCAGAACTTCGACGCGTGAGAGGTCGATGTGCCCCTCGCCGGCAAGGTCCAGCAGGCGGCCCGGGCAGGCCACCACCACTTCGGCGCCGCGCTTGAGCGCATCGAGCTGGCTTTGCTTGCCTACGCCGCCGTAGATCGCTGTGCTGCGTATCTTCGTATGGCGGGCCAGGTCTGTTGTGGCCTGGTGCGTCTGTTCGGCCAGCTCGCGCGTTGGGGAAACCACGAGCGCGCGCACACGGCGCAAGGGGCCGGTGGTCAGGCGCTGCAAGATGGGCAGCATAAAAGCCGCCGTCTTGCCCGTGCCCGTCTGCGCCAGACCCAGCACATCGCGGCCTTGCAAAACATGAGGGATTGCCTGTACTTGTATGGGGGTAGGCGTATGGTAGCCTACGTCTCGAATGGCCCTTTGCAGGCGCGCATCGAGCGCGAATTGCTCGAAATTCACTGAAAGTCTCCTTGACTTGTTGGAGCCAAGTCGCACTCTCAGCCCGCGTACCAATTAAATCGATCCGGCGGCGTCCACCACCGGCTTGCCTATTATCCGCGCCGTCCGGCTAGGCGCTTTGAACCTACCGGCCGACACGAAGTGGCAGTATAGCCCACGTCGGGGCCACGCGCCACATTACTAATAATAAAAAAACGATGTCAGGCAGCTTCCAGCTCGCTGACGCGATACCATTCCCAGAAGCGGCGCACGCCTTCGGGCGCCGAGACCTGCGGGTTGTAGCCCAATAGCCGGCGCGCTTTATCTACATTGGCATAGGTGCGCACCACGTCGGCGGCCAGCTTAGGCGCTTCGCGCAGCCTGGCCTTGCCGCCGGCCAGCTCTTCCATGGTTCTAACGAAATCTTTGAGCAGCACGGGCTCGCCACGCCCCAGGTTGATCACTTCGTAGCCCAGCGGGCGGTCCAGGGCCAAAACCACGCCGTCGGTAATGTCGTCGACAAACGTCCAGTCGCGCCACATCTCGCCGCCATTATAAAGCGGAATTTCGCGGCCTTTGCTGATGCTGTCGGCGAGCAGGTAAGCCATCATGTCGGGGCGGCCGGCAGGGCCATAGACCGTGAAGAAGCGGATGGCGGTGAAGTTAAGGCCAAACAGGTGATGATAGGAAAAGCCCAGCATCTCGGCGGCGCGCTTGGCGGCAGCGTAAGGCTGCAGCGGGCGGTCGCAGGGGTCACTTTCTATGAAGGGGATCTGCCTGGTCGCGCCATAAACAGACGAGGTCGAGGCAAAGACGAAATTTCCCAGCTCGTTGCCGCGGGCGGCGTCCATCAGGTTTTGCGTGCCGTTATAGTCCACCTGTACATAGAGGTCGGGGAACTTGACGGCATTGCGCACGCCGGCCAAAGCCGCCAGGTGGGCCACCGCATCGAACTTTTCGCGCGCAAAGATGGCCGCCATGCCCTTGCGATCGCGGATATCGGCTTCAATCATGCGAAAGTTGTCGAAGGCCTTGAGCCGGCGTTCATTGGCGCGCTTGCGCTGTGGGTCGTAATAATCGTTAAAGTTGTCGAGCCCGACGACGTCGTCGCCGCGGCGGGCGAGCTTCTCTGCGAGGTGGCTTCCGATGAATCCGGCGGCGCCGGTGACGAGGACTTTCATAACGACTCCTGGGGCCCGATGTGGCGCGCGGCGTGCAAGCTAATGCGCACAACGCGCCGGCTAATCAGCGCACACGTCAATATCCTGGACGACGAGCTGGATATCCTTCTTTCCGTTCCATTCATTCACGCCTAGAGTATAAACCAGGTCGACGCGTGACGGAAGCGCAGCGGCCCAGGCGCCCTGCCGGAACGCGATACAGCCGAACTTACAGCGCCCATCGCCGACGTCCAGGCGCAGGTGCGAACCATCGCCGACGGTGCGATGGCTGTAAACCTGCACGCCGCGGCTCACAAAGACCGGTGCGGCGTTAGCCATGCCCGTAGGCTCCAGCGCCTGCAGATGGCCCAGCAAGGCCCAATCGATCTGTTGCAAGGGTAGCTCCGCATCAATCTCAATGCTGGGATTAAGCGTCAGGCCGTCGAGGCGCTCGGCGGCAATGGCCGTCAGGCGTTCTTTGAAAGCGGGCAGGTTTTCATTACGCAGCGTAAAGCCGGCGGCCTGCGCGTGTCCGCCGTGGCGCTCTAGAAGGTCGGCCACCTCGTCGAGGGCCTCTGTGATATGAAATTCGGGTATCGAGCGGCAGGAGCCGCGACTTTCGGCGGCGCCAGTCTCCATGACAATTGCCGGGCGGTAATGCTTTTCGGCCAGGCGGCTGGCCACCAGGCCCACAATGCCCGAGACAAAATCTTCGCCCGCAGCAATGAGCACGGGCGCGTCCTCTTCAATCAGCGATTCGGCAAAGTCGCCCAGGCGCCGCGTGAGGCTCTGGCGCTGGCGGTTAAGCTGGTCGAGCTGCGAAGCGTAGCCGTTAGCCATCATCAGGTTGTTGGAGGCCAGCAGCTTGGCCGCGTCGTAGGCGTGGGCCAGGCGGCCGGCGGCGTTGATGCGCGGGCCCAGGCCAAAGCCGATATGCTCGGCAGTGATGCTGCCCGGCTTGAGGCGGGCCACGTTGGCCAGCGCGGCGATGCCGGGGCGGCGGCAGGTATTGATCACCTCCAGCCCCTCAATCACCAGGCGGCGGTTCTCACCGCGCAGGGGCGCCAGGTCGGCCACGGTGCCCAGGGCCACGAGGTCAAGCAGAGACGCTTCCTCGAAGCGCGCGCGCTGCGGCATGGCCCGGCGCAAGGCCTGGGCCAACTTAAAGGCAATGCCCACGCCGGCCAACATTTGCTCCGGGTAGCTCGAATCTGACAGCTTAGGGTTGATGACAGCCGCGGCTTCTGGCAGTCGCGGGCCGATGCTGTGATGATCTGTAATGATCAGGTCGAGGCCGATTTCGCGCGCGGTCTGCGCCTCATTCACGGAGCGGATGCCGCAATCGACGGTGATCACTAGGACCGCGCCGTTCTCGCGCAGCTTGCGCAGGGCGGCGCTGTTCAGGCCATACCCTTCGTCTACGCGGTCGGGTATATAGGGTTGGGCCTGTTCGCGGCTAAGGCCCAGGCCGCGCAGCGCCTCGACCAGCAGCACCGTTGAGGTGACGCCGTCGGCGTCAAAGTCGCCATATACCACGATACGCTCATCATTGGCTATGGCCTGCTCGATGCGCGCCACGGCTTTTGCCATGCCCGGCAGCAAAAAGGGGTCGTCGCTTTCCAGGTAGCGTCCTTCCAGAAAGGCCTGGATATGGGCCTCGTCGGTGAGCTGGCGGTTATACAGCACCTGCAGCATCACCGGCGGCAAATGGCCCAGCGAGCGCCATAGCCCGTCGGGGGTCGGCGGCGCAACCTTCCATTGGTTCGGTCGTAATGTGGTGGGACGGCTCATATAGAACAAATGTTAGCATGGGATGCGTGAATCAACAACCGCGTTATATAATGTGATCGGCACATTTCAAGCGAGTATAGAACCATGACAAATATCGACGACATCTTCAACGAGTTTTCGGATGATTCGCGGCAAGTGGTGGGGGCCATGTGGCAGGCGCTTCCGGCTAACACGCGGCAGGAGCTGCTGGCCTTGTTGCCGGCGCTACCTGGCCAGCCCGGCAAGGTGCAAAAGCTGTTCGAGCTGGCGCACCGCCATCTGCAATACTCCTTTGGCGATCGGCGCAAGGTGGCCATTGTCGGCCCGGCCAACGTAGGCAAATCGACGCTCTACAATAAGTTGCTGGCCGCGCGCGAAGCGCGGGCCGAAGTGAGCCCGGTGCCAGGCACAACGCGCGCCAACCAGGAGGCCAGCGCTGGCCCTTTCAGCGTGGTAGACACGCCGGGCGCCGACGCCGTGGGCGCCGTGGGACAGCGCGAACGGGCCATGGCCCTGCAGGCAGCGCGCGAGGCCGACTTCTTGATCATCCTCTTTGACGCCGTGCAGGGCGTGAAACAGACAGAGCAAGAGCTGTTTCAAGAGCTCGTCGCTTTAAACAAGCCCTATGTCGTCGCGCTGAATAAGATGGACCTGGTGGGCAAGCGCCAGCAAGGCGCGGTGTTGGCGCGCGCAGCGGAGAACCTGGGGTTGGAATCAAGCGAGGTGAGCCCCATCTCGGCGCAGGACGACGAAAACCTGGAGCGCGTGGTGCTGGCCGTAATTAAGGCCGAGCCGGGCCTGGTGGCTGCACTGGGCCAGGCACTGCCGGCCTACCGCCGGCAGCTTTCCTGGCGCGTGATCAGCGGCGCGGCGACCACAGCGGGCCTGGTGGCCCTCACGCCGCTGCCTTTCCTCGACTTTTTACCTCTGGTTGGCGTGCAGGCGTCGCTGGTGCTGGGTATTGCGCGCATTTACGATCAGAAGCTAACGATACGGCGCGCGCGCGAGCTGCTCGGCGTGCTGGGCGGCGGCTTCCTGGCGCGCACCGCCTTTTACGAGCTGGTAAAAGTGGGCGGCCCGCCCACGTGGCTCATTGCCGCTGCCGTGGCCGCGGCAACCACAGTGAGCATGGGCTACGGCGCCATGATCTGGTTCGACCGCGGCGAGCGCGTCAGCCGCGAAACCACGCAACGTGTGGCCAAGGCAGTGCGCGCCCACATCATCGACTCCTTAAAGAGCCTGGGCCGCCGACGTCCGTCGAAGCAAGAGCTGTCCGAGCGCATTCAGGAAGCGCTGGAGAGCGTACCTGAGATCCGTATTTTGGATGGCAACGGGGCCGGTCAGGGGGGAGCGTAGGCCAAAACGGCGCTGCCGCGAGCGCGTTCAGGCCAGCCGGGCAAACAGGCACTTCAGATAGCGCCCTTCGCGGAAGGTTACGGGATGATCCAGGGCGTGCCCCCGGCGCTCGATTTCATGCAGCTCCAAGCCTGCCTCGGCAGCGGTGCGCAGAATCGTCTCGTAAAAGCGGTCGGGAGCCACACGCGCCGTGCAAGAAGCCATCACCAACACGCCCTGTGGCCGCAGCAGGCGCAGGGTGCCCTCGGCCAACCGTCCGTAAGCGCGCAGAGCAGCCGGCAGCTCGGCCAGCGTATTGGCAAACGATGGCGGATCGACCACGACCAGGTCGAACCTGCTCCCGGCCGCATGCAATTGCTGCAGCGCGGCGAAGGCGTCGCCCTGCAGCAGCTCATGCTGCGCCGCGGCGATGTTTGGATGATCGTGGTTGCGCGTGAAATTCTCCTGCGCCGCGGCCAGGGCCGGCGCGCTGAGATCCTGGCTCACAATGCGCCGTGCGCCGCCGCGCGCGGCATAAAGCGAAAAAGCGCCGCTGTAAGCAAAGAGGTTGAGCGTGTCGCGGCTTCTGGCCAGCCGCTCGACGCCAGCGCGGTTCTCGCGGTGGTCGAAGAAAAAGCCGGTCTTTTGGCCGTGCACCACGTCGGCGACAAAGTGCAGGCCATTCTCCCGGAAGGGCACACCGCCTGCCAGCGCGGGGCCGGCCAATAGCTGCCCGGATTGCAGGCCGTGCAGGTGCGCCGTGGCGCCGGCGACGGCGCGGCTGAGGCGCAAGACCAGGCGCTCCAAACCCGTCGCCTGCAGCATCGACGGCAGCAACCGGGGCAAGTGCGGTATCCATGCCGGCGTATACACCTTGAGCACGCCGGTTTCGGCGTAGCGGTCCAGCACCAGGGCCGGCAGGCCGTCGTTTTCGCCATGGATCAGACGGTAGCCGTCGGTCGCGGGGTCGTCATGGAGCGGCTGGCGCAGGGCCAGGGCCGCGCCGATCTTCTGTGCGAACCAGGCCTCGTCGATAGGCGCCGGCTGCCCGTGCTGTAAGATGCGTACGCGGATGGCCGAAGTGGGGTCGTAGAGACCCACAGCCAGGAAGCGGCGGCGGTGATCGAAAATGACCGCCAGGTCGCCTGGCTGCCCTTCGTGGCTCTGGCGCTCAATGGCCTCGGCGTAGAGCCAGGGGTGGCCCTGGCGCAGCGCGCGCTGCGCGCCGCGGCTAAGGCCAATGGCGATATTGCGCGCCGATGGCTGCGGCAACTGCGGCAGGCCGGGGAGCCCATCAGTGGGCTGTGTGCTTGTCAAATGGGCCCCCGGCGGCACAATACGAGGGAGCACGGCCGGAGGCAGGCGGCCCCCCCTGTTTCATGGCATGGTGCGGCGAACCGTTTCAAAATTAAAGGCGCATGCATTTTACTGTCACAGTCCCGGCAACAACGGCCAACCTGGGTCCAGGCTTTGACTGCCTGGGCCTGGCCCTGGCTCTTTATAACACCCTTGAAGTGAGCTTGCGAGAAGACGGGCTGCTGGTTAGTGTGGCCGGCGAGGGGCAGGGTTCTCTTGCCCTGGACGAGACGAACCTGATGGTCGCGGCGATGCAGCGCTTGTACGCGCACGTGGGCCGGTCGATGCCGGCGCTACATTTACAGCAGAAGAATTGCATCCCAGTGGGCAGCGGTCTGGGCAGCAGCGCCGCGGCGACGCTGGCCGGCCTACTGGCGGCAAACCATTTACTGGGCGCGCCGCTGTCGCGCATGCAGCTTTTGGAGCTGGCCCTGGACATCGAAGGTCATCCCGACAATATCGCGCCGGCCCTGCTGGGCGGGCTGGTGTTGGCGAGCCGTGATGAAGCCGGTTTGACCGTACAACCGCTGCCGGTAGCCGGCCTGCGTCCGCTGGTGGTCGTGCCCACTTTTTCATTGGCCACCACCGCAGCGCGGCGCGCGCTGCCGCGGCAAGTTGCCCTGGAAGACGCCGTATTCAATGCCGCGCGGCTGGGGCTGCTGCTGCAGGCGTTAGCCGAAGGGGATTACGATGGCTTAGAGCGCGCGATGGTCGATCGCCTGCACCAACCTTACCGCCTGCCCCTGGTGCCCGGCATGGCGGAGGCCGTCGCCGCAGCGCGGGCGGCAGGCGCGCGCGGCGTCGCTCTGAGCGGCGCGGGGCCCGGCGTTGTGGCCCTGGCAGAAGGCAAGCATGAGGAAATTGCACAGGCCATACAGGGAGCCTTTGACCAGGCCGGGCTGCAGAGCCGCCGGTGGCTATTAGACGTGGATCGCCAGGGGAGCCGTATCAGCTAGTCGCGTTGGCGGCGTCTTGCGCTTGCCGCAGGGCAACGTCGCCGGCGAGCGGCAGCCACAGCGTGAACACCGCGCCGCTTTCGTGGCCATCTCTATTGCGCGCTTCGAGGAACCCCTCGTGACGCTCGACAATTTCGCGGGCAATCGCCAGTCCGAGCCCGGTGCCAGGAATACGCAATTGCTGTGCAGCAGCGCCGCGGAAGAAGCGGTCGAACAACATGGGAAACTCTTTGGCCTCGATGCCGGGACCGCTATCGCTGACAGAACAGGTAGCCCACGCGCGGTCATCGCGCTCCTGGATGGCGGTGGACACCGTTACGTGGCCAGACGCCGTAGTGTAGTTGAGGGCGTTGGTCAGCAGAATGCCCACAACCTGCTCCAGCAAGCCGCGGTCGGCGCGCACCACCAGCGATTCGGCCGCCGGCTGCCACCGTAGCTGCAAAGCGAGCGACGCAGCAAGAGGTTGCCGGTCTTGTATGTATTCCGCTACCGCCTCGTTTAGCGACACCTGCTGCAGCGACATGGCGAGCTGCCCGCGGTCCAGGCGCGAGAGGCGCAGTAGGTCCTCGATGATCTTGTTAAGCCGTCCAATTTCGCGTTCCTGCCGCTGCAGGTAGATCTCTCGCTTGCCCGGATTGCGCACAAGAAGATCGTGATAAAGGCGCAGGCTGGTGATCGGCGTGCGCAGCTCGTGCGACACATTAGAGACAAAGGCGTCTTTCATGCGGTCAACCTCTTTGAGGCGGCTGATATCGTGCAGGCTGCAAACGCCGCCGCGCACCACACCATCGTCCACCACCGGCGCCAGGGCCACGCCGGCGTCGAAAGTCGTCCCGTCTTTGCGCTGCGCCGGCAGCTCCAGGCGCATTCGTTTGCCCCGTTCCAGCACAGTCGCCAGCGCCGTGGTGAAGCGCTCTTCGTCGGCCGGGGCCACCAGAGAGGTCAGCGGTCGCTGGAGCACTTCTGCCTCGCGATAGCCAAACATCTCGTAGAAGGCGGGGTTAGCCATGCGCACTGCGCCATCCTTATGCAGCAGCAGCATGGCGTCGGGGCTGTTATTGAGAATCACCTCAACCTGTTCCGTCGTGCGCCGCAGCTCCACGGTGCGGCTGGCGACGGCCTGTTCCAGCGCCTCATTATAGCTCTCAAGGTCATGGAAGAGGCGCGCGTTTTTGATGGCGATGGCCACCTGGTTGGCGAAGGCCAGAAGGCGGTCGGCGTGTTGTTCGTTAAAGAAACCGGGGTGCAGGCTATCGACGTTGAGAAAGCCAATCACTTCGCCGCCGCGCGAGATGGGCGCCGCGACATAGGAGCGTATCCACTCGGAGCCAGGCGTCAGGCGCCACCTGGGCTCCTCGCGCGTGTCGGGAATGACGATGGGGCGCTGCGTTTCGGCCATGTAGCGCAGGTTATACGTGCCCTGCACACTGTAGGTCGTCTTTAGCAGCATCTCTGCCTCGTCCAGGTCCATATAATGGCCCTCGCAGCGTGTAAAGTGGGCTGTGTCTCCTTCCAGCAGCATGATGTTGGCGCCGTCATGGGGCACCACGCGCCCCACGTTCTCTAAAATACGGCTCAATATCTGGTCCAGGTCCAGGGTGCTGTTCAGCGCGGCGGCCGTATCTTGCAGCGCCTCTAAGAACGCGCGCTGCTCCTGCTCGGCGCGCTGCATCTGGCGCTCGTTGGTCACGTCGAGTAGCGTGCCTATCACAGCCGGGCGACCATTATGCTCCATCGTGCTGCCTGACAGTTCGATTTCGATAGCGGCGCCGCTCTTGTGCAGTCCATGCAGACGGTAACGCGCCTCCTGTTTTTCGCCGCGCAGATGCTCACCCATGTGGTGCGCGACCAGATCACGATAGTCGGGCGCCGCTAAATCCAGTGGACCCAGCTTGTCGACGATCTCTTCAGGGTTATAACCAAACAGGCCGGCCATAGCCGGGTTGACATAGCGAAAGAGGCCATCCTGCACGATGTAAAGGCCCACGAGGGTCTTCCCGCTGAGCCGCCTCACACCCGGCGCTCCTGCGGCAAACGGCCCTGCGCCGCCGGCTCCACCTGCCGCGCCTCAGGCAGCCAGACCCAAAACGTAGCGCCCTGCCCGGCAATGCCCTGGCTGTCTAGGTGGATATGGCCGTTGTGCCGCTGCACGATCTCTTCGGCGATCGACAGCCCCAGTCCCGCGCCTCCAGTGCCAGACCGCTGCCCATTCTGGCCGCGGAAGAAGCGCTTAAATAGCTGGGGCTGCTCCTGAGGGCTAATGCCAGGACCATCGTCCCTAACATAGAAAGCACTATAACCGCAGCCGTCTAGCCACTTGTGGGCAAAGCCAACTTCGATGTGGCCTCCGGCCGGCGTGTAGGTGAACGCGTTGGTCAGCAGGATGCTGAACACCTGCCCAATCAGCCCCGGGTCCATGAGCACAGGAATGGCCTGCGCGGCGTCCAGGAAGCTCAGCGATAGCTCGCGATGCTCGATCAGCGGGCTGCGGTCGGCGATGTACTGCCGGATCAGCGCGTGCAGGTCGCCCGGCCGGATGCTCAGCGCCACACGATCTTGTTCCAGCCGCGAGAGCCGCAGCAGGTCTTCGACGATCACCGTCAGCCGGTCGATCTCGCGGGCCATGCGCTGCATATAGGTATGGCGCTGGCTCGTGTTGTGCTGCAGCAAGCCGTGATACAGTTTCAGGCTAGAAATGGGGGTGCGCAGCTCATGCGAAACGTTGGACACAAAGGCATCCTTCATGCGTTCCACTTCTTTGAAGCCGCTGATGTCGTGAATGGTGCACACCAGGCTGGCGGCGCGTCCCTGTTCCACGATGGGCACCAGGGCAATTTCGGCATCGAAACAGGCGCCGTCTTCGCGGCGGGCCGTGAGCTGCAGCCGGCGCATCTCAAGATCCGCAGCGGCAGCCATGAGCGCCGCGTCGAGCATTGGCGCGTCCTGTTCGGCAAACAGGGCGTATAAATTGAGCAAGTCGTAACGATAATCGTCATAACCAAAGAGCTGCTCCACCGCCGGGTTGCCATGTTCGATATTGCCTTGCAGGTCACATAGTATAATAGCCTGTGGGCTGTAGTTGACAATGGCGTTCATCTGGTCGACGGTGCGCTGCAGCTCTCTGGTGCGCTGCTGCACGGCACTTTCCAGGTAATCGCTGTGGTCGGCGAGCGCTTCATAGAGCTGGGCATTGTGCAGAGCCAGGGCGGCGTGGTTGGCAAATGTGTGGGCCAGAGAGACCTCCTCTTCCGAGAAGGGGCGCACCTCATGGCGGTCGACGGTGATGATGCCCACAACCGCACGGTTCACGAGCAAGGGCAGGCCCAGCCAGGAGCGAATATTGCCAAAGTGCCGCATATCGCCGCTGGCAGGAAAAGTTGGGATATCCGTGCGGATATCGTCGAGCGCCAGAGGCTGGCGCGAAGCAACTACCTGGTCGCTTGGGTGCTGCAGGGTGATTGGCGTGCGCCGTTCCAGAAGCTGGCCCGGATCGGCAAATCCCTTCGCCGCGCGAATGATCAGGCTTTCGCCGTCGAGCTGCTGCACGGCGGCGCTATCATAGGGAATCACTTTGCCTAGCTGCTCGAGCACGCGCAGCAGCACCTGATTCAGGTCCAGGGTCGCATTGAGCGCGGCGGCAGCTTCGATAAGCGTCTCGGCAATGCGGCGCCGTTTCTGCTCGGCCTCATAGAGCTGGGCGTTATGTAGGGCGATGGCCACCTGGTCGGCGAACGCTTGCAGCCGCTCGGCGTGCGCCTGCGTAAAGAAGCCCACCGTGGTCGCGTCGAGGTTTAGAAAGCCAATCACCTCGCCGTCCAGGACAATCGGCGCAGCGGCATAAGCGCGGATCCAGTGCGGGTCGGGCGTCTGTAGCCACCCTTCAAACTGGCGCGCATCGTCGACTACGATGGCCTGGCGCACCTCGATCATGCGCCGCAAAGTCTCAGCCGTGTCCACGCGGAAACCATAGTTCAGTAGATAGCTGCTAATCGGGTAGGCCTCGCTGTATCCCGCATAATGGCGCACGCGCGCCACGCTGTCTTTGATCAGCATGATGTTGGCGCCATGGTGCGGTACTACGTGCCCCACGCGCTGCAAAATACGTGCCAGCACCTCGTCGAGGTCCAGGCTATGGTTCAGTGACGTTTGCATCTGTACCTGCACCGAAGCGTCGATCCCATCTATTTATCGTCCATGATGTTCAGCGCCCACCGTACCTGGCAAGTCATGGGGTAGCGTGCCTGCCATTAGAGCGCAGCGCCGGTCCACCTTTGCGTCCATTGCAGCTAAGTTCGACTATACCCCCCACCATCCACTTCGCAACTAGTGAACTAGTCCTACGGTCGCCGGCCGGTGCCTAGGGCTAAACCTGCTAACTTCAGGTTAGCAAAGCGCATCACTCTTTGCTACACTAGCTGCGGTCCTACGAAGCGTCACGCATACACTAATTGCGCCGTGAAAAATGATTGCAGGAAGCAGCGGCGGACAAGCAATGGCCCAATAATAAGACAGCTTCACACGGCATCACCTGATAAGCAGAAGTCGCGCCGCGCCGGCGTACTGGCTTGCAGCGCGACTTTATCGGCACAAGCGAGAAGGAGAACTGAATGGATAAAGAAACGTTACTGGATTGGTACCGCCAGATGGTGCTTATCCGTCGCTTCGAACAGCGCTCGGCGGAGCTATACCAGCAGGGCAAGATCGGTGGCTTTTTACATCTCTACATTGGTCAGGAAGCAGTCGCCGTAGGCTCCATTGCCGCCAGGCAGGAAGGCGACCACATCATCACGGCTTACCGCGATCACGGGCACGCGCTGGCCGTTGGCTCCGACGCCAACGCCGTAATGGCCGAGCTGTTCGGCAAGAAGACGGGCGTGAGCAAGGGCAAGGGCGGCTCGATGCACCTGGCGGACGTCCCTCTGCGCTATTGGGGCGGTTACGCCGTGGTCGGCGGTCATCTGCCGTTGGCCACGGGACTGGCGCTGGCCGAGAGCTATCGCGGAACAGACAATGCGGTGCTCTGCTATATGGGCGACGGGTCCACAAATATCGGTTACTTCCACGAATCCCTTAACCTGGCGGGCGTTTGGGATTTGCCCGTGCTCTGGATTGTGGAAAATAACAACTACGGCATGGGCACCGCGATCGAGCGCGCTGCGGCGGGCACCATGCTGCAAAAGGCTACCGCCTACAACCTAGAAGGGCAGCAGGTGAACGGCATGAACGTGCTGGAAGTGTATGAGGCCACCAAAGAGGCGCTGCAAAAGATTCGTGACGGCGACGGGCCGCAGTTCCTGGAGATGATCACCTACCGCTTTGAGGGGCACAGCATGGGCGACCCGCTGCGCTACCGCACAAAAGAAGAAGTAGAAAAGTGGCGCGGCGATGATCCCATTGGCATCCTGGAACGACATTTGCTGCAAGAAAAGCTCGCCAGCGAGGAAGAACTGGAAGTAATCGACCAGCAAGTGGACGAGGCCGTCGAAGAATCGGTGCAGTTCGCCGAAGAATCGCCGCTGCCAGACGCCGAAGACCTTTACAGCGACATCTACGTGGAGGCATGAGATGGCAAGAATAACAATGCGGCAGGCTATCACCGATGCGCTGCGTGAAGAGATGCATCGTGATGAGGACGTCTTTTTGCTGGGCGAGGAAGTGGCCGTGTGGGGCGGCACCTATGCGGTGACCCGCGGCTTTTATGACGAGTTTGGCGAGCGGCGCGTGCGCGACACGCCCATCTCCGAGATGGCCATTGCCGGCGCGGCCACAGGCGCGGCGATGAACGGTTTGCGCCCGGTGGCCGAGTTCATGACCATCAACTTTGCCATGCTGGCCCTGGACCAGATTGTGAACCACGCCGCCAAGATCCATTACATGTTTGGTGGACAGATGACCGTGCCCGTGGTCTTCCGCGCGCCGGGCGGCGGCGGCCGGCAGTTGGGTGCCACGCACAGCCACACGCCCGACGTCATTTTCGCCCACTTTCCGGGCCTCAAGGTCGTATCGCCCGGTACACCCTACGACGCCAAGGGCTTGCTCAAGGCCGCCATCCGCAGCAACGATCCTGTGCTTTTCATCGAGCACGCCACACTCTATCAGTTGCGCGGCGAGGTGCCGGAAGAGGATTATACCGTGCCCATTGGCGTCTCCGATGTGAAGCGTGAAGGTTCGGATGTTACGATAGTAACCTATGCGCAGGGCTTACAGGTGTCGCTGGAAGCCGCCGAGAAGTTGGCCCAAGAGGGCATCGAAGCCGAAGTGGTCGATCTGCGCACGCTGCGCCCGCTAGACTTGGGCCCGGCGCTGGAGTCGTTTAAGAAGACCTTCCGCGCCGTAGTCGTCGAAGAAGGACATCGCGGCTACGGCATCGGCGCAGAAATCGTGGCGCGCTTACAGGACGAGGCCTTTGACTATATCGACGCGCCGATCAAGCGCGTGGCGCAGGAAGAAGTGCCGCTGCCTTATTCTGCCGAGCTGGAGCAATCGGCGTTGATTAATCCCGATAAAGTGATTGCCGCTGTAAAGGAGATTATCTGATGGCCGACTATATCGTAATGCCCAAGCTCGGCTTCGACATGCGAGAAGCCGAGCTGGTTACGTGGCTGAAAGAAGTTGGCGAACCCGTTGAAAAGGGTGAGATCATCGCCGAAATCGAATCGGATAAGGCCACCCTCGAGCTCGAAGCGCAGGCCGGCGGCGTGTTGCTGAAGAAGCTCTACGATGAAGGCGCCGTGGTCGCTGTGGGCGACAATATCGCCATTGTCGGTCAAGAAGGCGAAGACGTCTCGGCCATGAACGGCGGCGCAGCCCCCGCCGCCGCGGAAGACCCCCAGGCCCAAGCGCCTGCAACCGATGCTCCCGCTGCTGAAGCGCCCGCTGCCGAAGCCCCCGCTGCCGAAGCCCCCGCTGCTGAAGCGCCTGCAGCCGAACCTGCCGCAGCCGAAGCCCCCGCAGCCGCAGAGGCCGTCGGCGACGAATTTCCCGGCGGCGTAAAGGCTTCGCCGGTAGCGCGGCGCGTGGCAGGCGAACACGAAATAGACCTCAAACAGGTGAGCGGCAGCGGGCCCGGTGGGCGCATCCTCAAGGCCGACGTGGAAGCGTTCCTGGAGAGCGGCCCCCCCGCCCCCGCAGCGGAGCCCGAAGCCGCGCCCGCGCCAGAAGCTGTGGGCGAGTTGAGCACAGATTCAGCCGCAATTAAGACGCCGCGCCTGCGCCAGGCTATCGCCCGCCGCATGGTGGAGAGTAAGACCACCGTGCCCCACTTCCAGGTCACTTCGAAGATCGAAATGGACGCGGCCCTGGCCCTGCGCAAAGAAATCAACGCCATGTTGCCCGACGAGAGCAAGGTTACGGTCAACGACATGATCGTCAAAGCCGCAGCCCTGGCCCTGCGCGAATTCCCCAACCTGAACGCGTCGTTTGCCGGCGAAACCATCTTGCTGCACAACAACATCAACGTGGGCACCGCCGTGGCCATCGAAGGCGGCCTGACCACCGTGGTACAGAAGAATACCGACGCCTCGACGCTCTCGAAAATTGCCAGCGATAACAAGGAAATGATTGCCCGGGCGCGTGAAGGCAAAGTGCGCCCCGAAGACGCGCAAAGCGGCACCTTTACGGTCAGCAACCTTGGCGCCTTCGATGTGGAGAACTTCATCGCCATCATCAACCCGCCAGAAGCGGCTATCCTGGCGATCGGCACGGCGGCGCCAGAAGCCGTGGTGCGTGACGGCGAGGTGGCCGTCGCCTCGATTATGCGTGCCACCATTTCGGCCGACCACCGCGTCACCGACGGCGCTGAAGTCGCGCGCTATATGCAGAAATTCAAGGAGTACCTGGAAGAGCCCATGCGGCTGCTGATTTAGGGGACAGACGATGACGACCATCCTGGTCATTGACGACGACGATCTCGTTTCGCAAACGCTGCAGCGCGCCCTGAAAATGTATGGCTACCATGTGATGGTCGCTAACAGCGGGATCGAAGGTTTACAACTGGCGCGTCGGCGGCGGCCCGACCTTTTCATCCTGGACATCATCATGCCTGGTGCGGATGGCTATCAGGTCTGCCGCCAGATCCGCGGCGATCCATTGTTGAAAGAGCTGCCCGTGCTGTTTCTAACGGCGCGCGGCAAAGACGAAGATAAAATTGAGGGCTTCCGCGCCGGCGCCGACGATTATCTCTCTAAGCCGTTTAATATGGAGGAGCTGCAGCTTCGCATTCAGGCCATCTTGCGCCGTGTACAGGAGGGGCAAGCCGCCGTTTCGCGCGCCGATGAGGAGCCGCAGGTGATTAGCGTTGGTGAAGTGACCCTAGACTGCCGTACCTTCCAGGTCGCCACGCCGGCGCGCACCGTGCTGCTGACCAATGTGCAGTTCGACCTGCTCTATCATCTGATGACCAACGCCGACCAGGTGTTTACCAGCCAGCAGCTCCTACAGGATGTGTGGGATTACCCGCCGGATACAGGCAGCCCCGAGCTGGTACGCGCGCATATCAAAAATCTGCGCGACAAGATTGAGCCAGGCACGGGCGAGCCGGTCTACGTGCGCACCATTCAGGGGCACGGTTACACGTTTACCACCACGCCGCCGGAATACAACTGAGCGCGCCGGCGCCCGGCCTTTTGCACCAGCCGGCCGTGGCGTTCGTCGCTCGCCCCCGGGAACACAGCTTATGGCTTCGGGACACATTCTCATCGTCGACGACGAACTGGATACGATTAACTCCCTGACGGATCTCCTTTCTAACCAGACCGATTTCGTCGTGTCGGCGGCCACCGACGGGCGCGAGGCTAAGGCCATGCTGGAGGCGGCGCCCGACACGCCTGCCGGCGCCGTAGACCTGGTGCTGCTCGACTGGCGCATGCCAGACCTGTCGGGCCTGGATGTGCTGGCCTGGCTGCGCAACCACCCTACCCTTGCTTATACCAGGGTCATTATGTGCACGGCGTCGAGCATGAGCCAGGATAAGGTGGAAGCGCTCTCTGCGGGCGCCGATGATTATGTTACGAAGCCGTATCACAACCAGGAGATGCTGGCGCGCGTCGAGACTATCTTGCGCTCGCAGCGCCTGGAAAAGCAGCTACAGGAGCAGACCGAGCAGCTGGCGGCGCTCAACCGTGTGAGCAACGCTATCACCGCCTCGTTGGACGTGGGGCAGATTGCCGAAGCCACGGCGCGCGGCGCGCGGGAAGCCCTGCGCGTAGAACTTGCCGCCGTGTTCTTACCCGAGCTGACCCGCGAAGACGGGCGGCAGCGCTTGCGGCTCCACTGCCGGGCCGTCTCTGATGCCCGCGACGACCTGGATTGCGCCGCGTTTCATCCCATTGAGCCAGGGCAGGGCGTGGTGGGCCATGCCTACAGTAGCCAGGAGCAGCTTTGCCTCAACGACCCGCACGCAGCCGCCCAGTTCGACCCGCAGCTCGACGCGCCGGCGGGCGCAGCGCTGGCCAATTTGCTGGCCGCGCCGCTGGTGATGCGCAGCCGCTCTGTGGGCGTGCTGCTAGCGGCTAACAAGCGCAGCGGCAAATTTGGAGCGGTCGACCAGGAGCTTTTTGCATCGTTGGCTGCAGCAGTGAGCCGCGCCCTGGAAAACGCACACCTGTTCACCAGCCTGCGCACACGCCAGCAAGAGCTGCAAGAAAGCCATAACCGGCTGCAGGCCGTGATGAACGGCATTTTGAACCCGATCTATACCATCGACGAAGGCTATAGGCTGTTGGCTGTGAACCGCCACAAGGCCGAGGAGCTGCAAACAACGCCGGAAAGCCTGGTGGGCCGCCTCTGCTTTCGCGTGTTCTATCAGAGGCGCACCCCCTGTGAACATTGCCAGGCGGCGCAGATGCTCGCGCAGCGGCAGCCGCAGCACTGGTCGGTGCGCTGGGTAGGCGAGGATCATCTGGCGCAGGAGTGGGATGTGCACGCTTATCCGCTGCCCGGCAGCCACGGCGGCCCGGCCAGCGGCGTGATCGTCTGGCAAGACCGCACGGAAGAACGGCAGCTGGAGAATTCGCTGCTGCAGGCGGGCAAGCTGGCGGCCATTGGACAGCTGGCCGCCGGGGTGGCGCACGAGATCAACAACCCGCTAACGGCAATAAACGCCAATTCGCAGATGCTCAAGATGGTGATCCCGCGCGAAGACGACATGTATGAGGCCGTGGACCTGATCGCGCGCGCCGGGGCGCGGGCCACCAACGTGGTGCGCGGTCTGCTAGACTTTGCGCGGCAGAATACGTACAGCTTCGAACCGGGAGATGTTAATGTCTCTATTCGCCAGGCGCTCCAGCTCGTGGCCTACCAACTCCGCTCAGCCGATATTGAGGTGCAAACCAACCTGGCCCAGGAGCTGCCTCAGGTGCGCGCAAGCTGGGAACATCTGAAGACCGTGTGGCTCAACTTGCTGATTAACGCCCGCGACGCCGTGGTGGCGCGGCCCGCCCCACACCATATTGAAATCGAAACGCGCCTCGCCGCTAGCGGCGACCATGTTCAGGTGCTGATTACCGACGATGGCATTGGCATGTCGCCGGCCCAGGCCATGCACATTTTCGAGCCGTTCTACACCACCAAAGAGCCGGGCCAGGGCACGGGCCTGGGCTTGGCAACCAGCCAGCGCATTGTGCAGCAGCACGGCGGCGATATCGAAGCCGTGAGCCAGGCAGGCGACGGCGCCACGTTTATTGTGCGGCTGCCGGTGTATCGGCCTACCGAAGACGGGGGATAGAGGTCCAAGCGCGGCGCTTGCAGTGTGTCATAGGCGCCTTTCTCAGCTTGTCTGCTTATTATGGCCATCGACTTTCCAACGCAGAGTGATGTGACCCTTGGCGATGTGATTCGCCTGTCGCTGCCCTTTGGCACCGTGGTCTCCAGCAGCCCCGGGCAAATGGGGCGCGCCCTAAACTGGGTCATTACCCTCGCCGATTGGCCATCGATGGCCGAGGAAGTGCAGGCCCGCGACCTGGTGATTGTGCCGCCGGCCCTGCTGCAGCAGACTCCGCCACAAGAGCTGGCGCGCCACATTGAAACTCTGGCGCAGATCCCGGCCACGGGCATGGTCATCTTTCAGGACGTGCCTACCAGCGTCAAGCGCACGGCCCTACAGCTCGACTTTCCGGTGCTGGTGCTGCCGGAGAATACGGCGCTGCGCACCGTGCAGCGTGTGGTCACCTCGCTCTTGCTCGATCGCCACACGCAAACCACCGAGCGCGGCCTGGAGCTGTATCGCGAGCTGTCGGAAATGTCGCTGGAGGGCCGCGGCCTGCAGGCTATGGCCGAGCTCATGGCTACCGTGACGGGTAAGACTGTGGTCATTCAGGACAAGCGCCTCGACATCCGCGCGCTGTCGGCGCCCGTGGAAAACGACCTGAACCTGGACCACATTCGCGACGCGCTGCGGCAGCGAGACAACCTGCCGGCTATCCTGCGCAACCGCAAGGCTGCGGCGCGGGCGCGGCAGAGCTACTGGCAGCAATTACTGCCCATCGAGAACGTCGGCCGGCTGCTGTCGCCCATCATCTCCGGTGACCGCGCCCGCGGTTACGTCTCGGTAGTGGGCCTGGCGGGGGACCTGGACCTGCTGGATAGCCTGGCGGCCGAACATGGCGCGGCGGCCTGCGCCCTGGAAATGGCGAAGGCCAAAGCGGTGAGCGAGGCAGAAAAGAAGCTGCGCGGCGACTTCTTTGAAGGCCTGCTGGCCGGCGCCCTGCCGCAGAAAGAGATCGAGCGCCTGGAAGCCCGCCTAGACCACGATACCAGCCAGGCGCACGCCGTGATCACCGTGCGCTGGGATGACCCCAACCCGCCTTCCTTGCGGCGGCTGGAGACCGCGATCAACTGGTTATTGTCCAGCCATAACCGCGCAGCCCTGCTGCACGTTTATGCCGGTGATCACATCACCGTGTTTCAGGCGCTGCGCGACGGCGAAGATATGGGCTCGGCGCACGAGCTAGACCGCCGCCTGCGCGAGCATCTACAGGCCGAGTTTGTCGACATTCGTGTGGTCAGCGGCGTCAGCGGGCCGGCGCGCACGTTGGCCGAGTGGCCCGCCGTGCACCAGGAGGCGCTGCAGGCCATGCAGCTGGGGCAACGGCTCAAGTTTAACCACATGGTCGAGTTTAACAGCCTGGGCATCTACCAGCTCCTGAGCCATGTGGAGCAACTGGCCCCGCTGCAAACCTTCACACAGCAAATCATTGGCCCACTGGCAGAGTACGACCGGCAGCATCGTGGCAGCCTGGTACAAACCGTCGACGCCTATTTCAACCACCACGCCAATGTGAGCCAGACGGCCGAATCGCTGTTCATCCATCGCAACACGCTGCTCTACCGCCTGGAGCGCATTCAGGAGCTCACGGGACAGGATATAAACCAGCCCGACATGCGCCTGGCCCTGCACCTGGCCCTGCGCTTGTGGCAGCTCCGCCCCGAAACGTAAGCCCCCCTGCCGCGTCAGGGGGGCAGCCCCTTTGTGCAAAGCTCACAAACGCCTTTGCCCCCGCTTCTGGCACCTTGCACGTAGACAGAATGCGGCCTGGTTTCATATACTAACCCTGTGTTTGCGCTCATCGCGCAGCTCAGTGGGAAATAGTGGGATGTTCAAAGCGGACGGCGACCAATGGGTTCCGTCCGCTTTGAACGTTTTTTGACAGTTACCCGCGCCTCGACTATTCTCACCCCAATATGCCTTACAGAAGCACAGACAAGACGCGCCACAAAAAGGACGCCAAACGCACGGCGATGATGCAGGCGGCGGTGCGCGTGTTTGCCGATAAAGGCTACCATGCCGCTACCGTGCGCGATATCGTGAACGCCGCCGGCGTGGCCATTGGCACGTTCTACTTTTACTTTCCCGATAAAGAAACGCTCTTTCTTTACCTCTACGAAGAGACGGCCGATTTCCTGCTGCAAACCCTGGAGCAGGCGGTACGGGGCCGCATGACGCTGCCGCACCAGTTGGCCGCGGGCATCCGCGCCTACATCAACATCGCCGTCTATGAGCCCGCCGTGGTGCAGATGCTGCTGGTAGGCGGCGTGGGCGCGCTGCCCTCGCTGGCGGCGCGGCGCGCCGCGTTCCGCGAGCGGCTCACCAACCTGTGGCAGCGCCCCCTGGACCAGGCCCTCGATCGCGACCAGCTAAGCCCACAAAACACGCGCCGCTCGGCCGAGGCTGTGGCCGGCGCCGTCGACGAAGTGGTGCTCTCCTTGCTGGAGCAGCCCGACCCCGAACGCGAGGCCGAAGGCGTGGTCGGCGAGCTGAGCAGCTTTATCTTGCGCGCCGTGGCCTACCAGGGGCCATGACCGGGCGCGAACAGCGATAATGTCCAGACCGCTCAGGGAGCACGGCATGCAGTACACGGCGAGCGTGGCGCGCCGCGCCGCAGCCGACGTCACCGGCTTCTTAGAAAGCTTCTGGGCGCAGACGGTTGCAGTGCACAACGTCGAGGACGACCCAGCCTACCAAGAGCACGACGTAGACCTACTGTGGACCATCCTGGAGCGCGACGGTGCGCTGCGCATTATCCCCGTCGAGGTAAAGGGCGACAGCTACCATCGCACCGGCAACTTTTTCTTTGAGACCGTGAGCAACGAGGGCCGCGGCACCGAAGGCTGCTTCATGTATACCCGCGCCGAGTGGCTCTTTTACTACTTTGTAGAGAGCGGCGCCCTTTACTGCCTGCCCATGCACGGCGTGCGCCCCTGGTTCCAAGAAAACCTGGACCGCTTTCAAGAGCGGCGCACCAGCACGCCCGTCGACGGCGGTCGCGACCATTACATCACCGTCGGCCGCCTGGTACCGATCCAGACCGTGCTGGACGAAGTGCCCGGCGTGCTGGTCTACCAGAAGGATGAAGACGGGGCCTGGCGGGTTGCGGAGTAACCAATATCCCAGCCTCGCTGAGACCATAGATACCAAACGCCTGGGGCGCCGAACTTGCCCGGAGCATGCTTGTGCGGCACACGCCATCAACGTCCATTGATTATGACCGGCAAAAACGAGCGGTAGACGCCGTTTCCTGCACCCTCCACATTGACTAAGAAGTTGGTTGGTGCGCCCCCAGGAAGCGTGTACCACCAACCTTTGTGATCGCTAAAGGCAGGCACTGCAAAATGTGCCCCATTGGTAATGAACGTCCGGCTATTCTGGAACGTGTAAGTCGCAGCAGGATTTAGAACGATATCCTCAACATGGGGGAAATCAAGAATAGGGCCACATTCCCAGTTCGTGCACCCAGGGCCACGGGCCACGAGGCCAATAGCTGGTAGCTGAAGTGGGCGCGGGCCGTCATTTCGGACCTGGTAGGTCGCCGTAACTGATTCACCTACCATCGGCGCGCCGGGTGACAGCGTCAGATCTGTCGTCAGGGTTAACCCTGGTTGTACGCCGAACAGTAACCGCTCACCCACCGGATGCCAATCAGATTCTCCTAAGCCATAGATAATTTGCCCGAAATAGTTCTGCCCGCTAGCGAGGAAAGGACGGTGCTCCTCGTAGACATATTGTTCGCCGGGCTCCAGTACAATATTGGAAACCCAGCGGAAGTCTTGCGGCCTACCACAGGACCAATCCTGGCAGTCAGGTCCCTGCACTGTCGCGGCGAGCCGGCGGATGGTAACCGTCTGCGCAGCATCATTTCGAATTGCGAAAGTCACGGTTACGATCTCCCCTACAACTGGCGTCGATGGGGATAAGGACAAGCCTTGTGTTACGGAAATACCATGAGTCACGACAAATTCGACAGGTTGCGAATCGAAGAGTGGCATCCACCAGCCGTTTTTGTCGCCATATGCGGCCTCAGCAAAGTAGCCACGGCCGGCTTGCTGGAACACCTGTTGTTGGCTGTAACTATGTCTCTCTCCAGGAGCAAGTACGATGCCTTCTTCATAGGGAAAGTCACGCGCGTTTGCACAGTGCCAATCTGTGCAATCGGGGCCGCGCGACACAGCGCGAATGTAGGGTAGCTCGACGGGGCGCAAACCGGCATTATGAATGGTAAATGTCGCTGTTACCGGTGTGCCGACCGCGGGCATTCGGGTAGAGAGAGTTAAGGCCGACTCGACTTCGATCCCTGTTTCCACAGAAAAGCGGTATATCTCGCCGCTCTTTGGCCAGTCGTGTTCGTACAGGCCATAGATGATCTGCGCGAAGTAACCATCGCCAGGCTTGGCGAATGTACGCTGCTGCTCATATGCGTACACGGCGCCTGGCTGTATGGTAATGCCGTGAAGCCAGGGGAAATCATGGGGTCGCCCACACTCCCAATCGACACAATCAGGGCCGTGTACACCAATGCCTAAGCGCTGCAGCGTCAGGGGGCGTGTGCTATCGTTTCGTATCTTGAAACGCGCAACCACATTTTCACCAGCTTGCGGTTGTGCAGGGTCGAGATGAAGCGCGTCGACGAGGGTAATGCCCGGCGTGATGCGAAAGTTTTCTCGCGCACTTCCAGGTACAGGGAACCACCAATCGTTAAAGTCCCCAAACGCCGGTTCGGCAAAGTAACCATCCCCAACATCATAAAAAGAGCGTTCTGCACTGTACGTAAAGGTCGCGCCGGGTTGCAGAAGTACATTTTCCTCATGCGGGAAGTCGTTCCAGGGACACTCCCAACTCGAACAGTCCGGTCCCCTCGCAACCAGCCCAAGGTAACGCAGCATGAGAGGTCGGGATCCATTATTGCGCACCCGGTAACTGCCGGTAACGATTTCGCCCGCTATCGGGGTAGCCGGCTGCAGCGTCAGGCCGGAATCCATTGCCAGACCGGGACCTACATGAAACTTAATGGTCGGACCAGTGGGATGCCAATCGGTGTCGCTAAGAGCATAAATCAGTTGGCCAAGGTAATTTGCGCCCTCTTGCATAAAAACATGCTGCATCTGATACGTATAAGTAATGCTAGGTGCAATTGTGATTTCCCGCTGCCACGGGAAATCATGAGGGCGGCCGCAGCTCCAATCTGTACAGTCGGGCCCTTGGGCGCCGACGCCAATGCGCGTCAGAGTAATCGGCGCGGGCGCCGTGCTATAAAGCGTAACGGTTGCTGTGACGGTTTCGCCAACCATCGGCCGTTGCGGCGTCAGGCTGAGCTCGCTACTAACCTGGAGCGGTAGTAGGCCCAACATATACTGTGTACCGCAACCGCCGCTCTGCGGATTCCACTGGCGAATGCGTAGATAGTAATGACCGGTGGCCGGAGCGGTCCACGTCAATTGTGAAGCGAGACTACCTGCATCGTCGTTAGAGGCCAGCAATGTTGTACCGTCGGCCGCATACAGATAAAGGTAGGTATCCGCGTTTTCGCCAAGCCCATAGGTGTGAGGAACATAGGTAATGCCTTCCCAGGCATAAAAACGGACCCAGTCTTCATCGTTTGGCCGGTCGAAGTTGCGTAATTGCCGCTCCTCAACATCGATATAGGGCGCATTTGTGTGGCTGTCATCATCGCCTTCGTATGGGTCAGCGGCTGCCAGGCATACTTCCGTCCCCATCGAGATGTTGTTGTCCTTATCCGGTTCCCCCACGACGCCGGCTGAATCGACCTGTGCGTAGAACGTGCTGCGTATCTCCGAGGCCGGAGACAGCGGTGCGAGCGCCAGCCGGGGATTGCCGAGCGCCGCAAGCGTCGCCGCATCGTCGACACGCGTCGTCAGACTGACCCGCGCACCAGCCGCCACTGGGTCATTTATCCAGAAGCGAAGACTACCCTCGAAATCACCACTGCCGTCAGGCCGGTGATCGCCATAAAGGTCAGTATAAAAGCCATTCTGCGTTACAGTGTCGCCCTGATTTTCGAAAACCACCTGAACGAGCATTCCCCCATCGGGATCGAGATAGGTCTCCAGGCTGACGACAGCAAGGTCAGGCGTACCAGTGGTGCTAGCACTCGCATCAATCTGAGTACTCGTATCGCCATCGGCCGCATCTGGCCACGACTCCCACTGCCCGATTTTATCCATGGCTCGGACGCGGAAATAATAGGTATGTCCCGGCTGGCCAATAAAATCGGCGCTTTTCAGCGTCGTTTGTGCGTACCAGTCCTCCCATTGACTATCAACCCGATTGCCGTCACGCACCTGTACATGGTACCAACGAATGCCAGAACCAACGTCGCTGCCATTCCAATGGACGGTGAAAGTCGCGTTCGAGACGGTAGGGGGAAGAGTTGCGACAGCGGAGGTAGGTGGCGAAGTGTCCATGTGCAATCGCGATGTCTCGGAGTTCTGCCCATGTGGGCCATAGGCAACGACGCGCCAGTGAACGGTGCTGTATGTGTCGGAGAAGGTATGTGTATATGATGTTGTGTTAGCGCCAAGCGCCTGATCAAGAATCAGTGTTGAGAATTCCGAGCTGGTCGACGCCTGCAGGCGGTAGCTCGTGGTGCGCAGGGATTTCTGCCATTCAAAGTGGATAGTACGGCTATCGTGCCACGTCTGATAGTCGGGTTTGAGCATGGACGGCCGGTTCGGGCGGTGGTCGCTGCGCACATTGTAGGTCATCTCACGGACTGCAGCTCCATTCCAGCCCGTTCCTGAACCGTGCGCCTCGACGCGGATGCGATGAGGGCCACTCTCATAGCCCAGCGTATTCCAGACCGGTGCGTCAATCTCATTGAAACAGGGCACACTCAACCGCTTTAACTCTTTCCACGTACCGTTCGCCGAACCATCGTTGGCCGTATTAACACTCACCCTCATAGTGATGCCAACACCACCCTGGCCTTCGGTACAGGCTCGAATGCGAACTTTTTCTGCTTTCGAATCCAACGGTTCAACATACAGCGACGTGATCGAAAGGTTCGGATTGGCAATGGTAAAGTGCCTGCTTTCGCTCCACTCACTCTCTAGGCCGCGACTATCGCGAACCTTGACGCGCCATTTGTAAGTATAGGAACCGAGCGAACTGGTCGTGGCGCAGCTGCTCGTCGTCCAGCCACTATTCCACAGTTGAGCGCTTTCATAGATCTGGAAGTAATAATGGGTAACGGCATCACCGTCCGGGTCCCCATTAGAACGGCCACAGAGCGTGGCCTTATTGCCGCTGTAATACATGTACCAATCATGTGGGCTCTGTGGCGAAGGACGATTGGGCCGGTGGTTATTTCCACCGCCGCCGGAGCGAACCTTAAACTCGATCGTCAGCTCCTCGCCAGCCCAACCCCCGTCCCGCCAGACCTGCCACGTGGTGTGATAAGTGCCATTTTCTTGAGGTGCACGAATGGGGTTGTCGGCATAAAAAGTAAAGCTATAGGAACCGCCCTGGTTTACTGACCCGATCACCTCAACGTGACGGTAGGCCCCATATCGTTCCCCGCTCTTATGGAGCAGCATGTCGCCGCGCGATTGCAGCAGTTGGCCCCGGTTTACTGTGGCGACAACTGTGGGTCTGAATGTGGTACCGGGTGCAACTTCAGAAGGACAGTTCGTGCAGCGCAGGGTAATGTCGCTGTTCTGCGGCGGCGATGTCGTATTGTCAGGGACCCGTATGTCTACCCATATTTCGTCGCCAAAATAGGTGCCTTGCGGGTTGCGCATGCGCCAATAGCCTCGATGGTTACCAGGAGTAGTAGGGGCAGTGAGATTTACGCTGATGTTAGCTTCTTGCCCAGACCCGGTGACCGCTACCGAAACGGCGCTCGGCCCACCCATCTGTTTGCCCCGTATAAAGACCAGTTGGTAGCCACTACCCCAGGTTGTTGTGCCCGTATTGCGCAAACGCCATGTCTTTATGAGTGGCGCATTTGCCGGCGCAACAAAGCCATCAGGGATCGAGACATCCTGAACAAACCTGGAACTATCATGGCCAGGGGAAATGGGCGGTTCTATTGGGGAATCAATCGGCCCATTCGTAGACCTCAGGTAGCCGCCGCCGCCACTGAACTTACCCTGACCTGCGAAAGCGGTATGCGGTTTGTTGATCTCGCAGTTGATACTGGAGGTGCATACACCATCATCTATAAAAGAGGGATGTACGAAGGCCAGCACGTCTCTCTTTTCATCGATATCGATGTACGGGAAGTTGATATACGGAGCCAATATTGACCCTTTCACTGCGGACCCATCATAATTAAAAATAGTGTCACAGTCCGCCCCAGGGCCACACTCCTTTTTAGAATCAAAATAGCCACTTATATAGTACCCATCTACCAACTGTCGTCCATCCCATCCCACTGGATTTCCAGCAAAACCTACATCTCCACAGTCATTTCCATTAACGGAATCGGCTGGAGCATAGCAGCTTGTTGCTCCATCCCTTAGTTCAATATGAAGATGTATATTGCTCTGTTCGCCTGATTGCCCCGACTCACCTATTTTCTTCGCAACTGGATATGACTTTTGTTCTTCTAAGTCGTTCAACGGTGCAGTGTTAGTGGCGTTCGGTTTTAGGTGAGCATAAATCATTACGCTCCCACCAATATTATGCTTAATCGCGACAATGCAACCTAATCCCTCGAAACCGCATCGATTCCTAATTACTGTTCCAGATGCCATCGAGTAGACATTGAATGACTCGCCATTCTTCGCGAAGTCCAGGCCATTAGCACGTTTCGCGCTAACCTTTGCTTTTAGCTGGCCCCCCTTTGACCAGGAGTGTGGGCCGCTAGACCATTTGATTTTTCCATTATCTGAAGGATGCCAAGGCCATTTGAATTCGGGCAAAACAATATTGCTTTGTTGAGCTCTGAGCACCTGGGAACTTGACGCAGCAGTCTGGAAAGGCTGCAAAACCATAACAATCAGAAAGAAGGTGGCAAGCACGACTCTCCATTTAATGAAGTATAAGCACTCCGTTTTAAGGAAGTGGCGCTTTTCTACACGTATGCTAAGAGTGTCTGGCTTCGAGGTACGTGGCATCGTTGAACTCCTCTGCTGGAGATAGTTAGGTTTATTGGGGGTCCTTTGGCAGGCAGTTGCTCACCGCGCCCGCAATAACGCTTCTCCCTTATATTGGCTCCATTTCGTACTCCCCGCTCATACTGCCATCATAGTTACAGCAGCTTACGACCTGGCTTACGACGTGCGGTTCAGGCCCTGTCAGTAGCTGCTATGATATTGAGATACGCAAGATGCCGGCAGGTGCGCCGCCGGAGTTAGTTTGCTGCGAAGGTCGTGATGGATCGCAGCGCGCCGGGCGTCAGACCACCACCAGCTTCGAACCCCCCACCCCCTTCTCCACCTCAATTCGCGTGGGGAAGGCGTCGCGCAGCTCGTCCACGTGCGTGATCACCAGCACGCGCGCGAAATCTTCCTGAATGGTGTTGATCGCTTCCACCAGCCGCTGCCGGCCTTGCGGATCCTGGCTGCCGAAACCCTCGTCGATCACCAGCGTTTGCAGGCGCGCCCCGGCGCGGCGGGCAAGGATGCGCGAAAGGGCCAGGCGAATGGCAAAGTTCACGCGGAACTGCTCGCCGCCGCTAAAGTTTTCGTAGGGCCGCTCGCCGGCCGGGTCGCTGATGCGGATGTCCAGCGTTTCAGCGAGGGCGTCGCGGCTCTTTAGCTCGCGCTGTGTCTCAAACGTCACACGCATCTCGCCGCCCGTGAGCCGATCCAGCAGCTCGTTGGCGTCTTCTTCGATTTCAGGCAGCGCCTGCTCGATCAGCAGCGCCTGCACCCCGTCGCGCCCGCACGCTTTCTCCAGCTTATACAGCCGTTCGATCAGCCTTGTGAGCACAGCGCGCTCCTCGGTCTGCTTTGTGCGCTGCAGGCGCAGGGTGTCCAGCACGGCGAGGCGCTGTTGGGCAGCGCCCACGCGGCGCTGGGCGCCTATCTCCTGCTCGCGCATCGCATTCACCTCTTCCTCCATCTGCCGCGGGTCGCCGCCGTCCCCGCGCAGCAACTCCAACTGCGCGCGCGCTTCGTCGTGCTGCTGCTGCAAGCGCCCTACATTCTCCTCGTTCTCTTCTATCTGCTGCGCCAGCTCGGCCAGCGTCTCTTGCAGCGGCTTTACCACGGCGTGGGCCTGCTGCAGCTCCTGATACTTTTGTGGCGCTTCATGCAGCGCATCGCGCGCTGTGCGCGCCGCGCCGTGCGCAGCTTCGTCGTAGCCCATGGCTGCCAACTGCTCGTCGATTGTCGCCAGCGCCGCCTGGGCCTCTGGCGCAATGTCATCGCGCTCCAGGCGCGCCTGCGCCGCTGCCAGCTTGTCCTTTTGCGTCCCCTGCCACTCGGCCACGGCGCGCTCTATTTCCGCCAGGCGCGCTTCACTGTGTGAAATCTCCTTCTGCGCCTCGCGTAGCGCGGCGTCCAGAGCATTCTTTTGCTGCACCCCCTCAAACAGGCGGGTCACGGCCAGGCGCAGCTCTTCCAGCGCCGCGTCGTCCGCTACTTGCGCTTGCAGCGCTTGCAGGCGGGCTTCGCCGTCCGTCTGCCACTCCGCCAGCGCCCGCTCAATCTCTTCCAGGCGCGCTCTGGCCGTAGCCTGGCGCTGCTGCTGGCTTTGCAGCTCGCGCTCCCAGCGATCGCGTTCGCGCACGTCTTTGTCCAGTCCTTCGACCTCCTGCGCCAGCGCTGCCAGCGCCTCTTTGTTCTGGCGGTACTGCGCGCCATACTGCTCGCCTTCGCCCGTCACCTGCTGCAGCACGCGCGCGCGGTGCGCCGGGGTCAGCTCTTGCCCGCAGACCGGGCAGTCGCCGCCGCTATCCACCTGCAGGCTTTTGCGGCGCTCGTCCAGCTCCTTCATCTTATCGCGCAGGGCTGTTTGCGCCGCGCTTAACGCATCGCGGTCCGCCATGGCCTTCATCAGGCGCTCGTGCTTTTGCTGCACCTCGTCCAGCGCTTGCTGCGCCCTTTCAAGCGCCTCCGTGGCCTGGCTCACGTTTTGCTGCACGGCCACCTGCTCTTGCGCAAGCTGCGACGTGCGCGTGGCCTGGCCTTGCAGCCGCTGCAGCTCCTGCTGCTGCAGCCGCCGCTCGCCTTCCAGCTTTTGCAGTGCCGCGCGCGCTTCGTGCCACGCTTCTTCGTCGGCGCTAAGCTGCTGGCGCTGCGCTTGCAGCGCCGCTTCTTTTTCTTGCACAGCCGCCAGCGCCGCAGCGAGCTGCTCTTTTTCATCGCCCATGGCCGCAATCTGCTGGCCGCGCTGCTCCAGGGCCGCTGCCTGCTGCTGCAGGCTGCTGCGCTCGCGTTCCACGAGCAGCTCGTGCGGCCGGCGCTGCCGCTGCAGGCGATGGTAGTCGTCGGCCTTCTGCTGCCAGGCATCCACAAGCTCTTGCGCCTGCTGCCACTCGGCATGCGCCGCGCTGATGCGCTGCTCATCGCCCAGCAGGCTCTCGTACTGCGCGAGCTGTTGCCGGCGCTGCTCGGCGCTTTGCTGTTGGCGCTGCAGAGCCACGCGAGCGCGGGCCAGCGACTCGTGCAGATTCTGCACCTGCTGCTCTTGCTGCCGCGTGGCCGCTTCCACGCGGCGCATCTGCTCTAGAAGCTGCTCCCGCTCGCGCAGCCGCTCGCTAAGCTGCGCCAGCTCAATTCGCGCAGCTTCTAGCTCCCCTTCACGCTGCTCCTGTTGGTCTAACTCGGCGTCGATCTCCTGCAGGCGTGCGTCGAGCAACAGCAGCCGGTCCTGCTCGCGCTTACGGCGCGCCGCGGCGGCCTCTTTGTAGCGATCCCACAGGCTCACGCTCAACAGGTCGGCCAGAATCTCTTTGCGCTTGCCCGGCGTGCGCATGGTGAATTCGTCGGCCTTGCCCTGCAGAAAGAAGCTGGCGTTGGTGAACGTGTCGAAATTCATGCGCAGCAGATCTTCGATGGCGTTTTGCGTCTGGCGCACGCCGCCTTCGCCCAGGGTGCGCCACTGCCCCTCGCCGCCCGACACCTGGAAATCGAGCATGGCCGTGCGTCCGTGCTGCTTCTGGCGAATGATACGGTATTGCGCGCCTTCCAGCTCAAAAACAAAACGCACTTCCGCGGCTTCGCCGGCGCGCATGGCAAGGCGATTGACAATATCGTCGTCGCTGCGGCTGCGGCTCTTGCCGAACAGGGCCCAGGTGATGGCGTCGAGCAGGCTGGATTTGCCCGCCCCATTCAGGCCCGAGATACAGGCCAGGTGCACGCCGTCCAGCTCCAGGCGCGTCGTCTGGCGGTAAGAGAGGAAGTTGGTCAGTTCCAAGGTTAATGGGATCATGGCGCGAATTCGTCGGAGTGTGGCTCCAGGTCAGATTTGTAAACGTTTTTACAAACGTCTGTTCTAGTATAGCCAAAGCAGCGCCGGCGCGCACTATGGTCTCTTCGAGAATAAGATCCTAAGCACCGTTTTCGTTACGGTCGTTGCACGCTTGGGCACATTAAGCACCCCCGTATCAGGGAATCGCCTCCGCGTCCGCCAGCACCTGCCGCGCCCAGGCTTCAATATCCCGGCAATAAGTGGCGGCATCGCTGTCGTCGACGGCGGTGATGTCGCTCGACCAGCGAAAGCCGGGCGGCAGCGTCTGGCGCGGCCCCTTCGTAATGCTCCAGGCGCGCTTCTCGCCGGCAGCCAGATCGCGCATAGCGGCGCGCTGCTCTTGCGGGCTGCGCCCTTCCGCCACAAAGGCGCGCAATGTATCGCGCATCGCGCGCCAGCCCTCCTGCGACAGCCTGGCGGGATGCTGCACCATATAGGCGGCCACCGTGAGATGGTGCACCGCGCCATAGCCGGCATCGACAAATTCGCGGGCTAGAAAGCTGTAATAGCGCTCCTCGCAGCCCACCGCGCCGCATTGGGCGCAGCCATTGTCCGGGGCCATTAGTCGCCCAGGTCCACGCCGCCCAGCACCTCTTTAGCCAGCTCCTGCAGCGCCGCGGCTTCCTCTTCGTCGATGCCAATGGTGCGCCAGTAGGTGGCCAGCAGCTCCGCTGGCGGCATCGCCTCCACCTCGGCGCCGTCGCCCAGGCGCGCGCGGCGGCTGGCCTGGCGGTGCTTCTGGATCTGGATGCTAAAGGCCTCGGCGAAATGCTCCAGAATGGCGGCTTCGTCCAGCATCGGCTCCCAGTCGCGCGGATAACTTAGCCGCACGCGGCAGATGGCGTCGCGCACCGTCGCCCGCGGCGGCAGCTGAGCCATAATGTCGCGCATAAAGGCGTCGGCGTCGCTCGTCTCCACCTCCAGGTCGATAAACTGGCGCGTGCGCAGTGGCACAAACTGCCAGTCGCTGGCGCCAACGCCCACATTGGCAAGCACGAAACCTTTCTTCTCGCGCGCCTCGCCAAAGTCGATGCGCTCGATAGAGCCGGGGTAGACGATAGGCGGATGGCGATCCTCATTTAGGCTCTGGTGCCGGTGGATGTGGCCCAGGGCCACGTAGTCCCACCGTTTGTCGGCCACCAGGCTGCGGCTAAGCACCAGCTCCTGCCCCAACATCACCGCGCGCTCGCTGCCATATTTGGCTCCTTGCACGCTGGCGTGCGCCAGCAAGATCAACGGCAAATCACGGTCGGCGTTGGCCATCATCGCTTCCACCCCTTTGGTCACACGCTCCTCTATCTCCAGCAGCAGCTCGTCGGGCGTCAGGCCCGCGCTTTCGCTGCGCGTGAGCAGGCGGTTGGGCGCCACCCAGGGGATGGTCACAATCTGTGCCGGGACGCCCAGCTGCGCGGGACCCAGCAGCTCGATACGCTCGGACACGTGCAGGTGCGGCACGTTCAGCGTGCTGTACTCTTGCATCGTGTGTGCGCGCCCGCTGGCAGGGGCGTTGTCGTGGTTGCCCACCAGCAGCACGGTGGCAATGCCCGCGGCCGACAGGCGCATCATGCGCCGGCCCCACTCGCGCTGAAAGGTGGGCTGCGGGTTGCGGTCCTTATAGGCGTCCCCGGCGAACAGCGCCAGGTCCACGCGCTCCTCAATAGCGCGATCGATGATCTGGTCCAGAGCTTTCAGGAAGTCGACCACGCGCACCGGCAGCCCACTCTCCGGGTCGTGCCGCCCAAAATTGGCAATGTCGATGTGCGCGTCGGCAAAATGCAGCACGCGCAGGCCCTTTGGATTGTCGCTCATCAGTTGTCCCCCTGCTGCAAGAATGGCCACACGTTTTCACACCAGGGCGCATCTGGCCGCATGGCGTTTACCATCAGACGGTAGGGCGACCCGAACGGCTGGCCGAAAGCGCGCATCACCAGCACGTAATAAATGCCCGGATCGAGGGTGAAGCTACAGGCCTCTTCGGGCAGATTGCCGATGTTGGTGCTGTGTCCTACCAGCAGCTTATCGCGGTTATAGATATATACATCATAGTTTCGCTCGGCAGGAATGTCCGTCAAGTGGGCCACATAATCACCGCGCGCCGGCACTTGAAATGAGAAAAAGTCGTAATAATCTTCATGAGAGTCAAACGTGTGCCGCACCTCCTGGCCCACGCCGATGCGCATGGCCTGAGCAACCGTATCGTTGGGCTCGAACTGCGCCCCTCCCGTATTGAAAAACGTGGGAACGAAGGGGCCGTCGCCGCCGGGCGCCGACAAGCGCTCGACCAGCGGGATCACTTCGTTGCCCGGAATCTCTTCGCCACCGAAAATCCAGAGGCCGTTGTTGGCAAACGCGCCCAGCGCCCAGGCCCGCCCCGGCCGCCGCACGCTGTAACGCGAGTCCAGAACCGTCCAGCGGTTGGTCATGGGGTCGTAGACCTCCGTGAGCGTGACATTGTTCAGCGTGGTATCCACGCCGCCAAAGACGTACCAGCGGCCGTCAGGCGCCACGGCGCTGCCGGCGCCAAAGCGCGGAAAGTTCATCGCCGCACGCTCTGTCCACACCCGCGTCGCAATGTTAAAACATTCCACGTTATTCACCACCGCGGCGAGATCCGCGTCGGGGTCGCGATCAAGCCGCGTCACGCCACCTGCTACGCAAATCTGTGCGCCCTGCGGCGTGTTGAGGCGCGCTGCGACGTGCGCGTAGCGCGCCGTATTCATGGGCGCCAGCACTTGCCACGTTGCAGCACGGGCATCGTAGAACAGCATGCTGTCCGTGGGCACGATGCTGATAGGCGGCACGAGCTGGTTGGGATCGCCCTCCAGAAGGCCGCCGGTTAGGAAGTAGCCGTTGTTGGGCGGCGAGGCGACGGCCTGGTGCCAGGCGTAAGGCTGGCCAGACGCCGAAGCTTGGGCCCAGGGCACTTGAGCGCCGGTATCAAACCATTCGTTAAGGGCGATATTGTAGATGTAGTGCGTGCCGTCGTACACCTGGTTGTTACCCGTGTAGCCCGATGGTACGTAGATGTGGCCGGCTAACAGCGCCGCCGATGTGCGTGAATAGTAGGGCCGGGGCATCGGCTTCAGCTGATCGGCCCTGCCGCCTGACCTTTTCCAGGTGCGCGTCTGGGCATCGAAGCGGTCCAGATCTCCGATGCGAACGGGGTTCCCTCCGACATCGCTCCTTTCACCGCCAATCAAGTAGATGTAGCGCCCATCGCTCACGATGGCATGGCGGCTGCGGGCTGCGGGATCGGAGTATTGCTGGTTGCTGAAACGCTCCCACAGCGAGGCGCCTTCTTCCAGGACAACGCTCAGGCGAAGGGTTGCATCGTTTTGAACCTCTTCAGAACGGTCGGCTACCTCGATGTAGTAGGTGCGACCTTCGATTACAAAGGCGTCCAGGGAGGAAACGAAGCCGTGGCTATCGTCGTCACAGCCCAGCATATTTAGCGTGCCGCAGGTGCCATCAGCGCTTTGGTATAGGGCCAGCACCGTGTCGTAGCTGTCGCCAAACTCGCTGGCGTGGAAGGAAGTATCCACCTTTAGATGGCCGCTGACCGACGCGACGAAGCGATACCAGACGGTGCGCCAGCCTCGCGGGTTGGACGGCGTTCCCCACTGGCAGCCCAGGATCGGGTCCGTGGGCGAGCTCGTCATGTGATTCACAGTGCTTTCGTCGCCGGCGTTGCCGAAAGGTCCGCCAGACGGGTCAGTAAAGGTTAGGGTGGGCGCCTCGCTGCAATGGTCCGCGGCGTGGTCTTGCGTGAGGCGCGGATCCGGCGTTCGCTCCAGGACCACTTCCACCGGCTCCTGCCACACGCCACTGAGCGGACCAAACACGGGCGGCGCGTCCGGATCGGGCATGATAGGAATCGGCCCGCCCTCCGGTGACGCGTCGTCTTGACCGCTGGCAAGCGGCGCAGCCAGCAACACGATGGCGCCTGCCATCGTAAGCAGTATTAAAAAGAGTTGGCGATGCATACCGGGCAGCCTCCTGGGTTGACCGCTAGGATTTTACCCGGCAACGTGCGGCTGTAAAGGTGTGGCCGCCGCTTGTTAAGCGCTCTATGAGCGTCACGCCTTACGCAGGGCCATGGTAAGCTGTGATTCGCCCACGGCCGCCTGCTCGCGGTACACGTCGCCGGCCTCAGCCCACTCCGGGGTCAGCTCTTGCAGCGACAGGGCCAGCGTCTCTTGCTGCAGGTAGGCGCCAAAGCCGGCCAGGGCCGCAACCACATCGGGGTCGTCGCTGGGCGCATAGGCCAGGTGAATGCGATCGTCGATTTCTAGCCCGGCCTCTTTACGCATATTGTTCACCGCGCGCACCAGGTCACGGGCATAGCCTTCCTGCACCAGCTCCGGCGTCAGCGTCGTATCGACAGCCACGGTGACCCCGCGGTCGCTGGCCACGGCCAGACCGCCGCGCGACTCCGTCTGCACCAGCACATCCTCCTGGCCCAGGGTGATCGTCTCGCCATCCACCTCTAGCGGCAGCGCGCCGTGCTGCTGCAGGTGCGCCACGGCCTGCGCTGCGTCGAGAGCCAGCAGGGCGCTGCGCACCCTGGGGAAACCGGCGCCAAAGCGCGGGCCAAGCAGGCGGTTGTTGGGCAGAACTTTGTAGTCGACCAGCTCGCCCACCTCGGAGACCACGTCGATTTGCTTCACGTTGATCTCCTCGGCCAGCACCTCCGACAGCTCTAGAATGTCGTCCCGCTCCCTCTGTGTGGCCACGTTGACCCGCGCTTTGGATAGCGGCTGGCGCAGCTTCACGTCGGCCGAGCTGCGCGCCGCCCGGCCCAGGCTGGCGACGGTGATCGCCAGGCGCATTTTGTCCAGCAGAGCACGATCGAGCGTCGCCGCGTCGGCCTCGGGGAACGCCGTGTGATGCACGCTGGCAGGCGCTTGCGGCTCCACGCTGCGCACCAGGTTCTGGTACATGGCCTCGGTGGTAAACGGAATGAACGGCGCCAGCAGGCGCGTCATGGTTTCCAAAACGTGATACAGCGTAGCGTAAGCCGCCGCCTTATCCTCATCCGCTTCGCTCTTCCAGAAGCGGCGGCGCGAGCGTCGCACATACCAGTTAGAAAGGTCGTCGAGCAGCGCTTCAATGGCCGTGGTGGCGCCGTCCGAGCGGAAAGCCTCTAGCTGCGCCGTCACCGCGAGGATCGTCTCGTCCAGGCGCTCGCGGATCCAGCGGTCGAGCTGCGCGTTGCCCGCATCGGGAGATTGCGCCTCGCTCTGCTGCGAAGCGGGCGTCCAGCCGTCCAGATTGGCATAGGTCACGAAAAAGCTGTACACGTTCCACAGAGGGATCAAGAAGCGGCGGCGCGTCTCGTCGCCTTTACTATAGCCGAAAAGCAGGTTTTGCTCTGGCTTTTGGTCCAGATACAGCCAGCGCATGACGTCGGCGCCCATGGTGTCCGCGGCTTCGTTGAACTCGATAGAGTTACCCCACGACTTATGCATGGCGCGCCCGTCTTCGGCTAGAAGGGTCGCAAAGCCTAGTACATTGCGGAACGGCGCGCGGTTGGTGAGCACCGTGCTTTGCGCCAGCAGGCTGTAAAACCAGTTGCGGAATTGGCCAGGGAAGCTCTCGGTGATGAAATCGGCCGGGAACCACTGCTCCCAGTAGGCCGGCTCATCGCGGTAATGTAGAGTGCTGAAGGCCACGATGCCGGCGTCGAGCCAGGGATTGCCCACGTCGGCGATGCGGCTAGCCTGGCCGCCGCATTGTGGGCAGGCGATTTTAACGGCGTCGATGAAGGGCCGGTGCGGCGTGTGGCCTTCAAACGCCTCCCATCCTTCCACGGCGCGCTCTTGCAGCTCGTGCTCGCTGCCCACCACGTGAAAGTGGCCGCAGCCGGGCTCGTCGCACACCCAGATGGGCAGCGCCAGGCCCCAGTAGCGCTTCTTGCTGATCATCCAGTCCTGCATGTTGCGCAGCCAGTCCATTTCGCGCTCGTAGCCAAAGGCCGGGATCCACCTGATTTCGTCGACCACGTCCATGATCTGATAGCGCAGGCTGGCAGCTTTTTCTGCGGCAGTCAGCTCCTCGCGCGGTTTGTCGTAAAGCGGCCCCATGCTGATGAACCATTCGTCCACCAGGCGATAGACCAGTTCCTGACCGCAGCGCCAGCAGTGCGGGTAGCGGTGTGAGTAGCGCTGCCGGCGATAGGTGAGCCCCTTCTGGCGCAGCTTGTCGAAGATGGCCGGAGCCACCTCGTGCACGTCGCGCCGCTCCAGCCAGTCGAAGCCCTGCACATAGTGGCCGTTCTCGTCCAGGGGAGCGATTACCGGCAGGTCATGTTCCTTGCTGAGCTGGAAGTCCTCGGCGCCGCAGCCGGGCGCAATGTGCACGATGCCCGTGCCTTCTTCGGCGCCGACGTCGCGCCAGGGGATCACGCGATGCGTGTACCCTTCCAGGGCCGCTGCGGCTGCCGGCAGCTCGTCGAAAGGGCCCTGGTATTGCCAGCCCACCATCTGCTCGCCCTTGAGCGTGTCCACGACGGCGTATTCGCCGATCAAGGTGCTGGGCGCGGCGGCTTCGGCCAGGTAATAGGTCCAGCCGTCGGCCGCCTGCACCTTCACGTAGGTCAGCTCAGGACCTACGGCAGCGGCCACGTTGCTGGTGAGCGTCCATGGTGTGGTCGTCCATACCAGCAGCGCTTCGTTGTCGCGGCCCAAGAGGGGGAAGCGCACATAGATCGAGTCGTGCGCTACCTCCTGGTAGCCGTCGGTGACGATCTCGTGCTGGCTGATGCCCGTGCCGCAACGGGCGCACCAGGGCATCACGTCGCGCCCCTTATACAACCAGCCCTTCTCATCACACTTCTGCAGGAAGCCCCAGATCTGGTAGTTGTTCTCGTCGCTAAAGGTGAAGTAAGAGCCGCCCACTTCGGGGCTGCCCAGGCGGCCGACCACCTGCTCCACCGTGCCGCGCGTAGCGCCCTGGGGGCCGTCATATGTGGTCGTTTGCTGCTGGTCTTCGCCCATCTCCCGGCTCAGGCGCCGCAGCTCGGCGGGGTCGTTCCACTCCATCCAGTAGCCCAGGCGAATCGACTGCGCCGTCTGCACCGCGGCGTAGTCCAGCACGCGCATCTTGCACAGCTTCACGAACTCCGCCAGGCCAAAGCGCTCAATGTCGCGCTTGCTCTCGAAGCCCAGCTCTTTTTCGACTTCCACCTCCACCCACAAGCCCTGGCAATCGAAGCCGTTTTGCCAGCGCTGGTTGAAACCTTGCATAGCCTTGAAGCGCTGGTAAATATCTTTGTAAGTGCGACCCCAGGCATGGTGCACGCCCATGGGGTTGTTGGCCGTAATGGGGCCGTCCAGAAAACTCCACCGCTTGGAGCTGGCGGCGCGCAGGCGTTGTAATTCGCCAAAAGCATTGCTCTCGCGCCAGAAGGCCAGGATTTCCTTTTCCAGAGCCACAAAGTCGACCTTGTTCGCTACTTCCTTAAAGCCCATCGTCATTCCCCAGCTAACTTCTTATCATCTCTATTGCACAAATCGCCGTCATCCAGCCGTTTACGAGCCTGCATAGCGCACGTAGCGCCGGTCAGTTGCCGTCATGCCGCGCCACTGCACGCGCACAGGCCAGCCGGCCTCGTCGAGCCACAGCATAGGCTGTTCGCCGGCCCAGCGCGCGGTCAGCGGCCGGGCGCTCAGCTCGCCACCCATGAGCTGCAAGCGCTGCGGCCGGCCGCGGCGCAGGGTAAGCTGCACCGGCTGCAAGTCGAAGTCGCGCGCTCCGTCCAGGGTGAGGCCTGGCCCGGGCTGCGCCGCCGCCAGCAAGCTGAGCCCCGCCGCCGAGGGAAACCAGAAAGGCATGTCGCGGGCATAGTCGCATTGCGTCTCCAGGCGGTGACCATCCACCTGGCGCGCCAGCAGGGCCAGCTCGGGCTCAAAGAGCAGGTCGCCGCGCACCTGCCGCCCCAGACGAAAGTAGTGAAATTTGAGGCGCTGCGGCCGGCCGTCACCGCTGGTGGTCAGGTGAAACAGCACGTTATCGCCGCCGGCCGCCGCATTGTTCACGTCTACACGCAAGAAGCGGTGGTCGTCTGGCGCCGCAGAGAGGCGCCAGCTTTCCGTGGCCGCCGTCTCCTCTCCGTCCAGCACATAATGGTAGCGGCCGGCAGCTATGGGCCGTTCGTAAGGCAGTTCGTGGATTAGGGCGCGCATAATCGGTGACCGGATAAGCTGAAGCCCGCGCCGCAGCAAGCGGGCGGCTCAGGACTCAAGCTCCACGTAGATCCGCTTATTGATCCGTCCTTTACTCTTGTAATCGGTAATGCGCATCGGCCCAACTTCGCACGTGTTGGCCACGTGCGTGCCGCCGTCGGCCTGCAGGTCCAGACCCTCGATTTCTACCACGCGCACCTCGCTGATGCCCTCCGGCAGCAGGTTAATCTTGGTGCGGATGAGGTCCGGAATCTCGAACGCCTCGGCGCGCGGCAAAATGTTCACGCGCACGTCGCGCGCCGCCTGCACTTCGCGGTTCACGGCTTCTTCGATAGCGCCCACCAGCTCCGCGCGCATCGTCTCGAATTCAAAGTCCATGCGCCCTTGCAGCGGATCCATGTTGCCGCCGGTGACCGAAGCACCGTAATCGCGCCAGATGACGCCGCAGAGAATATGCATGGCCGTGTGCGTGCGCATCAGGGCGTAGCGCCGCGGCCAATCGACGCTACCGCTGAGCTGCTGGCCCACGGCCGGCAACCCTGCGCCTTCCAGCAGGTGCAGTGGCCCGTCCTGCGTGCGCTTCACACCGGCAAGACGCCACAAGCTGCCATCGGCCGTGCGCAGCTCGCCGTGGTCCGCCGGCTGCCCGCCGCCGCCGGGATAAAAGGCGGTGCGATCCAGCACCACGCCGCCCTCGCCATGGGCCAACACCGTGGCCTCGAATTCCTTTGCATAAGCATCGGTCTGATACAGAAGTTCGCTCACACGTTTTTCCTATAAGCGCCGCTATCGTCCTGTTTCAACAAAAAACGCCCTCATCCCACAGGGACGAAGACGTCTGCTTCGCGGTACCACCCTACTTCCCGACGCCGCAAGGGCGCCAGGCGCTCTGTCCGACGACGGCCGGCGCAAGCGCCAGATATCATCGCAATCCCGATAACGAGGGACGAGGCCGGCCAGGCTTAATGGGAGCTTCTTAGCTCCGTTCAGCCGGCAGCTCCGGAGGGATATTCGGCGCACGGGTTGCCTGGCTCGCACCAACCCAGGCTCGCTGGTTATGCGTCGGAACGCGGGCGGCGCCTACTCGTCTCCATCATAGCCGTTCAGTTATAAAGGTAAGCGCATTATGCCAGATGCGCCGGGTCGTGTCAACAAAAGTTTACAACCCCCTGGGCATGTGATAAGCTTAGGCACACCTCAGGAGGCGGCGGCTGTGCATCTCTGCTCTAGGACTGTCGGACCGATTTTCTTAATGGTGATAGATTCAGTATGACTGCTGCGCTTAGAACGGTCGTCTGTATTGAAGACGAACAGGAAATGATCGAGCTTGTCCGCCTCATCTTGAGCCGCAAGAAGATTGAGGTGCACGGCGCCTTGGGCGGGCGTGAAGGGCTGGAGAAGATCGCCGAATTACGGCCAGACCTTGTGCTTCTGGACCTGATGATGCCGGAAATGGACGGCTGGGAAGTGTATCAGAAGATGAAAGCGTCGCCGGATATGCGCGATATTCCAGTGATCGTGGTGACGGCCAAGGCTCAGAGCATCGATCGCGTCCTGGGGCTGCACATCGCCCGCGTCGACGACTACATCACCAAGCCCTTTGGCCCGCAGAATCTATTGGAGAGCGTGCAGCGAGTGCTGGAGGCGCGCGACCGCGCCGAGCAGGAAGGGCATGTGAGCGAAAACCACGGCGAGGGCCATGCTGCCGGCAGCGACGCGCCGGCAGATGACGACGCTTTTGGCGACGACATGAGCCGCGCTGAGCGCAGCCCTTGAGCCCAGGATTATAACCATTGCATGTCCGCTTCTGGGGGGTACGGGGCACGATTCCGGTGCCCGGACAAGATACCATTCGCATGGGCGGCAATACGGCCTGCGTCAGCATTGTCACGTCGGACCACCAGGTGCTTATTCTCGACGCCGGCTCTGGCATTCGCAACCTGGGCCAGGCCCTGATGCGCCAGAATATAGGGCGCATCGTGGGCACCCTGTTCATCAGCCACACGCACTGGGACCACATTCAAGGATTTCCTTTCTTCGCGCCGGCCTTCGAGCGCAATAATCGCTTTGTGATCGTGGGTCAGAAGCGCGTAGGGCAGCGCCTGGAAGAGATTCTGGCGCGGCAGATCATCGAGCCTTATCTGCCCTATGATTACAAAGCCCTGGACGCCGATTTTCATGTAAAAGAGGTCGCTGCCGGCGAAACGCTGGTCGTGGGCGACGAGACTACGGTGCGCATGGCCAACCTGAACCATCCGGGCGGCTGCCTGGGCTTTCGTGTCGAAAACAACGGGACAGTGCTGGCCTACTGCACAGACACCACGCACGCCGACGGCGTCGTCGAAGATGTGGTCGTGGACCTGGCGCGCGATGCGGATCTCTTGATCCACGATTCGCATTTCTCTGTCGAAGCGCGGCAGAGATTTCCAAGCTGGGGCCACAGCAGTTGGTTGGAAGCGTGCCACGCGGCGCTGGCGGCGAACGCGCGCAGGCTGGCCCTGTTCCACTTTGCCCCCGATGCCGGCGATGATTATTTAGAAGGCGATATGTTGCCGCGGGCGCAAGCCGTCTTCCCCGAAGTCTTTCTGGCGCGCGAAGGGTTGACCCTCCACCTTTGAAGGTTGCCGGGCGGAGCGGCTTTCGTTGCCGGAATATCAGAATTGTTTACAATTGACGCGTGTCGTAAGACCTGTAAAGCAGCAGCACACAGGGGAAACATTGAGCTGGTCTGTGCTTGTCGTGGATGATGAACCAATGGCGCGTACTCTTCTACGACTGATGCTCGTGCGCGCTGGGTTTGATGTGGTAGAGGCCGAAAACGGCTACGAAGCCCTCGATAAACTGAATGAAGATACACCGGACGTCATGATTCTGGATGTGATGATGCCCGGTATCGACGGTTTCCACGTCTGCCAGACGGTGCGCGCCGAGCCTAAGACGTCCGACCTGCCGATCATCATGCTCAGCGCCAAAACAGACCTGGACAGTGTGAACCGGGGGCTGCGTCTCGGAGCCAACAAGTACCTGACTAAACCGATCTCGCCTGAGGAGTTAACCCGCCAGGTGCGAGACGTATTGCAAATCAGCAGCAACTCGCAGCGGTAGCGCGGCGCGCCAGTGCACGGCGGGCTACTGACAGACGAGGGCAATCGGAGGCTTTCTCTATGCTTGTCAAACGAATTTCGGTCATTGTCATTTCACTTATTTTGGGGGCCATCGTCTCCGCAGGAATTATTGTGTTTCTGATCGGCACGACCATTGCCGAGTACGGTGGGCTTTATTTCTTCCTGACTGCGTTTTTCATGGGCGCCGCCTTTGGCATCTGGCTGGATAAGTTCATGGGCACGCAGATTCTGCCTAAATAAACCAACGGTCTTATTAAGCTCATGCCGGCAGCCTGGGGGAAAGTTCCTGGTGCCGGCGTGCTATCCCACCACAAGAGGTTACAACATGACTGCATCGATGATTGACGGCAAACAAATTGCCGACAAGGTTAGCGAGCAGGTACGCAGCGGCGTCGAGGCTTTGGAGGCTAAATACGGCATCCGGCCCGGCCTGGCTACCGTGCTCGTCGGAGAAGACCCTGCCTCGGCAACCTATGTGCGCATGAAACAGCGCATGTGTGAGGAGCTGGGCATCCGCTCTGTAGGCCACAACCTGCCGGCCAATTCCAGCCAGCAAGAGGTTGAGGCGCTGGTGACAGAGCTGAACGCCGACCCACAGGTACACGGCATTCTCGTTCAGCTTCCGCTGCCTGGGCACCTGGAAGAAGAAGACGTGCTAAACAAGATCGACCTGGCAAAAGACGTCGACGGCTTTCACCCGGTAAACATCGGCCGGCTGGCGATGAAGGGACGCGACCCGCTGTTTATTCCCTGCACGCCGTATGGCGTGATGGTGCTGCTAGAAGAAAGCGGCGTCAACACCAGCGGCGCGGAGGCCGTGGTGGTCGGACGCAGCAACATTGTGGGCCTACCCGTGGCCATGCTGCTGCAAAAAGCCAACGCTACGGTCACCATTTGCCACAGCCGCACGCGCGACCTGGCCGAGCACACGCGCAAGGCCGATATCTTGATCGCCGCCATCGGCCGCGCCGAGATGATTACCGGCGATATGATTAAGCCCGGCGCTGCGGTGATCGACGTGGGTATCAACCGCGTGGACGACCCGCAGGCCAAGCGCGGCTATCGCCTGGTTGGCGATGTTCATTTTGAATCGGCTAAAGAGGTTGCCGGCGCCATTACGCCCGTGCCCGGCGGCGTAGGCCCCATGACCATCGCCATGCTCATGCGCAACACGTTGCACGGCGCAGAGCTGGCCGTAGGCCTGTAACAGTAGGGGCGGTTCGCCAACCGCGGTAGCTGGCGAACCGCCCTATAGAATCAGGCGATAAAAAACCTGGTTGCTGAGAAACCACCCGCGTTTGGTGAGCAGCAGCCGCCCCTCGCGCTCAGTTAGCAACTCCCAATCGATTAACTGCTGCACCGCGCCGTCGAAGGCGTCGTGCACCGTGCAGCCATGCTGCGCCGCGAACCGCTGCAGGTCGACGCCTTCATGTAGCAGGCGTAGTTGCGTGATCATCGTATCGCTCATCGCTTCGCGCGCTGAGACGGCGTGCGCCTGCGCCACAGCGCCGGACAGCGGAAAGTGGCGCGCCGCACCTTCCTGGATGCGCCGAAGGTAAACGCGCGGCTGCTTCACCACGGCGTAGCGATAGCCGCCGGCGTGCCCGTGTGCGCCGGCGCCCAGCCCCAGATAAGCACCATTGCGCCAGTAGGTCAGGTTGTGCCGGCACGCATGGCCAGGCCGCGCCCAGTTAGATATCTCGTAATGCTCCCAGCCCCGCGCAGCAAGCATCTCGCAGGCCAGCTCATACTGGTCTGCGGCCACATCCGGATCCGGCGCGGCAATTCGGCCCTGGTTGAGCCAGCGCTGCATAGGGGTGCCAGGCTCGATGGTGAGGCAGTAGAGGCTAATGTGCTCCGTGTCCAGGGCCAGCGCGGCTTCCAGGCTGCGCTGCCAGCTATCTAAGCTCTGCCGCGGTAGGCCATAGATCAGGTCAACACTCAGGTTCTCGAAACCCGCTGTGCGGCTCATGCGCACCGCATCTTGCACCGCCTGCAGGTCGTGCTCGCGCTCTAGCAGCGCCAATTCACGGCCCACGGCGCTTTGCATGCCATAGCTAAGCCGGTTAATGCCTAGGACGCGCAGCTCATTCAGGTAAGCAAGGTCTACCGTGCCAGGGTTGGCTTCTAGAGTCACCTCGGCGTCTGGGTCCAGGTCAAAGCTGCGCCGCACGCTATCCATAATGCGCGCCAGGTCGGCTGCGGCCATCAGCGACGGCGTGCCGCCGCCGAAGAACACCGTGTGCGCCCGCGGGCGCGCAGCGGGCGCTGCCTGCCCTACCGTGGCAATTTCCTGCGCCAGCGCGCCGGCATAGGCGCTTTGCAGATCCGAAAGGCCGGTATAGGTGTTGAAATCGCAATAGGCGCAGCGGTGACGGCAGAAGGGGATGTGCAGGTAAAGGCTGTAAGGCTCGCCCCTGCTGCTGCCCCGGGCTGCGTCGTGAAGATAGGTTGTCTGCATAACGGGCTTATCTTATCATACGTTCGATGAACGAGGCCATTGCGCAACTCGAACCGGCGCGCCTCTCGCGGCTGGTTGAAGCGAGCCGCGTGCTGAATTCCACGGGCGATCTGCCAGAGCTTCTTGGGTTCATCATCGGCGAGGCCGCCGCGCTCACGGGCGCGCGCGCCGCGTCGGTGCTCTTGCTCGATCCGCACACGCGCCAGCTCCACTTTCGTGCCACCTCCGATAGCAGTCACCACGGCCTGCTCGATATCCCTGTGCCACTCGACGGCAGCGTGGCCGGCGACATCTTCCGCAACGACCGCGCGCAGATCGTCGAAAATGTGGGCAGCGATCCGCGCTGGAACCCGCAGGCAGACGAGTTGGTGGGCTTTCGCACCGATGCCATTCTGGGCGTGCCCATGCACGACGCGGGCGGGCATCCCGTCGGCGTGCTGGAGGCGCTCAATAAGCGCCAGGGGCGTTTCGACCAGCAAGATGTCGAAACATTGAAGATCCTCGCCGATCTGGCCGGCGTGGCTGTGGCCCGTGCGCACCTCGTCAGCGAGCTGCGCCAGGCAAACCGGCAGCTGAACGAGCTGGATCAGCTAAAGAGCAAGTTCATTGCCATCGCCTCGCACGAGCTGCGCACGCCGCTTTCCGTGATTCTGGCCTACGTCTCCAGCCTGCGCGACCAGGCGGACAATCCGCGTACCGCGGCGAAGCTAGACCACGTATTGGAGGCGGCCGTGCGCCTGCGCAGCCTCATCCAGGACATGCTAAACCTGCGCTATGTGGAAACCAGCGAGCCGCGCCTGAACCTAGAGATTTTCGACCTATCGCAGGTCGTGAAAGATGTGTTAACAGAACGCCGCGATACCGCCGAGGCCAAGAAGCAGGTGGTTACCCTCGAAGCGCCGGCCGATCGCATGGTAGTGCGCGGCGACCGCGGCGCCATGGAAGTGGTCATCGGCAACCTGCTAAACAACGCCATCAAGTTTACGCCAGAAGAGGGCGCCATCCGCGTGGCCATCGAAGAACACGGCGACGAAGTCTGGCTGCGCGTGCGCGATAGCGGCATCGGCATCCCGCCAGACAGGCTAGAGCTGATTTTCAACCGCTTCTACCAGGTGGAGCCACACCTGCAGCGCAGCTACGAAGGCCTGGGCCTGGGCCTGGCTGTGGCCCGCGACCTGCTGGAGGCGCAGCGCGGCCGCATCTGGGCGCGCAGCAACGCCGGCGCCGGCAGCGAATTCTTCGTCGCACTGCCGTTGATCGAGTAACCTCCCCAGGCGCCAAAGCGCTCACCTTGAACCTGGAACCTCAGCCCACCGTGCGCCAATCTGTCTCCCATCCCTAAAAAACTCTCACATTTGGCCATCTTGGCCATCTTGGCAATCTAGCCACGTGTTCAATGCTTTCCCCGCAACGAAGCGTGTCTCGTAGTGGGGCAGTTCACTGCCTCTCCCGTCCCCACCACATATGTGCCTTACTACCCCGTGAGTATGCAGGGCGTCAGCACGCGGGCTACCAGACGAGGCCGGCATTTTAGGCTAGAATAGTGTCATGCGACATCATCGTGGTCACGAGCGGGCCGGCTTGGTCCGCAAAGCCCTGAGCTTATTCCTGGGCGCTTTTACGCTGCTGTGGCTGGCGGCGGCGCTGGCAGCGCCCGCCCTGGCGCAAGATGATGCGCGCCAGGTGGTGGTGCTAAATGTAGAAGGACCCGTGACGCCGACCATATTGAGCTACCTGGAGCGCGGCGTGGCGGCGGGCGAAGCACGAGGCGTTCCGCTGGTGGTCGTATTAAACACGCCCGGCGGCGCCCTGGACACCACGCAGGGCATCATCCGCCTGTTTCGTAATGCCCAGGTGCCCGTGCTGGTCTATGTGGGCCCAGCCGGCGCGCAGGCAGCTTCCGCCGGCAGCCTGATTACCCTGGCGGCGCACGCCAGCGGCATGGCGCCGGAAACCGTCATCGGCGCGGCGTCGCCGGTTAGCGGCGAAGGCCAGGATATTGGCGACACCATGTTCCGCAAGGTGGTCGAAGATCTAAAAGCCACCGTGCGCGGTCTCGCCGAGCGCCGCGGGCCCGAAGTGGTGGCCCTGGCCGAAGAGATGATCGAAGACGCGCGCGCCGTGAATTCGCGCGAAGCGCTCGAAGTAGGGCTTATCGACGCCATCGCCTCCGACGTAGACGCCTTTTTGCGTGAAGTGCATGGCCTCACGGTGCAGGTGCGCGAGCAGCCATGGACCTTGGAAACGGCCGGCGCCGCGCAGGTGTCACTGGCCATGACCGCCGTTGAAGGCGCCTTGCACGCGCTCTCTAATCCCCTGCTGATCAGCATTTTGCTGCCGTTGGGCATCACGGCGCTAATGGTTGAGTTGCGCAGCCCAGGCGGCTGGGTAGCAGGCTTTATTGGCGTGCTGGCCCTGGGCCTCGCCTTTTACGGGCTGGGCCAGTTGCCGGTCAACTGGTTAGGCCTGGGGCTGGTGGCCGTGGCCTTTGTGCTTTTCCTACTGGAGGTGACCACGCCCGGCGTGGGCGCATTGGCCCTGGCAGGGGCCGGAACCCTTCTGGCAGGCCTGCTGGTGCTATTCAACTCGCCTTCCTCACCCGAATTCATACGCCTATCAATCCCCGCGGCAATCGCCGTCACGGCTAGCACCTCGGCTATCTTCGTCTTCCTGCTCACAATGGCCCTTCGCGCGCAGCGCCAGCCGGCGGCGACGGGCCGCGAGGGCTTGCTGGGCCAGACGGCCCGCGTGCGCAAGACCATGACGCCGGCGGCCGGCGGCCCCGTGCGTTATATCGGCACCGTGTTGGTGCATGGCGAAATCTGGAGCGCAGAAGCGAAAGAGCAGTTGGAAAAGGATGAGGAGGCCGTGGTCTTCGCCGTGGAAGGCTTCACCCTGCACATAGCCAGGAAGGACGAATGAAGTTCACCGTAGACATTGCCGGCCAGCGCCAGGAGTTAGAAGTGACGCGGCGTCGCGACGCTGGCGGCAGCGGCGCGGGTGAGGCGCTCACCATCGTTCGTGATGGCGAGCGTATCGACGTGCGCGTCGTGCACCGCGATGGACCCTACTTTATTTTGGAGATAGAAGAAAACGACGGCGAGCGCACCCTGCGGCGGCGCCTGCGCGCTGCCGGGCACAGCGACGGCGCCATGCGCCAGTTGTGGGTAAATGGCAGCAACCTCACGTATGAGCTCGCCGAAGGCGCGCCGGGTGCGGCGAGCGCCGGCCGCGCTGAAGCAGGCCTGGCGGCATCGATTCCGGCGGTCGTTTCAGAGATTCTGGTACACGTGGGCCAGCCGGTTAGCGCCGGGCAAAAGCTCATCTTGCTGGAATCGATGAAGATGATACTGCCCATCCATGCCCCGCACGACGGTGTGGTACAGGCCCTACACTGCGCCGTGGGCCAGGCGGTGCAACCGGGCTTGCCGCTGCTGGAGCTGGGCGCGCCGGCGGGCGACGCCTGAACTGCCGCGCAACTGGTCGTGCGCCGCACCCGCTTCCCCAACTGGGCAGGAGGCCATAGGAAAGAGCAATGAACAGCGAGCGATTAGAAAAACTGCAACACGCAATTTTGCACCACGGCCTGGACGGTGTGGCCATTGTGCCGGGGCCCAACTTATTCTACTTGAGCGGCATCAACGCCCATCTCAGCGAACGCCCGCTGGTCTTGTTTGTGCCGGCGGACGACGAGCCGGCGATCATTGTGCCGCGCCTGGAGGAAAGTAAGGCGCACGAGGCGGGCCTGGCCCGCGAGCGCATCTTCTCATGGAGCGATGAAGAGGGCTACACGGATGCCTTCCAGCGCGCTTGCGCCTACCTGGAGCTGTCCGACTATTTGCTGGGCGTCGAAGCCCTGCGCATGCGCGTGCTGGAGCTAGAGCTGCTGCGGCGCTACGCGCCCGGACTGAACACGGCGCACGCCGAGCCGGCCCTGGACGAGCTGCGCATGCGCAAAGACCAGCAGGAGCTGGCGGCGATGGCCTACGCCGCGCAAATCGCCGAGACGGCGCTAGAAAAGCTGCTGCCGCAACTGCGACCCGGCGTGACCGAGCGGCAAGCGGCGGCCTGGCTGGCGCGTGAGCTGCTAGATGCTGGTTCCGGCCCGCTGCCCTTTGAGCCCATCGTGGCCTTTGGCGCCAACAGCGCCGTGCCACACGCCATTCCCGGCGACGGCGAGCTGCGCGAAGGGCAGTTGGCCCTATTCGATTGGGGCGCCAGCGTCGACAGCTACGCATCGGACATCACGCGCACCTTCGCCGTGGGCCGTTTAAGCAGCGAGCTGCGCGAGGTATACGACCTGGTCAAAGCAGCCAACGAGGCCGGGCGGCAGGCGGCGCGCCCTGGGGCCTCGGGGCAGGATATCGATCGCGCTGCGCGCCGGGTGATTGCCCGCGGCGGTTATGGCGACTATTTTGTACACCGCACGGGCCACGGCCTGGGCCTGGAAGCGCACGAAAGCCCGGGGATTGTGGAGGGCAACGCCACGCCGCTGCCAGAAGGCGCCGTGTTTACCATTGAGCCGGGCATCTACTTGCCGGGACGCGGCGGCGTGCGCATCGAAGATAATGTCGTACTGACGGCGGCCGGCCATCGGTCCCTGACTACCATGGCCCGCGACCTTAGAACGTTGTAGGAGAAGCAGCATGCCCGATTGGAGTAAGCGAAGACGATTAGAAGCAGTCATTGCCGGCGAAAAGCCAGACCGGCTGCCGGTGGCCTTATGGCGGCACTGGCCCGGCGACGATCAGGACGCCAAGGCGCTGGCCGCGGCCCATGTGCAATGGCAAAGAGATTACGATTGGGACCTGGTGAAGTTTTCGCCGTCTAGCAGCTACTGCCTCGACGATTGGGGCATCCAGACACAATGGACCGGCGCCACCGAAGGCACGCGCGACTATACCGGGCGCGTGATCCGCGAGCCGCAGGACTGGACGCGGCTGAAGCCTCTGGATCCGGCGCAGGGCATGCTGCGCGAGCAGATTCGCAGCATGCGCCTGCTGCGCGAAGCGCTGGGCGAAGAGACGCCCATTCTGGCGACCATCTTTGCGCCGCTGGCGCAGGCGCGCAATCTGGCAGGCGATACGCTGATGTTGAGCCACATGCGCAACGCCACAAACGCCTTTGTGGCGGGGTTAAACACGATCGCCGAGTCGACCCTCGCCTTCATCGACGCCGCGCGCCAGGCCGGAATCAGCGGCATCTTTTATGCCATTCAACATGCGCGATACGCTTTGATGAGCCAGGCGGCCTATAAAACGTTTGGCGAGCCGTTCGACGAGCGTATCCTGGCGCAGGCCAGCGACCTCTGGCTGAACATGGTGCACCTGCACGGCGGCGGCGACGTGATGTTTGACCTGATCGCCGACTACGACGCGTCGCTGCTAAACTGGCACGACCGCGAAACCAGCGTGAACCTGGAGGCCGGGCTGCAGCAGTTTTCGGGCGCAGCCAGCGGCGGCGTGGCGCGCGATGTGATGCATACAGGCGCGCCGGAAGACGTGTTAGCCCAGGCCATCGACGCTGTGGCGCAGACTGGCGGGCAGCGCCTGCTGCTGGGCACGGGCTGCGTGATCATGACCAATACGCCGCTACGCAATATCCGCGCGCTGCGCGACTTCGCTGAAAATACGTAGGCCGGCCGCCTGAGGCGCCCGATTGGCGCCTTGCGGCCATCTGGTGAACGACGTGGCAGAAGAGATGTGGCCCCGTGCCGTGCTGCACGTGGACATGGACGCTTTCTTTGTGAACGTGCACCTGCTGGATCACCCGCAGGACGCCGGCTTGCCCCTGGTGGTGGGCGGCCGGCCGGAAGGCCGCGGCGTCGTGGCCTCGGCCAGCTACGAAGCGCGCAAGTTTGGCGTGCGCTCGGCCATGCCCGCGGTTACGGCCCTGCGCCTCTGCCCACAGCTCAAGTTTGCCGATCACAACTGGCCGCGCATCAAAGCCTGCTCGGCTCACGTGATGAGCCTGCTGCGCCAAGTGGGGCCAGTAGAGCAGATGAGCGTGGACGAGGCCTATGTCGATCTGAGCGCCGCCGAAGCGCCTGAAGACGAGGCGCGTGCCCTGCGCCAGCGCGTGAAAGCGGAAACCGGCCTGCCGGCGTCCGTAGGCCTGGCCACGAGTAAGTTGGTAGCCAAAGTCGCATCGGACTTCGAGAAGCCGGAAGGTTGTACCATCGTGCCGCCCGGGCAAGAAGCTGCCTTTCTGGCGCCCCTGCCGGCGCGCGCCATCTGGGGCATTGGCCCGCGCACCGCCGAACGCCTGGCGCAGTTGGGAGTCAACACCTGCGGCCAATTGGCGCAGGCGGACATGGAACTGTTGCACCGTGCCTTTGGGCGGCGAGCGCCGGGCCTGCAACAGCGGGCGCAGGGCATTGATGCGCGGCCGGTTAGCTCCCAGCGCGAGCTGCCAAAGTCGATTAGCCAGGAGCGCACCTTTGCCCACGACGTAAACGATCCCCTCTTCTTGCAGCAAAAAATAGAGGAGATGGCGGCGGGCGTGGCCCAGGCCCTGCAGCGGCGGGGCCTGGTGGCGCATACGGTGGTCGTGAAGTTTCGCTGGGCCGACTTCACTACCTTCTCGCGGCAGCGAACCGTGTCGCCGCCCATCGACGGCGAAGCGGAGCTGGCGCAGCAGGCCATTCTAATCTGGCGCGAGCATTGGCCGCGCCGACAGCGCATGCGCCTGCTAGGGGTGGCCGCCACCAACTTGGAAGAGCCCCAGGCGCGGCAGCTCACGCTGTTTTAGCGCAGCGGCCGAAACGGGCCATTGCCCCGGCCCCTACCTGCTGCTAGAATGCACATGTCATCGCGCTTGATCTTGCCCGTTGAACCTACCCTGGGTGAACAAGTGAACTGGAATGAGCTGCGCCAATCGTGGCGCCTGATCGTCGAGCACGTGCCTCTGCTGCGCTACATTCTGGCAGTCACCCTGATTGCGCTGGCCGTCGCCATTCGTCTGGCCCTGGATCCCGTGCTGGGACCAGGCCGTGCGGCTTTCATCACCCTCTTTCCCATGCTCATGCTGGCTGGCTGGTTTTTTGGGCTGGGTCCGGGCCTGCTGGCCCTCTTTCTGGGCGCCGTGAGCGTGCTGCTACTGGTGATGCCGCCGCGCTACACATGGGAGCTTGAGGGCACTTACATCGTCGCCCACCTGGTTCTGTACCTGCTCGTGGGCGCAGTTTGTGTGACATTTGGCGACCTGGGGCGGCGCGGACGGCGCAACATGGAACGCAGCACGCACATGCTCATGCAAAACCGTGATCGTCTGGAACGTGAAGCCAGCGAGCGGCGGCGCGTGCAGCAGGCGCTGCGCAGCAGCAACGAGCAGTTGCGTACGGTGCTCGACGAACTAGAAGCCATCTACAGCCAGTCGCCCGTGGGCATGCTGCAGCTCGACAATGACCTGCGCTATGTGCGCGTGAACGAGGCGATGGCCGCGATCAACGGCCTGCCCGCAGCAGAGCATTATGGCAAAACGGTGCACGAGGTGGTGCCCGATCTGGCCGATGAAATTGAAGCGGTCTGCCGCCGTGTATTCCGCACAGGGGAAGCCGTGACTAACTACGAAATCAGCGGCAAGTCGCCGGTCCCTCCATACGAGGTCCGGACATGGCTGGAGTCATGGTATCCGCTGCATGGTGAAGATGGAACCGTGCTAGGCTTAAATGTGGTGGCACAAGATATCACCGAGCTCAAACAGGCCGAGCGGGCCCAGCGACGCTTAAACGAGCTGCTAGAAGAGCGTGTGGCCCAACGCACGGCGGCTTTGCAGGAAAGCGAACGGCGCACACGCCTGCTGGCGTCGATGCTGACCCTGGCCGAGCAGGAAGAGCGCCGGCGCATCTCCCAGGTGCTGCACGACGATTTGCAGCAGCAGCTTTACGCCATTCAGTTGAAGCTGCACGGCGCGCGCGAAGACCTGGAGGAAGAGAATTGGCCGCAGGCGCGGCAAAGCACTTTAGAAGCCGACTTCTGGATTCGCCAGGCCATCGAAACGACGCGCCGCCTGACCGTCGACCTGAGCCCGCCCATCCTCTATTCGGAAGGGCTCGCCGACGCCTTGCTCTGGCTGGTGGCGCAAATGAAGGAAATGCATGGCCTGGACGTGGAGCTGCAGGCGGATCATGCCTTCCGTATGCCGGACGACGATATGCGCGTGCTGCTGTTTCAGATCGTGCGCGAGCTGCTCTTTAACGTGGTTAAGCACGCGGCAACCGACCGCGCGCGTGTGGCGCTAACGCAGGTCGGCGACGAGATAATCATTCATGTCGCCGATGAGGGACAAGGCTTCGACGTGGACCAGGCGTTGGCGCGCTCGGGCGAGCAGCATGGATTTGGCCTGTTTAACGTCGCCGAGCGGCTGCGCCTTTTTGGCGGCGATATCCACATCGACTCGGCGCCCGGGCAGGGCACACGGCTCACCATTCATGTCGCCGCCCGCCTGGAAATGCCGCCCGCTGCCTGAGCGCCTGGCGGCAAGCCGAGAGAAGATTCACGGTCCGCCCTTGCGCGCTAAGCAAGCGCGGCTACCTTTGCAGGCCAGACGTCAGGCGGTTCAGGAAATAGGGGAGCCAATGCCGCCGCTGCAAGTGGCGCCGGCCTCTGGTCCTTGCCCCTTGTAGCGCGTGATAAACCGTTCCAGATTGGGATCGGGCACTTCGTCGAGCTGCAGGCGCTTGGCCCAGGCCGTGGCCACGATGGGGCTTTCCAGGCCAGGGTAAGGCGCCACCAGCGTATAGCTGTCGGCATAGCTCTCAAGCAGGGCTATTTGCTCGGCGGCAAGGTCGGGATGGTAAGCCAGCCATATGGCCCCATGCTCCAGTGAGTGCACGGCATATTGCAGATCCAGAGGCTCGCGGTAGACGCCGCAAGTGAGCCAGGCAGTGTGATGGACGCCGCCCACAGGCGGCAGGCTGCCGGCCTCGATTACGATGCTCTGGTCGTGCCCGCGCTCCTGCGGGCCAGACTCCTCGAGGCCCTCGATGGGAATGAGGAACCGCTGGAAAATCAGGTAGCCAAGTAGCAGGGCGGTAATCACGAGCGGTACGCCCATTATAATTTGGCGGCGGCGGTGTTGGCGCAGCAATTCCTGGCGCCGCTGCTCTTTGCGCGATAATGACATGTTCAGTTTTCCCTTAAAAAGTGGTTTAGCAGGAATTATAACCCAAGAGGGTTTCTTCTGCGAAGCGCTGTGTTTTAGCGGTTGCGTTTGCCTGTTATGGCGCAGCGAGAATGTGCGTCGCGATGGTGGCGCCGCTGCCGCCAATGTTTTGCGCCAGGGCCAAGCGCGCGCCGTCGATTTGCGCCCGGCCGGCGTCGCCACGCAGCTGCAAGGTGGCCTCGACGAGCTGGTAAAGACCCGTGGCGCCCACCGGATGGCCTCGCGCTTTCAGGCCGCCCATGGTGCTGATGGGGATGCGGCCCTGGGGCAGAATATCACCCTCTTGCGCCAGGCGCACGCCCTGCCCGGCCGCGGCAAAGCCACAGGCTTCGAGCGACAGCGCGGCCATGATGCTAAAGGCGTCGTGCGCTTCAAACAGGTCCACGTCGCGCGGTTCGATGCCCGCCTGCTTAAAGGCGCGCGCCGCCGACTGCTCGGCGGCCTGTAGCCAGAGCGGATTGGCGCGATCGTGAATGGCCAGAGTGTCCGTGGAAACGGCCGAACCCAGCACGCGCACGGCGCCGGGCGCGCGCTCGGCGGGCACGAGCAGCAGGGCCGCAGCGCCGTCGCCCACGGGCGAGGCGTCGTAAAGCGTAACCGGATCGGCCACGACGCGGCCCTCATAGTATGCCTCGGCGCTGATCGCCTGGCGGAACATGGCGTAAGGGTTTTTGGCGCCGTTGGCATGGGCATTGACGGCGAACGGCGCGAAGTCGTCGTGGGTGTAGCCATATTCATGCATGTAGCGGCGCATGATCAGGGCGTTGAGACCCACAAAGCTGACGCCCTGAATGGCTTCGAATTCGGCGTCGGCGGCGCCCACCAGGGCCGTGGTGGTCTCGGCGCCGGGCGTTTCCGTCATTTTTTCCACGCCCACGGCCAGAACCGCGTCACATTCCCCGCTGGCGATAGCGATGATGCCCTGGCGCATGGCCGAGCCGGCCGAACCGCAGGCTGCTTCCAGGCGCACGGCCTCCACGCCCCACTGCCCCAGGGAATCGGCTACCAGCGCGCCGAGCTGGCGCTGTTGGTTCACCGAGCCGCTGGTCATATTGCCCACGTAAATGGCGTCAACACGCCCGACGCCGGCATCATCCATGGCTGCGCGCGCAGCGTCTGTGGCAAGATCGCGGATAGCCAGCTCCCAATGCTCGCGCACAGGCACCTGACCCACGCCCAAAATTGCGACTTCGCGCATACTCAGCACTCCTTGGTGTCCGAACCGCCCGCGCCGGCCGGCTCAGGCGGTGTTGGTTGCATATCAGCGGCCAAGTTTATCCGACAAACATGCCAGATACTATCACGATCCCCCGCTTCAAGCTTACCGGGAGATGTTGGTAGCAAATGACACAGCGGACCTTATTGCGCGGCCTCGAGCTGGTAGGTCCAGCCGTAGGGGTCTTCTTTGCGGCCAAATTGGATGTCGGTGAGCTCCTCGTAGAGGCGTTGCGAGACGGGTCCGACTTCATCGCCGTTAATTAGAATCTCTTCGCCGCGGTAGCCAAACTTACCCACGGGGGCGATCACCGCGGCTGTGCCACAGCCGAACACTTCGGTGATCTTGCCGCTCTGCACATCATCCAGCATCTGGTGCACGTCGACGCGCTCTTCCCTAACCTCATAGCCCAGATCACGGCCAAGCTGAATGATCGATTTGCGCGTGATGCCCGGAAGAATGCTGCCGGTCAGCTCCGGCGTGACGATGCGCTGCCCCTCGTAGACGAAGCAGATATTCATGGCGCCCACTTCTTCCACGTAGCGCCCCTCGATAGCATCCAGCCACAGCACCTGTGAGTAGCCCTGGCTGGCGGCTTCCTGGCCTACCAGTAGGCTTGCAGCGTAATTGCCGCCGGTTTTGGCCGCGCCGGTGCCGCCCACCACGGCGCGCCGATAGGTGTCCGAGATATAGACGGGGACGGGGTTGAAGCCCTCCTTAAAGTAAGAGCCCACCGGACCAATGATGATGAAGTGCAGATACTCGGTGCTGGCATGTACGCCAAGCGCCGCCTGCGTGGCGATCATCGCCGGGCGGATATAAAGCGCGCCGGGCGGGTCGGGTACCCAGCTGCCGTCAATTTCCACAAGCTGCAAAATGGCCTGCAAGTGCTCTTCTTCATCCACCGCCGGCATCGCCATGCGGCGGGCCGACTCGTTGAAGCGGCGCACGTTTTCCCAGGGGCGAAACAGGTTGATGCGACCGTCGGGTCGTCGGTAGGCCTTGGTGCCTTCAAAGATCGTTTGGGCGTAGTGCAGCGCCGCCGTGGCGGGATCTAGCTCAAATTTATGGTAAGGCTGGATGGTGGCGTCGTGCCAGCCTTTGTCGCGCGTGTAGCGCTGCTCGAACATATGGTTGCTAAAAACGCCGCCAAAACCAACTCCCTGGTCGGGCGGCGCTTTCTTCTGGGCATCGTCGACTTGTCTGATGGTGATATCCATGAGGTCCTCCATTCGTGCTATGGGTCTGCTCGCCGATTATAGCGATGAAAGTAGTTAGCAGGAACAGCAGCGCGCTTCATTTTCTTGCTATCAGGTTCATTTCTCCTGGCGAGGTGGACCTGTGTCCGCGGCGGGCAGCCGTTCGATGTAGCTCTGGAAGTCAGGAATCGAACGCTGGTAGCTGCCTGCCATCAGCGGCGAGCTGACGATATAGTCGGCCGAGGCGCGGTTACAGGCCAGGGGAATATTCCAGATGACCGCCATGCGCAGCAAGGCCATGACGTCGGGGTCGTGCGGGTGCGGCGATAGCGGATCCCAGAAAAAAACGAGCAGGTCAATCTCGCCCAGCGAGATTTTGGCGCCGATTTGCTGGTCGCCGCCGAGCGGGCCGCTCTGCATGCGGTTGATGGGCAGCCCGGAATGCTCGTGGATCACACGGCCCGTGGTGCCCGTGGCGAACAGCTCAAATTGCGCCAGCAAGTCGTGGTGATCATCCACCCAGCTAAGCAGCTCGTCTTTCTGGTTGTCATGAGCCACTAGGGCGATTCGTTTAATGGAGGCGTCGGTTCGTTCAGTCATCTAGTTTTCTTCCTTTATCGGCGGCCGCAAACTCCGATACGCGAGGCAAGATGATGCGCACCATGCGCTCGAAGAAGAGGTAGCTCCAGGCCCAGTTAATGAGCACTACCAGGCGGTTGCGAAAACCGATAAGCTGCGCCAGGTGCACGGCCAGCCAGATGAGCCAGGCCAGAAAACCGGTGAAAGCGCGCCCGAAAATGTCGGCAACGGCCGCGGTGCGGCCAATCGTGGCCATACTCCCGCGGTCGCGATAGGCAAAGGGCAGCGGCTCGCGACCCTCAACCTGGCGCAGCACGTTGGCCGCGGCGTGGCTTCCCTGCTGCATAGCCACAGGCGCCAACATGGGCAGCGGCTCGCCGTCGGGCCCATCGAAGGCCGCAAGGTCGCCTACCACGTAGACATTCTCATAGCCGTCGACCTGCAGCGACGGCAGCACGGGCACGCGCCCGCCACGCGTGGTGGGCAGGCCGCTGCTTTCGGCCAGAGGCGCGCCGCGCACGCCGGCGGTCCATACCACGGTTTCTGTGGGCAGCACGCTGCCGTCTTTCAGCACCACTTCAGAGTCGGTGACGCAGGCCACCGCCGTTTCCAGGCGCACGTCGACGCGGCGGTCTTCCAACCGTTTGCGCGCATAGTGGCCCAGCTTTGCGGGCATGGTGGGCAACAGCCTATCCTGCATTTCGACGAGCACCACGTTAACATCCTCGATTCGCAAGCCGTGATAATCTTTGCGCATGGGGCCGTAGATCAGCTCGGAAAGGGCCCCAGCGTATTCAATGCCCGTCGGCCCGCCGCCGACGATGACAAAGGTGAGCAACTGGCGACGCCGATCGGCATCGCCTTCCTGCACGGCAAGCTCGAAACAACGCAGGAGCTGGTTGCGCAGTGCCAGGCCCTCTTCCATGGTCTTGAGCGCATAGGTATAGCGCTCGGCGCCTTCAATGTCGAAATAGCTCGACGTACTGCCGGGGGCGAAGATCAGATAATCAAAGGCCAGCGTGCGGCGGCGCGTATGCAGCAGTTGTTCCTCAAAGTCTATGTCGGTAACTTCGGCCATATAGAAGCTGATGTTCTTCTCGCGGCGCAGAATTCGTCGCACAGGGTAGGCGATCTGCTCGATTTCGAGCTCCGCGGCCGCGACCTGGTAGAGCAGGGGCCAAAAGGCGTGGTAGTTATGGCGGTCTACCAGCGTAACGCGCACCGGCTTCCCGGCCAGCGCGCGGGCGGCCCACAAACCGCCAAAACCGGCGCCGAGCACGACGACGTGGGGTTGGGTCTTCATGAATTCATTATGGGCGCTGTGTAGGAGTTGTGCAAGAATGGGGCAAGGTTGCCAAGGTTGCCAAGGTTGCCAAATATGACAGTTTTTACAGGGATGACATGTCGTTCAGTGTGAAAGGAGACGGCGATGGGTGAAAAACAGGAGATCGTGGCAAGGTTGCACGAGGTGTTTGAGGAGTGGGAGGCGCTGTTGGGCGAGCTGGATAAGAAGCAACTGACGACGCCACAAGAGGGGCATGAGGGCGGCCTGTCGATCAAGGATGAGCTGGCGCACCTGTGGGCCTGGCAGCAGATTACCAACGCGCGGTTGGCAGCGGCGTTGGCCGGCGAGGAGCCACAATTGCCAGACTGGCTGGAGGGGATGCATCCGGATGCGGAAGAAAACCTGGAAACAATCAATGCCCGCATCAACGAGATGAACCGCGACAAGTCGTGGGCGGGCGTCTACCACGACTGGCGCGACGGCTTTCTGCGCGTACTGCAGCAAGCCGAGGCGCTGGAAGAGGAAGAGCTGCTGGAGGTTGGGCGCTATGCCTGGCTGCCGTCACACGCGCTGATCGCCGTGCTGGACGGCACGTGGCGTCACCATCAGGAAGAGCACCTGGAGCCGTTGACGGGGCGGCTGCCGGCGGTATAAAACCCGGACATCCCACACGCGTGGCCCACAACGGCAGCACCATCGCCCTCCTGGCTGTGCTTGTAACGGCATTACATAACGATTCGCCTTACATAAATTGCGGCGACCTTCGGTGCACCTTATAAAGCGATGAAGAAGCGCCTCGACGACATCGGAATCATGCAATTAGAGGCAGCATTGCGTCAGGCGGCGGGACAGGCCTTCCTTAGCACGCCATCTGTTCGGGCAGGAGGTCAACCCCGAGACGTAAGCCATCACCAAGGCCGACCTAAGGAAGAGATGCGCGACCCACGCTTTATTATCGAGCACGACGGCCACCCCGATTTTTCGCTGCTAACGCGCTCGTCTGACGGGCAGTTGATGTTCCTGGTGAACCTGCTGTCGAAGATGAAAGAGAACACGCCGCTGGGCAGCCGCATCGCCGAGGTACACAACGGCTCGTCGCTGTTCACCGGCGACGCGGGGCAGGGCGAGAGCAACATCCGGCAGTGGATCCTGGAAAACGACTGGCTGGAAGCGATCGTGGCCCTGCCCTTGAACATGTTCTACAACACGGGCATCGCCACCTATATCTGGGTGTTGAGCAATCGCAAGCCTGGGCAGCGCCGGGGCAAGGTGCAGCTTATCGACGCCACCGGGTGGCAGCGGCCGCTGAGGAAAAACCTGGGCCAGAAAAATGATCGTGGTTTTGGAATGGCGCCTTTGCCAGCGCAGGATTCCATTGGTGGGAGCCAAACAACTCTGGCTCGGGCGTAGGCTTTCGCTGCGCTCTGGATGTGGAGGTGGCTGAGTAGGGCTTTCCAGGGCATGGAGCGTGCCGTTCGATGAGGGGCCGGCGTCTGGAACAGCACCCTACACGCTAAACGAATAGGTCTCGCCGTGATTGAGGTCCTGTATGCCGTAACCCAGGTCCACCTTCTCGTGGCGGTGAATAGAGTTGGGATCGGTGAGGATAGTGAATCCGGCGTAGCGCAGCAACACGGTTGCCGTACCGACGAAGAAAATCGAGCCGTTCCGTCCGTCGGACGGCGACTCACCTGCGGGCAAGGTCATTTGATGAGTCGCGTTCATGGTCGTCTCCTCTTGTGGGCCAGGCGCCCTTGCCGGGTGTTAAATTGTAGACCTCTACCAACGTCCGCGAAGCTCTTCGGACCGCCAAAAGCTTAAAGCGGCTTTCTCTGAATCCCGTTAGAGCCGGAGAACGGGCGTGGCGCCCATTGCGGGGACCGAGAACTTCAATACTTTCGGATGACGGGTGGGGGAGGAGCGGGCTGACGGCAGAGCTTTGACGGGCGCGACTTTTTTTACGAAAATGCGTGTATGGCAGACGTGAGAGTCGTGTGCAGGCCAACGGCGGAGCTCGACGACGCCCTACGCCGCGCGGTGATGGGGGTGTGCGTGGCGGCGCATGGGGATGAGGAGTTCTGGCGGCTGTTTGAGTATATCCCGCAGGGCGGCCTGCATTTTCTGGGGTATGAAGGCGATACGCTGGAGAGCCACGCCGTGGCGACGACGCGCTGGCTGCAGCCGGCAGGGCTGCCGCTGTTGAAGACGGCGTATGTGGATGCGGTGGCGACGCTACCGGAGGCGCAGGGGCGGGGGGTTGGCAGCGCGGTGATGCGGGCGCTGGCGGAGGGGGTGGCCGAGGGGTATGAAATCGGCTGCCTGGAGACGGAGCGAGTGTCGTTTTATGAGCGGGTGGGATGGGAGCTGTGGCGAGGGCCGCTGGCGGGGCGGGATGGGGATGTGTTGATTCCGACGCCGGAGCAGGAGGGGATTATGGTGCTGCGGCTGCCGCGCACGCCACCGTTAAATCTGGGTGGCTTGTTGACAATCGAACGCCAGCCGATGCGCATTTGGTAGCTGTGCGCCTCCTGAAATAGTGGACATGACTCTGACTTATGGTCATGTCCACTATTTTAGTGGCGGGTAAGGCCAGCCGGTCTCTAATTGGGCGCAGCACGACATCAGCGCCTGATTATCGGAAGGTAGCTCTTATAGGCCGACCTTGCGCCGGCGTCGAGGGCGACCACGACATTGTCCAGGCCCCAGCTTTCGTCCGCCAGCGCCTGCATCTGGGCGCTGATAAATTCGAGCGTGAGCGTGTCGGCGCTGTGGGGGAAGCTGAGGATGATACGATACACCGCATCTTGCGGAGAGCCTCCAAATTCGTAACCCAGTGTGTTTACCTCGACGGCGCCCGTCCAGGCGGGGTAATCGCCGTGGGGGAAGTTGACAGGATAGGCCTGGCGGAAGTCGGGCCAGTTGCTAAAGGTCGTATCCAGACGGCGCACGTTGTCCGCCTCCAGTTGCCAGCGATCGGGGCCGACAAGCCTGTCCAGCGGTGCGGCAGCGAAGCCCTGTGGCGCAATGGCCTGATTGCCGTCCCAGGAATGGATAACGTACAGGTCAAAGGACAGCGTCACCTGGCTGTGTTCGGGCAGCTCTTGCAGCGTCAGGCACACCTTTTGCGGTCCGTAACGGCCCAGGAAGGTGCGGTCGCCGTGCGGCGTGGTGGAGGTCACAGGAACCGAGCAGCCCCAGCCATCGCCAATGCCGTCTTCAAAGTCTTCCGAGTAGACAACCTGATTGGTGGGCACGTCGACGACCACGGCGGCCCTGTTGTTATCGAGGTCGGGGTCGGTTTCGGCGCTGCCCACGACGGCGCTGTTGGTCACCTGTCCGAAGGTGGTCACGTCCACGCTGACGGTGATTTGTACGGAGGCGGAGCCGCCCACGGGCAGATCGCCTACATCGCAAACGACGGCGCCGGCATCTTCCACGCAGCCGGCTGTTGCGGCTCTGAAGGTGACGCCGCCGGGCAAGGTGTCGGTGATCGTGACAGCCGTGGCGGCGGAGGGGCCGTCGTTGGCGGCTAGCAGCGTATAGACCAGGTCGGCCCCGGCAAGGACGGTGCTCTCGTTTGCCGATTTGGTGAGTGACAGGTCGGCCACTGCAGTCACGGTGACGCGCAGGCTATCGCTTCCCACGCCGCCATCGTCATCGCTCACCGTGAGCGTTGCGGTGTAGACGCCGGGGCCGGGGTAGACATGCACAGGCGTTAGCGTGCCGTCCGCCGTCTGTCCGTCGCCGAACGCCCACTGTATGGTATGCGTATCCAGCGTGCCGGGATCGGTGAAGGCGCCGTCGAAGTTCACAGGCAAGGTATCTGCGACCTGAACGTCTGGCCCCGCATCGACAGTTGGGGCCACGTTGTGCACTGTGGCGGTGACGACGCCAGAGGCGGGAGCGCCGGCGCCGCCGTCTGTCAGGGTAACGTGCACCGTATAGTCGCCGTCGTCGAGATAGCGATGCGTCTCCGCAAAGGAGGTCGTTTCCGCCCCATAGGTGGTGGTGGTTACGGCACCGTCGCCCCAGTTTACCGTCAGGGTCAGCACGTCGTCCACGTCGGGATCGTCACTATCGCCGGTCAGCGTGGCCAATTCGTTCTCATCCAGCGGGCCGGTGATCGCCAGATTGGAGAGGGTGGGCGGGCTATTGGGGCGGTTCGTAAAGGTACAGATGACGTCTTCGCCAGGTCCCAGGCGGACGGCAGCAGATCGATTCTGGTCGCCAGCGCTCCAATCGGCAGCGTTGCAGGCGACGCCGGTGGCTCGCCAACCGGGTGTGGGAAGTTCGCCGATCGTGTACTCGCCAGAGAACAACTGGTGCAGCACACGATTGTCTGTGAAGCGGTCGCCGTCGTCAGGGTCGGCGTCGTCGAGGATGAAGCTGTTCAGGCCAAACTTCTGGATGCGATTGAGGATCCAGTCGCCGGCGTAGAGGGCGCCGGACGGATCGACGGCGACGCCTCGTGGTTCTATGAACTGCCCGTCGCCGTTGCCCAGGCTCCCCCATTGTGTCAGGAAAAGGCCGTGGGCATCGAACATCTGCACGCGCTCGTTGCCGGTGTCGGCGACATACACGTTGTCGGCGGCATCGATGGCGACGCCATAGGGCGATGTGAACTGGCCGGCCCCGGCGCCCGCGCTACCCCAGCGCATGAGGAAAGCGCCGTCGCCGTCGAACTTCTGCACATTGTGGTTGTCGTTATCTACCACATAGACGCTTCCCTGCGGACCGGTGGCCACGCCCCAGGCCTGGTCGAACTGACCTTCACCGGCGCCGATGAGGCCTGGGCGGCAATCTGTGAGGCAAATCTCGAACGCATCGTCGCCGCTGGCGACGCCCCAACCCCACATGAGCTGGAAGGCGCCGTCGCCGTCGAACTTCTGCACGCGGAAGTGGGCGCCATCGGCGACGTACACGTTGCCGCCGGCGTCTACGGCGATACCGGTGGGCTGTAAAAACTGCCCTTCGGCGTCGCCGGCGCTGCCCCACTGCCCCAGATAGGTTCCAGAAGCGTCGAATACCTGCACGCGCCGGTTGCCGCTATCGGTAACATAGAGCTTGTCGCTGGGCCCGGCGGCGATGGCGGTGGGCGCTTCGAACTGCCCGTCGCCGCTGCCCCGCCCGCCCCAGGCGCTTAGGAAGAGGCCGCCGGCGTCGAATTTCTGCACGCGGTGGTTGGCCTGATCGACGACGAAGACGTTGCCGTGGCGATCGACGGCGATGTCGGCCGGTTGCACAAATTGACCATCGCCGTTACCCGTACTGCCCCAGGCGGCTAAAAATTCGCCGGGGGTGAGCGTGCTGCTTGTGAAGGCGAAGTCGGTTCCGTCAGCCGGTTCGGCGTCTTTGACGACGGTAATCGAGCCGACCTGCGTGCTGATATAACCTTCCCAGTTGAGCATGCCCTGGTTACCATGGCTGACATTGCCCTTGCCGTCTGTGGTGCGCAGATGGATCTGGTAGGCGCCGTGCAGGTTGTAGGGGAGCGGGTAGCTCCAGCCAGTGGACGGCGCGCCGGGGGCGTCGAGAGTGGCGCGATGCCAACCTTGCTGGTAAAGGCCTTCAATTTGCCGTGCAGAAAGCGCCTGGCGGTAGATGGTTACCTCGTCGATCTGGCCATCGTAGCTGAGATCGAAGCCATTCATATGGGTATGGCCCACGTTGAATTCGGTGCTGTTGCCGGGCGTTAACCCGGCAAATTGCTCCGTGGAATCGACCAGTTGTCCATTGTGGTAGATGCGGTAGCTTTCACCGTCGAAGGTCACGGCGACATAGCTCCAACCGTCTGCGGGCAGGGTTAATGTCGACTCATAGTCGTGCAGTTGGCTGCCGTCGCCAAAGCCGACGCGCAGCCGGCCGCTACTGCCATCGTGATTGATTGTTGGATAGGCGTTGGGCAGCGCCGCCGGGCTGTAGTCCCTGGGCGCAATCAGCAGCCCGCCGCCCGCGCTCGCGTGCGGCTTCACCCACAGCGCCTGCGTAAATTCGCCGCCGCTCAGATCGTAATGGGGCTGCGCATCGACGAGAATAGAGGCCCCATCGGCAAAGTCATAGGCGCCGGGGCCGACGATGCCGGGCACAGGATAGGCCACGGCGTCTGGCTGGACAGTCTGGTAGAAGCGCGCTGTATTGGCATAGCGCGATGTTTCCGCAACGGCGTCGTCATGCGCCAGTTTGTCATCGTCGAGCGACAGACGGAAGACGGGCGCGTAGCCACGATAGAGGCGATGGACTTCGGCGGAGGCGGGGGCGGCGTCGTAGACAAAAACATCGTCTAAAAGGCCTTCAAAGTAGCGATAACCGGCGCCGTCCCAGGCGCGCCCTATCATAAAATCGTCAGAGGCGCTGGGGCGCACGGCGCTGCTAAACGTGACCTCCGCCACGCCGTCCACGTAGAGGACGCCGTTGTCACTGCCGTCGAGGGTGACCATCACATGTCGCCAGACGCCGGGGGCGAAGATATTGGCGCTAAGAAGCTGTCCCGCGTCGCCATCGGCATACAGGAATCGCTCTTGATCGCCATCATAGGCCACGATCTGTGTGGGCGTGACATCAGTTTCTTTGAAGGCAAAGAGAACGTCGATACCAGACGCGCCGGCCTGGGGCAAGACCCAACCGCCAAAGGCCAGGGCGCCGGATGCGCTGTCGCTGTTGAGCGCCGCGCCGACGCCCCTGCTGACGAGTGCATTATCGGCACCGTCGAAGAGGGGCGCATTGCCGTAATAGCCGCGCTGCCCGGCAGTGGGGCAGGTTGCGCCAATACAGACGGCATCGAAGCCATTGCCCGACACGTCGGCAAACTGCGTTGTGGGCTCATTGTTCTGGTCTTCGATATTCTCGTTCAGCGGTAGGTAGAGCAAGAGGCCGGCGCCAAGGTGGGGCACGGCGGAGCTCTCGTTGAGATCGGCCGGTTGGAAGGCGACCTCGACGCTGTCTACGTCCGATTGCACAACGCCTGTTTCAAAAACGGTCCCTAAAACCGTCATTTCATGGTCGATAAAGAGCGTGTCGGAAATGGGCGTGGTGACTTGCGCCACGGGCGGCGTGCCGTCGATGTGCGCCGGAATGATGGTGCGACTAAGGTTGCCGACAGCGTCCACGGCCTCTATGGTGACGGTGTAGACGCCATTGGGGCGCACGTCGAAGGGATAACCGATTTCAAAGAAGGTATTGCCGCCGCCAAGGTCGGTTAGCTGCGTTACTGGCAGTTGGTTGGCGAGCGCATCGGAGACTGTGAAGGCCTGAATGTAGACGGCCGCCAGCGGGGAGGCGAAGGGGCCGGTCCCGGCGGCGATCGTACCCTGCAGGCGCACGTCCCAGGTATCTTCGGCCTCGTTGCGCGCGGCGGGAAGGATCGCGCCGCCGCCGGCGTTGATGTCGACAACGCCGGGCGGGGTTCCATCTACGTTCAGGGTACGCGAATCTGTGCTCGTGTTTCCGGCGAGATCGGTAGCGCGCACGGCGACTGTATAAACGCCGTCGCCAGACGGTTGGAAGGTGAAGAGCCAGACATCGCCGTCGCGCGTGGCGGGCAGCCAGCCGGCGTCATTTACATTGGTCTCCACAAGGCCAACGGCGCTGGTGGGGTCGCTGGCGTGGATGGCCAGGATCTTATCGGTGTTGGGAAGGTATGGCGCGGCGACCTCGAGACTGACTTGCGGCGCGTCGGCGTCGACGGTTACAGTATGGCCAAAGCTGGTATCGAACCAACTGGATTGAAAGTTGACCATTTCAGCCACGTCGCGCGCGGAGAGGGCGGACGGATAGACAACCACCTCGTCCATCTCGCCGGCAAAGGGCAGGGTATCGGCGCGGTCGGAGCCTCCCAAAAAGAGTTCTCGCACCTGGTCACAAACCCCAGACGGCGCTGCGGCATGTGCGCCGGCTTCGCTGCCGTTGATATAGAAGGTGAGGACGCCGTCGTCATAGGTCACCATGACGTGGTTCCACAGGTTTTGCAGCATGGATCCGTCGCTGACAAATTGCTGCGAAACGCATGAAGGCGCGCCGGCAATTTCTGTTTGCAGTTGCATGCTATCGGCCGCAATTGCCAGGGTGAAAAGTGGATGGAACACGCCGGAAAGAATACCGCTTTTATCAAAGAGCGGCTGAGCTTCCGATTTCCGTTGTGTTGGTTTGATCCACATGCCGATGCTGAACGTATCCAGCTCGATATGGGGCAGGACGACGACGTCGTGCTGCCCATCGAAGGCTAGGCCCTGGTATACCTTTCCTCTGACGCCGGCATTGGGGCAGGCGATGCCGGAGCAAGCGCCGGCCAGCGCGCCGTCGGCGCTGGCGAATGTCGTGGCGTTCTGTGGTTCGTCCAGATGCAGGTTAAGCCTGGGAACCTGGCTGATTAGCTCGGCGACTTGCGCATCGGTGAGCGCGGTACGGAAAACCTGCAAGCGGTCGATCATGCCCTGGAAATAGTGTTGGCTGTCACGACCAACAAAGAGCTGCGGCGTTCCCCTTAAGGGAGCGATGCTCGAAACAGTTGTCGCCTCACTGCCATCGACGAAGAGCGTCACCGCACCGCTGTTATTGTTGGCGTTATAGTCGTATCGTGCCGCCAGATGGTGCCAGCGCCCATTTTGCAAGGGGGCGCCGGCGCTGATTTGTGCGCTGCCCAGGTTGAGGGTGGGCGCGCCGTTATCGACGCCCAGGCGCAGTCGCTGGTCGCCCGCGCCGCTGCTGCCAAAAGCCGAATGGAAGCCAGAAGCGTCGAGGTAAGCCCAGGTCGCAATCGTAAAGCTGCTCTCCGACAGCTCAAGGTCGCCGGCATCGGCCGTGAGGGCGATGGCGTCGTTCACACCGTCGAAGAGGACGGCTTGCATTTCGCGGCCCTGAATGCCGCTGAGCGGGCAGGCGTCGCCGGCGCAACTGCCCTCGAAAGCGCCGAAAGAGCGATCGGCAAAGATGGTGCGCGCCGGTGGCTCGTCGAAGCGCATGTCGAGCACCGGCTGCGAATCCCAGAAGATGTTGGCCACGTCGTTTGGTTGCAGGGCGTAATTAAAGATCTGCAGCTCGTCCGCAGAGCCTACAAAGCCGTTCGAATTCGCAAACAAGCCGCCAATATAGAACTCGTCCTCAGGCTTCGGGGTGCGACCCTGGCAATCGGGTTGGACGGTGGGGCTGCCCCCAAAATGATGGGTCCCCGGTACTTCTTCAGCGTTATGGTAGAGACGGAATCTATTACCGTCGAAGGTGACGGCCACGTGGTCCCAGGCGACGGCGCCAGTTATGTTAATGTGAACCTGGTAGACACAACTGTCACCATTCTCATCCATTAGCGAGGCGCTGATATCCAATATAGACTCACTCTTCTGCACGCGCAGGGTGGGATAGTCGTAAGTGCTACTGGAGCCGCTTCCCTTACCCATCAAGAAGCCTTCATGAACGAGGCTGGACCCTGCAGAGTCAACCCAGACGGCAATTGAAAACGCGCCGCCGTTGCGGCTGAGGTCCAGATTGGGGCGCGGACCCACGTGCAAACGTTCGTTAGGATGGTCGTCGTCGAAGAAGTATCCATGGTCCACATAACCGTTAAGCCGCGAGTGGAAAGGACACGTCCATTCATCGGGATCGTCGGGATCCGGCGCGCAACTGATGGGATTGCCATAAGCGCTGTCGTCGTAGATGGTATCGCCCATGTCGATATCCTCTTCGGCCTTCAGGTAGAAGACGCGATCGGTGGTCACAGCCGCAATTTCGCTGTTGGAAAGGGCGAAGGGGAACAGCTCGACTTCGTCAATGGCCCCGTCAAAGGCCTGGGTCGTGCCTGTGCCGGCGCCGATGAGGAAGTTAGCCGCGCCTTGTAGCGGAGCGACACCCGTAAGCGAAGCAGATGGGGCGCCATCCAGGAAGACGGATAGCACGCCGCTGCCGGCGGCGCGATCATAGAGGTAGCGCCCCACCAGATGGCGCCAACGCCCCACTTCCACGCTTTGTGGCCCCAGCGCCGTGACGCCGCCCATAGCGAAGTAGGGTCGGCCATTGTTCACGCCCAGACGCATGGCGCTGCTTCCGACGCCGTCGGTTGCGGCTACCGTGTAGTCGCCGTTGCCATCGATATTTATCCAGGCCATGAGCGTAAAGCTTTGCTCAACCAGGCCCAGCTGCGAGAGGGTGGCTGCAACGTCAAGCCGGCTGTTCTGAAAATTGGGCGCTGTGTTGCGGTAACCGGGGCCGCCGTTGCCGGGACAACTGCCGGCGCTACAGGTGACGGTGAAGGCGTTGAGCGAAGCATCGGCATAGCTACTGCCGGTCGTTTCATCCAGGTGTAGCCACAGAGAGCGCCCGCCGACGGCCGTGCGCGGATCGACAATCGCTGCGCCGGCGATGTTGGTGAGGCTGATGGTCTGTGACGCCGCCACAGGATTCACCGTCACCTGCCCGTGCGTGGTCGTGCTTTCTTGCGGTGTCAGGTTGAAGGGCTGCGGGGCAACGGTTGCGTTACTGATTGCGGCCGGGAAATCGACGTCAAGCAGGCCCAGCGCGTAGTTGCTGCGCAGGGCGTTTTCTAGCGTAACGGTGTAGGGAATCGTCGTTCCGGGCGTGACGATGCGATGCTCGGACGCAATTTCGGAATCGATGACCAACACGCCACCGGACGAGGGCACCCAGGGATTGAAGCCATAGGCCTTTTCCACGCCATCCATATAGTCATCGCCGTCAAAATTGGGATCGAGGGGGTCGGAACGCACCAGCGTTTCTAAAGGCGTATCACCGTCGAAGCCATAGACGAAAATCCAGCCGTCAATCTCTTCTTTGTCGGTCAGGCCGTCGTTGTCGGTATCGGCGCGGAAGGGATTGGTGCCATAGCGGTATTCCAGGTCATCGGTCAGGCCGTCGCCGTCGGGGTCGGGGTGTGTGGGATCGAAACCGATTTGAATCTCGAAGAAGTCGGAGAGACCGTCGCCGTCGGTATCGGCCCTGCTGTCGTCGGGATCGTTTCCGCCAAACACAACGCTACGCAGGCCGTCGCCGTCGGCGTCTTGCAGCGTGGGAAAAGCGTCGTCCCAGGCCAGCCCATAGCCGCCGCCGGGCCGCGCCGCCAGGGTAACGAATTCGCTAAATGTCTCGGGGAACACGTCGAATGTGAGGGCCTGGCCAATGTTCATGTGCAGCGTGTCGCGTTGCTCGCGCAGATAACAGACCGGTGTGGCAGGCGTGCCCCAGCATTCCTGGGTGTTTATGACGTAGCCTTCGGCTAGATAGAAGTGTTCTATGGGCCGGTTGATGCCGCTGCGTTGTAGAGCGACGGTATCGGTAACCGGTGTGCGCCTGACGAAGGCGGCATTCGCTGCCCAGCCACCGGCCGCCGGCGGCTGCCAGGCGGACGACATGGCGCCCAGATTGAGGGATTCGTCGATCCGTTGTTGATCGCGGCGCAATTCGTAAACAAAGGTAGACTCTTTGATATTGGCGTCGCTGTGCTGCCAGAAATAGTACAGTGAGAAGAGCGAGTCGAGCGAAGACCGGTAAAGGGCGGTGTCCACGTCGAGGGCCACGTCGAGACTGTTCCCGACGACAAATCCCTTGTTGGGATCGGTGAGGCTCACGTCGAAATTGGTGAGATTGAGCCGTTTCTCATTTTCCAGATCGACCAATGGCGTCTGATCGTAGATCAGCCACTGCACAAGTTTCTTAAGCAGGCCGGTGATGCCGCCGCAGATGTAATCGTTGACAAACTCTTGATCGGGGTCGTCGGGATCGACGGCGATGGCGCAAATAAGGGCGATCAGGCCGTCGATAAGGGCTACGAGAACGGCGATGATGGGGCCGATAACAGGAATGGCGGCGATGGCGAGCATGATCACGCCGACGATAAGGTCGGCGATCAGGCTAGCAAGAAGCTGGTTGAACGACAGCGAAAAGGCCGTGATACCCTCGGCCACAACCTGGTAGATAAAGAATCCAACGGTTATTAGCGCAGTTATGGCGAAGAAGATGATGTTTGCTTTGCCAATCTTAAACGCCTTGCTGGCGACGTCTTTGAGCAGCTTAACCACGGTCGTCAGCCCTTTGCTGATGGCATAGACGCTCAACGCCAGAGCCAAACTGGTAAATGTTACGGCCGTACTCACAAAATTAGCGGCGGCAAAGGCGATTTTGACAGCCTGGGAATCCATGGCAATGACGCCCCCGATTTGCAAGAAGGTGACGACAATATTGGCCGTAATCGTAACCACGGCCAGCATGGTAGCTGCCAGGCCCAGTGCGTCGCTGGCAGAGACCATGCGCCGCAGGGTCTTGAGCGATGGATCGTTCTTGAGCTGGTCGCCTAACAGGTCGAAAGAGCGCAGCACTTCCTTGGGCGTGAGCGGATCATCATCGACGTTGTCGAGGCCCCAGATCTTGAGCCGTTCTGCGCCGTTATTGTAGTTGTTTGAATAGTAATTAATAAATGTCTTGTGCAGTAGCGTGTATTTGCTGACGAAAGGACCGCCCAACCCACCGACCAGGATTTCTCTACCGAATAACTTGGTGAGCAGGTTCAGAAAGTTGGTGACCTGGCTCTTTACCGCCTTGCCGCCGGCGAGGTCCACGGTGATCGTAATGTCGGCGTCGGTCATGGACACGGGCAAGTCGGTGGGAATGCCGTCTACCTCGACCACACGAGAGCTGCCGTTTGCAAGCGAGAAGTAATAGGCGCGGGCGAAGATGGTCGCCGCCTGCAGATCTTCTGGATCGGCCCACCCCTCTGCCAGGGCAGCAGCATAGCTGCTTTCTTTTTGATTCCAGTACTCATCCAGCGGATACGGCTCCCACATGCTGCCGCGATAGCGATAGGGTACCCAGCTCATGCTGGCGAGAGTCAGCGCCGGGACCTCGTCGGCATCGGCCGTCAGCGAAACGCCGTTATCGGCGCCGGGCAGAGGCACAACCAACGAGGTACGGTCCAGGGTGAATGTGCGCAGACTTTCTTCACGTAAGATCAGCAGCGTGGGATCGTCAATACCTGTATCTACTTGCGGCGTGTAGAAATCCTCAAGGATGTTGGGGATTTCCGTTGAAGCCAGGACGCCCAGATAGCCGCCGTGGCTGTAGTCATTGCGCTCGACAAAGAAGGCGTCGGCAGGGATGCCCCAGCGCGCCTCGTCGCTCGCGCCGCCGTTTTGGCTCTTGTCGAAGCGGTTTTGTACCTCGTCGATGGTCAGCGTGCGGGTTCCAGTTCCGCCGGCGCGGCCGGCAATAAAACTGTGGTCCAGGCCTTGGGCCAGCGCAAACAGGTTATCTTCGTGCAGATCGGCGGGCGCCGTGGCCGGATCCTGGAAGACGACGGAGGTCTGCAGGCCGTGGTTCTCTTGCACGCTGAGGCCGGTCAGATAGAAGTCGTCGTAGTAGCCGTGAATGATGCCGGGGTCGTTTTCGACCCAGTTATCGGGGACGCCGTCCCCGTTTGCGTCTACCTCGCACCAATACTTGCCATACTCCTCTTCACTCAAGTCGTTGTCGCTGTCGCTATCCTGGTTGACGGGCGGCACGTAACCATCGGGCATGGGCAAGCAACTGTCTGTGATCGCTTCCAGAAGCCACAGCAGACGCGCCTGTTGCGTGGGTCCCCAATCAGAGTCGAGGGGCCAGTAGAGCATGCGCCCGGTAAAGGCAGTGGGGCTGTTTCCGGCCTCGGCGCGTGACAGGACAAGGGGCACATAGGCCAGCAGTGCGCCGCTATCATCCTTCTTGCGTACAGAAATACCGTACATTTCCACTTCGGCCGTGTTCAACCAGGCCGTGATCGGTGTCGTGGTGGTAATGGGCGGCGGGTTTTCGATGGTAGGCAGGTTGCCGTAATGGCCGTCTTCAAAGGGAATCTCAATTTCCAGAACGGGGTGAAGCCGCAAGTCGCCATTGGCGGCGGCGCCGCTTGCGCCAAAGGCGCTGTTGTGAACACGTTGGATCTGCCCAGTTGTATCGCGCGCAGGCCAGTCGAGGACGCTCATGGCATACCATAAGTGATCCGGGTTGGTGGGCCGCAACTGGAAGTCAACGAAAACGGGGGCGTCGGGCGTTAGTTGATCGAACTCGAAGCGAAAGGTCTGGTCTTCGAGGCCGGTGTTGGGGTCGCCAACCAGGGAAAACGGCGAAAGGTCCACGCTGTCGGGCACGCCATCGCCATCGTTGTCGTCGTCGAAAGCATCGGGCACGCCATCGCCGTCGGTGTCTGGGCAAATGAGCGCGTCGTCCTCGACGGAACACTCAAGGCCATCTTGCAGCCCGTCCAGGTTAGTATCTGCATTAAAGGAGTCCAGATACCATTTAGCGGCGTCGGGGGCCGTGTAGCCGCGCACCTCATGATAATCGGATATGCCGTCGCCGTCGCTGTCAGCCAGCAGTGGACTGGTACCCAGTTCGTTGACTTCGATGCCGTCAGAAAGGCCGTCGCCGTCTGTATCAGGATTATCAGGATCTGTGCCAATGATCTCTTCCTGGACGTCGGTCAGGCCGTCCCCGTCACTGTCCGTGCCGTCGTCGATGAAGGGCAGGTGATTGTCTTCGCCAGATGTCTGCAGGTTAGGGAGCCGGGGCGGTAAGGCAAGGCGATTCGATTGCGACGCGCCGGCAGATAGGGGGGCGGCGGGCGCATTCGAACCGGCGCGCGCGCTTGCGTGGGCGCTGCTGGTTTGGTCCGCCGATGCGCCATAGGCGTCATAAAAAGCCTCGACCTGCATGCTCTGCAGCAGAGGCGTGACCAGCATGCTGGCGATGACGACGGCAGCGAGGCCTGTATAGAGCTTTTTAGAACCTCGATGATTCCAGAAAAGGAGCGCGAAGGCGACAACTACAAGGGTCCAGGCCAGCGACTGCGCGCCTTTGTTCAAATTTTCTGGCGATAGCAATGTAGCCACTGCGGCAAAGGGGTTGCCTGTTGACATAGCAGCCAGGCGGGCACTGTCCCAGTTGTAGAAATCGGTGGTTATGGCTACTTCGACTTGCTCTTGGCCCGTGGGAGGAAACTGTACGTCGAGGATGATGCGCGCGGGAAGCGCGTCCTGGTTGAGCCAGATTTCGCCTTCCCCGGTCATGTCCAGATAGAGGCGAGCGAGGTCGAGTCGTAAGCCTACGGGAAGCTCACCGCGGCGGCGCAACTCTTCTTCGAACTGATCGCGCATCGTGGCGGCGAAGGTGGGGCCATCGAGCCTGAAGGCGTATCTCGTTATGCTCTGCATGGGGATCAGGGCGTCCGTTATTGAGGCGTCAGTTGCGCCCAAACGCCGGATGTCCTGGGCAGCATGTAGGAAGCCGAGAGGATCGCGACCGGGCGCGAAGAGCGTAGAAATGTCTTCGATCGCTTCCCAGTCGCTGCCGTTGGCGCGGCCAAATGCGCGACCGCCTTCGATCTTGATTTCGAGTGCGCCGCTATCTTGCACGACGCTGCCAGCGCCTGACCATAGTTTGAGGTGCAGGCCATCGGCCGGGCGATCCGTTTCGCCTTCGAGATAGATGGCTTCTGTGACGGGGCCAAGACCCACATTGGCGAGGGTAGGAAGCGGGTGCGTCGTCTGGCGCAGCGTCGTCGCGTATTGGTATTTGCCGACAGCGTCGGCCTTATACCAGGCTTCGTGGACGGCTTCGCGAGCCGCCGGGCTTGCGGCGTTCGCGTGCAGAACGCTTGCCAACAGGAGGAGAAGGCTAATAAGAATGAACAGTGCAAAGCGGTGTGCAGGTCGGTTTTTCATCCGTATCCACCTCTGCCTCCAGGGATAAGCTGAAGGCGTGTGGCAATATTCGATTGCTTGTGGGGTTGCGCCGGATAAGATAGCGCTAGAGAGACACGAGAAAACTCAAGTGCGACTTACGAAATGTTATCAGCGGCCCAAGAAGCGCGCAACTAATAATCTGACAAATGCAGTTCGCGAACCGCCCCGACGCGGATTTCAAGACTAGCCGGCGCAACGGAGTGAGGCAATGGTGATTTTGGGAACAGAGCGGCTGCGCTTGCGACGCCTGGAGATGCACGACCTCGACGCGCTGTTTGCCCTGTATCGCGACGAAGAGCTGCGCCGCTACTTTCCGGAGGGCGTGCTGAGCTACGATGAGACGCGTGAAGAGCTGGAATGGTTTCTGGAGGGGCACCCGCGTCGCTCGGAGCTGGGCTTGCGGGCCACGGTGCTTAAGGACAACGGCGCCTTCATCGGTCGTTGCGGCCTGCTGCCGTGGACCATCGACGGGCGTGACGAGGTGGAAGTGGCTTACCTGATCGCTAAGGAGCATTGGGGAAAAGGGCTGGCGACAGAGGCAGTGGTGGGTATTATCGCTTATGCCTTTAACACGCTGGGCTTAACGCGGCTGATCTGCCTGATTGACGAGGAAAGCGTGGCCTCGATACGGGTGGCGGAGAAGGCGGGGATGCGCTTCGAACGAGACGGCAAGGATGAGAAAGGGTCGTTCTGGCTGTATGTCTTACAGCAAGAAGCGTGGCGCGCGGCGCAGGACGGCGGGTAGCCGTGCGATGCACGCGCGGCAAAGCGTGGTTAGAATGAGCGCATGTTGCCCATCCTGACGCGCTACGGGTCGTTTTTTCTTTATAGCTATACGGTAGTGATGGGGCTGGGTTTGTTGCTGGCGGTGGGGGCTGCGGCGTGGGACCAGAGGGCGAGGCGGCAATGCAGAGAGTCGCAGGGCCTTGAACAGAGGCGTATTGCAGGCAAGGGGGCATGGCTGGATGGCCTGCTGTGGGGGCTGGCGTTGGGCTTGATTGTGGGGCGCACCCTGTTTGTGGCCGTGAACTGGGACTATTTCCGGGAGAATGTGCAGGAAAGCTGGTTGTTGTGGCGCGGTGGGATCAGCTATCATGGAGCCATCGTCGCCGGCCTGACGGGTATGTGGGCTTGGACCCGGCTGCGGAAGGTGCGCTTTGCGCGGCTGGGCGACTTGCTGGCGATTCCGGCGGCGCTATGGAGTACGGCCGGCTGGCTGGCCTGTTACATGGAGGGCTGCGCCTACGGGCGCGAGGTGTTTATGGGCCCGCTGGCGGCCGATTTGCCAGATAGTTACGGCGTCTTTGCCGTGCGCTACCAGACGCAATTAATCGGCGTGGCTCTCAGCCTGTTGGCGCTGCTGATGCTGTCGGGCCTGCGCCGCCGCTCGCTGCCTGAGGGCGCGCTGTGGTGGACGGCCCTGTTGCTGCTGAGCGCCGGCCGGGCTGCCGTAGGAACCTTGCGCGGCGATGAAATGCCGTTGGCCGGCGGCATGCGCGTGGATGTGTTGCTGGACGCGGCGCTGGCCGGGATGGCGCTGGTGATGTTGGTGCTGGGCACGCGCCGTAACTCAGCCGCTGTGGCAGGGCCGGTACGCGAAGCGCCCAATAATGATCTAAAAAGTGAAGGACACCGATGAACCTGAAAGTAGGCATGGCGCAGATGACTCCGAAGCTGGGCGATGTTCAGGCCAACCTGGCGTTGCACCTGAATAGTATCCGCGAGGCAGGCGAGCAAGGCGTTGAGCTGCTGGTGTTTCCCGAGCTGGCGCTCACCGGCTACCGCTTGCGCGACCTGGCGTTTGAAGTGGCCATCCGGCCGACGGCGCACGACCCGGTGTTCCGCGAGCTGCTGGCGGCCAGCCGCGATATGGATCTGGTGGTCAGTTTTGTAGAGACGGACCGGCGGCAGAAGTTTTACATCAGCGCAGCCTATCTGGCGCAGGGCCAGGTGGCGCACGTGCACCGCAAGGTGTACCTGCCGACCTACGGCATGTTCGACGAAGGGCGTTACTTTGCCTGGGGCGACGACGTGTGCGCCTTCGACACGCGCTTTGCGCGCATGGGCATGCTCATCTGTGAAGATTTCTGGCACGTCAGCCCGGCCTATCTGCTGTGGCTGGACGGCGCCGACATTCTCATCCTCATATCGGCCTCGCCGGGGCGCGGGCTGGCGACGGAACAAAAAATCGGCAGCGCGCGCTGGGTGGAGCACATCAACCAGGCCTACGCCAGCATTTTCACTAACTTCGTCATTCACGCCAATCGCACCGGCTTTGAGGACGGCGTGAACTTCTGGGGTGGATCGTCGGTCTATGACCCGGAGGGCGTGCCGCTGGCACAGGGCCCGCATTATGAAGAGGGCCTGGTGACGGCGACTCTGGACCTGAACCAGCTACGCCGCACGCGCATCCGCCTGCCCCTATTGCGCGACGAGCGTGTAGAGCTGACCATGCGCGAGCTGCAGAGGGTCGTGGCTAAGCGGTTGGAACGTAGGTATGATCAGCGTTAGCAGTGGTACGGTTATGTTGGCGCATGAGGGCTAGCACGGCTACACTATTTTCTATGGAAGAGTATACCCCCGACGAATTCAGCGAATATGTGGACATGGCGTCCATTGAGCTCGAAGAAGAGGAGCTGCCCGAAGGCCACCGTGCGGGCTTTGTGGCTGTAGTGGGCCGGCCTAACGTGGGCAAGAGCACCACGGTCAATGCCTTTCTGCGGCAGAAGGTGGCTATCGTGAGCCCGCGTCCGCAGACCACGCGCATGGCGCAGCGGGCTATCCTGACGACGCGCGATTACCAGATGATCTTTGTAGATACGCCGGGCATTATGAACCCGCGGCACAAGCTAGACGAGTTTATGCTCAGCTCGGCACTGGAGACGCTGGTGGATGCCGATGTAATCCTGTGGCTGGTGGACGCCAGCGAGCCGCCGGGCCGCGGCGACCACGATATTGCTCAAAAGCTGCAGCAAGTGACGGGCCAGACGCCGGTGATCTTGGGGTTGAACAAGGCCGACTTGCTGAAGCCGGATGAAGTTCTGCCGCGCAGCGAGGCGTACGGCGCCCTGCTGCCGGAAGCTGACTGGATCTTGTTCTCGGCCACTGAAGGCAACGGGCGCGACGAGCTGTTCCAGCTGCTGGTGGACGCGCTGCCAGAAGGGCCACGCTACTATCCTGTAGACCAGGTGACGGACCTCTATGTTCGGGACATCGCCGCAGAAATGATCCGCGAGCAGGTGCTGCTGCAGATTCGTGAAGAGATTCCGCATGGTGTGGCTGTGCAGGTGGAAGAGTTTAAGGAGCGCGATAACGGCGTCATCTACATCAACGCTACCATTTACGTAGAACGCGACGCGCATAAAAAGATTGTGGTGGGCAGGAAGGGCGCGCAACTGCGGGAGATCGGCGCTGGCGCGCGGCGCGAGATCGAGCGCATGTTGGGCACGCGCATCTATCTGGATCTGTGGGTGAAAGACGCGCCGCGCTGGCGTACAGATGAAGTAGCCTTGCGGCGGTTTGGCTATTCGACTGGCTAACTAAGACTGATCGGGGGGCGGCGCGGTTCAAGGCGGAGATAGTAGATTACCTGGTTTAGGGGATTGAGGTTGGGCGTGGAGGCGGCGGACGTATGATTCCAGCGAAGATTGGTCGCTACAAGATAGTCAGGCAGTTGGGCGAGGGGGGAATGGGGCGCGTTCTGCTGGCGCACGATCCACGGTTTCCACGGGATGTCGCCCTAAAGATACTGCATCGCGATCCGAAGCAAGATGCGTCGCTGCGCGAGCGTTTTGGGCGCGAAGCGCGCACGATTGCAACGCTGGAACACCACGCCATCGTGCCCGTTTATGATTTCGGCGAGTTCGAGGGGCACATGTTTCTGGTGATGCGGCTGATGCGCGGCGGCTCATTACAAGACCTGCTGCACGGCAGCCCGTTGCCATTTGGCCAGACGCTGAACATCGTCGAACGCATTGCCTCGGCGCTAGATAAGGCGCACAGTAATGGCGTCATCCATCGCGATCTGAAGCCGGCGAATATTCTGTTTGACGAGGAAGAAGAGGCCTATCTATCTGATTTTGGCATCGTTAAGCTAAAAGAAAGTGATGCCCACCTGACACGAGCCGGCGGTATTATCGGCACGCCGGCTTATATGTCGCCGGAGCAGGGGCGCGCGCTACCGCTTGATGGGCGCAGCGATATTTACTCACTGGGTATTGTGCTGTATCAGCTTGCGACCGGCCGTGTTCCATTTGAGGCAGATACACCCATTGCGACGGTGGTTAAGCATGTGCGAGAGCCATTACCGCCGCCCAGCGCAATCAATCCGGGCATAGACCGTACTGTGGAAGCAGTACTCCTGCGGGCTCTGGCTAAGGAACCCCACGAACGGTTTGCCACGGCGGGGGACTTGGCGCGCGCCCTGCAGCCGGCCCGCCATTTCGCAGCGGCCACCTTGCTCGACCAGCCGGCCCCGCAGCAGCAGGTAGTGCAGCCGCCACCGCCACTGGTGAGTAATGTGCTCGGCCGTGTAGTGAGCGGCATGATGCCGCAGACCACGCGCGCACCGTTTTTGCGCTATGGCCTGCCGGCGGTGGGTGTGCTGCTCCTGTTGGCTCTTTCAGTATGGGGAGGCGGGTTGTTGGCCTTATGGAGCTTTGGCAACGGCGCTGATGCGACGCCGCGACCAGGCCGCAGCGCGGATGAGGTGCCGCCCCAGCAGGTTGCCCTAGGAGGCAGCGCTGCTGGAGCAACCGAGGCCGCCGCGAAGCCCACCGTAGCTGTAACGCCAACTCCAACGGCAACCCTATTGGTGACGGCAACGCCCACGGCCACAGGAACGCCATCGCCGACAAGCGAGCCATCGCCCACGCGGCCAATGTGGGTGCAAGCGCCGGGCAGCACACGAAACCAGATCGCCTTTGTTTCCGACCGCTCGGGGCGTGAAGCGATCTACGCAATGGACCTGGATCTTGATGTCTGGGAGCAGCTTACCGAGCCGCTGCCGGGCGAGAGGCACTGGTGGCCGGCGTGGTGCGGGCCCGACCGGCTGGTGTTTGAGGTAGGCGATTTGCCGTTTGAAGGGTCGGGGCAAGAAGTGTGGGTCCTGGAGCTAGGGGAGGAGAACAACGCCTGGCCGCTGACGAGCAGCTCGCGGCCGGCGAACACGGCCAGTAACGGTTTGCCTTCTTGCTCGCCAGATGGGCAGACGGTGGCGTTCAGTAGTCTGCTACGAGGAACGGGCAGCTCGGCTTTTCGCCTGGGCATGCTCTCGTTGACGAATGACAATGCGCCCTTTAGGCTCGTGGGAGACGGATATACGCTAGCCGGCAACGCCAGCTGGTCGGCCGACGGGCGCTCAATGGTCTTCATGTACTTCGACCCGGGCCTGAACAATTATCAGATCTACCGTGTAGCCCTGGCGGACGCGGATCAACCGTTGAACCTGACCAGCCTCTATTACGGCAATGCGAAGTACCCTGACTGGTCGGCGGCCCGGCGGCAGATCGTGCTGGCGTGCCAGGAGGATTCGGGCGCAAACGCGGTTTGGCACTTGTGCGCTACGCCGGATGATCGCTCGCAAGTGTACTGGCTATTAGAGAACTTGCACCGCGGACCCGAGCGCGATAATGATCGCCAGCTGGTGGTGCACGCCATCACGCCGTCGTGGTCACCAGACGGCAGGGCGATCGCCTATGCATCGGACGTGGACGGGGACTGGGACATCTACGTGTATGATGTGATGAGCGGCGATGTGCGCAACCTGACCGCCGAATGGCCCGGCACGGAAATGCATCCTACCTGGAGAAAGTGATGAAGCCCCGCAAACACAGCGCCAGACAGCGCCGAGAGGTCACATGCAGCGTCATAGCAGCGCTGCTGGGATTGGCACTGCTGATCGGAGTAGGCTTGGCCTATTGGGCGCCGGGGGATGACGGCAGCTGGCAAGAATCAGACGTACAGGCAGGCGCGGAATCATTGGGCGCAGACGGCGTGCCCGGCGCAGGGGCCCAGACAGGGCAGGCAAGTGCGACCGGGGCGCTGTCGACTGTTGCGGCTCCGTCGCAAACGCCGCCGGTATCTACCCGGCAACAGGAAAACGAGCCGGCGCCGATGACGCCCACCGCCACACTCACGCCTGAGCCAGCGCCGCCGGAGACAGATGAAGCAAGCGCCGGCGTGGAGACCGAGCCATCTGGCAGCTCTTATCCTATGCCCGTAGACGAAGCAATTGTAGAGGCCATCCTGGAGCAGATGTCGCTGGAGCAAAAGACGGCCCAGATGTTAATGGTGGGTCTGCCAACGGCGATGATGGACGAAATGGCGTGGCGGCGGGTGGCGCAGCAGCAAGTCGGCGGCGTCATTTTCCTGGAAAAGAACACGGAAAGCGCGCAGCAGGTGGCCTCGTTTACGGACGCGCTGCAATCGGCGGCGATGGCCCAGTCGCCTGGTCTGCCCCTATTCATCGGCTGGAACCACGAAGGCGGCACGGTGGTGCGCCGCAGGGCGCAGGTGACGGCGTTTCCCAGCGCCATGGCCGTGGGGGCCGCCAACCGCCCGGCGCTGGCCTACGAAGTGGGGCGGGCGATGGCTGACGAAATGCGCAGCCTGGGCGTGAACATGAATTTCGGACCAGTGTTGGATGTGAATAGCGAAGCGGCGAACCCGGTGATTGGGCTGCGCGCTTTTGGCGACAACCCGGGCATTGTGGCCGACATGGGCCTACACACGATCGCTGGGCTGCAGGACGCGGGGGTGATCGCCGTGGCCAAGCATTTTCCGGGGCACGGCGCTGTCGATGTTGATTCGCACCTGGATCTGCCCTTACTGAGCGCAGATTTTGACCAGTTGTATACGCGGGAGCTGCTGCCATTTCTTTCGGCAGTAGAGGCCGCCGTAGGCGGGGTAATGGTCGCGCACCTACAAATTCCAGCCCTGGACCCAGGCGGCTGGGCGTCGTCGCTGTCGCCGCTGGTTATCGAAACCATCTTGCGCCAGCAACTGGGCTATGACGGCGTGGTGATGACCGACGATATAGGCATGGGCGCCATCGCCAACCACTACACGCTGGAGCAAGCGACGGTGCAGGCGGTGCTGGCCGGCAACGATCTGCTGCTGTCTGTGGAGACGTCTAGCTACCCGGACCGTATGCACAACGCGCTGGTGCAGGCGGTGCTAGACGGGCATATCCCCCTGGAGCGCATTGACCAGGCTGTCCGGCGCATCATACGGCTGAAGCTGGCCTACAACCTGAGCCGCCCGCAGGACGCGGCGCTGCTGGCGAATCAGGCGGCGCACCAGGAGCTGGCAGCGCGCGTAGGGCGCGAAGCGGTAACCGTGCTGCAAGATGCGCCGCGCTGGCTACCGCTGCAGCTATCCGACCGGCGCTTGCTGTTGGTGACACCCGCCACGATGCATGCCGGAACGGCGAGTGGCGACGGGTTGAGCTTGCTGGGCGAGCTGCTGGCGGCGCGCGGCGTAGCCGTGCAAGAGATCTTTTATTATCCGGACGCGCCCTGGAGCGTAGGTGTGGCACAGGCGGAAGCGCAGGCAGCGGCGGCCAATGCCGGGGCCGTGGTGCTGCTGACGTGGAATGCGGGCTTGCGCCAGGCGCAGCAGGGCGACACGGCGCAAGAGACTATGGTGCGTGCGCTGCTGGCCGATGGCCAGTCGCGGCAGCAGCCGGTCATCGTGGCCTTCAGCCAGTTGCCATACGACAGCCTGCGCGTGGCGGAAGCGCCGGTGCAGGTAGCGATGTACGGAGATATGTTTGGCCAGTTGCAGGGGCTGGTTGGCTTATTATTGGGCGAGTGAGCGCGCACCACTCCGTCTAGTCTCTTACCTTCTCGTCTACCACCGTGATATGCAGCTCTGCAAGCTGCTGTGGGCTGACTTCTGACGGCGCGCCGGCCATGAGGTCGGCGGCTTGCTGCGTCTTGGGGAAGGCCATCACCTCGCGGATGTTGGGCTCGCCGGCCATAAGGGCCACCAGGCGGTCGATGCCGGGAGCGATGCCGCCGTGCGGCGGCGCGCCGTATTCGAAGGCTTCCAGCATATGTCCAAACCGTTCTTCGGCTTCTGCGATATCCAGGCCAATTAGCTCCATGATTTTGCGCTGCAAGGGCCGCTCGTGGATACGGATCGATCCGCCGGCAACTTCGAAACCGTTGCACACCAGGTCGTACTGCTGGCTGAGCACGGCGCCGGGGTCTGTATGCAGCAAGGGGATATGCTCCTTCTTGGGCGCGGTGAACATGTGGTGGCTGGGCGCGTAGTGGCCATCTTCCAACTCCTCTTCGAAGAGCGGGAAGTCGACGATCCAGCAAAAGGCCAGCTCACGTTGGTCCTTATAGCCTAGGCGACGGCCCATTTCGTTGCGCAGCTCGCCCAGCACGGCGTGCACGATGCGCATTTCATCGCTAGAGATGAGAATCAGGTCGCCAGGCGCTGCTTCGAGGCGCTCTGTTAGCTCGATAAGCTGCTCAACCCTGAAGAACTTGGTGATAAAGCCGCGGATTTCTTCGGTTTCGGCGTCGATGGCCAGCCAGGCCAAGCCCTTCGCGCCATGCTCCTTGGCCAGATCCTCTAATTCGGTGATCTGGCTACGGCTATAGCCGGCGGCGCCGGGCACGCGGATGGCCTTCACCGGTCGACCGGCAGCCACGTTTTCGGCGAAGACGCGAAAGGCGCTGTCGGCGACAATGTCCGAAATCTCGACCAGCTCCATGCCAAAACGCAGGTCGGGCCGGTCGGTGCCAAAGCGCGACATGGCGTCATGGTAGCTGAGGCGTGGAAAGTCGCGCCACTTGAGCGGCACTGCGCTGGCTTTCTCGACCATACCGATCATCATCTCTTCAATCATAGTCAGAATGTCCTCGCGCTCCACGAAGCTCATTTCGAGGTCGAGCTGTGTGAACTCTGGCTGGCGATCCGCGCGCTGATCTTCGTCGCGGAAGCAGCGGGCGATCTGGAAGTAGCGTTCGTAGCCGGCGACCATGAGCAACTGTTTGAGCTGCTGCGGGCTCTGAGGCAGGGCGTAGAACTTGCCGGGGTGCACGCGGCTGGGCACCAGGTAGTCGCGGGCGCCTTCGGGCGTGCTTTTGAAGAGGATGGGCGTTTCGATTTCCAGGAAACCGCGCGCGTCGAGGAAGTCTCGGATGAATTTGACCGCTTTGTGGCGGATGGTGAGGTTGCGCTGCAGGCGCTCGCGGCGCAGGTCGAGGTAGCGGTATTTCAGGCGCAGGCCTTCTTCTACGTGCTCTTCGCGGTCTATGAGAAACGGCGGTGTACGCGACGGGTTCAGCACCGTCACTTCCTGAGCAAGCACTTCGATGTCGCCCGTGGGCATGTCGGGGTTCTCCTGCCCTGGCGGGCGGCGCTGCACCACGCCGCGCACCTGCAGCACATATTCAGGGCGCACGCGCTCGGCAGCGTCGAAGGCCTGTTGCGAATCGCCAGCATTGACGGTGATCTGTGTCTTGCCTTCGCGGTCACGCAAGTCGACGAAGATGACGCCGCCCATATCACGGCGGCGGCTCACCCACCCGGCCAATGTGACCTCTATCCCCGCGTCCTCTGCGCGCAGCTCACCGCAGTTGTGTGTCTTGAGCATGACCTCTTCCTGAAACCTGGGCTTTACGGGCCTGAAACAGGAGCCTGGCCTATGCAATTCCTCCTGTTCCGACCGCCAACCTCTAAATTTTGATAAGCGTCGGATTCTATCACGCGCCCTGGCTGGCGACAAAGGCGGCGCTTGCGGCGTACGATCTGATAAGATGGGCGTCGTAAGGAGCAATGACAATGACAGGAGGCGCCGGTGACGCATACGAATGAAGTCAAGTTGGTTGAAAATGGCGGCTGGGACGAGCGCATTCTGGTCTGTCGCAACGCGCCGTTGGTAGACACATTCATTGTGGTAACGGCGCGTTATGTGGTGGTCGTGGATACGATGATTAATGAGGCCACGGGCGAAGCGCTGTGGCGGCTGGCCGCGCCATTTATCAATGAGCATCGCAGCCTGGTGGTGGTGAACACCCACGCCGATTATGACCATGCCTGGGGCAATCAGGTGTTTGCGGCACTGGGCGCGCCCATTATCGGGCGGCGCCTGAGCGTGCCCATTTTTGAGCAGGAAAGCTCGTATAAAATGCTGCAGGCCTTTCGCGAGCAAGAACCAGAAATCTTTGGGCAAGTGCGACCTCAGCCGCCCACCATTCAGTTCGATGAGAGCCTGACCCTCGACGGCGGCGACCTGACGCTGCAGCTTTTTGCCACGCCGGGACATACCGTAGACCATGCCTCGATTTATATCCCTCAGATCCGCACCTTACTGGCTGCCGATGCGGCCGAAGCGCCATACCCGGTGGCGCGCACGCCGGCCGGTTTGCCACAAATGCGCCATTCGCTAGCACGCCTGGCCGTATTGGATGCAGATACGGTCCTCTATTGCCATGCCCCTATGTTCCAGGATAACCGCTTGCTCAAAGCGAATATGCAATACTTTGACCGGCTGGAAGCGGCCTGCCGCGATGCGCTGGCGCGCCGCGACATACCGCGCCGGCCACCGGAAGATCTTTCGGCCTCGGAGCTGATCGACGCCGTTGGCCTGCCGTACGAAGCGGCCGTACCAGACGAGCCCAGGTGGCCACAAGTTCACGAATATTTCCGCACCGTGGGTCATGCAGAGCAACTGCGACACATGCTGGCTGCGCTAGAAGAAGGCGGTTGATGCCACGGCGACGAAGGCTATGCTGAGCCGCGTTTAAATTTTGTAGAATATGTTGATAAAAATTGACACTGCCAGCCAATGTTGTTAAAATCGACCTGAGTCTATATATTAATGATGACAATGATCTCCGACCATGGCTCGCCCGGAGAAAGCGGATGGAGCCTGAGCGAAAAGGTGGAATGAATATGGAATTAGTTGAACAGACGGATACCATTCAGCTAACTGAAGCGGCTGTGACCATGGTGCAAACGCTCCTAGAGCAAAAGAACGTGCCCAACCATGGTCTGCGCGTCTTTGTTTCGGGCGGCGGTTGTTCCGGCATGCAGTACGGCATGGCTTTAGAAGAAGAGCCGCGCGCCTATGATCACGTCGTCGAATACAGCGGCATCCGCGTCTTTGTGGATCCGACGAGCATGATGTACCTGGACGGCGCGACCATCGACTACGTTGACAGCCTGATGGGCGGCGGTTTCAGCATCGACAACCCCAACGCTGTTTCGTCCTGCGGCTGTGGACACAGCTTTAAGGCAGCGGGGCAGCAGGAACAGGCGGCCGGTGCCACTAGCCATGCCGGCGGCGGTTGCGGCTGCAGCTAATTTTTCACAATTTATCATTGAGATGATTGAGGCGTCTGAGGCGGTATTGCAGACGCCTCTTTTTCTGTCCCGGACTATGAGATGGCAGCGCAATATTTCACGGTAGAGCAGGTAAACGAGCTACTGCCCACCTTAGAGCCCCTAGTAGGCGAGCTGCTGAAGCGGCGTGCGCGCGTGGTCACCAAGCGCAACGAGCTGGGCGAGGTCATGGACGACCTGCACAACGACGTGGGCGGGCGCGCTCATTCGGCCATGGTGCAGGATTTCGCGGCTATCGAGCAGTTGGTCGAACGCATCCAGTCGTTTGGCTGTATACTAAAAGATATGAATTCGGGGTTGCTGGATTTTCTCGCCACGCGCAACGGTCGCGAAGTGTACCTTTGCTGGCGCTACGGCGAGCCGCGTGTTGCCTTTTACCACGAGCTGCACACGGGATTTAACGACCGGCAGCCGGTGTAGTGTCGGATTGAGCTGTTGGGCGCCACCGGCAACTCTTATTTGTGCTGTATTTGCGGAGGAATAGAACGTGTTCGATTTTCTATTCAAGCCTAAACATGAGCGGACGTCGGACATCGTATGGATCGACCTGGGGGACCTGGGCGATCTGGTGAATCCCGACGGACCCCACGAGCAGTGGCAGGATCACGGGCTGGGCCTGCTGCGCACCATTTTGCACCAGAACGGCATCCAGACAGACGTGCTCTCGACGCGCGCGGTGACCAGTTGGGACCAACTGCGCAAGCAGGTAGACGGTTATCGTATGGCCATCATGAACGTGCGCAGCTATACCTATCCGTCTGCTCTCAAAGCGGCGAAGGTTTTCAAGGAAGTGAACCCCAACGGACTGGTGCTGACCGGCGGCATGCATGCCACGGTGGCCCTGGACGAAATGGAAGGCGTGCCGGAGTTCGATTACGTTTGCCAGGGGCCTGGCGAAAACGTGATCGTAGACCTGGTGAGCAACCCGCAAAACTTCCCGCGCGTGCTGCTGGGCAAAAGCAGCCGCTCGATGGCCGAGTGGCCGATGATGGACCGCACGCTGTGGCCCAAGCCGGCCAGCCGCCGCCTGAAGAAGTCGTTCAACTGGCCCTTGGAGCCAGAGTGTGGCTGGGGGCCGCCGCCGGTGACCACCATCATCACCAGCCGCGTTTGCCCCTGGCAGTGTGTCTTCTGCAACGAAGCCTCTTATATCCCCAACATGGGCCGTCGCCCCGTGGAGATGGTCATCGACGAGCTGAATTATCTAGATGAGACACATGGCCCTATTGGCTCGATTGTGATTCATGATTCGATGTTCTTCCAGAACCCTAGCTGGTTGAAGGAATGGATCGAGAAGTATCCGCGCAAAGCCAATAAGGTGTGGCCTTACTGGGCCGCGGCGCGCTCGGACACGGTGCGCCAGTGGCCTGATCTATACGAAGCCCTCATCCGCGAGACCAACTGGGACACGATTTCGATTGGCTTTGAGTCGGGCAGCGACCGCATCTTGCGCCTGCTGAATAAAGAATGCACCGAAGAGGACAACCTGTTCGCCATCGAGCTGACCAACCGCATCGGCGATGAGTTCGAGCGCGAGGGCCGCAAGCCGCCTAAGTTCTGGGCCAACATCATGCTGGGCATACCCGGCGAGCTGCCCGAAGACGCCTTCAAAACGCTGCGCATGCTGAAGACGATGAAGCGCGTCTTCCCCTCTATCTCCTACTACGCGCCCTACCCCGGCTCGGCCCTGGGTAACCAGCTAATCGCCGAGGGCAAGAGCATGATGAGCAAAGACAATTACCATCGCTACCCGGACGACGAGAAGGTGAAGGGCGTAGACTATGGCTTCTACCGCGACCTGCTGGCTGGCAGGTACGACGACGAGGTGAACCGCGGCCTGGCAGAATACCAGAAACAGCGCAGCGGCGACTTTAGCGAGGCCTTAATTAAGGCGTAAGGGCGCGACAAGGCGTGAGGTCAGACGATGAGTAGCTTTAGTAATCCGCACTATATGTATCTCTTCGACCTGAAGAATGGCAAGAAGAAGCTGGCCTACGGCGCATCGCCGGAAGATGCGCTGGACATTTTGAGCATCCGCCTGACGCCAGAAGAGATGGCCGAGATTTACGCCGAGCGCTACGAGAAGATCCGGCAGCGCGATTTGCAGAAGTACGTGCACCTACTGGGCTGATGGACGCCGGCGAGCGCCGCGTGCTGCGCGCCATCGCCGCGGGCTGGACGCTGAAGGTGCACCGCACGCTAGACGGGGAAAAGGTCTATCGCCTGCACCCGCTTGGCGATGCTGAAGCCATAGAGGTGGCGCCACACCCGGTGGAGCGGCTGCGTGAAGCAGGCTACATAGACAGCAACAAAAAGTTCCCGGCGGCGACCTATTTATTGACGGAGCGGGGGCGCAGCGTGGCGCTGGCCATGGGCGAGCAAGCAGACGACCTGCCGCTGACGGCGCGTGGTTGGGGACGGCTCGCGTAAGCCAAACGGAGGGGCCAAGCAGATCTTGATGAACGCGCCTACTTACCTCTAGCGATGATGAAGTAGGAGCGGTAGCTGCCAGAGATTGCCGCTCTGCACACATTCCCCTATATAATACGCGGCATGACAGGCGCGTTTCCTTTTGCAGGAGCACCTGATTGTCTTTCAGTGGAGCCGGCGCCGGCGGCCGATGAACAGGCCCGCCGCATTCTGCCGCTTTGCCTGTGGGCGCACCAGCCGGCGTGAAACGAGCGACGGTGTGGGCGGCGCTACCCCTGTTGTGGCTGGCCACGGCCCTGCGTTTTCTGCGCCTCGACGCGCAGTCGTTCTGGAACGACGAGGGCAACAGCGCCCGGCTGGCGGAGCGCAGCGTGCGCCTGATCGTGGAAGGGGCTGCCGGGGATGTGCACCCGCCCCTCTATTACCTGCTGCTGGCGGGCTGGCGACAGCTCCTGGGCGATGGCGAGTTCGAGCTGCGGGCCATGAGCGCTTTTGCCGGCGTGCTGCTGGTAGCCGGCGTGTTTACCCTGGGGCGCAACAGCCGGCGCGTGGCCCTGGTAGGCGCGCTGCTGGCGGCCGTGCACCCGGCCCTGGTCTACTACAGCCAGGAGACGCGCATGTACGCCCTGCTGGGCCTATGGGCCGTGTTGAGCACGCTGCTGCTGTGGCGCCTGCTGCCGCGGCTGGCGGGCGAGGGCCTGCGTCGCGCTGCCTTTGGGGCCGCCGCTTATGGGGCGACGGTGGCCGCGGGCCTGTACACGCATTATTTCTTTCCGGCGGTGCTGGCTGGCCACGCTGCAGCCGTGTTCCTGCTGCTGTGGCGTGAGCGCGAGGGCGGTTTCAGGAAAAGCCTGGCCGCGGTGCGGCGCTGGGTGCTGCTCGTGGCCGCCAGCCTGATTTTGTACCTGCCCTGGCTGCCGCTGTTCTTTCGGCAAACAGGGGGGCGCGCCGCCGATGGGGCGACAGCCTGGGAGTTCATTCAGAATGCTGCGCACTGGCTGACCTTAGGCGAGACGGCCGGCGACGGCCTGTGGCTGGCCGTGGCCGCCGCCTGGCTCCTGGCGCTGCTGGGTATGGCCTCGCGGCGCGGTTTGGGAGCCGTTATCGCGGCCCAGGTGCTGCTGCCGCCGCTGCTGATGCTCGCGCTGGCTGCGACGCGCCCAGCCTACCACAAATTCATGGTCGTGGCCGCGCCTTTCTTTTGTTCGGCGGCGGCGCAAGGTATCGTGGCGCTGTGGCGAGCCACGCTCGCCCCTGCACCTGGCAGGATTGCCGCCCTGCGCTGGCTGCTGGGCGCCGGCCTGGCCCTGCTGGTGTGGCTGGCGCTGTGGGGCAGCGGTCAATCGCTAGAGAATTTGTACAACGAACCGGCACAGGCGCGCGCCGACTACCGCGGCATGGCCGCACGCATTGCAGCCGAGGCGCACCCCAACGCCGGGATCATCCTCAACGCCGCCAATCAGTGGGAAGTGTTCACCTACTATCATCGCCAGGGCGCGCCCGTTTACCCCATCCCGCGCGGCCAGCCGGACGCCACACGGATTGCCCAGGAGCTGGAGCAAATCGCGGCGGAGCACGACCGCCTATATGCGCTCTTTTGGGGCGAGGTGGAACGGGATCCAGAGCGCCTGGTGGAGCGCTGGCTCGACGCCAACGCATTCAAGGCCGGCGAAGAGTGGGTAGGCGACGTGCGCTTTGTGACCTATGCCGTGGCCCCCGAGCCGGCAGGCGAGATGGCAGTGGAGTTAGGCGCACAGTTTGGGCCGGCGATTACGCTGGCCGGCTATACGCTGCAGGGCGCGGGCCCCCAGAACATTGCCGCCGCGCCGGGCGACATAGTACAGGTGACCCTATTCTGGCGCACCGCGCAGCTGCTGGCTCAACGCTACAAAGTCTTCCTGCACCTACTGCCGGAAGTGGGACCACCGCTGGCACAGCGAGACGCAGAGCCAATAGGCAACCTGGCGCCAACGACAACGTGGCAGCCGGGTCAGGTGGTGGTGGATAATCACGGGCTGCTGCTGCCGATGGGCTTGCCGGCAGGCCAATATGAGCTGCGAGTGGGGCTTTATGCTCTGGAAGATGCAACCCTGCGCCTGCCGGTTCGGCTGCCTACGGGCGAAGCGGCGGGCGACAGTCTTCTGCTGGGCGTGGTGACGGTACGATAGTCACCTGTACGGCGCGCGCTGAAAGGATGATAATCGAGAGTAATGAGACGCCTGCTGGCACTGCTCGCATTATCGATCGCTGCAACCATTTTCCTGGTCTGGCTGCAAGCTGAAACAGCTATATCGGGCAATCGTCTCGTGCTGCCTCTTGTCTGGACGTTAATCGGTGCGCTCTTGATCCTGCTGCTTATGCTGCTCGCCCGCCTGTGGGCGTCGGCTAAACAACTTGAGGAAGCGGCCGTGCACCCGGATACGACAGGGCCACAGCAGACCGAGGCGCATGTCGCAGCGCTGGCCCGTAACGCGGCGCACCTCAGCACTCATGCCGACCAGGAGCTGCTGCTGAGAGCCATTTGCCGCGAAACAGCAGATGCGCTGGATGTGCCGGCGGCGATGATTTGGCTCTATGACCCTAACAAGGAGCAGTTCACAACGGCGGCGAGCGTGGGGCTGCCGCCGCAGCTCGAGAAGCCGGCGACCCTGCCGTTGGCCTGGCTGCGCGCTCAGGCAGGCCAGTCGCGCGGCCCAACCGTCGTACGCGACCTTGCGGCCGAGAGCCAGATTGCCTGGCCGCAAGCGCTGGCACAGGCCGGACTTCGCAGCCTGATCGTTGTGGAGCTGGTTTACCGCGAGCGCCCGGTGGGCCTGCTACTGGCCGGCGCCCCGCACGAGCTGCCCGACATGGGCGAAGAGAGCCGGACATTGCTGCGCGGTTTGGCGGATCAGACAGCCCTGGCCATCGCCAACACCCACCTTTTGCGCGCCTTGCGGCAGCTAGCACAGCGCACACGGCGGCAAACCGAGCAAGTACAGCGCCTTATGGAGACGGTTCCAGACGGCTTGCTGGTGCTAGACCACGATTTGCGCCCGGTGTTGTCCAACCGAGTGGGCCGCGAGATGGTCGCCAGTCTGGCGCCCGGATACACAGAGGGTCAACGCCTACAGACGCTGGCCGGCCTTGAGCTGGCCGATTTGCTGCATACGTGTGCGGCGGAGAACGCCTGGCGCGAGCTGGCTTTGCCCGATGCCGGGCAAGGCAGCGAGGCCGAGGCTGCCGTATTTGAGCTGACGGCACGGCGCCTGCAGGACGATGACGACGGCCGATGGATTGTGGTGCTGCGCGATACGACGGCCGAGCGCCAGCGCCGCCAGGCAGCAGAAAGCCAGGATCGCCTGGCAACTGTTGGACAGCTTGCGGCCGGCATTGCCCACGATTTCAACAACATCATGGCTGTGATTACCTTATATAGCCAGACTTTGGAACGCAACCCCGACTTTCCCAAGCGCCGTGAATACCTGGCGACCATCAGCAAGCAGGCGCAGCACGCTTCGGCGCTCATCAGTCAGATCGTGGAATTTAGCCGCGCCGAAGAGATGGAGTGGGGGCGCCTGGACCTGCTGCCTTTTGTGAAGGAGATGGTGAAGCTGCTGCAGCGCACCTTGCCGGAGAACATCCAGGTGACGCTGGCCGCAGACGCGGGCGAGTACGAAGTGAAGGCCGATCCGGCGCTGCTGCGCCAGGCAATCATGAATCTGGCGCTGAATGCGCGCGACGCCATGCCTCATGGCGGCGAGTTACAACTGTCTTTGGCGGCGCTAACCGTGGTTGAAGGCGAAGCAGCGCCCGTGCGCGGTATGGCCGCCGGCCGCTATATGGGTCTCTCGGTTGCCGACACTGGCGAAGGCATGTCGCGCGATGTACAGAGCCACGCCTTCGAACCGTTCTTCAGCACCAAACAGGCGGGCAAGGGCACGGGCATGGGCCTGGCGCAGGTTTTTGGCATCGTGAAACGGCATGGCGGCGAAATTGAAGTCGACAGCGGTCCAGGTCGCGGCGCTCGTGTGACGCTTTACCTGCCCGCGCCTTACGAGCAGCCAGTCACGGCGCGCAGCACCCCGACGTGGCCAACGGTTCGCGGCGCGGCGCCAACCGTGCTGCTGGCAGAGGACCATGATCCGACGCGCGAAGCCATTCGTGACACCCTGGAGCTGCTGGGTTACAACGTGCTGGTGGCGACGACCGGCCGCGAGGCGCTGGCTATGTACGAAGCGCAGCCCGAGCGGGTAGACCTGGTACTGAGCGATATGGTGATGCCTGAAATGGGCGGCCTGCAGTTGTACCGCGAGTTGATGGCGCGTGATCCGCGGCTAAAGATGATGGTGATGACAGGTTATCCGCTGGAAAACGAGGGGCGCGCGCTGCTGGAGCAAGGCATTGTCGACTGGATCCGCAAGCCATTTGCGCCGGATGTTCTGGGGGAGAAGATCGCGGCGCTTCTGGAGGCGGAGTAGGCTTGCATCAAGCGTTTGGGGAGCAGATTGCGGGGCAGCGGCGACACGGCGCCGCTTAGAGCAGGCGCTCGGCAAAGGCGCCCAGCGCCGCCGTACCTCCAGTATGCCAGAATAAGACCGTCTGGCCTCGCGTAAAAGCGCCCCAACGAATGAGATCAATGAGTCCGCCCATCGCGCGCCCGGTGTACACGGGGTCCAGCAAGATGCCTTCAAGCTGAGCCGTGAGCTGGATGGCTTCGCGCTCCGTCTCACCGATCTGGGCATAGCCGTCGCCTAGGTAGTCGTCGTTGACGTCGACGCGATCCGCGACGGAGAGGGTGCCCAGGCCCAGGTGCGTGGCCGTGGCCGTGGCCAGCGCCGAGCAGAGCATTTTAAGCTGCTCGGAAGGGTGATCGACGCTGATGCCCAAAAGATGGGCGCGGCAGTCGTAGACCCGCGCGCCCAGCACCAGGCCCGCCTGCGTGCCGCCGCTGCTGCTGGCAAAGACAATGAAGTCCACATTGGGGCCACCCTGGCGCAGTTGTGCGCTTAGCTCTTCCATAGCCAGCACATAGCCGGTCGCGCCCATTACGTTAGAGCCGCCCAGTGGAATGGCGTATGGTTTGCGGCCCATGGAGCGCAGCTCGGCGACGACGTCGTTCATCACCTCGCCGTTATCGCGCTCTCCGGCCCAGTAGAGATGGGCGCCGAGCAGGCGGTCGAGCAGCAGGTTGCCGTCGTAACGGGATGGCGGGTCGCCGCGCAGCACGAGGCTGCAACCCATGCCCATGCGCGCCGCTGCGGCGGCCGTCTGGCGGCAATGGTTACTTTGCGGCGCGCCGGTGGTAACCAAGTGATCCGAGCCGTGAGCCAGCGCATCGGCTACCAGGAACTCCAGTTTGCGCGTCTTGTTGCCGCCGGTCGCAAGGCCGGTCTGGTCGTCGCGTTTGATCCACAGCTCAGGACCATTCAGGAATTTACTCAGGCGCTCTAGCCGCTCTAGTGGCGTGGGCAGGTGCGCGAAAGGCTGTCGGGGTGGATAGCTAGGCTTCATGCAGAATCGCCCTTACGAAAATGGTAGGTGGTTAATTTTTACCATAAGTGCGTGGTAAGTACCATTTACGTACCATCCACCCAGGCCACATAGAAGCAGTCGTTCAGGCGATGGCTCACCAACTTCTGGTAGTCGTATCCGGGGGCGATGAGGCGCAAGAAGCCATCTTCCACAATTGCCAGCCAGCGCCCGTCGGCCGTCCAGTCGTAGAACGGGTATTGCGCCGGATATTGGGGGTAATAGGCGTTGAATTCCAGGCTGCGCTCTTGCTGCAAGTCGCTGAGGTGGAAGGTCCAGACGGTGGGCGACGGAGAGGCCAGCAGCGTGGTGAGCAGCCAGCGGCCGTCGGGAGAAAGGCGGAATGGCGGATAGCCTGCCGGCGTCAACAGGGAGGGATAGCCGCTGGGCAACCGTTCGAACTGCTGCACCAGGCGCACCTGGCCGCTGGAGAGGCGCAGGGAGAAGAAATTATACTTAGCTGTGGCGGCGCCGACCGTCGTCGCCGCCAGCAAAAGCTGGTCGCGGTCGGCGGGGTTGACTGCCACGTAATTAATGAACAAGAGCGGCGGGTCTTGTGCATCCAGCAGCTCTGCCAGCTGCGTCACGGGCATCACGATGTGCGGCAAATCTTCGCCTACCAAGCCGGTAGCAATTTGCATGGAAGGCGCGCCCGCTTCGCGATCGTAGCGCACATAGCCGTAGCGCCGGTCGTCGATCCAGAAGGGGCTCAGGCCGGGGCCCACGGGCGCCAGCGGCCGGCCGAGGAGGTCGCCGCGCCACAGAGTCTGTTGGTCGAGTACCAGGGTATGCTCGCCTGACGGCGACCAGACGGTGTAGCCGGAAAGCTCGACGACGGCGCAGCCCTGCGGGCCACAATGGTCGAGATCGAGCCAGAGGTGCTGGGCGCTGACGCCGGCGCCGCGAAACCCTTGCAACAGCAAATGCGGCTGGTCGGCGTCGGACCAGCCGGCAGGGCGCCTGGTTTGTTCCAGCATATCGCGGTCGTAAATGAGCTGCTCGCGGCCATCACGCCACCAGTATAGGCGCAGGCGTGTGGCCTCGCTGCCGCGCGTGAACTCCTGAACGATGACGCCGTCGTCGTTGGGGCCGGGAATGAGGTAGCGCAGGGCACGGTGCGACAGCTCGTCTTGCCAGGCGCCGGCGCGCACGTCGTAGCGGTATAGGCGCAGTGTACGGCCGTCGGCCGGAAAGCAAAGCAGTTGCAGCGCTTGTTCCGGCAGGGCAATGGGCGGCGAAAGGTTCTGGCGCACGCTGTTGAGGATGCGCGCGGTATAGCTCTCGTAGAGACGATAGTAGCCTTCGTCGTCTTGCGGCAAGCCCACCAGCGTCGGGGCCGGCAGCACAAAGTCGCCGCTGCGAAAGACGGGCGTGAGGCTATCGGCCATCGAGGCCAGCAGGTACGCTTCACGCTCCAGGCGCACGGTCAGGCGCAGGTCGAACACACAGGCATCAGGGTCGGGCAGCGCGGCACAGATGGCCTGTAAGTCATCCCAAAGGTCTTGCGCCAGGCGCCTGGCTATCGCCGCATCGCGTTGTGGGTAGAGCAGGGTGAGGCCCTGAATGACCACGCGCTGCAGCGGCCCCCAAAAGTCAACATCTCCCGGCGACAGCAGCCAGCGCTGGCCAAGTTTGCGGAAGTAGTGGACGCGCTGCAGGTGCACGTCTGGCCCGCCGTCGACGGGCCTGTAGGCGTAGCCGGCGATGACTGTGCCCGATTGCCAGTCGGGGGCCAGGTGAACCTCTATAATTTCCGGCGCGCCGCCGCCGGGCAGCAGCTCCAGACCCAGCTCGGGGCGCTGCAAGAGACGGCCCTGCACAAATAGCTCGCGCTGACCACTTTGCCAGACGGCGTCCTGATTTGAGAGCTGGAAGAGAAACAGCTCCAGGTCGCCGGTGGTCACGGCCTGGTGCCAGAGCCGGAAGCTGGCCATGATGTCCTCTTTGACGGCATCTTCTTGTAGGCGCAGGCGGCGGGATTGCTGCCAGTAGAAGAGGGCAAAGATGGCTGCAATCAGGATGAGAAGTCCCCAGAACAAACGGCTCCTGCGGCGGGGTATGGCGGCGCCTTCGAGCGGCTCGCCGCCCAGCTCTTCGTCTAGGTCCCAGTTAAAGCGCGTGCGCACCGATCATATTGCTGATTTCTGCAGCAGATTAAAAGGGCCACAAGGCCAGAATGGCCATGGCCGCACCGGTGACTGTGAGGTTATCCATGCCCCAGAGCGAGACGGCCTCGACGAGCGTGGTGCTGCCCATAATGACCAGGGCCACGAGTAAGGCATTGACCGGAGCGATAGTGGGCGGGCCGGGGATGAGCCACAGGGCCAGCCAGGTAAAGAGCAGGCCGGCCACGAAGAAGCCGGCGGAGCCTTGCAACGTGCGGCGATGGCCCATTACGGTATAAGCGTGGCGTCCGAAAGCTCGGCCGACGATGGGCGCAATGCCGTCGCCCCAGGTCAGGGGCATCAGCGCGGCGACCATCAGCGGCGGGCGGTCCCAAAAGATGACCACGACGACGGCAGCGGCCAGGGGAAAGTAAACGGTGCCCAGGTTAGAGCGGTCGCTGCTGGCCATGGCGGCGAAGAAGCCGAAGCGCCAGTCGAGCAGGTTTATGAGCGCGAAAAGCAGCGCGATCATCACAAAGGGCCAGGGGCTGCTAAATAAAAAGGGCACAACCCAGACCATCATGCCCACGGCAATGTGCACGACCTTCCGTGTGAAGTCGCTGCTGAAACCGGCCTTGCGCCGCAGGCCCTCGGCAGCGGCGATCACGGCAACGACGTAAGTCAGGGCGAGCAGTGTGACGAGCGTGTCGTTCATACAATCAGATGATCGTAGAGCATGTCCAGGCTGAGATCGGGCACCACCGAATGGTGCGTTTGCAGAGTGAGGCCCGCGGCCGCCGCACCCAGGCGCATACATTCAGTAACCGGCAGTTCATGGGTGAGCCCAAAAATGATGGCCGCCGTAATGGCATCGCCGGTGCCCGTGCTATCTACCATCTCGCTGTAGCGCGGCGGAATATAGCCATTTTCGTCGGATGTGGCATAGGCCAAGCCATAATCGGAGAGCGTTACCACGCCGATGTTCACGCCCAGGCGCACAAGCTGCCGGGCTGCATCGAGGCTGGCGTCGGCGTCGTAGCCGAAGTAGTCGATGCCACACAGGCTAGCGGCCTCCACTTCGTTGGGCACCACCAGGTGCAGGCCCTTGAGGTAAGGGCAGAGCTTATAGGCCAGCCGCGCCGAAGAGGGATCTGCGGCAATGGGTACCTTATATTCGTACGCCAGGCGAACCGTCATCTCCATGGCTTCAGGCGTCAGGCTGCCGTCGAACATAATCAGGCTGGCGTTGGCGAAAAGGCGGCGACGCTGCAAAAGATATTCGGCAGTAATGTGACGCATGACGAACGTGTCGTCGATGGCTACGGAGAGGGTGCCATCGGGGTCCAGGATGGCCATGTAGGCGCCTGTGCCCTGCTCGTCTACCTGCAGCGCGTGCTCCAGGTTCACGCCAGACTCGGCCGTTTGCTCCAGCAGTCGCCGGCCCATGTCGTCGTTGCCTGTCGCCGTGAGCAGGATTGCGTCCGAGCCCAGGCGCGCCAGATTCTCGGCGACATTGCGCGCGGTGCCGCCGCGCGCGATACGTATGCGGCCCGGATTTGACGTCGCCGGCTCCAATCCCGCTTCGGGCATTCCTTTCACATCTAACAGCGTGGCTCCAACTACCAGAATATGGTCTGCCATCTCCTCTACCTCTTCCTCGTGGTTCGCTACAGGCCGGTCTATGTGCCGTCTCCCGGCGGTAATAAGCCCTGACGAATTCGTTGGATGCGGCGCTGCGCCTCATCGGGCTTATCGCCCGCCGTTGCGGTCGTGCGCGCGGCCTGCTCCAGCGCTTCTAACAGGCGCAAGGCCATGATCTCCTGCGTTATCTCGGCGCCGCTTTCACGGCGGGCGTGTTCAATGCTGTGCATAATGGTGCGCAGCATATCCACGGCAGCCCTGGTGCGCGCGTCTTCTACCGTATAGGCAGCGTCCGCCTCTTCCCGCACGCGCAGGCGGTTGAGATAGTCCTCCCAATAGGCGCGCCAGCCGTTCAGATTATGCTCCATCACACCTTGCGGCGGCTGCAGCGGCCCCATGCGCAGCGCTACCAGCTCGATACCCAGCTTACGCAGCTCGTCGCGCGTATTGTTGTGTACCTCTTTCCACAGTGTGGGGTGCGGCGGCAGACCTTCGGCGTCCGGATCGTAGAGCTGGTGCAGGGGCGCTGCCGTGAGCGCGCGCCGGAATTCGCCGGTCGCGATCACCAAGGGCATCGCCATCCACGTGGAGACGCGACCCTCACCATCGACCGTTTCGATGTAGGCCGCGGTGCGCGCGGCCTGTTCACCATATGGATAGGGACGGTCGCGCGTGGAGCGCTGCTCCTGCACGGGCGAGCCGTCGACGCCATCGGCGACATAGCGATCATCCGGACTCAGGCGGAAGGTGACGGCGATATGGCAGGCCACCTCAACGCCGTCGCGGGTCAGGCCGCTCACTTCGCCTTCGCGCTCCTGCGAACGCAGGTCAATCATGGACCGCACATACTCAAAGGGCAGCAGCGACTGGGCGCCGGGACCCAGCACACGATAACAGCGCGCGTTGTATTCGGTGACCGCCACTTCGTGGTCGGGCACCAGGACCTTGCCCGGCCCGCCTACACGCAGCAGGGAATGTTGGCGGCGTAATGCTTCCAGGGTCTCGTGATGTAGGCGCAGGCCACCAGCAGCCGGCGGGCCGCCGGTGAAAGCGTCGATGGCAAAATAGCCAATGGCGATGAAGGTGGCCGCCCCGGAGATGATGATCAGCGAATTGTAGAGAACCGTGCGCGTGGGCGATGGTGGCAGGAAAGGCGCAACGAGCAGCAGCAGCATGAAGGTGAGGGCCATTGGCGTCATGATCAGCAGCAGCTTGTAGACCGGACCCAGGCGTACACGCCCGGCGCTGCGTCGCACGGTGGGCGGACCGCGGCGCGCGCTGCCGCTGCGGCTGTGGCGTTCCAGGCCAGAGAGGAAGCTGGCGGCCTCGGCGCGCGAGCCAAAGTTGTAAAAACTGCGCACGAAACCGACGGCCGCCTGGCCCGCCAGCCACCAGCCCATTAGCGCCGGGATGAGAATGTGGCGAAAGACGTGCCAGGAGAACAGTTCGCTAAGGAATGTGACGAAGGCCGGCGGCACAAAGGCCAGCAAAGGAAAAGCATCGACTTGCGCCAGCCACCAGAGCGGCGTCTGGTCAAAATCTACTTCCTGTAGGCGTATGGCCAGGAAGATCCAGAAAACGGCCACGAACAGAAGCAGCGCGGCGCTGAGGCCGGGCGCCAATGACGGCCGGTAGCGCCGGGGGTGCTGCTGAGAAAGCGAGCCGCCCTCAGCGCTCTGCGTCGACGTGCGCGCCGTCACAGCTTCTCCTCTCCCGCAGAGTCACCTAGCAGGCGACGAGCCTTGTGCAGCGCTTCAAATATCTCTTGCGGCGTCTGTAGCTTGACGCGCTGGTCGCCGATCAAGCGGTCGATCATTTCGGCAATGCGCACCAGGAGTACCTTGCTCATGGTCTCGCGGTCGCCGTTGGCTAGCTCGGCCACGTTGTAGGTGACGTCGAGGATTAGCTTGCGCAGCGTATCGCCGCGCACGCGCTGTATTTCGCTGATTTCATAGGCCATGCTTGCGGCGCGGTCGACGATTTTGCGGCGCTCCCAGGCGCTTTGCCAGTTGAGGATGCGCTGGTGCACCACTTCAGGCGGCGGCTGCAGGTGGCCCACGGTGACAGAATGGATGGCGATGGGGCAATCGCTGACATCCCGGCAATCGAACAAGGTTTCGATGCTGCGTATCAGCTCCTGTTTGACTTCGCTCACCAGCTCGTTGAGGGCCAGGGCGTCGGCTGGATCGGGCGCATTGGGGTGATAGAAATGGTCGAGGCGACGCTGCGCTACGGCGCTCACGACCAGCGCGGCGGCCTGCGGCGCAATCCGCTCGCTCCAGCGGATCTCGTTTTCAAGCCCTACGCCATCGGAATAGGTTAGGCGAAAGACCGTGCTGGGGTTGTAGGCAAAAGGAATGTCGGGGCCGACCTCTGACTCTGGCTCGCGCACGCGGAAGGTGACGGCCACAGATGTGTTGAGGGCAATGCCATCGCGCGTGAAGGCTTCCACATCTTCGCGCCGCACCTGGCGGCGCAGATCCAGAACCTGCCTGATGCGCTCGCCGCGGTGTAGGCGCACATAGCCAGGCCCGGCTGCGCGCGCAAAGCTGGCGCCCCGGCTGAGGATCAAGGCCAGGTGGCTGGGCACGAAGCCCGCCTCAAACTCGGCAAAAGAGTCTGAAAGCTCTCGCGGCACGTCGCTGCGCGGGCGATGATAGCGGTTGCGCAAGCTGGGCGGCAACATCAGCACCGTAAAGTGATATGTCAGCATGCGCAACCCTTCGCGCCAGCCTAGCCCGGTTTCGTCGTCTGCTTCAGGCGGCAGAAGATAAGGCGCATAGTGCGCCAGGCCCAGGCCAAAGGAGATGAGCAGGGCCATTACCCACACAAAGGCGCCCGGCAGCCCGAGCCGTACGCCCTGATTGGAGCGCAAGAAGGCGGCGACGAGCGACAGCAGAATGGCGGCGCCCAGCAAGTGCTGTAGGCCAGGCTGCCAACGCTCCGGCACCACCGGTGGTTCATTGCGGGCTCTACGGATGCGACGTTTCATGACATTGACCGGCGCATGATTCCTGCTATAATAGGGCCTTGCCTTTGGGCGGTTAGCTCAGTTGGTTAGAGCGCTACGTTGACATCGTAGAGGTCACAAGTTCGAGTCTTGTACCGCCCACCTCATCGTATGCAGTTATAATTGAACCATTTGAACGGGCCCGGATGAACATCCGGGCCCGTTTTGTATTTTATATGTGTATTGGATCCCCCTCGACGCCATGCGCAGCTTCCATGAGCACTTCGCTGAGCGTGGGATGGGCGTGTACGTTGCGCGCGATCTCTTCGGCGGTCAGCTCGTTCATGCGCGCCAGGGTTAGCTCTGGCAGCAGCTCGGTGACGTCGGGACCGACCATATGGGCGCCCAGAATCTCGCCGTAGCGGGCATCGGCAATGATCTTGATAAAGCCATCGCGCTCGCCAAGGCCCAGGGCTTTGCCATTGGGCTGGAATGGGAATTTGCCCACGTTGACCTCGAAGCCCAGCTCTTTGGCCTGTTCTTCGGTGTAACCGAAGCTGGCCACCTGCGGCACACAGTAGGTGCAGCGCGGCAGCATGCGGTATTCGAGCTCGACCGTGGGGTGGCCGGCGATGCTCTCGGCGGCGACAAGCCCCATCGCAGAGCCAATATGCGCCAGCATGAGGCCCTCAGGCGCCACCAGGTCGCCCACAGCATAAATGTTGTCGACGCTAGTGCGCATATTGCCGTCGACGGCAATGCCGCCCCAATCGTTGCGCTCCAGCTCTAGGTCGCCTTCCAGACCGATCTGATCGACATTGGGCCGGAAGCCAACGGCCACGAGCACCCGGTCTACTTCCAGCACATCGCCGTTCTTCAGAGTTACCTTTACTTTGTCGCCGCTGGCGTCCACAGATTCGGCGGTCATGTCGGTGTGAAACTTGATGCCCATCCGGCGATACGCTTTCTCCACAACCGCGCTGACCTCAGGATCCTCGTTGGGCAGGAGGTTGGGCAGCATCTCTACAATCGTCACGTCAACGCCATAGTTGGCCCATACATAGGCAAATTCCATGCCGATAGGCCCAGCCCCGATGATCACCGCGCTTTGGGGTACCGAATCGGAGAGGATAACTTCCAGATAGGAAACAACTTTTTCGCCGTCTAGCTCGACGCCGGGAATGGAACGCACGCTGGAGCCCGTCGCCAGGATGATGTTGTCGGCGGTGACCTCTGTTTCTTCGCCGTCGTTCAGCGCTATGGTCAGGCTGTTCTTTCCGGTCAGCCGGCCCGCGCCTTCGTAAACATCGATCTCGTTCTTGCGCATGAGGAAGCCGACCCCTTTTACCAGCCGGTCGGACACCTGCCGGCTGCGCTTGAAGGCCTCGCTATAGTCGAGCTTGAGATTTTCGAAGCTAAAGCCGAACTCTTTGCCGCGATGCTGCAGCGTGTGCGCCAATTCGGCATTCTTGAGCAGCGCCTTAGAAGGGATACAACCCACGTTTAGGCAGACGCCGCCCAGGGCCTCTTTCTCGACAACGGCGGTTTTTAGGCCCAACTGAGCCGCGCGAATGGCGGCGACGTAGCCGGCAGGACCCCCTCCGAGAACGATCACCTGGTATTGATTGGCCATGTTTGTCTCCATCCAGCAGGTTTGCAGGTTAAGAAAAAGGTAGAAAGGTTATGTCCATTATAACCATAACGGAGAAAAGTAGCGAAAGGCGTGAAACCAGGATAAGCGTTTGCCGCGCGATTTTAATAACCACTGAAAGCGGTTATAATGTCGGGCAATGATAGGATTTCCAACATGGACCTTGTGGGGCATGGCATTGGCAGCGCTGGGAGCGCTGTTTTTCATGCTGCTGGCGCTCATGGGTCAGTCGCCGCGTATGATGCGGCGACTGGGGTTAGACGTTTACCGCCTGGACCTGCGCGTACGCGCCTTTACCGGCTACGCCTTCGCCTGCCTGCTGCTGGTGGCCGGCTTTTTTGCGGCGGGCGTGCCGCTGGGTGAGCCCAATTTTGAACCTGTGGCGCAGGCGCCTTCGCCTACGGGCGAAGCCGCGCCGCAAACGCCGGGCGCGGAAGATGGCGAAGCGCCGGTGGTGAGCATCGACGAGATTACACCGGAGAGTACGGCGGGCATCGATGCGACGCCGACCAGTGAGCGGCCTGCATCGGGGGCCTTTGGCGGCGTGCCCACGCGCACGACGTCGACGCCGGAGGGGGAAGGGGCTGAAGAGGAAGGCGGGGGAGGCGTGGTGGTGACGCCAGACATTCCTACGTCGACGCCCGACGGCACAGGTGCGCCAGTGGGTACGGCGGACAGCACGCCCGAACCGACGGCCACGGGCACGCCGACGCCGGTGAGCACCAACACGCCGACGCCCACGGCCACCAGCACCCCCACGCCGACGCCCAGCAGCACGCCGACCCTGACGCCCACGCCGACGCTGACGCCCACGCCCATCGTGGGTGAGACGGCCGTGCTGGACACCGATGGCGCCAACGTCTGGTTGTTGCGTTCGCCGGGCGGCCAGCAATTACGGCTTGTGAGCCACGGCGATGTGGTGATCCTGCGGGACGGACACGCCAATCAGGGGGGCGTATTGTGGCGCGAGGTGCAGACGCTAGATGGCATATGGGGCTGGCTGCGCGCGAGCTATCTGCCGGACGTCTGAGGTAGCCGCCTGTCGGCCCGCTCTACTTAGCGGCTGAGATAAGCTTCGATCGCCTGCAGGGTGGCGGGCAGCGTGTGTGGCGACGCCGCCTGGTTCAGGGCCGTATCGGGATCTTTGAGGCCGTGGCCGGTGAGCACACAAACCACGCTCTTATCTGTAGGATCAATTTCGCCGGCTTCGATTTGCTGCCTGAGCGCCGCCAGGCCCGTCGCCGAGGCCGGCTCCACGAAGACGCCCGCGCCCGCCGCCAGCAAACGCCAGGCGGCCAGGATATCATCGTCGGTGACGGCGGTGATCATGCCGCCGGATTCGTCGAGTGCCTGCATGGCCTCTCGCCAGCGCGCAGGGTTGCCAATGCGAATGGCCGTTGCCACTGTTTCCGGTTGCCTGACGGGCTGGCCCAGCACAAGGGGCGCTGCGCCGGCGGCCTGCCCGCCCAGCAGGCGCGGCAGACCGCAGCCGTATTCGCGATAACCCATCCAGTAGGCGGTGATGTTGCCGGCGTTGCCTACGGGCAGGCAGTGCCAGTCTGGCGCTGTGCCGCCGAGCTGATCACAAATCTCGAAAGCGGCAGTTTTTTGCCCCTGCAGCCGCCATGGATTCACGGAGTTGACCAGGGCAATGGGCCGGCGTTCGAACAGGGCGCGCACGATCTCCAGAGCCTCGTCGAAGGAGCCGTCGATGGCGATCACTTGGGCGCCATAAGCCAAGCAGGCGGCCAGCTTGCCCTGCGCGATCTTGCCCTGAGGCACCAGCACCAGGCAGCGGATGCCGGCGCGCGCCGCATAGGCCGCGGCGCTGGCGGCAGTGTTGCCCGTGGAGGCGCAAATAATGGTCTTTGCTCCTTCGTGCACGGCCTGAGTTACCGCAGCGGTCATGCCGCGATCTTTGAAGGAGCCAGTAGGATTCAGCCCTTCATATTTCAGGTAAAGGCTCAGCCCGGAGCCCGGCGCTATCGTCTCGGCCAGGCGGTCGGCGCGAATGAGCGGTGTGTGACCCTCATTGAGGGTGATGACTTCGGCTTCGGGGGCAAAAGGTAGATGATCTTGATAGGCGCGGATGACGCCGGGCCAGGCCGCCACTGAATAGGGGCCGGCGTCTGTCTGCTGCCGGCCCCGTTCCAGGCTATTGGCCACCCGGTATCACCAGCGTCTGTCCGGCATGGATGGTGTAAGGCGCCGTCAGGTTGTTGGCAGCCGCAATATCGGTCCAGACCACACCATATTGCTGGGAGATGATAAACAGGGTTTCGCCGGGCTGTACCACGTGCGTAACCTCAGGGGCAGGGCTTTCTCCCTCACCCGTGGCCGGAATGCGAATCTGCTGGCCCACGAGCAGCCTGTTGGGGTTGGCAATGTCGTTGTATTCGGCGAGTACGGACCAGGAGATGCCATATTGTAGGCCTATGCGGTAGAGGTTTTCGCCGGGCTGGACGGTGTGCAGGCGATCTTCGCCGCTCCTCGGCGGCTCGCCGGTGGGCACCGCAGTGGGCTCGGCCGTAGGTTCGGGAGTCGCTTCAGCCGTGGCCTCTGGCGTGGCTTCGGCCGTCGCTTCGGGTGTGGCCTCGGTCTCTTCCTCGTCGCCGGCGACCTCCTCTTCGTCATCGCCTTCGTCGCCAGGGCGGGGCGACTGATCTTCTGTGGGCGTTTCTGTAGCTGCCGGCGTCGCCGGGCTTTGCATCGTGGGCGTGGGCTCGGCAGGCTGCTGCGTGGTGGGTTCGGCCGTGGCTGCCGGCGCGGTGGGGTCTGCGTCTTGCGCAGTCGGATCGGCGGGCGCCATTGAAGTGGGCGAGGAGGGCCCGTCGGTGATATTTTGTAGAGGGCGCTCGCAGGCGGCCAGCAGTAGGGGCAAGGCCAGCGCTAATGTCAGGAACCTGATGATGACATACCGGGACTTCTTGTGCACGTTCATAGATGCTACGCCTCCTTCCATCAGAACAGCCAGTAGGTTCCATCCTCCGCTAGGGGCAACTATAGCATAGTGATAGCTTGACGTAAAGTGGGGAGACCCTTCGGCAGCCTCAGGGTGACAGGTGGCGGAGCCCCTTCTCTAACGTTATCCTGAGGCGGTTAAGCTGCCGCGGAAGGCAAGATGCGTCATTGTATCTGTGAATGTATCCTAGAATAGTTCCAGGTCACAGCGCCCTAGCGATGCCTGCTGCTATGATGTGCGCCAACAACTCCGGTACCTTGAACCGATGTGCAGCCAGAAAACGATAGGAGAATGAAAATGGACCAGCGTGAAGCAGAGAAGCGCATCGAGGCGTGTACACACCAGCGTGGACAGTCTAGCGGGCGGCATGCTCTGTGGCTGGCCCTGCTGGCACCGGCGCTGGCCCTGGTAGTCGGTTTGGTAGCCCTCGGCGTGTCCGCCAGCACGCCGCTTTCGCTTGCCGGCTACGCCATTTTTCAATATGGCGACGATCTTACCGACGAGCCCACAGCCTACATGAATCAGAGTAAAGTGTGGTGGAACGACGGTATCTGGTGGGGCGTGCTGTACAATTTGGAGGCCGGAGAGTATCGCATCTATCGCCTCAACCCCGAGGCGCACGAGTGGCTGGATACAGGGGTGGCGGTGGACGAGCGCGAAGATTCGCGTTCAGACGTGCTGTGGGATGAGGCGGCGCAAAAGTTATATATCGCCTCACAGGCAAAGCGCGAAAACCCGTCAACAGAACAGTCCGATCCTATCTACTGGGCGCGCCTCTATCGTTATAGCTACGATGCCACGAACCAGAGCTACACCCTGGACGACGAGGACGGTCATTTTCCTGTAGCCGAGGTAAATCGCTATCGCACAGAGTCGCTGGTGCTGGATAAAGACAGCACGGGCCGGCTGTGGGCCACCTGGGTGGCCCGCCTGGGCAGTGAGTATGCCGTCTTTGCGGCCTATACGACGGGCAATGACTGGACGTGGGGCACACCTTTTGTTTTGCCCTTCACCCCGGAAGCCACGGTCAGCAGCGACGACATTTCGACGCTGATTGCTTTCAGCGACAACAGTGGGCCTAAGATCGGCGTGCTGTGGGGCAACCAGCTCCAGGGCCGTTTTTATTTCGCCACGCACAACGACAGCCAGCAGCCAGAGGTGGGCTGGAGCCTGGATAGCAACTTCATGACGGCCGTCACAGCGCCGGCCGACGACCACCTGAGCATCGCCGCGACGGCGACGGGCGAGCTATTCATGGTGGTGAAAACGGGCATTGAGCCCGATTTGCAGCCGGATGAGACGCTGATTGCCTTGATTACACGCGAAACTGATGGCACGACGACGTTTATCGAAGTAGCGCCCGGCAACAGCCGTGATACGCGGCCTATGGCTGTGGTCAACGAATCGAGCTCGCAGCTCTACGTGTTCACGGTAAACAGGCCCGGCGGCGAAGCCGTGTGTATCTTCCCGGCGATGATCACATCGCCACTCTCAGAGATGAGCTTCCTCGCCCAAAACTGCTCGCCGCCCGACGGCGAGCCGGAGGATTCGCCGGCGGCGCTGGCAGGGCTGCTCGACGCCGATATTTTCATTGGCGACGCCGACACGTATTTGCTCACGCATAATCCAACATCTACCAAGCAGCGGCTAACAAACGCGAGCGGCGTTTTGGTGCTTGCGTCAGACGAGCACACAAACAGTTACGTGTATAACCTGGAGGGGTATACGCCGCCTGAGCCAACGCCTACTACGACGGGCACACCTGGGGGCACGGCAACGCCCACAGCGGGCACGCCGCCCGCGACAGCCACGACAACGGCGACAGCCACGGCCACTGCAGGCACGCCCCCGGCCACCGACACGGCTCCAACTGCTACAAGTACCAGTGAGCCGCAGCCGCTTGTTCGCTACTTCCTACCGTATTTGGCCAACCCTTAGCGTTCTGCTTCGCTACAAAGGGTCCGTCAAGGGAGAAGCGTCATGTGTCGCAATATAAAGACGTTGGCCGGTGAAGGCTTAGCCGCTGCGGTTGAAGAGGTAGGAAGCCACCAGCCAGACAATGGCAAAGGCTATCCCGCCGCCGATGGCCAGCTCGACCCTTGGCTCGCCGGAGAATACTACGCCGAGCAAGACGGAGACAAGGGCGAATGTGAGGCCGCCCAGGAGTGCAGAGAGGATTTGCGTTCGTTCCATCTGGCGATTATAGCTGCAGCGCGCGAATGCCGTGGGCGCCAAGAATAAACGATATCTCGCCGCCGTGGTGCACGTCGTGCTCAATCAGGTGCCAGATGACCCACTGCCGGGTCAGGATTTCCGGCCCATCCCCTCCCTCGCCCGGCCAGGTCTGCTGCCACTGCTCTTCTGTCCAGCGCCCGATGGCCTCGTGCATGCCCTGCCAGGTCTGCCCCAGGCCCGTTATGAGCTCGGCGGCGCTGCGTTTGGGGGCCTCACGCGCATCCCACTTGCCTAGCTGTTGAAAGAGCGGACCGCCCTCGTCCATAAGCAGGTAAAACCAACGCGCCCGCGCGCCGATGATGTGCACGGCGATGTCATGCACGGATCTCAAATCGGAGCTGATGTTCAAGTCTAATTGCTCGGCGGTGAGTGGCGAGATCGCCTCAATCATCGACTGCTGGTAGTTGCGCCAACCGTCATATATGGTAGATGCGAATTCTTGGGGGACTGTCATCACCAACCTCCTATGGGCCATGGGGCTAAGCGGGCGATTGAGCACGCCGCTAACGGTTCGCTCCATTATAAGCATAAGCGACAATGGACACAAACGGGCGCGCCAGGCGACGCAACGGAACGGTCAGGCGAGTGGGCCGGCTGTTTTGCCTACGCGCCCGTCAAAATAGCTGCCGCCGTAAAAATACCAGTCCAGGCGCGCCAAAAGCTCACGCGCTTCGCCGACCGTCACACGGCGCGCTTGCTGCCGCGAGATATGGCCCAGATACCAGCGCCCGGAGCGGCTAAAAGCCTCGTTTTCGTAGGTGTAGCGCAGCCAGTGTCGCCCGCACTGGGGGCAGGCCAGCAGCGTCACCTCGCCATAGACCTGGTCCATACCCAGGTCGCTGGTCAGGAAGAGGTCCTGACGGGGCGCTTGCAGGCACGAGCATGATGGATAGGCGTCCATAGGCAGAGTGAACTGGCATAGACCCGCTGACGTATGTCGGACACGGCCTCCAAGAGATGAGGGCATTCGAGCTGCTGCGTGAATTCAAGAGTCTGTTTCGACATGTAGCAATGCCGAGGGCGACCTCCACGTCGGCTCACAGTTGCCATAATACGCCAACTCGCTCTATAATACCCCCGCTTAGACAGTTGTGAAAGCCAGTCGTCGTTGTTCATCTAGAGGCCTCGTCGACGCAAAGAGGAGGTGGTGCTCCGATCATGATCAAAGGCGGGCGGTCCGGACCTTCACCACGTCTTACTCACTCAAATCCATGTGGTTTAACCAACCCAAGTATCGTATGAGCATATGATGGAGGAAAAAAGTGAAACGTTGGGCTTTACTTTTCGCCTTAATTGCAACTGTCCTGTTTCTGGGTGCACCCCATGTAGCCGCTGAAGCCGGCGCCCAGTCTTACCTTATCGTCGCCAAGGGCAACTCCCTGGCGAACAATCTGGAAGCCCAGGTTGCAAACGCGGGCGGCGTGTTGACCCGCACCATGCCCGAGGTGGGCATGGCTGTGGCAACTTCCAGCAACCCCAGTTTCGCGGCGCAACTAGAGCGTGCGAGCAGCATCCGGGCCGTGGTCACCAATGTCAACACACAATGGATCGATCCTAGCCAGCAGGTAGCTGTGGAAGATTACGAGAACCCACCGTTCTCGGGCGATGATGATCTCTTTTTTGATCTGCAGTGGGGCCACGACGCTGTCGACGCGCCGGAAGCGTGGAACGCGGGCGCTCGGGGCGCGGGCGCTCGAATTGCCGTACTGGACACGGGCTTTGACCTGGATCACCCTGACCTCGCACCTAACATCAATCTGGCCCTGAGTGCGGACTTCACGGGCGAGGGTTTGCAGTATACATTGCCAGATACCTTCAGCCATGGCACTCATGTTGCCGGCACCATCGCTGCTGCAGATAACGCCTTCGGCGTGATTGGCGTGGCGCCTGAGGCTGAGCTGGTGCTGGTGAAAGTGCTCGGGGATGCCGGTAGCGGCAGCTTTGCTGATGTCATTGCGGGAATCGTGCACGCCGCCAACGTGGATGCCGACGTCATTAACATGAGCCTAGGCGCCACGCTGCTGAAGAGCGGCGATCCTACCGCGGACGATCCTTATACGGCGCGTGAGGCCAACGAGCTAAAGAACGCGATCAACCGCGCCGTGACCTACGCTTATCAGTCGGGTACCACGGTCATTGCCTCCGCCGGCAATGACGCCAATGATGGCGACAAGGACAAGAACGCGATCCACGTGCCGTCGGACGCTTCGCACGCGCTGTCGATTTCGGCCACGGCGCCAATAGGCTGGGCCACCGACCCGCTGAATGCGTTTCTGGACTACCCCGCCAGTTACACCAACTATGGCCGTTCGGTCATCGACTTTGCTGCTCCGGGCGGCGACGTCGCCTATCCGGGCAACGAGCTTTGCGTCGTCGCGGGGATCTTGAATCCTTGCTGGGTCTTCGACCTGGTCTTTAGCGCCGGCAACAACGGCTGGTACTGGTCTGGGGGCACGAGTATGGCTGCGCCGCATGCCTCGGGCGTTGCCGCGCTGATCATTGGCGCCAATGGGGGCGATATGAAACCGGCCCACGTCGCAGCCGCACTCCGTTCTTCGGCCGATGATTTGGGCCAGCCGGGCAACGACCCCTTCTACGGGATGGGCCGGGTAAACGCCGGAAACTACTTCGACTAACTGGCAACCAACGCACTGTCTAAGCGCACGAAAAGGAGGTCCCCCCGTTGGCGGACCTCCTTTTTGCATTGCCTGGCCTTTTCACAACAGCGAACCTCTTTGGCCTGCAACTTCTCGATTAGCGTGAGAACGGTGCGGTCGCCGTCCGGGAGGAGGCACGTGCATAGCCAATCTGGCGACTGCGCCCGGCGTTCGAGGCGGCCGTCGGTGGACAGCTGTTCAACTGTGATTGACGCGCTGGACGGCACGGCTTAAGATTGAGTCAGCAGCACAAGCGGCTGCCAGAAAGTTTGTATCAAATCGGAGTTGTGAAATGACGTCGACGATGAGCGCGGCCGACTATAAAGAGCAATTGCAGGCGCTGTGCACGCGCGGCGGGTACCGTGAATGGCCTTATAAGAGCCTGTCAGACCAGCACGTGTTGCTGAAGAGCGCAACCTACTGGGTGGAGCCCGATCGGGAGTATAGCGAGCAAGAGATTAATGATCTGCTGGTGCAGTGGTGCGAGCAGGTGGGCAGCAATTTCCGCATCGACCATGCTGCCCTGCGCCGCCACCTGGTAGACGCCGGCTATCTGCTGCGCGATAACGCCGGCCACAGCTATCGACTGGACGCAGAGCAGGCCGGGCGCATATTTGAGCATGAGGCGAACGCCGTCGATCCGCTTGCCGCGGTGCGTGAGGCGCGGAGAGAAATCGAAGAACGGCGGCGCAAGTACAGCTCACATAGTTAAAGGTGGTGCGCACAGGAAGCGGCGCGCGCCGTGCATGTGATCAACGCGGGCGCTCCAGCACAAATTGCATGCGCGCATGTTGGGGGGCGGGTGGTTGCGCTTCGTCGAACCAGGCGCAGGAGAGGAGCACTTTGAACCCGGCGGCGGCGCAGGCGCTCTGAAACTCAGCCGGTGTATAGAGGCGCCATTCGAAGGTGTCCAGAAGCCGTCCATCATAGCTCAGCGCCACGCGCTGCCTGAGGCCCTGCCAGGTGCGAATGGTGTGGACGACTTTGCCATGACGCTCTCCAGTCTCTACGTCGGGTCGCTGCAGGAAGTGTTCGCGATTATAAATATCGAAGACGGCGCGCCCGCCCGGCCGCAGCGCGTGGTGCACCTGGCGCAAAACATGCTGGTTGGTTGCGTCGTCAAAATAGCCGAAGCTGTGCCACAAGTTGACCACTGCATCAAAGGTTTGCTGTAGTGTGTGCAGCGCGCGCATATCGCCAACCAAGAAGCTAGCATGAGGATATGCCTCGCGCGCGCGGGCGATAGCCTGCGGGTTGGCGTCGAGGCCCAGGGTCGTGTACCCTTCGTGCGCCAGTAAGCCGCTGTGCCGGCCCGAACCGCAGCACAAGTCTAGAAGCTGAGGAAAGCGGGCAGGCGGCATAAGGCGTGCCACGAAATCGACTTCCAGGCGGGTCGATTCTCGCGAAATCGTCTCCAGAAAGGTCGTATACCAGGTTGGCGAATAGCGGTTTGTCATGGGCGGCGCATGCGAGCAGCACAGTAGGGCGCAAGGTGGTCGCCGCAACTATATCCGATATGTGGATGCGGCTCAACGATGGCGCGCGCCGGTAGGCATGGTTCGCAGCCGCCAGTACGCAGAGGTGAGTATGAGTTCTGAGCAGACGATTTACATCCTGGGGGCGGGAGCCGTGGGCTTTCCCTTGGCCGTACATCTGGCGCGGGACGGGCGGCGCATTGTGGCCGTGCGCACGCGGGCCAGTGATGCCGCGGCGGGCGCCGTTGAGGTCACTGTGGACGATGGCCAAAGGCAGTTTGGCGCGACAATTGAGACGGTTGCGTTGGCGGGGCTGGGGGCCGTGGAGGGGCTGCTGGTGGTCACGGCCAAAGCCCATGCGAACGAGGCCATTGCGCGTGCGCTGCAAGAGCAAGGGGCGCGCGGCGACGTGGTGGTCTTGCAGAATGGCGTGGGCGTGGAGCAGCCGTTTCTGGATGCCGGCTTTACACGGCTTTATCGCTCTGTCCTGTACCTGACAGGCCAGGCCATGGCGGAGCGCGGCTTTCTGTTCCGTCCGGTCACGACGTCGGTTATCGGCGTTATCCAGGGGGACCAGGCGGGCCTGGAGCAGTGTGTGGCGGCGCTAAACACGGCCGCCTTCCCCTTCCGCACCGAAGCAAACATTCAGCGGGAGATCTGGAAAAAAGCGATTATCAACAGCGTATTTAACTCTGTGTGCCCGCTGCTGGATGTGGATAATGGCATCTTTGTGCGGCAAGAGGACGCGGCGCAGCTCGCCCAGGATGTTATCCGCGAGTGCGTGGCGCTGACGGATCGCCTGGGCCTGGAGCTGAGCGAGGAGGAGCTGATGGAGCAGCTGCTCTTAATCAGCAGGCGCTCTGATGGGCAGCTTATCTCCACGCTGCAGGATATGCGCGCCGGCAGGCCGACGGAGATACCGTTCTTGAACGTGGCCATCGCCCGCGTGGCGGCTTCGATGCAGCCGCCCCTGGAGCTGCCCAGAACGGCGCTGCTGGGCGAGATGGTGTTGTTGAAAGGGGCCCAGCCGCGCACATCGTAAGCGGCACACGGCAGGTGTAAGCGCTTGCGTCCGCGTTCTGTGCATTGTGAAAATTTGCCCAAAATTGACATTCAGACGGGCCGGATCTACCCTCTTACTGTGGCATTCAGTCGCCTCCGCGCCAATTCACCTATAGTCAGTGGCCTGTAGGAGCTCGCAAATGATCGATACAAACAGGATCCGTTCTGGCTTTGACGTGGAATTCCAGCTTGGCGCGGGCTGGTTTCTTACGGCGCTGAGTGCGCTGGCGGAGCGGGGGCTGCTGGTGCCGCCGGGAACGATTCCCTTTATCGCCGACGACGCCGAGTTTGAGGTGACGGGCGTGGAGATTGTGTTCGATCCGCCTGGCCGAGACCTGCGCATCGAGCTGCTGATCGGCGACATCTTGCCGGTCACGGTTTTCGCGTCCATCTCGCTTAGCGACGACGGCAGCCAGCTCGTTTTGGAAAACAGCCTGAGCGACGAGCCCACGGTGGTGCCTTTTGGCGTGCTGGATGGGCTGGCAGGACCACCAGAGCTGGTGAAGCTGCGCGGCAATAACGCGCACGAAGCGGCCATTGCCCTGCTGGCCAACCTGGACCTGCGCGCCAGCCCGCAAAGCGGGCCGCCGCTGCCGGCGGGCGAACATGTGCCGCGAGGCGACAGCGCGCTGGCGGTCTCCTTCCTGCCTGTGGGGCAGGCGGTGGCCGTGGGCATTCCCCAGGCGGCGCTCAACCGCTTTGCCAACGATATCTGGCACGCGCAGCTAACCGACGACGAGGGCAACCAGCCTTTCCCTGATGGCGAGAACCGGCAGGGAGACTGGCGCTCGGTTTCCATTTTTGTGCAGGGCGAAGCTATTCGTGTGGTGCTGCGCGCTCGCGCCGAGGTGGATACGCCGCTTATCGATATCATTCCCGACCCCGATGTGACGATCACCGTGGATCTGAAACCGCAGATTAATAACGGCGTGCTGTCCTTCGAGCTGGAGGTCGACGCCAGTATTGATTTTGGGATCCTTGGCGACCTGCTGGCGGGCTTAATTGGCGGCATCATTGGCTTCGTCATCGGTCTGTTTACGGGCAATCCGATTGGCGGCGCCATCACCGGTGCGACGATGGGCATTGTGGTTCTGGAGCTGGGCGAGTTTGTGGCGGGCAAGATTATTGCGCGCGAGATCCGCGCACGCATCGACGGGCGGCCGCTGCAGCAGTTCTTCAGGTGCCAGAACAATGTGATGACCCTAGCTACGGTGCGCGACCAGGGCCAGGGCCTGAACCTCGGCTTTCTGGACGCCCTGCCCACATCGGTGCCCATCTATTTTGATAATCCCGACCCGCTGTACGAGCGCGCGGTGCTGGTGACGACGCAGTTCAATGCGTTCACGCTGGACAACAACGGTTTTGGTCTGGAAGGGACCAGCGCCAGCGAAGAGCGTTATGTGCCCGAGGACGCGACGCTGATTCGGCAGACGACGACAGACGGCGAGCTTACGGCCCTGGTGTATCGTGCGGCCGGCGGCGCCGTGCATGAGCTGCCGCTGGCCGAGGCGCTGGCGCGGGCAGCCGCCGACAATGTGCCCGAACCGCTGAACGTGCTGCGCGGCGCCCAGCAAGATGTGGTGCTGCGCAAACAGGAGGGACAGTTGCCGGTGGCCTGTATGCATCCTGTGGCCATCCGCCGTGAGCGGACGGTGATCAGCGAAATCAGGTTTGATACGGGGTTGGAGATGAAGACGGCGGACACCATCCGCCTGCAAGACGCCGGGGTGCTGATCTTGCCCAACCTGCAGCTCATCCATCCCTCTAACAGCAACCCCTATTATCGCTCCGCGCCCAACGACACGGAGGCGGACAACTTCGAGAACTTGCCGCGGTTCTGAGAAGGTTGGTGCGTCGCGGCGTGAAACGTAATGCGTGAAAGGGGGCGGCTGTAGAAAGAATTATGTAAGGTTGCCAAGATGGCCAAATGTGACACTTTTTTCGGCGTTGGCCGGCTTAGCCAACCTGCAGGCGAATCGTGACGTGGTCTCCTTCCGCCAGGCGCTGCGCTTTGCGGATAGCTAGTTTAAGGGGCACGATGTAAGCGCCGTCCTTGGGGAACAGCGACGTGGTCCACACGGTGTCGCCGATGCGCGCCCGCACGGGAATCATGCCCCAGCCATAGGTAACAGCGCCGGAGATCTCTTTCAGATCGTGGCTCTGGCGAGGGGGAACGGTGACAAAGTAAAAGGGCGCCGGTCCTCGCCAATACCAGATTTCGCCGCTGAACTCGATCTCCATCGCTTTAGCTGTCTGTTGCCAGGTTGTGCTCACGATCCGCGGCAGCGGCCTTCCAGGTCTGCACAATTTCCTCACGCAGCAGCCTGGGGCTCACGGCCGCAGCATTCAGCCCGGCCGCGCCGAGGAAGTTGGCGAAGCGCTCGAAGCCGCGCGCCAGGGCTACGGCAAAGTCCGTGTCGCCGGCCAGGCTCTCGTCGTCTAACCAGAAGCCCAGAATGACGTAGGTGTTGCTCTTACGATCCAGTTTGCTGTCGAAACGGGCCACGAGGCGATCGCCCCACAGCACGGGCAACGTGTAGTAGCCATAGGTGCGCTTGTGTTCGGGTTTGTAGACTTCCCACACGTAATTGAAATCGAACAGGATTTTGGCGCGCCCGCGCGCGCTGACGGGATCCAGAGGCGCCAGAAAGCTCACTTCGTGTGTGACGTGGGGCCCGATGGGCGCCCAGGCCTGTGGCGTGCGGCCGGCGCTGAGCTCTTGCAGCAGGGGCACATCGGCGGCCGGCGCCAGGTGCACGGCGCGCCAACCCTCGACGCGCACCTCGACGATCTGGCCATCATGCAACAATTGTTGGCGAATGCGATCGGCCTTGCTGAATGGCGTACCACGGAAGTAGGCGTCTGCCGTGCGCTGCAGCCGGGAGAGACCGGCAAAGCGAATGTCTTTGCCGATTAGAAAGCGGTCAGCTTCTTCATCGCTGCTTTCTAGCAGCAAGTGGGCGGGGGCAACTGCTTCGGCGAGGGCATAGACGCGCTCGAAATTTTCGCGGTGATGCGTCATCACTTCGCCCGTGCGCCACAAATGGTAAAGGGCCAGGGAGCTGTCCTTGCTGCCGCGATAGTTTTTTGTCTTTTTGCGCGCTGCGGCGCTGAAATCGCGATTGCTTAGCAGGCCACGCTCGTGCAGCAGGCCGCGCATTTCGGCGATGGCCTCGGCATGCTCCAGGCCCGTCTTGTGCGTGCGCGGGTCGTACTCGGCGTTGCCGTCGCGCTCGCGGTGCATTACTACGCGCCAATGCGGCAGCTCCTCCATGGGCCGGGTCGCCAGCCAGCCGCCCCAATCGAAAAAGCGCCGCTGCTCGTACGTCACTTCTTGCCACATGTCTGGCCTGTAGTCCAGCACGCGGCTGTGAAGCTGGATGTCATGGCTGCGGGCAATGATCTGCAGCGGGTCGAGCTGCAAATATTCGATTTCACGCATGGCCTGCGCGACGCCCTCTAGGCCCTGCCAGCGACGCCCGGGCCACAGGCCTTGTTTGCCGAGGATGAAACGGCGGGCTACGTCGCGATCAATGGTCAGCATAATCGTGCACTTTGCCCACCCAGTCGATTTCGGCGCGGGCGCGCGAGCCCACACGCTCCATCAGCTCGCCCGTGTGCTGCATGATGTGCCTGATGGAGTAGATTTGCAGCTCCATAATGGAATATTCTCCGCCGTCCGCTTCCATCGCCTCCAGCTTGAGCTGCGGCACGCGCTCGATCACGTGCTGCTGGCAAAAGGCCAGGTATTCTAGAATGGCCTTTTTGTCGTATGGCTCGCCCTGCGGCGCGGGGAAATCTTCATAGCCGGCGCGGTGCTTGCTCCAGTAGCGGAAGCTGTCGAAGGAGTCGGCCAGGTATTCGTGCACGAAGTAGAGGGCGTGAAAGGCCACTTGCCAGAAGCGGTTCGTGTCTTGCGGCGCGTTCCACATGTCGTCGGGGCAGGCCTCGATGGTCTGCTTTAACATGGCCAACGAAGCCAGATATTGCGATGTAAGTATGGCTGCCAGATCCATAGTTCGTTCTCCTTGGAGGGCTTACAAAATTACAACTGCTGAAGCCAGGCGCGGATCTCAGCCTCGTGATCATCGCGGAAGTGATCGAAGAGCTCTCCGGCCGGGAAGTGTTCGTCGCCCAGGGTTACCAGCCGCCAATCGCGGCGGATCGGCGCGTCGTCGGGTAAATCTCTGATGACGTCGAGGGAGCGCCGGAACACGGCGTCCAGCTCATCCAGGGTCTCTTGCACTGATTGATGGCGCGTCGACTCATGGATCCAGGCGTTGATGTCGTCTTCGTCTTCCAGGCGTGCCGGCCAGGGCGGCGGCGGCGCGGGCTCGCCGCGCTGCGCGGCCTGCATGCGAGCATTGAGGTTGCGCTGCCAACCGCTGAGGTGGGCAACGACATCTTTGACCGTCCAGTCGCCGCATGCGCCGGGCAGCGTCATGTGGTCGAGTCCGATGTCATCGAGCAGCATTTGGAGCTGCTGATACTGCTCCTGCATCCATTCTAAAAGCTCCGCTTTGTGCATACTGCCTCCTGAGGGGTTGATTTACGCGCTGGAAGGGACAAAAATAGAAAATTTGTTCTGGAATAGAAATATTGTAACATGGCCGCAAGCTCATTTCAATAGTTGTGGGCTCAAAGATCTGCCAGGTTTCGCAACCGTGTCAGGTCTCTTCCTTGCTAACGGCGCACGGCCACTGATGAAAACTGAAAGGTTCACCGTAAGTCGCCTTGCGTACAATCGTGGCGATGGGGGATTGTAGGCCGATGGTTGAGCATCATATGGGCGTAGTAAGCCTGGCAGGCTGGAATTTTGGAGCCCCAGGTAACCTGGTAGTGGAGACGGGTAGGGAGAGTATGAACCAAAAGCATTTCGCAATTTTAGAGAATGCCAGCGACGCGATTCTGGTGAGCGACGCTTCGCAGCGTATTGTGTTCTGGAATAAGAAGGCGGCGGAGCTGTTGGGTTATGCGGCCGAGGAAGTGATTGGCCGGCGCTGCCACAAGGTATTAGCAGAGTGTATGGCGGCGCAAGGGGCTGAGGCCTCTGGCTGCGCGGCACGCTGTGCAGCAATTGTGGCTGCAGAAGAGGGCTGCGCTGTGGCGCCCTGGAATTTAAAGCTACAACGGCCTGACGGCAGCGAACAGGTGGTCACCGTAGATCACACTGTCTTATTTGGCGGACAAGCCGGGCAGCGCGGTGGCTACCTGATTCTGCACTTTCTGCGCGAAGCGGCGCCGGCAGAGGGCGCCCGGCGCGGGCTGCGCATCCGCCTGCTGGGCCAGACGCGCGTGCAACTGGCGCAGGGCAAGAAGGTGGACGACACGCTCTGGCGGCGCAGGATGGTGCGCGCGCTGCTGGCGCTGTTAGCCCTGCATCGCCATCAGGGCATCCACCGCGACGTGCTGCTGGACCTGCTATGGCCGGACAAGGAGCGCGAGCTGGCCCTGCGCAACCTGAATACGAACATTTACTATCTGCGCCGCGCCCTGGAGCCGGAGCTGGGTAAGGGCGAGCAGTCGAGCTACATTCAGATTGATGGGGAGCTTTACCGGCTGGCCAATGCCGCAGAGCATTGGGTAGACGTTGAGGAATTTGAAGAAGCGCTCGATGGGGCGCAGCGCGCTGTGCCGGCTGCCGAAGCCATCGACCTCCTGGAGACGGCGCTAGAGCTATATCATGGCGATTTCTTGAGCGACGTGGACCTCGCCGACAGCCGCTACTTCATCCGGGGACAGCATCTGTGTGAGCGCCATCTGGCGGCCATGAAGCGGCTGGCGGCGCTTTATGAGGCGGAAGGGCGCGAAAGACAGGCAGAGGCGCTTTACTTGAAGATCCTGGGGCAGGATCACCTGCAGGAAGACGCCTGCCGTCACGCCATGCGCCTGATGCTGCGCCGCGGCGACCGCTCTGGCGCGCTGGCCCGCTTCCGCCGCCTGGAGCGTTATCTGGCATCGGAGCTGGGCTTAAAGCCAGAGGCCGAGACCATTGCCATGTACCGCCATGCGCGCGGCACATCGCCTTTTTCCAACCCCAATGGTAATGCCGCTATTGGCTTTGGTTTCTAGCGCGGTCTGTTTCTGTTAGGCGCTATGGCTCGGCGGCGCCGGGCGCTGTGGCCGGGGCTGTTGCGCTGGCCGGCGGCGCTGCCGTCATGGTGGGCGTTGGGGTGGGCGTTGGGGTGGGAGGCAGCGCTGTTGCCGTGGGCAGCGGCGTGGCCGTCGCTGCAGGCGTGCTGTGCGGCGTGGCGGTGGCCGTGGGCAGGGGAGTGGCGCTGGACAGCACGGTGGCTGTGGGCGTCGGTGGCGGCGTGCTGCTGGAGGTGGGGGTGGCAGAGGGCGTCGGCGTAGGCATGGCGCGGGTCGGCGCGATGGTGGGGGTAGCGGTAGGCGAAGGCAGCGGGGTAGCTGTGCCTTGCACTGGCTCTCTCTCGACAATGAGCACCTGGTGTGTGCAGAACGGCGAGCCGGCGTGGCAGCGGAGGCCAGACAGGGCGAAGGTGCCGGTGCCCGAAACGCGGTAACCAGCGGGAAGGCCCTGGATAGTGACGCGGTAGTGCTCATCCGGGGCGACCCACAGGCCGGTGTATAGCGGCAGGGGTTCTGGCACATCATTGTCGTAGCGGCAGGCAAAGCGACCGTCGCGACTGTACGCAGCGCGACACACAGCGCTACCCAAATCGCTACTGGCAGTGACCACAACGTCATCGGCCAGTGACCGCGGCGGCATAGCGCTGCTGGTGGGCCCGCGCAGCCACAAGATATCGATCTCTACGCGCTGCGCGCAGGGCTGCGAGCCGGCTAAGGCGGCGGCCCTACGCCCGTCTACATGCCATGTGACGCCCTCGTCGTGGAAGACGGCGACAAAAGTATGGTCGGGCCATTCTGCTGGCTCATGGCGTCTAAAGAGCGTGGGCACGCTGCCCTGCGCCGAAGATGGCGACAGGAAGTTGTCGGGCCCGGCAGCGACGGTGCGCGGCGCGTGACCCTCGTAGCTGTAATCAAAGTAGGCTGCATAGCGCCCGCTGCCCAGGGCCGCCACGCACTGCAAACGGGGCGCGATGGACTCTACGGGTGGCTCCGTAGCCGTCGCCGTGGGCGCCACGGTTACTGTGACGTCCGCGGTTGCCGTGGCGCCCGGCGTTGCAGTGGCGATGGGCGTCTGTGACGCGCCCGGCGTGGCCGTGGGGCGCGGCGCAGTTGCCGTTGCCGTGGGCGTCGCCGTGGCGGTTTGTGTTTCGGATACGGGCGGCGTGGCCGTGGGGCTGGGTGTCTCGATAGGCGGCGGCGTCGCCGTAGGTTCCATGGTGGCCGTGGCCTCTACGGTGGCCGTGGGCACGATGGTAGGCTCTTCTTCAGGCGTGGGAGTGGCGGCAGGCCCGGGCTCACGGAAGACGACTGTGTGCAGACAGGCGTCGCCGTCACAATTTGCGGCGCCGGCGATAAACTCTCCGGCACCGGCGACGGCGGCAAATGGCTCAGGAACGCCATGCGCCGCCACGTGGTAGGCAGCGCCGCCGGCCAACCATAAGCCATCGGCGCGCCCGTCTGAGTCGTAATAAACGTAGGAACAGCGCAGGGGCTCGCCGGGATCGAGATAGCGGCACTGCGCGGCGCGGCCGTCGCTGGTGACGTCAATGGAGAAGGCTTCGGACAAAGGCGGCGGGGCAGGCAGCAGCGCGCCGGCGGCATCCTGCCACAGGGCGTCGAAGCGCAGCACAACTACCTCTGGCGTGGGCAGCGCCGTGGCCGTGGGCGTCGAGGTGGCCGTGGGCTCCGCGGTGACGGTGACCACCGGGGTTATCGTGGCGGTGACGGTGATGGTGGGTATGGCAGTGGGCGTGGGCCATAGGGTGATCTGCTGCGCTTCGTCGCCGGAGCAGAGCGCCAGGCCGGCCTGGCCGTTGTTGACCCGTTCCAGGTGTCGTAGTAGCTCCGCGCCGGTCTGCCAGGCGTCGTCGGGGAGGCGCGAGCCGAAGGGATAGCGCGCCAGCCAGGCGTCGGCCTCGGCAATGGTCGCCGCGAGCGCTGCATCGTTCAGGCCCCGCGCAGCGTTCAATTTGGCGGCAATGAGCGGCTGCGCCAGGGCCAGACTAATATCGGCGCCGGCGGGCAGTTCCAGCAGGGCCAGCAGGAAAGGCTGAATATAACTGGTTCCGCCGAGGCTCAGCTGGTCCACGGGCCATGCATCGGGATGGCTTCGCCAGTAGTTGGGCGTTTGGGTGCAGCTAATGGGCGTGGGGCTGGGAGGCGGCGGAACCGTGACCTGCTGGCTTATAACCTGCAAGACCCCACCGTCGACGGCCAGGTAAGCCGCAGAAGCGAGGGTGAGGCCAAAGAGCGACAGGGCGCTAACGGCGATGAATAGGAGGCGCTTCATAATAATAAAATGAAACAAATGATGGCAATTAGGGCTGCCAGCCATAGGGGCTCGTAGAATTTTGTGATCAGATTACCGGCCCCGGAGATGTGCAACCAAACCTTTCCGAGGATGTCTTCCTCTTGCGGTGTCCATGGATCGATGTGGGATTTGTTATCTCCCTGCATGATGAAGTTGTCAGCCTCTTTGTCTACGATGCGGTGAATGACGTTTCCCTTTTCCGTTTGGAAGGCGACAATATCTCCGACGTGGTACTCGGGCTGTTTGTGTAAGATAACCAGGTCCCCATCTATAAGGGTGGGCTCCATGCTCACGCCGGAGACAATGATGTAAGACGCCGGCCCAGACAAAGCAGTTGGCCGTAAGTAGAAGAACCAGCCGATCACCAGCAGTAGGACAATTATGTTAGATGCGTGTCGGCGAAGCATATCTTCCTTTTCGAGTGAAGGCGTTCTTTAACTGTGACCGGCTAGAGCGACGCAGGTGATCGTGAGCGATCGCAGGTACCCCTACCCTCGACGCTGGTTGCGCCGAGGGTAGGGGTAAGATCAAGCGGTCAAGAGTTACTGAGAGGTGGCCAGGGCGACGCTGACTTGGAAGATGTCAGCGGCCGGAACCTGATTTGGGCTAGTGCTAAAGGTCATTAAACCACCGCCCGTGGGCACGACGCCCGTGTATGCGCGCAATTGATTACCAGCGGCGCCGTGCAGCCCGACAACGATTTCGCTTCCGGCGCAAGCGGCATCAATTCCGTCGATTTTGAACGAATAGACAAGCTGGCCGGTGCTCTCATAGACCCAGTTTACAACCTGGACGCCGTCTGAATCACAGACCAGGTCGGTGTCGACGCCGGCCTGAAGCACGCCGCCATCGACGCCAAGGTTAGCAGCGGAAGCGTAGAACGCGCCGAAAATTCCCAAAGATACTACGAGTGCCAACAAGATTCTCATTTTCATTTTTGTTCTCCCTAAGGTTTTTTTAGTACCAATTTGGGGGGTTCCGGTGGGCACAGATGTCTGCTAAACTAGACATGGATCGAGGGTGCTTACCGGCGCCCCATCTTTCTGGCCCTGACCGGATGCAGCCGGTCGGGGCGCTTTTTTATGAGTACACGGTTGCTGGAAATTTCGCTGTTTGCCGCTTCACCTCCTGTACTAATGGGAAAGAACTTTCTCCCGTGTCGCTCCCGGGTTCCCCAAGCAATTGGCGAAAACGTAAGTCAGGGGACAATTGAGTTCGTGTTGCATCAATTGTGATTGGACTTGGGCGTTGTCCCCGCACTTACTCAAAGTTCTGCTTCCTCGCCATCAGGACTCCGGTACTGTTAATAACCATGATACAGGGGCGTCCTTAACCAACCCTCAACAGCGGCGGCCCAATATCAATTTCCCTGGAAAGTAGGCAGCTCCCCTACCCGCCCCCTGGCGCGCGATTGGATTTAGACGCGCAGGGCGCCGCGAAAGCCGCGGCTGCTGTAGAAGCTGGGGGCGCTATTGTGGTAGATGAAGATATGGTCGTAGCGACGATCGGCAAAGATCGCGCCGCCGAGCTCGCGGATGGCGGGAGGCGTTTTTAGCCAGCTTGAGGTGGTGGTGTCGAAACTGCCCACTTTTTGTAACTGGCGATACTGTTCTTCGTCTAACAGCTCGATGCCCATTTCGGCCGCCAGGTCGAGCGCGTTGCCGGCGGGGTGGACGCCTTTCTTTTCGCGCGCCGCCTGCGCCTGGCCATCGTAACAGGTATTGCGACGGCCTTCAGGGGTCTGTTCTGAGCAATCCACGAAAATGAACTCACCGCTCTTTTTATCAAAGCCCACAACATCGGGCTCGCCGCCGCTCTGTTCCATGGCGTTCAGCGAAGACAGCTTTCCGGCATTAGCTTGCAGCCGTTCTTGCACGTCGGCCCATTTGAGACCCCGGTGGCGGCTCATATTCTGCTCAAAGCGCTGCTGAAGGGTCTGCAGCAGCGCTTCAGCCTGCTGGGCGGAGAGATCTTTGTGCACTTTTATTTGTGGAATGGGGGCGCCTTTACCTTTTGACATGGGTTACTCCGTGGTCGTTTGTTTGACTGGTCAGGAAATCGCTAATTTCCTTCATATCTTGACGCAGGTAGTGCTGGCTGACGATCAGGTTGGCCATTTGAGAGATTATACCATACTGTGTACGCAGCTATTCGTGGAGGAGGTGGGCGGCATAACTTAGATAGTCATGCAGCCGGCAGCAGGCGGGCATGAAGAATCTCGCGAGCCTTCATGGGACGCACGTCACTATCGGTTAGCGTGAGGACTGCGACCGTCTCCCCAGCCGCAGTAATGAATTCGACTTCGTAGGCGCGACCATCACTATAAACGTGAACAACAGCGCCAACGTCGCCGGCTTCAAGACCATACTCCTGAATAGTCCGTGTCAAGACGACTGTGTCTAGTTCGGAAATCATAATACATATTCCTTTACGCTGGATAGGCAGTTACAAGTCGAGGATCGCTCGTCTCGTTCTCGATAATCCAAACGGTGACCACCTGTGTACTGAAACCACTTGGTGTTGCCAGCGCACCTTCAACGACGAACTTCACGCCATAAGGTGATGATACCACATCTTTCACAGGTTCGTTTCTGGCAATTTCCAAAAGTTGCGACTCAAGCAGTTCCAGATTACCTTCATGGTATCCGCAGCGGCGAAAGAATCCGGCCTTCGTACCGCCAACCGGGTGCGGGTCTGCAAGCAGGTAGTGAGTCAACTTCTGACGTGGAATAAAGGCATGTTCACGCCGCTGCATTCTCACCGCCACTCACTCCCGCGGCCGGTACTGCAACGCTTCCGCAAGGTGGGCCGGTTGAATGGTCGCATCGTCCGCCAGGTCGGCAATCGTCCGCGCCAACTTCAAAATGCGGTGGAAGGCGCGGGCGGAGAGGTTCATTTGGCGCATGGCGGATTTCATGAGCTGCTTGCCGGTGGCGTCGAGGGTGCAGATGGCTTTGACTTCGCTGGGGCCCATTTCGGAGTTGGTGAAGATGCCCAGGGCCGCTTTGCGGCTAGCGAAGCGCTGGGCCTGGCGCGTGCGGGCGGCTTCGACGCGGGCGCGCACGGCGTCGGAGGGCTCGCCACGGCGATCGGCGGAGAGCTTCTCGAAGGGCACGCGCGGTACCTCGACGTGGATGTCGATGCGGTCCATGAGCGGGCCGGAGATTTTCTTCTGGTAGCGGGTGATCATGGCGTTGCTGCAGGTGCAGGCGTGGGTGCTGTCGCCGTAGTAGCCACAGGGGCAGGGATTCTGGGCAGCGATGAGCATGAAGTTGGCGGGGAAGGTGATGGTGCCGCTGGCGCGGGAGATGGAGACTTCGCGCGGGTTGCCTTCGAGGGGCTGGCGCAGCACTTCGATGAGGCTGGCGCCGAACTCGGGGAGTTCGTCGAGGAAAAGCACGCCGCGGTGGGCGAGGGAGATCTCGCCGGGGCGCGGCCAGGCGCCGCCGCCGACGAGTCCGGCGTAGCTGATGGTGTGGTGCGGGCTGCGGAAGGGGCGCAGGCGGATGAGCGGCGTGTCGGAGGGCAGCATGCCGGCGACGCTGTAGATTTTGGTGACTTCCAGCGACTCGTCCAGCGACATGCGCGGCAGGATGCCGGGCAGGGATTTGGCGATGAGAGTTTTGCCGGAACCTGGCGGGCCGGTGAGGAGGGCGTTATGCGCGCCGGCGGCGGCGACTTCCATGGCGCGTTTGACATGCTCCTGGCCCATGATGTCGGCGAAGTCGGCGGCGTAGCTGGCGCCGTTGGCGCCGAGCAGGTCGGGGTCGCCGTGCAGGGGCGCGATTTCGGCGATGCCCGTGAGGTGGCCCACCAGCTCACCCAGGTCGTTTACGGGCAGCACCTCGATGCCCGGCAGCAGGGCCGCTTCGGCGGCATCGGCGGCGGGCACAAAGACGCGCTCGTAGCCGTCTTCGCGGGCGCGCGCGGCCAGGGGCAGGATGCCCTTGGTGTGCCGCGTCGCGCCGTCGAGCGACAACTCGCCGATAAACAGGGCGTTTTCCAGGCGGTCGGGCCACACTTGCTGCGAGGCGGCGAGGATGCCGACGGCGATGGGCAGGTCATAAGCCGGGCCTTCTTTACGCAGGTCGGCGGGAGCCAGGTTGACGGTGATACGCCCGCCGGGGAACATGAGCCCGCTGTTGCGGATGGCGGAGTAGACGCGGTCGCGGCTTTCGCGCACGGCGGCATCGGGCAGGCCTACCAGGTTGAAGACGGGCCCACCGCGGTTGACGTCGACCTCTACCTCCACCAGCTCTGCTTCCAGGCCCACGATGGCGCAGCTCATCACTTTTGCCAGCATTGTTCGCTCCTTTGTGGTGATGTTTACACCCCGCTCTCATGCTTGATGGTGCGGTGACGACCCGGCCCCGGCATTGGCGTGACCGACGCCGCGCAGTGGCAGAGGCAGGTTGGTATGCTTATACGGCTAACACGGAAACGCGGTGCAAATTATAGCATGAAATGGACGCATGTTTGTAGCTTTTAAGACGGCCCTTTCTGCGCGAGGTAGACGACCCATTCGGGCGCGTCATAGAGGGGCAGGCCGTCCCAGGCGGGGTAGGCCTGGACGTGGGCGAAGCCGCAGGTCAGCAGCAGGTCGGTCATCTCTTGCAGGGCGTAGGTCTGGTCGCACAGCAAGATTTCGTCGAGCTTACCGCTTTGCAGATGCAGGGTGAAGTAGCGCTCGCAGGAGAGCATCTGGTCGGGATACCAGAAGCGCTGGCCCAGGCTGATGAAGGGTCCATCGCCCCACAGCCCTTTGTCGTCGGCATACCACCAACTGCTGTCCTGCTTATCCACGCGCTCCTGATCCAGCAGCTCCAGGCAGAGGCGCCCGCCGGGGCGCAGGGCGCGCGCGATTTTTTGCAGCAAGCTGCGCGCCTCGCTGCGCTGGAACACCGCCGCCTGCCCGTAGAGAAAAAGGGCGGCGTCGTAGGCCTCCTGGCCAAATGCAGCACGGCGCACGTCTTCTTGCTCGAAGGTGCAGCGCTGGGCTAGGCCGGCGCCCTGGGCCAGGTCTCGCGCGTGGGCAACGGACGCCGGCGCGAAGTCGACGCCGTGCACGCGCAGGCCGCGCTGCGCCAGGGGCACGGCATAGAGGCCCGGGCCGCAGGTGACGTCCAGGAGCGCCTGCCCTTCATCCAGGGCCAGACGCTGCCAGAGCCAGTCTAGCTGCTGCTGGCGCTCAGCGGTGGTGCGCGTGGCCGCGCCGTGGTTCTCGTCCAGGTGCTCGCGCAGCATGCGCCGCGAGAAGTCAGGATCGTCCCAGGGCAGGTTGCCGCCGCCGGCCCAGGGCGTGGGGCGATCGGCGTGTTCATAAATGGTTTGTAAAAGGTTCAAGGGTGCGCTTGCTCTCCTCTAAAAGGGCACATCACTGCTGCCGGCGATTTGCTGCCACCATTCTGTAAACCAGTACATCGCTTCGTCGAAGCGGCGCGCCGGCAGCTCACGATAGGTAGGAATTTCAAAGCGACGATAGAACTCGCCCCATACGCCGCCGAACTCGTTTTTTCCGGATTTCTGGGACAGATGCATGGCGATGGCTTTCACAGCCTGACTCAGATGCGTAGCCTGCCTGGGTGTAATAACACGGCCCGATTCTCCTAGCGCCGTCTCTAGATCTTCCAGTCGCCGTTCATGGTCTTCTAGCCGGCCGGTGAGGCGCGCCTCGAGCATAATCTGGTTGCGCGCCAGACGCACCACGGCCTGGGCAACATGGTAGGCTTGCACAAGCTGCGGCTCGGCCGCCTGCAGCAGATCGTCAAAGCTTACGCCGCTCGTTAAACGTCCTTCCTGAAAGGCTTCCCAGAGCACATCGGCTGCTTCTGCCTGATACCTTGCTAACTTCTCACGAACTTGTTCATTCTTGATGCTGCGGGTACTGATGCCGGTGAGCCACAATGGCACGAGGTCTACGCGCAGAACCTGCACACGCCGGCGCTGGGTGACATCACCCTGGGTAGACAAAATGTCTACCCAGCTATAGCCCCCCGCGAGCACATCGGTGCGCTGAATGCGTCTTGTCTGTCCCTGAGTATCAATGCCCAACGCAGCGCACATATGGCCGATCACGGCATAGACGCGGCCATCGTCCGCTCTCACAGCCGTTAATTCATCGCCATAGAACGCGACGGTTCTTTCTTCGACAGGTATTAGAGTTCGCGAATCGTCAGTCATACCTTAGCTTCCTTACACTGACATTGCCGGCGGCAGGCTCGCCGTCTAAGCGACCAGGTAGCCATATGATAGCATCATTGCTCTGGCGCTCCAGGGGCGAAGGATGCTGCACGAGCCTGAGCCCCGCCCCGAAACTTTATTTCCTAATCCCTGCTATAATAGCGCCCGATTATGTCACTGCTACCCGGCGAAATTCTCAATAAGCGCTATCGTATCGTTTCCCTGCTGGCGCGGGGGCAGGGAGGGGCCGTGTACCGCGCCTGGGACGTGCAAGAGCGCGCACATGTGGCCGTTAAAGAGGTGCTGTGGCCCGGCGTGGAGGCGCAGAAGCTGTTTCGCGCCGAGGCGCGGCGGCTTAGCCGGCTGAGCCACCCGCAGTTGCCGGCCCTACGCGACCACTTTGCCATCGAAGGCGTAGGCCAGTACCTGGTCAGCGAATACGTGGACGGCGAAGATTTGCGTTCGCTGCTGGAGCAGTACGGGCCGCTGCCCTCGGACCTGATTGTGGCGTGGCTGCAGGGTCTTTGTGCGCCGCTGGCCTACTTGCACGAAAAGGGCTTTGCACACCTGGACGTGAAGCCGGCCAACGTGCGCGTGGCGCCCGACGGCGTGGTCTTCCTGGTGGACGGCGGCTTGCCGGGGCTGGGTATTGCGCCCGGTGCGCGGGGCTACGCGGCACCCGAGCATCAAAAACAGAGCGACCAGGTGGGCCCGGCGGCGGACATTTACAGCCTGGGCGCCACGCTGTATACGCTGCTGACGGGCGCCACGCCGCCCGGCGCGCTGCAGCGCGAAAGCGGCCTGGAGGAGCTGCTGCCGGCGCGCGAGGTGAACCCCGACATTGAGCCTTATCTGTCTATTGTGGCCAACCGCGCCATGTCGCTGCGTCCTGATGCACGCTACGAAAGTGTGCGCGACTTCGCTGCGGCCTTGGAGCGGCCCGCCGGCCGCGCCGCGCAGCCGGTATTGACAGAACGGCGCGAGGCGCTGCGGCGCAGCGAGCAGATGCCTGTTGCGCCGCCGGCGCGCCAGGTGCCGCAAAAGGTGCGCCGGCAGATGCAGCAGCGCACCATTGTGGGCCTGATGGGCGTGCTGGCTGTGGTGGTGTTGCTGGGCCTGGCGATCACATTCTGGGGCCCTTCGGCCCTGGTGCGCAATCAGGCGGCGGCGGCGGGCGCCACGGCCACGACGCAGGCGCAGGTGATTGCGGCGCTCACGGCGGTGGCGCCGACGATCACGCCCACGCCGCAGCCATCGCCCCTGCCCTCGCCCACGCCCGCGCCGCGCCTCAGCGACACGGGCTCGCGCATGCTGTACATGCCCGGCGGCGTGTTTCGGCTGGGCAACGACCAGGGGGCCGACGACGAGCAGCCATCACGCGCCGTGAACCTGTCGCCGTATTTTATTGACGAGACGGAAGTGACCAACGGCGCTTACGCGCAGTGCGTCTCGGCGGGCGTCTGCCAGCCTCCGGGCACCAACCGCGCTTCGTTTTATCCTGACTATTTCGGCAACCCGGAGTTTAACGACTACCCCGTGTTGTATGTAACCTGGTATCAGGCGCAGACCTTTTGCGAATGGCGCGGCGACCGCCTGCCCAGCGAGGCAGAATGGGAGCGCGCCGCGGGCTTCGACCCGGAAGAGGGAGTGAAGCTGAACTATCCTTGGGGCAACAATTTCGAGGGCACGCGCCTGAACTATTGTGACGCTTCCTGCTACCGCCCGGATAAAGACAGCGCCTTCGACGACGGCTATGGCGACACGGCGCCCGTGGGCACCTATCCCGACGGCCGTTCGCCTATCGGCGCTTACGACATGCTGGGCAACGCCATGGAGTGGACCAACGACTGGTACGATCGCAATTATTACAACGTTGCGTCAGACGTTAATCCGTTGGGGCCCCTGGAAGGCTTTTCCAAGTCGGTGCGCGGCGGCTCGTGGCTGTCGCTGCGCGAGGAGCTGAGCGTCACGGCGCGCACGTTTTATGATCCCAGCGAGCGGCGCGCCAATATCACGTTCCGCTGCGCTGCGGATATCGAATAAAGCCGCATGGTGCGCCGTCTGGCGGTGGCCTAGAGCAGCAGGCGACGTCCCAAACCCAGCACCAGGCCGTCTTCCAGCACGGCCACAATGGGGTCCGGCAGGCCATCCTCGCCGGTGAGCAGGCGGCGGGCGTGGTAACCGGCAAAGGCGGTGGCGACGGCCGCGGCGCTGCCGAAGATAGCGCCGGCCCACCAGGGCTGCTCTTCAAGCAGTCCGGCCGCGGCGCCCACCGCCGCGCCGAGCACGGCGCGACCCGTTAAGGGCAGCGGATCGGTGCGCGCAGGGATGAAGGGCAGCTTGTCGGCGGCCATTTCCCCGGCGGCAAGGAGGGCGGTGAGTGAGGCAAAGGGCTCGCGCGCCAGCCGCTGCAGCAGCGGGTGCGGCCATTGTTGCGGCGGCCGCTGCTGCAAGCGTCGCGCCAGCATGGCCATGCCGGACATGGATCGCAGGCCGGTGATCGCTCCCAGGCCGGCGCTCTGAAGTAAGCTGCCGTTAGAGGCCATCGTGTCGCTCCTTTTCCTGCTGTCATTGCCGTGCCGGCTGCTTATTCGGGCTGCACCAGCAAGTCGCGCGCGGCTACCAGAACGCCGTCGGCGTCGGCATAGATGAATTGACCTTCGCGGAAGGTGACGCCGGAGAAGTGCACGGGCTTTTTGCTGCTGCCCCGGCCGCGACGCCAGGCGGCGATGGGCGCCGGCGCCAGCGCCAGGATGCCGATGGGGATCTGCGCCAACCGCAGCGCCTCGCGCACGCAGCCGTAGACCACAATGCCTTGCCAGCCGTTGTCACAGGCCAGTTGCGCCAGGTCACCCTGCACCAGGCTGCGCTGCAGCGATCCGCCGCCGTCTACCACCAGCACCTTGCCCCGCCCCGGCTGCTGCACAGCCTCATAGAGCAGCCCGCTGTCTTCGAAGACGTCCAGGGTGACGATCGATCCGCGAAAGGAGGCGGCTCCACCGAATGAGCGCAGAAGCGGCTCGGCGGCTTCGACTTCAGCGGCAAAGGTATCGGCGAGGCCTGCCGTGCTAAATATCATGGCCATGGATGATACGGTTTTCGCCGGAATTAATCAACCTGGCGCGCAGCCAGGGCTATGCGGGCGCGTCGCGCGGGCCGAGGCGCAGCAGGAGGGCCAGCACCAGCAGGGCCGCCGCCAGGTCGACGAGGATGGCCACCATCGTGGCCGCGGGGCTCACGGCGGTGAAGAGCTGGCCGATGAGCCAGGGCAAGGTCATGGCGCCCAGGTTGGCGCCGACGAAGAAGGCGCTGGTGACTTTGCCCGTAATGGCCATACGGCGCTCGGCCAGCGTGAGCACAGTAGGGAAGATAGAGGCCATGCACAGGCCGGCAAGCGCTGTGCCCAGCCACACAGCGGGCTGGAAGTCGCGCCAAACCAACAGCAGGGCGGCGCCCAACGCCGCGCCCAGCAGGTCGCCAACCAAAATGGTGCGCGGGCGCAGGCGCGCCGCTAGCGGAATGGAGAGCAGGCGGCCGATGGTAAACGCGCCCCAAAAGACGGAGGTAAGAATGGCGGCTACCGCTTCCGTGGCCAGCCCCAGGGCCACGGCATAGCTAAAGATCCAGCCGCTAAAGGAGGCTTCGGCGCCCACGTAAAGGGCCAGTATCAGCGCGCTGAGGAACACGAGAGCCGGCTGAGCGGGCGGCGCGCTGGCCACGGCGTTGTCGCGTGCCGGCGGCTGGGGGCTGGGCAGGCGCAGAATCCAGAGCAGCGCGGGCAGCACCAGCGCCGCCAGCACCCAGAAGCTCCAGCGCACGCCGCCGCTGAGCAGCAGAGCCTGGGCCACGATGACCGGCGCCAGAAAAGCCCCCAGACCGAAGAAGAAGTGTAGGCCGTTCATGTAAGGGCCCACGCGGCGGCCGTAGAGCCAAACGATCATGGTGTTGACGCCGACGTCGAGCCCGCCTTCGGCAAGGCCGATGAAGAAGAGCAGCAGGGCCAGCAGCCACAGCAGGGGCACGACGGGAATCAGCGCCAGACTAACGGCGAAGGTGAGCAGGGCTAAGGCCACCAGGCGATTCCCGGCGCGCTGGTCGTAGAGGCGGCCGGAGAGCAGCGCGCCGCTAATCGCGCCGAAGGCGCGGGCGCTAAATAAGATGCTAACCTGGCTTAGTTGTGTGCCCGTTTGCTCGGCCAGATAAGGCAGCGTCGGGCCCAATACGGCGAGGATGAGGCCCAGGTTAACAAACGACAGGTAGTAGGCAGCTGTTAGCGGGCGTGCTGCAGGCTGGTTAGGCTGGGCCACGCACCGTTCGCTTTTGCGGCTGGCCATTGTCGCGCGCCGGCGCAGGCGGGCGCGCGCCGGTCTGCACGCGCCACAAGGCGGCGTAAATGCCCTCGCCCTGCACCAGCTCGTCGTGCCGGCCTTCTTCGCGCAGCACGCCGTTTTCCAGCACAAAGATGCGGTCGGCGTTGCGAACCGTGCTCAGGCGGTGGGCGATGACGATGGTGGTGCGGTTCTTGACAATGCGCTCCAGGGAGCGCTGGATGGCCGCTTCCGTTTCGTTGTCTACCGACGACGTGGCTTCGTCTAAAATGAGCACGGGCGGGTCCTTGAGCACGGCGCGGGCAATAGAGATGCGCTGCCGTTGGCCGCCGGAGAGCTTCTGGCCGCGCTCGCCGACGATGGTGTCGTAGCCCTGGGGCAGGGCCATGATGAACTCATGCGCCTCGGCGATTTCCGCGGCGGCAATAATCTGGTCCATAGAGGCGTCGAACGTGCCATAGGCGATATTCTCGCGCACCGTGCCGTGAAAGAGGAAGACGTCCTGGCTCACCAGACCAATGGCGCGGCGCAGGTCGTTCATTTTGATGGAACGAATATCGCGGCCGTCGAGGCAAATGCGCCCGCTCTGGACATCGTAGAAGCGCAGCAGCAGCTTGATCACGGTGCTTTTACCTGCGCCCGTAGAACCTACGATGGCTGCCGTCTCGCCGGCGCGCACGCGCAGCGAGAGGTTGTGCAAGGTGACTAGCTGGTCATCCTGGTAGCTGAAACTGACATTCTCGAAGCGCACGTCACCGCGCACCTGCTCGATGGGCAGCGACAGGTGGCCGTCGACCATTTGCTCTCTGGTGTGCAGCAGGTTCATCACGCGCGTGGTAGAGGCCATGGCACGCTGGTAGAGGTCGAGTGTGGCCCCCAGGCGCGTGAGCGGCCATAAGAGGCGCTGGGTCATAAAGACCAGCACACTGTAAACACCCACGTTCAAGCGCCCGCTCAGCGCCAGGTAGCCGCCAAAGATCATGATCACGATGAAGCCGGCCATGACGGCCATGCGGATGAGAGGCACGAAGGCGGAGCTGAGCACAATGGCGCGGCGGTTGCTTTCGCGATAGGCGGCGCTTTCGGCGCGCACACGCTGCACTTCGTGCGCTTCGGCAGTGTAGCTCTTAATAGTGGCAATGCCGCTTAGGTTATTGGAAAGCTGGCCGTTTAGCTGGCCCACGCGCTCGCGCACGTCGGCATAGCGCGGCGCGATGCGCTTTTGAAAGCGCAGGGCGCCCCAGACCACCAGCGGCACGGGAATCAGGGCCAGCCAACCCACGCCGGGCGCGGCCAGGATGAAGAGGCCACCGATGATCACCGTGGTGGTGAGCACCTGCAAAATGTCGTTAGCGCCGGTGTCTAGAAAACGCTCCAATTGGTTGATGTCGTCGTTGAGCACAGACATCAGGCTGCCGGTGCTGCGATCTTCAAAGTAGGCCAGCTCCAGGCCCTGCACATGGCTGTAGGCGTCTACGCGCAGCTCGTGCTGGATGGTCTGCGCCAGGTTACGCCAGTATAGCTCGTAGAGGTACTGGCAGAGCGATTCGATGACCCAGGTGACCACGGTGAGGCCTGCCAACAACCAGAGCTGCTGAGCCGGGTCAGTGACGCCGATGCCGGAGATGAAGGAATCGTCGCGGTTGACGACCACGTCCACGGCAGCGCCGATGAGCGCCGGTGGCGCCAGGTCGAAGGTTTTATTTAAAATAGAGAAGAGCGTGGCCAGAACAATCGTGCGTCTGTGCCCAGTCGCGTAGCGCCACAGGCGCAACAATGGGTGCCTGGTTGCGGTGTTTTTCATATCTTTTGCCTTACATCAGGGTGCGTAGCTGCGTGCCCCAATACGGCTGCGGAAGGCGCCGCAGCCGGTTACTTCGTTTTAGCCTGATTCTAGCCCAGGGTGCGCTGCGCGCCAATGGGCGGGACCGCGTCGCCGCAGGGCCGGTTGCAACTCGCGGCCTGTGCTGACGTATACTTAGGTGAGAGCTGCCGCGCGCTGCGGTCGCTGATACAGGAGTGATGAGATGAGCCTATTAGGAAATATAATCTGGTTGCTATTTGGCGGTTTGATCGTGGCCATTGGCTACATCATCGGTGGCATCGGCCTGTGCCTGACGCTTGTGGGCATTCCCTTTGGTCTGCAGTCGATAAAGCTGGGGGTGGCCACGCTGGCGCCCTTTGGCAAAGAAGTAGTCGTGAGCAAGAACGAGGGGCCGGTAGCCATGCTCTTTGATGTTTTGTGGATTATCTTCTTCGGCTGGGAGATTGCCTTGGCGCACCTTGCCGCCGCTTTCTTGCTGGCCATTACCATCGTGGGCCTGCCGTTTGCCAGGCAGCATATCAAGCTGATTCCAGTGGCCATTCTGCCCTTCCAGCGTGACCTGCGCTAAGCGCAATAAAAAGAGACGCGCCGGCGCTCGATGCGGCGCGTCTCATCATTTTTTGCGGACATAAGGCCGCGCCAGGCGGTCGCCATACAGCGGCTGCCGGGGCGGCGCCTCTCCGTCTGTTAGCTTCTCATCGAGCGCAGCCACATTCCAATGAACAGGGTTAGCAGGAGGGCCACGCCAGCGATCATCAGAGGGTTCTCTTTGACCGTGTCTTTCACGTCTACTTCTTTGAGCTTCTCTTCTACAGAGCTGGCCTTATCGCGAACCATATCGCGGGCGTCGTCCATGCGCTGCTGTAGCTCTTCGCTCGTGTTGCGCAGCTTACGGCCCAGGCGCACCTGGACCTCTTCAAACTGTTCGCGCGCCTCGTGCATAAACTGGTCTACCTGCTCGCTGGCTTCGCTCTTGCTGTAACCGTAGCGCTCGCGCAGCTTGCCTTCCAACGAGGTGAGCTGGCCTTCAATCTGGTCCAGGTCGTCGTTGGTCAGCTTGCCCCAGCGCTTCTGCAGCTCGCCGCGCAGTTTGGTCCATTTTCCTTCCATGACATGGCTATTCATGTTCCTATCTCCTTTACAGTACGTCGTGTACCAATTTCATCTTTGTGCGATGTGGGCGCAGGGTCATCGGACCCTTTGACGCGCTTCACAGCAAATCGACACGTGAATCGTCATTGTAGCGTAACATGGCCCACCGCCCGCGCCATGTGCCGTGTCACATTTTAGGGATATGTGTGAGGATATAGATCAGGATTCGAAGATAACGGGATCGCCCGGCTGAATGGCGCCTTCCTGCAGCACTTCGACATAGACACGAGCGTGCTGCGGCGCCGTTTTCGCCAAGACGAGGTCGATAGCGCCCTGGCGAAAGGCTCCGGCAATGTTGGAGCATGGCGTGGTATAGCTCGTTACGCGCAGGCGCACGTCCTGGCCCAGCCGCAGGATGACGCCGGGCATCACCTGGCGCCAGTCCAGGCCGGCAATGGTCACGTTTTCACCGATGGCTCCGGGATAGATGGGGTGCCCTTCCTGCTGCAGGGCCAAAATCGCCTCCAGGGAGAAAAGACAAAGGGCGCGCCGAGGACCACCGTGCACGCGCCGGTTGCGCTGGCGGTCGCCCACGATGCCTTGTGCCGTTACCTCGGCCCGTGCTACGGAGCGCTTAGGCACGCCGCCGTCGGAGATGTTGATCTGAAAAATGTGCGCCGTCATGGAAAGGAGACCCTCCGAGCCTTGTGAACAGTAACCGGCTGCTCAGCCGTCAATCTGCTGCAACGCAGCGTTAATCAGCTGCTCGAACGTGCTGAACGCCTGCGAGCCGTAGAGCAACTCGCCGCCCACGTCAAATACGGGCTGCGAGAAGATGCCACGCTGACGGCGCCCTTCATCCAGGGCCAGAACATGCGCCCGCGCGTCGCCATCGTCGTAACAGGCAGTGAACTGCGCGGCGTCGATGCCGGCGCTGCCTGCCGCCTGGGCATAATAGTCGCCGTCGGCGCGCCACAGGTCGGCCTGATTCTGGAAAAAATGGTGGTGCAGCTCCCAGAAGGCGTTGATATCCTGGCGCGCCACGCACTCGGCGGCGATCGTGGCGTTGATACCAGGCTCGCCGTGATTGAGAACCGGCCAGAAGACGATCTTCATCTGTCCGCTTTCGACAAACGTTTGCACCAGTTGTGGCTGAGTGCCTAACACGTAGGCACGGCAGTTTGTTCAGAGAAAGTCGGAGTAGTCGATCATGGTCAGCGGCGCGTCTTCACGGCCCATGAAGTAAGCGCCGTCGTCCGTGCGCCCGCTCGTCGGCACAGGCGGCGGGGTCGTGGCGACCCATGTTTCCTGCGTCTGCGGCGTGGCCGAAGCCGTCGCCTCCGGCGTACTGGCGCCGGCGGTGGGCGGCATGTGGTCTGTGCTGGGTGTGGCGCGCGGCTGCGAAGTGACCGTCGCCGTGGCCTGCGTCGCCGTGGCGGGCAGCGCGGCTTCAGATATCGTCGTCGCTGCCTGCTGCGTGGCCGTCTGCGGTGCGCAGGAGGCCAGCAGGAGGAGTGTGAGCAGCTTAGGATAACGCCATTTTATCATTTACGGTTTCTGCCCTTTATGCACGGCGATTGTGCCGAACATGAACAGGCGGTAGTCCACATTCTGCAACCCGGCGTCGCGCATGCTCACGGCCAGGGCGCCGGGCGATTGGAAGCGCTGCGTGGTGTCTGGCAGGTAGCGGTAGGCGTCGGCTTCGCCGGTGAGTAGGCGGCCGATGGTGGGAATGACAAGGTTAAGGTGCAGGCGGATGAACGGCCGCAGCAGGTTGCGCGGCGGCGGGCTCGATTCGAGGATCACCACCCAGCCTCCGGGGCGTGTGACGCGCACCTGCTCGCGCAAAGCGCCGGGCAGGTCGATCACGTTGCGCATTAGGAAGCCGGAGGTGACGGCGTCGAAGGTGTTGGCGGCGAAGGGCAGGGCCAGGGTATCGGCGGCGACCCACTGCAGCGCGCGGCGCTGGGCATAGCGTTTGCCCACCAACATCATTTCGATGGTGAAATCGCCGCCCACGGCCTGGATGTCCGGATGGCGGCGCAGGCCTTCATAGGCAATATCGCCGGTGCCTGTGGCAATGTCTAGCAGCCTGCCGCGCGGCGGAAGCTGGGCCTGGCGGATGACGTAGCGCCGCCAGCGCAGATCCTGGCCAAAGGTCATGACGCGGTTCATCAGGTCGTAACGGCCGGCGATGCGCGCAAACATGGCCTGCACGTAGTCGGCGCGCTCTTTGCCCTGTAAGCGGCTCATGGTTGCGCGGTCTCCCGCCAGGCGCGGATCAGCTCGGCGACGCTCCAGGCCTGCGCCGGGCAGCCGCGCGGCGTAAACGGCGGGTCGCCATCGAAGATCTCGCTGACGCTGCCCACGCCATGGTCCACGAGGTGCTGCATGAGCGGCTGCAGGTATGCGCGCGCAGCGGCGCGATCGCCGTAGACGCGCAGGTGCGCAGTGACGAAGGGCCCCATGAGCCAGGCCCACACGCTGCCCTGGTGGTAGGCCTGGTCGCGCTGCCTCTGGTCGCCCTCGCAGCGGCCCATGTAGCCTGGCTCTTCAGGGGCCAGCGTGCGCAGGCCGTAGCCTGTCACCAGCCGCCGCGCGCAGGCCTCGACCACCAGCTTCTGTTGCCAGGTGGCTAGCGGCGAGTGGGGCAGCGAGACGGCAAAGAGCTGGTTAGGGCGCAGGGCGTCGTGTGCGCTTGTTTCCTGCGGCGGGGAATCCAGCAGATCGTAGCAAAAGCCGCGAGCTTCGTTCCAAAAACGGACAAAGCCTTCGCGCGTGCGCGCCGCCAGCCGTTCGTAGGGCGCGCCGTCATAGCCCAGATCATGGCACAGGCGCACCATGATACACAGCGCGTTATACCACAGGGCATTTACTTCAATGGGCTTGCCCATACGCGGTGTCATGACATCGCCGTCCACTTTCGCGTCCATCCAGGTGAGCTGCAAGCCTTCTTCGCCGGCATAGAGCAGGCCGTCGGCGGCATCGACGCCAATGTTGTAACGCGCGCCGCGCTCGTACCAATCGATGATCTGCCGCAATACGGGGAAGATGGCGCGGGAGAGGTCGGCGTCGTGCGGCGCGTGGGCGCGGTAGGCGCGCAGGGCTTCGAAATACCATAAGCTAGCGTCGACGGCGTTGTATTCGGGCGCCTGGCCTTCGTCGGGAAAGCGATTGGGCAGCATGCCCTGGTCCACGAAGGCGGCATAGGTGCGCAAGATGCCGGCGGCAAGCTCGGGGCGGCCGGTGTGCAGCGCCAGGCCGGGCAGGCTGATCATCGTATCGCGCCCCCAGTCGGCAAACCAGGGGTAGCCGGCAATGATCGTGGCGCCCTGCTCTGGGCCGCCGCTATCGCGACGGGCCACGAATTGGTCGGCGGCCAGAACCAGCCGGGCGGGCGCCGGCGGGCGCACGCGGGCGGCGCGGACAAGTAGGCGGCGCTCGTAGGCCGCGCGACGCCGCCAGGCGCGTTGGCCGTCGAGCGGCCCTGCGCCGTGCGCCTCGGCGGAGGCCATGATTGTGAAGGTCTGGTCTGGCTGCAGGGTTGCGCCCAGGACGCCCACGTGCACATGATCTTCGACCACGTCGTTCTGGCCGCGCGCTTCTTCTTCGCTCAAGTAATAGTCTTCGTACCAGTTGAACTCCGGCCAGACTTCGCCGGGGCTACAGCGCAGGGTGAGCGGCACAGCGCCTTCAAACATCGTCACGCGCATGCCGTCGTCGAGCGGCACAATGGCCGGCTGCCAGTCGTTCAGAATGGTGGTCTGGTGGTAATCGCGGTAGTTCACCACGGCCTTGGCATAGATCTCTAGTGGGCCGGCGCCGCGCAGATAGTGATAACGCACATAGGTAGTGTTCGCGCCGTGCTCCATCCATACGCGCTTTTCGAGCAAGGCGTCGGCCAAGGCATAGGTCCACACCGGCGTGGTGCCGTGCAGGTGGAAGCGCTGCAAATAGCGCAGGCCTTCACTCTCCAGCGCGCCGTCGGCCCAGCGGTTGACAAAGAGGGCATATTGGCGCCCGTCATATTTGACATCTTCGTCTAGCTTTGCCAGCAGCAGCGTGCGGCCCAGGGGCGGTTTGAGCGCGGCGACGAGCAAACCGTGATAGCGGCGATTCAGCGCGCCGGCGATTGGGCCCATGGCAAACCCGCCAATACCGTTGCTCACCAGCCATTCGCGGCTTTCTGCGCTCTCCAGGCGGCTGCAAACTTCGCGACCAAAGGAAATCATGGGGCCTATTGTGATCGGGAAGCGGGTGGGAGGCAAGTGTTGCCGGGGCGCGGCGCGCCAGCGGCTGAAGGGGCGGGGCGCGGCGCCGTTGTCCCGTGGGGGACGCAAGGCTATAATGCGCGGCATATGGTACGTATCGGAACGATTTTCAGTCTGATGGTCATCCTGGCCCTGGCGCTGGCAGCCTGCGATGAGAACACGGTGGAAGTGACGCGCATTGTCACGGTCACGGTGGTGCACGAAGGCGAGACCATCGAAGTGACGCGGATTATTACCGAAGAGGTGGAAGTGACGCGCCTGGTGCAGCCGGCCACGACGCCGGGCGAAACAGTTACCTACCACGGGTACTCGCTCAGTGACATCCCAGGGCTGGATCCGCAGCTTGCCGGAGACGAGGTTTCGGGCTCATACATTGAAAATCTTTTCGTGCAGCTAACCAATTACGATGCGGTTACCTCGGAAGTTGTGCCGCAGGCGGCTACCACGTGGGACTCTTCGGAAGATGGCCTGACGTGGACCTTTCATCTGCGCACGGACATTCCATGGGTCTATCACAACCCGGTGAGCGGGCAAACCACGCATGTTAACCGGCCATCGTTCGACGAATCTGGCGCGCAAATTGGCGAGGCACCGGCCTTTGTCACGGCGCACGATTTTGTGGCGTCGTTCCGGCGCGTGTGCGACCCAAGCGGCGGCGCGCCAGCGGGCACGGCGATCGCACACGTGATTGCCGGCTGCCAGGCCCTGCTGAGCCATGAAAGCCCCGGCGCGCTGAGCGAGGCGGACTTTGAAACGGTGGGGGTGCGCGCGGCCGACGAAGCGACGCTGGTCGTGGAGCTGGCTTTTCCCGCCGGCTACTTTCTTTCCATGACGCCGATGTGGGCGCTGTCGGCGACGCCCGATTGGGCCATTGCGCGGCACGGCCACCAGTGGACGGAGGCCGGCAATATCATCAGCGCAGGGCCTTATGTTTTGAGCGAATGGGTTCATGGTGTGCGCCGCACGCTGCTGCGCAACGAGCTGATGCCGGAAGATATGCGCGGCGCGGGCAATATCGAGCGCATCCGCGTGAGCGTGGCGCCAGACACGGTGAACGGCTATGCGCAGTGGCTGAACTATGAGGTTGACGAGTCGGAGATCCCCGATGGTGAGCTGGCGGCGCACCTGGAGCAGTTCGGCAACGAAACCTACCAGGCGCCGGATCTGGCCGTGTTTTACTTTGGCTTCCGCCATACCAAACCGCCCCTGGACCAGGTGGAGGTGCGCCGCGCGCTGAGCGCCGCATTTGACCGCCAGACGTTCGTGGACCAGGTGCGCCTGGGCCAGGGTTTGCCGATGCGCCACTTTGCGCCGCCGGGCATTTTCGGGGCGCCGCCGATTGGCGAGGTGGGCGTGGGCTTCGACCCGCAATACGCGCGCGAGCAGTTGGCGGCGGCGGGATACCCGGATTGCGAAGGGTTCCCAACGCTGTCGCTGCTGGGTTTTTCGGGCAAGGAGACGCTCGACTGGCTGGAATATGCCCGGGCGCAGTGGGTGGAATACCTTGGCTGCGACGCGGACCTGTTCCAGATTGAGCAGATGCCTTTTGAAGAGCTGCTGCAGGCAACCTTGGCCAGCGAGCCGGACGAAACGGCGCCGCATATCTGGACGGCCGGGCGCGCGCCGGAGTATGCCGACGAGAATAACTGGGTGGGCGATGTGCTGGGCTGCGAAAACGAGCCTACGAGCAAGCGGGAATGCACGGAGACGGATGAGCTGATCGTGCAGGCACGCGAAGAGGCGGACCCCGAGGCGCGCGTGGCGCTCTATGCGGACATTGAAGAGCGCTTTTTTGGGCCGGAGGGCGAAATGCCCATTGCGCCGCTGTTTCTGCGCATCGAGTATCGGGCGCGCCACCACTGGCTGCAAAATGATGTTGCGCTGTTCGGCGGGCAGCAGTGGTATAACTGGGTGATCGATTGGGAAGCCAAACAAGCGGCGCAAGGCGGCTAGACGGCCAGGACGGTTGCCGTTGTGTGGGGTGGGGGATAAGATCGGGGGCAGACTATTTTTTCCGGAGTGAACAAAAACGCGATGACGCTAAAAGCGCTGCCCGTAGAGAGCTTGCGACGCGTATGCCAGGCGAGCGCATTTTCATTTAAGACCACTGCAGAGCTGGAGGGCGCGGGGGATTTCATCGGACAGCAACGGGGCACGAAAGCGTTGGCCTTCGGTCTGGGCATGCGTGCGCCGGGCTACAACGTCTTTGTGGCGGGAGAAAGCGGCACGGGTCGTATGACGGCTGTGCAACGGCTGGTGGCGCAGCGCGCGGCCGCAGATGCGAGGCCGGCGGATTGGGTCTATGTGCACAACTTTCAGCAGCCACACCGCCCACGCGCTCTGGCGCTGCCCGCCGGGCGCGGCGCAGGGCTGCAAATAGAGGTCGCCGAGCTGCTGGCGACGCTGCAGAGAGAGCTGCCTCGCGCCTTTGCCACAGAAAGCGGCCGGCAGGAAACCAGAGCCATTGACGAGGCAGCGCTGGCCCGGCGCTTTGCGCCGCTGCAGCAGCGCTACGCCGACCTGCCGGAAGTGGCCGGCCATTTGCTGCAAATGGAGCAGGATATGGCGCAGCGGCTGCCTGATTTGCTGCTGGCAGAAGAGAAGCCAGACCTGCGCCGTTACCAGGTGAACCTGTTTGTGGACAACGGCCAGCAGACGGGCGCGCCCGTGGTGCTGGAGCTGAACCCAACCTATTTAAACCTGATCGGGCGCATGGAGTATGTGCATGAGCAGGGCCTGATGGCGCCGCACTTCAGCACGCTGCGCGCGGGCAGCCTGCACCGGGCTAACGGCGGCTACCTGATCTTGCATGCGCGAGACGCGGCGCAGCACCCCGATGCGTGGCAGGCGCTGCAACGCGCCCTGCGCTCGGAACAGGTCCGCCTGCAGACGCCGGAAGCGTTGAACGGCTACCCTGCGCCGGCGCAATCGCTGGATCCGCAGCCGATCCCGCTGCGCGTGAAGGTGATCCTGACCGGCAGCGAAGAGTGGTACTACACCTTCTTCGACCATGAAGAAGAGTTCGCCGAGCTGTTTAAGGTCAAGGCGGAGTTTGAGCCGTCGCTGCTGCGCGACGAGGCGAATGAGCAGCAGTATGCGCAGTTTGTGGCGCGCTGCTGCCAGCGAGAGGGGCTGCGCCACTTTACAGCGGAGGCCGCGGCTAAAATCGTGGAGCTGGGCTCGCGCCTGTGCCAGGACCAGAACCGCCTGAGCGCCCACTTTGGCCAGTTAGCCGACTTTGTGCGCGAGGCGGATTTCTGGGCGGCGCAGGAAGGCCGGGAGTGGGTGGAGGCTCGCGATGTGCAGCAGGCGGCGGCCGAGCGCGCTTATCGCGCCAGCCACGCCGAGGAGCGGCTGCTGGAGCAAATCTTGCAAGACGACCTGCTCATTGTCACGGAAGGAGCCGTGGTTGGCCAGGTTAACGGCCTGTCGGTGCTCGACTTCGGCGACTACCGCTTCGGTACGCCGGGGCGCATCACGGCGCGCACCTATATGGGCGAGGACGGCGTGGTGAACATTGAGCGCGAAGTGGATATGGCCGGCCCGATCCACAACAAAGGGCTGCTGACGCTGGTGGGCTATCTGGGCGGCACGTATGCGCAGGAGCAGCCGCTGTCGCTATCGGCGAGCCTGACCTTTGAGCAGAATTACATGGAAGTGGACGGCGACAGCGCCTCGGCGGCCGAGCTTTTGGCGCTGCTCTCTAGCCTGAGCGGGCTGCCCGTGCGCCAGGAGATCGCGGTCACGGGCTCGATCAACCAGCATGGCGAGCTGCAGGCCGTCGGCGGCGCCACGGAGAAGGTGGAAGGCTTCTTTCGCCTGTGCCGGCAGCGAGGCCTGAGCGGCGAGCAGGGCGCGCTGATTCCGCGCGCCAATGTGAAAAACCTGATGCTCGACGAGGAAGTTGTCGAGGCTGTGGCCGCGGGGCAGTTTCATGTGTGGGCCACAGATTCGGTAGACGAAAGCCTGCAGTTGTTGCTGGGCACGCCGGCCGGCGAGCGTGACGAGACGGGCCAATACCCCGCGGGCACGGTGCACCACCTGGTGCAGGCGGCGCTGCAGCGCCTGGCCCTGGACCTGAAATCATTTGGCGATCGCAGCGACCACGACCAGGAACAGGGGCAGGAAGATGAGCAGACGGCGGCTTAGAGGGCGAGCGCGCCGGTTTTCGCCGCCAGGCGCAGCAGGCCCACGATGCTTTTAGCGTCTTGCAGGCGGCCGTCGAGGGCCATGGCCAGCAGCGCGGGCAGGGGCATGGGCTGCACGGCGATCTGTTCGTCGGCATCCGGCGGCAGGGGAGCTAGCGACAGCTCCTGGGCCATATAAAAGCGCATCAGCTCGTCGGAATAGCCCGGCGCAGGCCAGGCGTCGCCCAGCTCGGTGAATATTTGTGCGCGATAGCCGGTTTCTTCACGTAGCTCGCGCTGGGCGCAGGCCAGCCAGGGCTCTTGCCAGCCGCGCGTGCCGGCCGGCAGCTCGAGAATGGTGCGCTGCAACGAGAGGCGATACTGGCGCAGCATGAGCACTTCGCCGGCCGCGGTGACGGGAATGAGGATCACGGCGCCGGGGTGTTCTATGACGCCTTTCTGCACGGTCGCCGCCGCAGTCTGCTGCAGCTCGTAGACGCGCAAGCGCCAGGTAGGGCCGTGCCATTGGATGTACGAGGTGTGTTTCATGGCATCAGCAGCGGGCGAGCGGCGCCCGGAGAGCTTTAGGGGACCGTGTAACCTTCCGGCGGGATGCGAATCTGCTGCCCGACGTCGAGGCGGTTGGGGTTGGCCAACTGGTTGTAGGCCGCCAGCTCGTCGACGGTGAAGCCATACTGCTGGCCGATGCGGAACAGCGTTTCGCCGGGCTGCACCGTGTGCACGCGCTCCTGGGCCGGGGGCGGCTGCTCGCCCGTACCGGGCTCTTCGCCGGCCGGTTCTGTGGTGGGTTGCTCGGGAGGCACAAAACCGCCGATGGGGATGGTTAGCTGTTGGCCAACGTCCAGGGCGTGGATGTTGGTAAGGCCGTTGGCGGCGGCGATGTCTTCGATAGTGACCCCGTACTGCGCGGCCAGCCGGCCGAGCGTGTCGCCGGCGACGACAGTATGAATGACCGGCCCGGAGGGCGTAGGCTCGGCTTCGGGCACTTCCTCGCCCGGCGTTTCTGTCTCTTCGTCGCCCGGCAGGGGCGCACTGCTAGTCGGCGTGGAGAGGAGGCCCGGCACGGCCGGCGTCTCGGCGCCGGGGTAGCCGGGAATTGGCTCGCCGGTGGGCGCCAGCGGCTCCAGGGTCAGAGCGGCGTCATCCTGCAGCGGCCTTTCGCAGGCTACCAGCGCCAGGGCCAAAATCAGCAGCAGAATGAACCAAGATCGCGGCGTGAGTGTCGGTTTCACAGAAACCCTCCTAATCAGCGGTAGTGAACATAAAATAGTTTAGCATAGGGCTGAAAGGGGGTCAATTGAATAACTTCTAACATGGCGATCATTTCCCGCGTGCCGCCTCCCCGCCCGGGCGTCTTCGTTATAAAGACACCACGAAGCGCTAGAGAAGGCCGCCGCGGGTTACGCCTCGCCAATTTCGGCCAGCTCGGCCCAGCGCTCCATGGCCTGCTCCAGGCGCCGCTGGATGGCCTCCAGCTCTACCGCCAGCGGCTGCAAGCGGGTGTAGTCGTCGGCGCTGGCGTTGATGGCCTGTTCCAGGGCCGTTCGCTGCTCTTCCAGCTCGCCGATGTTTTCTTCCAGCGCCGCCAGCTCGCGCTGTTCTTTCCAGGTTAGGCGGCGGGCTGGTGGGGCGGCTGGGCGCGGCGGCGAAGGGCTGGGCGCATCTGGTGGCACGCTTTGCGCCGCAGGGGCGGGCCCAGGGCGCGCGCTTTCGGCCTGCGCGCGCAGGCGGCGATAGGCGCTGTAGGGGGCCGGGTAGCGGCCGCTGACTGCGCCGTTCTCGAAGTGCACGAGATAATCCACACAGCGGTCGAGGAAGTAGCGGTCGTGGCTGACGACGATGAGCGCGCCCTGGAAATGGTCGAGGAACTGCTCCAGCACGGTCAATGTGGGGATGTCGAGGTCGTTGGTAGGCTCATCCAGCAGCAGCACATTGGGGCGGTGCACTAAAGTGCGCAGCAAGTATAGGCGTCGCCGCTCGCCGCCGCTGAGGTCCTTAATGTAGGTGCGCTGATGGGCGCGAGGGAAGAGGAACCATTCCAATACGCGCGCGGCGTCGACGCGCTCGCCGTCGTCGTCGCGGATGAGCGGCGCCTGGTCCATGATGAAATCCAGCACGCGTTTGTTTTCTGGCAGCCCGGCGCTCTCCTGGTCGTAGTAACCCAGCTCCACGGTCTCGCCCCAGTGCACGGCGCCGCTATCGGGCGCCGTCTTGCCCGCCAGAATGTCCAGAAAGGTGCTCTTACCGGCGCCGTTGGGCCCAATGATACCGATGCGGTCGCCACGCTCCAGGCGCATGTCGAGGCCTTCGAACAGAGTCAGGTCGCCGTACGATTTGCTCAGGCTCGTGGCTTCCAGCACGCGCTTGCCCAGGCGCCGCCCGGCAAGCATGATGGCCACGCGCTCCTCGCCGCTGTCGTAGCGCAGGGTTTGCAGCTCGGCGACGCGCTGCTTGCGCGCCTTTTGCTTGGTGCCGCGGGCCTGCGGCGCGCGGCGCAGCCATTCCAGCTCCTGGCGTAGCAGGCGCTGGCGGTTAGCCTCGGCCGCGGCAAGCTGCTCGTGGCGCGCGCTGCGCAGCTCCAGGTATTTGGTGTAGTTGCCAGGATAGGAAACCAGCTTGCGGCGGTCCAGCTCCACAATGCGGTTAGCCACGCGGTCGAGGAAGTAACGATCGTGCGTGACCATAAAGAGGGCGCCCGGCTCGCTGAGCAGATACTCTTCCAGCCAGGCCACGGCGTCGGCGTCGATGTGGTTGGTGGGCTCGTCGAGGATCAGCAAATCGGCGCGATCGATGAGTGCTCGCGCCAGGGCAGCGCGCTTACGCTGGCCGCCGCTGAGCGCGCCAAGACGCGCGCCGAAGTCGGCGACACCGAGCTTCGTCAGGATGGTGCGCGCCTTGGTCTCGGCGGCCCAGCCGTCCAGGTGATCCATATCCGCGCTGAGCGCCAGGAGCTGCTGCTGCAAGGCCTCGTCCTGCGGCGACTGCTGCAGCAGCCAGCTCGCTTCCTCGTAGCGGCGCAGCAGGCGAAGCTGCGGCGCGTCGCTCTGGAAAATGTATTGCAATAGAGTGAGCGAAGGGTCCAGGCGCGGCTCTTGCGGCAGATATTCGATGTTCACGCCGCCCCACACGGTCACCTTACCGCCATCCGGCGGCTCCAGGCCGGCAATGAGACGCAGCAAGGAGGTCTTGCCGCTGCCGTTGACGCCAATGAGGCCAATGCGCTCACCCTCGTTGATCAACAGATCGACCTCGTCGAGCAGCAGGCGCTCGCTGTACTGTTTGGAGACCGCTTCGAGTGTGACCAGGTTCATGGCTTCGCGCCGCGCCGGCTATTCAATGTCGCGTTCCAGCGACGGCGTGGACAACCCTCTATTATGGCCAATTCCGGGCGATGTCAAAAAGTGAGGGCGCTCAGGCCACCCAGTAGCCGAGGGCAAAGAGGGCGGTGAAGAGGGCCAGCAGGGCGATGGAGAGGCCGGTGATGAGGCGATCAACCCATGGGCGCGCACCCCACTGCGCCAGCAGGACGTAGACGGGAAACAACACCCAGACGTAGCGGCGTTGGCTGAGCAGTAGGCCGGAGCTAATGCCCAGCATCACGCCCAACCAGACGAAGATGCCCTCGGCCCATTGCCGGCGATAGAGCAGCGCAAAGGCCGCCAGCAGAAAGCAAAGCACGAAGGCCAGATCGAGCCAGTCGTTTAAGGGCAATGTACCGCTGCGCAGCGCCTGCAGCCAGCCGTCGGCGGGCTCCTGCAGCATTGCGGCGATGGTTTGCCCGGGCATGCGCGGCTGGCGGCGCCAGGCCGATGAGGCATGGACGAAGGCCAGCGCATGGCCAAAGGTGCGCCAGAGATAGGCCATATAAGCACCCAGGCCGACGGGAGCGGCCAGGATGGCAGCCAGCGCAGCCCAGGGCGCGGGCAGGGCCGGCTGCGCTGGCTCATCACTCGCCGGCGGATCGCTTTGAGCCGCGGCGACGGCGGCCTGCTGCGCTGCCTGTCGCTGCTGCAGCCATTCCAGGGCCAGCATGGGGGCTACGATGAGGCCCATCAGCCTGGCTAGGCCGGCGCCTAGGGCAAAGAGGGCCGCCAGACCCCAGCGCCCGCGGCGGGCGCTGGCGAGCGCGCCAATGGCTGCCAGCAAGAAGAGAGACTCGCTGTACAGGGCCGAGCCGAAAAAGGCGGTGGGGAAGATGAGCAGGTACCAGAGTGCGCGCTGCGCCAGGAGCTCGCCCCAGGTCTGTGCGACTAGGCGGTAGAAGAGGAGCGAGGCCAGCAGCAGAGCGCCATTGGCTACAAGCACACCGGCCACCACTGCATCGCCGGTGAGCGGCAGGAGCAGGCGCATTAGCAGGGGCATGAGGGGAAAGAAGGGCACAGAGGACAGTGGCACACCCTGATAGTGGTAGCCTTCTTCCACGATGCTGACATAGAAGCCAGCATCCCAGCGGCTGCCAAAAACGTCGAGTAGAATATTGTCGGCCCCGCGCAAATGGTAGGCGTGCTCGGTCATGGCCGCGGGCAGGAGGGCCACTGGCAGATAAGCGGCCAGGACGACGATCAGGCGGCTGGTGAAAAATATGAGCAGCGGCCGGCGCAGGCCGTGTAGACTAAGAGCGGGCAAAGAATGGCAGGTAGAGGCCTGCTTCCAGGCCGAAGACCGGGCCGTCGTAGCCGTCTGGAGGCGGCTCAAGCGCTTCGTCGTTCTCCAGCCGGAAATCCTCAGTGGCCGATGCGTTGCCGCCGGTAGCCAGCGTGACAAAGTAATCGCCTTGGGCGCTATCCGCCTGCGTCTGAATCAAAAACACGGCCTGGCCGCTGCCATCGATCCACACGTTACCCACCACCAGGCCGTTGACGTAAATAATGCCGAGCTGGTTCGGCGGGAAGCCGGAAGCGGTAAAAAGAAAGGCGCTGCCGGGGCGTCCGCGGTCAGGATCAACGTTCAGGTCGGCCTGGTAAGCGCCGGATAAGGACTGCCAGCCCACACTTTCGCTGGAGAGCCCGGCGAAGGGCATGAACGCCAGGCCGGAGAGCAGGATCAGAAAGGCCAGAGCAGCGCGGCTAAACAGCTTGTGTTGACGATCCATGGGTCAATCTCCTTGTGTGCGATCTGATTCTATGGGCGTGAGGCGGTAGAGCTCGCCGGCGTGCTGGATATGCATGGCGCGCAGGAGCTCAGGCGGCGGTGAATTGATGTAGACAGGGCGGTGCGGCGCTTCGTTGCGGATGAGCTGCTCCAGGTTCTCGGAGCTGATCAGGAAGCGGTTAATAGCCAACACATCGGAACGACGGCCTTCGACGAATTGCAGGTAGTGCACCACGGGCACGGTATCCCACCAACCCACGACGAGGGCATTGGGCGCCACATCATCCAGAATCTGCTCGCCCTGGCGGCGCGCGCTCCAGTCGCCGGAGAGGTCCACGCGCGGCCAGTTCCAGGCCACGGCCAACAAGAGCACGACGGCCAGGAAGGCGTGCGCTGGCCGCAGCCAGCGCGTGCCCTGCAGCCAGCGCAGCAGCTCCTGCAGGCCTAGGCCCAGCCACAGGGTCCAGATAACATAGGTCGGCAGGTACATCGTAACCTTGTCGACGACGCGATAGTTGGCATAGAAGAGCACGTTCGCCAGAAAGAAGCCCAGCAAAGCCGCGCTGAGCAAACGGTCGCGGCGCCAGAGCAGCGCTGCGCCCAAAAGCCCGGGTCCAATGCCCACGGCAAAAAAGGCCTGCCAAAGCTGCACGCCGTAGTCTGCCAACTGCTGCAGGGCAGCAGCGGCGGTATAGCCGAACATCTGCCCGGCAAAGGCGCGGCCGGTGACCAGCCATAACAGCCCCTGCAGTGAGGCGACATTCACTGGCATGAAGATGCCCTGGGCATTGTAGACGCCGGCATAGTTAAAGGCCGGCGCGGCGAGATAGCGCAGGGGCAGAACGAGGAAGACGGACGCGGCAGCCAAGCCGGCAGCCAGCGGCAAGCGCCAGGCGCGCCACTGCAACAAGCTGCGGCCACCAGATGACAGAAAGATGAGCAAGCCGGGCAGCAAGAGGACGGTGGCGGCGTGGTGCGCCAGGCTGAGCACCAAGAGCAAGGCGATAAGGGCCAGGCGCCGCGGCGACGGCTGCTCGCGCCAGCGCAAGCTGGCCAGGATCAGGCCGGCCATGAGCGCGGTGTGCAGGGTATAGACCTCCGCAATGAGCGACAAGTGCCAGAAGTAAGGGGCGCAGGCCAGCAGGCCCAGGGCGCCAAGGCGCGCCCAACGCCCAACGTACAGCCGGCGCAGGCAGAGATCGAGCAGCAGAATGGTTAGCGCGCCGCAAAAGGCTGAGAACAGATTGAGCCGATAGCCCACATCGCCCACGGGCAGCAGGCTCCAGAAGCGGCCCAGCAGCAGGTAAAGGGGATACCCTGTGGCGCGCAAGATGCCGCCGGTAGCGGCGGCGGTGGTGAGCTCGGCGCTATCCAGGTTGTAGATGGTGGGGGCCAGGGTACGCAGGTACAGGGTGAAAGGCAGGAGGAAACTTAACAGCGTCTGCCAGCGTACGGCTTCTAGAATGATGGTGAATCGTCGCCGCGGGGCGGCGGCGGGCATAAAACCGGCTAACTCATCCATCGCCTATTCAGTTGGTTGAAAGCCAAAGAAAGTTATGGGCCTATAAACTGCCGTTAAGCACTGGTAAGAGCGCCTGACCCGTATGGGAGCCTGCGACGCGGGCGACTTCTTCGGGCGTGCCCGCTGCGACGATCGTGCCGCCACGGTCGCCGCCTTCCGGCCCCAGATCGATCAGGTGGTCTGCGACCTTAATAATATCCAGGTTGTGCTCGATGATCACCACGGTGTTGCCCATATCCACCAGGCTATTCAGGGCCACGATGAGTTTGGCGACGTCGTGCGTGTGCAAGCCCACGGAAGGCTCGTCGAGGATATACATGGTGCGACCGGTGGCGATTTTGGATAGCTCGCGGCTCAGCTTAACGCGCTGCGCCTCGCCGCCGCTAAGTGTGGGCGCCGGCTGGCCCAGGCGGATGTAACCCAGGCCTACGTCGACCATGGTCTGCAGCTTGCGATGGATGGTGGGAATGTTCTCAAAAAAGTCCAGGGCTTCGTCGAGGGTTAGCTCCAACACTTCGGCAATGTTCAGCCCCTTATAGCGCACCTGCAGCGTTTCGCGATTGTAGCGCGTGCCGTTGCAGATGTCGCACGGCACGTAGATGTCGGGCAAGAACTGCATCTCGATGCGATTTTGCCCCTGCCCCTGGCAGGCCTCGCAGCGCCCGCCTTTGACGTTGAAGCTGAAGCGGCCGGCCTTGTAGCCGCGCATTTTGCTATCAGGCATCTCGGCAAAGAGCTGGCGGATGGGGTCGAACACCTTGGTGTAAGTGGCCGGATTGGAACGCGGCGTGCGGCCAATGGGGCTCTGGTCGATTTCGATCACTTTGTCCAGATGCTCCAGGCCTTCGATGGTCTCATGCTTGCCCGGCAAATCGTGCGAGCGGTAAAAGTACTGCGACAGGCGCTTGCTCAGGATCTCGATGAGGAAGCTACTTTTGCCGCTGCCACTGACGCCGGTGACGCAGACGAACTTGCCCAGCGGGATTTGCACGTCGATGCCCTTGAGGTTGTTTTCGCGCGCGCCCTTCACTACCAGGCAATGCCCCGTACTGCGGCGGCGTCGCGCGGGAATGGCGATGCGCATGCGACCGCTGAGGTATGCGCCAGTGATGGAGCTCTGCTCGCCGGCGATTTGCTCTGGCGTGCCTTCGGCGACCACGCGCCCACCGTACTTGCCCGCGCCCGGCCCCAGGTCCACTACCCAATCGGCCTCGCGAATGGTCTCTTCATCGTGCTCTACCACCAGCACGGTGTTGCCCAGGTCGCGCATGCCTTTGAGCGTGCGAATGAGGCGGGCGTTGTCGCGCTGATGCAGGCCGATGCTCGGCTCGTCGAGCACGTAGAGCACGCCCATGAGGCGGCTGCCAATTTGTGTGGCCAGGCGAATGCGCTGCGCTTCGCCGCCGCTGAGGCTGCCGGCAGAACGGCTGAGTGTGAGGTAGTCGAGACCGACGTCGATCAGAAACTCCAGGCGGTCGCCAATCTCCTTCATAATGGGGCTGGCGATCATCTGCTGGCGCGTGGTGAGCGGCGTTTGCTGCTCATCACGCAGCAAGTTCACCCAATCGATGACGCGCACCACGGGCCGGTCGACGATATCGGCAATGGTCATGCCGTCGATGTCTACGGCGCGGGCGACTGGGTTGAGGCGCGAGCCGCCGCAGGTAGCACAAGGCCGGTTGACCATGAACTCTTCTAGCTTATAGCGCACATAATCGGAGGTCGATTCCAGGTAGCGGCGCTCCAGGTTAGGGATCACGCCTTCAAAGTTGGTACGGTATTTGCGCACGGCCCCTTCGCGGTTGGTGTAACGGATCTGTATCTTCTCCTGGCCGCTGCCATAAAGCAGAATCCGTATCTGAGCGTCGCTAAGCCGGCGCACGGGCACATCCAGCGGAATGTCGAAGTGGCGCGCCGTGGCGGCGATGAGCTGCCAGTAGTAGCCTTGCTTGTCGTCGGTGGGCCAGGCAACGATGGCGCCCTCGCGCAGGGAGATATCCTTGTTGGGCATCGCCAGATCGGGGTCGATGGCCTTCTTGGTGCCCAGCCCCTGGCAATCGGGGCAAGCGCCGTGCGGGCTGTTAAAGCTAAACGAACGGGGCTCGATATCGGGGATGCTGGTGCCGTCGTAGACGCAGGAAAGGTGCTCGGAATAGAGGCGGTCGGTGGGGTTGTCGGGCTCGCTGACGTCGTTAATGATGACCACGCCATCGCCCAGGCGCAGGGCCGTTTCGACGGAATCGGTGAGCCGCGAGCGGGAGGCCCGCGCCTCTTCCCCTTCCCCATTTTGGCGGATGACCAGGCGGTCGACCACTGCTTCGATGGTATGGTTCTTGTAGCGGTCCAGCTCAATCTCTTCGTCCACCTGGCGGATGTCGCCGTTGACGCGCACGCGCACGAAGCCTGCCTTGCGCACATCCTCGAACACCGACTGGTGATGACCCTTGCGATCTTTGACCAGCGGCGCCAGCACCTGAATGCGGCTGCCGTCGGGCATCTTCTCGATGCTTTCTACGATCTGCTCTGCCGACTGCGGCTGCACCGGCCGCCCACAAACGGGGCAGTGCGGCGTGCCAACGCGCGCATAGAGCAGGCGCATATAGTCGTACACTTCGGTGACGGTGCCGACCGTGGAGCGCGGGTTATGGCTCACGCCTTTCTGATCGATGGAGACGGCCGGGCTGAGGCCTTCAATCTGGTCGACGGCGGGCTTTTCTAGCTGACCTAAGAACTGGCGGGCATAGGCCGATAACGACTCTACGTAGCGCCGCTGCCCTTCGGCAAAGATGGTATCAAAGGCCAGGGAGGATTTACCCGAACCGGATAGGCCTGTCACCACCACCATTTTATTGCGAGGGATTTCTACGTCGATGTTCTGGAGGTTGTGCTCCCGTGCGCCGCGCACGACGATATTCTGTAAGGTCATTGAGCTCCTGAACTCTGCTGCCGAAATGCTTCTGAACAGAACATCTATTCTAACATAACGGCTATCTAATTCCTATTAGAATCTGCTTACTCTTCCTTAAAACAAACGCCTGCAAAGGCCCTTTGCCGGCGGCCGTCCAGGCGGAGCAGTCAGGCCTGGATGGCCTGTAACAGCTCGTCGCCCTGGCCCAGGCGCAGCAGGCGATGGGAGCGCGTGCTGTCTGCTTCGCAGGGCACCTCGTGGGGGTCGACGCGCTGCACGCCGCTGCGGGTGAGCAGCAGCGCGTCTTCGGCGCCGAGCGCCAGCGCCGCGCGCAGGGAGCGGCGCGCGATGAGCACGCGCCCAGGCTGATTTGGCCTTGTGCCTTCGGGCACGGCGTGCAGCGGCAGCCGCCGCGCGAAAGCGGCGGCGTTGAGCAGCAGCAGCTCGGCGTCTGGCGCGCACAGCAGGGCAGCGACGATCGTCTCCTCTTTCTCGCGCTTCAGGAGCTGCAGCCCGCGGCCGGGAATGGCGCTGACCGCGCGCCGCAGGCCGCGGCCGCCATCGGTGAGCAGCACGAGCTGATCGTCGTGGTTGGAGCCCAAGGCGGCGACAGGCCAGCCGGGCAGAGGCTGCTCGAACATGAGGGGCACGGGCGCGTTAATGGCCGCGCTGATGACGTCGGCAGGGTAGCTGCGGGCATAGCCGACAGAGGTAACCAACAGCATGCGCTGCGCCTGCTGCAGCTCAGGCCAGCGGCTGATGGCAAAAACGCGTTCTTCTGCCGCGAAATGGTGCAGTTGTGCCACGGTCTGCTGCAGGCTATGTAGATCGATTAGTTGGCGCGCGCTGCTGAGCACGAAACGATATTTGGACGTGATCAAAAGCAGCGGCTCGTCGAGGGGCGCCATGAGCGCCGCGGCTAGTTGGCCCTGGGCCAGCGCCAGCTCGTGTTCTGCAGAAGCGAGGACCGCCTGCAGGCCGCCGGCATGGTCGAGCAGGACGAGGGCTGTTTCATGAGCCGGGCTAGCTTGCTCGTCGCGCATGGCCTGCGCCTGCATGCGCCGCTTGAGCAGGCGCAAGTCGACCAGGGAAACGTTGGGCCGCGAGATGGTGACCTCTTGCTGCTGCAGATCGGCGCGCGTGTAAGGGCGCGCCTCGACGTCGCCCGCGGCGATCCCGTGGGCCAGGATGCTCAGCCCGGCGGTGACGCTGCCAAAGGTATCGACGCTGTGCACGCGATCCGCGCCAAACTTTTGCTGCAGCATCGTCTGGAACAGGGGGATCTCAGCCGAGCCGCCGGTGCGTACCACGGCGTCAATTTGCGCTGCGCGCAGCCCGGAAGCGCTCAACGTCTCGTCTAACTCCCGCTCTATGCGAAGGTATTCTGGGCGGATGATGCTTTCAAAATCGCGCCGCGTCAGCAGCTCCATCACGTCAAAATCGGGGCCATTGAGGCGGATCATGCCGCCGGTACGTTCCGAGAGGTCGCGCTTGGTCTTCTCCACAATGTCGAACATCTGCAGGGCATAATTGCCCGACACCAGGCTATTGAGGGCGCGGAGCTGGCGCGGGCGCTGCGCCGTCTGCTCGATCTGCTGCAGCACGCGCCGGTTCTCGGGCGATTGCAGCTCGAGGACGGTTTGCCAGTTAGAAAAGGTGTCGTAGATCCAGGCAGGAATGGGCAGTTCCTTTTCGCCATAGCGCCCCCCTTCCCCGAAATGGCGGGGCAGGCGCGCGCGCACAATCTTCTGGTCGAAGACGTCGCCGGCGATGGGCACACCGCCCGTGGCCAGCACGCGCCGCCTTTCGTTCTCCAGGCGCATAACGGTGATATCGAGGGTGCCACCGCCAAAGTCGAAGACGAGGATGTTCTGCGGGCCGGCGGCCAGGCTGGCGTAATGATAGGCGGCGGCCACCGGCTCGGGCTGCAAGTAAACAGTCTCGTAGCCCGCCTGAAAAGCGCCGCGCAATAGGCGCTCCTGCGCCAGGTTATCGTGCGCTGCGTCTTCGGCGAAGTGCACCGGCCGGCCCAGGACGACCTCTCGGAGCTCGCGCCCCAGAAACAGCTCGGCGCGGCGGCGGGTGATGGTGAGATAGATGGCTACGAGCGCCTCGAGCGGGTAGAAGAATTGACCGATAACCGTTCCCGTGTATTCGTGGTCGCGAAGGTTTGTCTTGAATGACAGAAACAGGCGTCCCGGTGAAAGGACATCGGCCCACACATAAGTATCCTGTACATAAAAGACACGGTCGGCGACGACCTCAATCTCGCCAACCCACACCTTCTGCAACTTGACGGGGCGACCAACATTATGCTCGAAGTAGCGATTGACGGCGTCGCGCCCGATGTAGACGTCTTGCCCATTGGTGATGTAGAGCGCCGTACGCACGATGCGCGGATTTTCGCTGGCGGGATCCAGCGGCAGCCGGAGAAGCTCGCGGCCATCGTACAGGGACATTCCGGAATTCGTCGTCCCGAAATCCATGCCCACAATCATGTATGGTGTCTCCTCTGCTCGGCGAGCTATGCAACTCAAACGGCATAAAAAGGGGTGCGGCGCCAGCGTCTATGCAAACTGGCAAGTCTACCACCCGCCGCCGTTTCGTCAACCGCTGCGGAATGGGACACAGATTTTCACAGATGGACACTGATAAAACAGGTGGGAAGATCTGTTTCATCTGTGTTCATCTGTGCCCGATTTCGGAGAATGGGACACAGACCGGGCGGCATAGGATAGAATGGACCGTGGTTTGCTGTGAAAGATGGAGCTTGCGTTGGCTGATTTACGGGTGTGGCGCTGTGACCGCTGCGGGTATGAGATGATAGAGCGACACTGCAAGGTGATCTGCCCGAACTGCGGCGCGCGCTGGGATTGCTCGGATGTGACGATATGGGTTGGCGACGCGCGGGCGGCGCTCAGGACGCGGCCTTACCGCGCCAGCGATTACGCGGCTCTGGCACGAACGTGGCGCGATGCCCCGGCGGGCTCCCTGCAAGACCTTGGCGGCGGGGCCTGGGTGCTGCTGGAGGGGGACGCCCTGCGAGGGTATGCCGCGTTATGGCCCTTGCCCGGTTTGCCCGCCCTTTACCAACTGCAGGGGCAGGTTCAGGAGCAGGCGTGCGCCGTCGGCGCGGAGCAGCTCCTGAAAGCCGTGCTACAGGGCGCAGACCGGCAGCGCGTGCGGCAGATTAGCTACGGCGTCGATTCGCTGGAAAGCAGCGCCGCGCGCTTCTTGCTGGCCCACGGCTTCCGGCTGGAACACGAAGAGTGGCAGATGCAGGCCGCCTTGCCCCCTGCCCAGCCACTGCGGGCGTTGCCTGCCGGCTACACGTTGTGCACGCTGCCCGTACCACAGGCCGTGGACCGCTTCTTGCAGCTTTACGAGGAGTGCTTTAAGGCCAGGCCGTGGTATCAGCCTTATAGCCGCACCGAGCTGGCCGCGGAGCTGCACAGTGCGGGCGACTTGCTATTTGTCTGCCGCGAGGGCACGGCGGTGGCTTTTGCCTGGCTGCGGCTAGACGGCGCCGCCGGGGAGATCGAGCCCATCGGCGTGGCGCCGGCGCAGCAGGGTATGGGGATGGGTCACGCTCTGTTCTCGCAGGCGTTATGGCGCCTGAGCGAGCGCGGCGCGCGGCAGGTGAGCGTGGGCGTGTGGCGCGAAAACGAAGCCGCCGTGGCCCTGTATCGCAGCGCCGGCCTGCGCCCGGCTGCCAGCCGCTATTACCTGGCCTACGACCTCGCCTGAGCGGCGATGAAGCGGCTCAGCCTCCGCTGAGTTCTTGCTGGCGGTTGCGGTAAAGCTGGGGATCGACCACGCCGACCATGCGCTCGATATCCAGGTCGCGCTCCAGGAAGGACGCCACCTCTTCCGCCGCGGTTTGCGGATCTTGCAGCGCATCGCTGTAGTGCACATAGATCACGTCGATGTTGGCGCGCTGCAGCAACTGCCGCTCTACTTCGGCCAGATGTTTGGTAAACAGGTGCGCCAGGCGTTCATCGTCCATGCTTTCGGCGTTTTCGCCGCGATGCAGCAGCATTTTGCGCTGCGAGGCCAATATTTCGGACATGTGACGGCGCATGAAGATGACTTTGTACTGATAGTCGTCGGGCAAGTGCTTCAGCAGCGCCGAGATGACCTTGACGACTTTGTCCTCTGCCTGTAGCAGCCAGTCCGTGTCCCCTTTGTCCAGCTTCTTGACGCGCTCAAACTCGTAGTAGCCGCGCGGATTGTCCGCATCAGCCTGGCGAATAGCGTCGGTGAGCGGCGGCAGGCCGCCTGCTTCCAGCATTTTCATCATCATCGAGGTGCCGGAGCGCGGCAGGCCGGAGACGACAATGATTTCATTGTGGCTTTTGTTCGGAAACAGCTTGCGCAAGAATCCCATTTAATGTCCTTCAATCCATTCCATGTGCGCGCCGATCGTCTGCATGGTCTCCACGAAGCCAGGGAAGCTGTCGGCGATACAATCGGCGCCGGCGATGGTCGTTGGGCCGGCGGCGAGCAGGGCGGCCACGGCCAGGGCCATGCCCAGGCGGTGGTCGCCATGGCTGTCTACGGCGGCGCCCTGTGGCTGCACGGGGCCTTCCATGACGAAGCCGTCGTCGCTTTCGGCGACGGGGATGGCCATGCGCCGCAGCTCGCCGGCCAGCCTGCTGATGCGATCCACTTCTTTAACGCGCAGCTCGGCGGCGTCGCGCAAGACGCTAGCGCCAGCGGCCTGGCTGGCAGCCACCGCCCAGATAGGGAACTCGTCGATGGCGCGCACCACCACATCGCCGGCGGCCGGCGCGGCGTGCAGCGCTCGATGCTCGACGAGCAGATCGGCCACGGGCTCACCGCCGCTTTGCTTTTGATCGCTCACGGAGAAAGCGGCGCCCATGGCCCGCAAGAGGTCCAGCAAGCCGGTGCGCGTCTCGTTTAGGCCCACGTTGTGCACGACCACGCGCGACCGCGGCACAATGGCTGCAGCAACCAGCACAAAGGCCGCCGAAGAAAAGTCGCCCGGCACAGCCAGATCCAGGGGTTGCAAGGCCAGCGGCGCTGTGAGCGAAATGTGATCGCCGTCGTGGCGCACGTCGACGCCCATGGCCCGCAGCAGGCGCTCAGTGTGATCGCGCGCCGGCCCCGGCTGCCGCAGCGATGTGACGCCCGCCGCGTAAAGGCCGGCCAGCAGCACGGCGCTCTTGACCTGCGCACTGGCAACGGGCATCTCATAGTCGATGGCCTGTAAGGCTGCCGGGCGGATGTGTAGCGGCGCGCGGCCATCTGCATCCTCAATATCCGCGCCCATCTGGCGCAGCGGCTGCGTGATGCGGCGCATGGGTCGTTTGCGGAGCTGCTCGCTGCCGTCGAGGGTGATGGGGAAGCGCTGCCCGGCCATTAAGCCCGCCATCAAGCGCATACAGGTGCCCGCGTTGCGGCAGTCCAGGGGCGCCTGCGGCGCCTGCAAGCCGTGCAGGCCGCGCCCCACTATCCGTAGGTCCCAGGCCTGTGTGCTTTCATGCAGCACGTCGATGGGAACGCCCAGCGCACGCATAGCATACAGTGTGGCAATGGTGTCGCCAGCGGGTAGCCAGCGGCGGATATGGCTGTGGCCGCCGGCCAGCGAAGCCAGCATTACGACACGATGGCTGATCGACTTATCGCCGGGCACGGTAACTTCGCCACGCACGGGGGTCGTCTGCGGATAGACGCGCAAGGCGCGGGCCATTACGCTTCTTCCAGACGCGACACGGGCGGGCGGCCCTGTAGCTCGGCCTGTTCTAAGGCGTGGTGAATGAGCAGGTGGTTGTGGCGGCGCAAGAAGTCGGCGAGGGTCGCTTCGGGATTCTCTTCGTTATATGCCTGGCGCGCTGCCTCTAGCTTTTCGCGCAGGTCGGCAATCTCATCTTGCGGCAGGTAAGCCGCGCCACCGCTTAATTCAAAGTGGTCCTGCACCGGCAGCACGCGCGCCAGGATCACGTCGCCCTTTTCTACATTGCCGTGGCCACCGGGCTCGTAGACTTCCACGCTCTCGCCGGTGAAGAAGGATTCCAGGACCAGGCGCTGTCCCTGATAGTCGGTCAGCACGTAAGCGCCGGAAGGACCGGCCTCCAGCCATTGTTCCAGCACCGCAAGCTGCATGCTAGACAGATCGTCGCGACGCTCGCGGTGATACAGCTCCAGCAGCCGTTCTGCGCCGTCTGCATCGCTGAAATCAAAGAGGAACCAGTCGATAAAGCGCTGCGCCTCGTAATCGCTCATTTCGTCGGCGGTTTCTACAGTGTAATAGCCGTTCCAATATTGAGCGAGGGCTGTGGCAAAGGCCGGCGCAAAGCGTTCGTCTTCGGCAAAGTCGACCAGATCTTCACGCAGATAGCGCGTGGCGAGGAAGGCCTCGCGGCGCTCCTGCTCCAGCTCGCGGTCAGCGGCCATATGGCATTTCTTATATTTCAGACCACTGCCACAGTAACAAGGGTCGTTGCGGCCGGGCTTGGCGTCACTCATGGCTTATTCCTCCAGCTTCTGCAAGATGTCGAACAACTGGGATAAGGTGCGAATGGTATGGTCGGGCCGGTGCTCGCCGACCTCGCGGTTCAGGTGCGGCGGCACGATGAGTACGCTGATCATGCCCGCCTCGTTGGCGCCGGCAATGTCGTTAAGCGGGCGGTCGCCCACGAAGACGGAGCGTTCGGCGCTGGCGCCGAGCTCTTCCAGCATCTGGAGGAAGATGGCGGGATGCGGCTTCAAGTAGCCGGCATCGCCCGAGGTTGTGCGCGCGTCGAAGAGGTCGATGAGCTGGTAATGGCGCAGCTCCACATCGCGCATCCACATGGGCAAGAAGGAGTTGGTGATCAGGCCCAGCTTGTATTGGCGACGGCGCAGTTCTTGCAGCACGTGCAGCGCGTCGTCGAACAGCTCCACGCCGGGCATGGGCTGCCAGTCGTAAGCGCGCATCAGCTCGTCGAGGTCCACGCGCGACGCTTCGATATCGCAGCCGTGCAGCGTGCGGCGTAGGGCTTCGCGGAAGGACGGTCCCGTCCATTCTGCCCTGGCGCTCTGCCACTCTTTTTCCACCTCCTCGCGCAGGCAGCGGTAAAAGGCTTCGCCATCGGGCAGCCGGTGCCCGGCGGCGCTAAGGAAGGCGTGCAGCCTGGCCGTCATGGGCCGTGTATAGTCGTCCCAGCTTAGCGCCGGCTGGGACCAATCTATGAGCGTATCGTCCAGGTCAAATACGACGGCCTGGATACGTCGGTTGTTCTGTGGCATGGGAGGCGAATTCCTCAATCGGCTGTTTCTGCTTGGCGAGGCGCTAACCTGCCAGATTATTGCACCGCAAGGCGACACAAAGGGGAGATTATAGCATAGCGGGGAGCGGCGGCTAAGGCTGTCACCGCTTTCTAAACAGCTCGCGCACCACGATTTCGCGCTGGATCTGGCTGGTGCCTTCGTAGATCTGGAAGATTTTGACGTCGCGCATGAGTTTTTCCACGGGATATTCGGCCATATAGCCATAGCCGCCAAATACTTGTACGGCGTCGGTGGTAACTTGCATGGCCGTATCGGCGGCGTAGGCCTTGGCAAAGGCGGTGCTGACGGTGTTATCGCCGCCGTGCTCAAAGTCCCAGGCGCTCTTCCACACCAGCAGGCGCGCCGCCTGTACCTTCATGGCCATGTCGGCGATGAGATGGCCGATCGCCTGGTGCTGCCACAACGGTTTACCGAACGTGACGCGCTCTTTGGCATAGCGAATGGCTTCGTCGAGGGCGCGCTGCGCGACGCCCACAGCGCCGGCGGCCGTAGCAGGGCGGCTGCGGTCGAAGACCTGCATGGCGATGAGAAAACCCATGCCTTCTTCGCCCAGGAGGTTCGCCTGCGGCACTTTGACGTTGTCGAAGACGACTTCGGCGGTGTCCGATGCGTGTTGTCCCATCTTGGCGAACGGCTGGCCCACGCTCACGCCTTCCATATTGCGATCGACGACGAAGCAGCTCATGCCCTTATAGCGCACTTGCGGATCCGTGTAGGCGAACACGGTGTAAAAGTCGGCTACAGTCGCGCCGGAGATGAACGTTTTGCTGCCGTTGAGCACGTAATGGTCATCTTCTTTGCGCGCCGTGGTTTGAATGCCGGCCACATCGGAGCCGGCTTCAGGCTCGGTGGCGCAGTAGGCGGCCATGTCGCCTTCGAGCAGGCGGCCGCAGTAGCGCTGTTTCTGATCCTCATTGCCGGCAATGAGCACGGGCAAAATGGCGAGCCCATTGATCGCCAGCGCCGTGCTGATGCCCGAACAGCCCCAGGCCAGCTCTTCCTGCACGACGACTTCGTCCACCAGGCTGAGGCCCAGGCCGCCAAAATCTTCGGGGATGTTAGAGGCCGTCAGGCCCAGCTGCTGCGCCTTTTTGATGATGGGCCAGGGATATTCGTGTGTTTTATCGTAATGCTCGGCCACGGGGGCGATTTCGTTGCGAGCAAAATCGCGCGCTAGCTGCTGCAGCATATTTTGCTCGTCGCTTAGCGCAAAGCCGATTCTGTTCTCAGAGACGTCCGTCATGATGATGCTCCAATACTTTGGTTAGTGGTCAGGGCAGGCTCTCCGCCCGGCAAACACCGCTCAGGATGACCGATTCAAATTACAGCGCGACCGGGCTGCAGCTTAGCCTGCGTCGTGCACGTCGTAGTCCGGCGCGTCGGGCGGCTCTTCCACGACTTTAACAGGCGGCGCGACGGCCGCCGCATCAGCGCCGGCCTGGCTCTGCTGCTCCACCACATTCAGGTCGACGGTCATAGCGCCGTCGGCCTGCCCATGGTCTATGATCGCCGTCTGGTAAATGGTGCGGCTTTCGGCCACCGGCCCTTCCACATAGACACGCGAAAGGCTGAAGCCGATAATGCGTGCTTCGTCGTCTAAGATGGCGTCGCCGATGACGCCCACTCGGGTGCCGCCGGTGGTGTCCACCTCGCGGCCCTGCAGCTTGTCCAGGCGCAGCCAGCTTGCCGACTCTGGCATCTTTTTGTCGTCGGTTACCACATCGCTGTTCCTGGCGAGCACGTAATCGACGCCAAACACGGCGACTGCCTCGCGAGGGATGAGCAGTGAGCGGCGGCTGATGAGGCCTTCCTTGCCTAAATGCAGGCCCGCAAGCGAGCTGAGATCCGTGCTCAGATAGACATCGCGCACGGAGCCCAACAGCCGGCCTTCGTCGATGCTTACAACAGACTTCCCGATCAGATCTTTGCTATTTCGCATCTGTTTCTCCACCATGAATACAAGAGGGGACTAGGTTACCTCGATTATACCTGTGACAAACCGTTGGCAAAAATTATAATACGCGCCATGAACAACGAATCATTCCCCGCCCATGCCCTACGCCAACAGTTCCCCGCGCTGAATCGCCAAGTTTACGGTAAGACGGCGATCTACCTTGACGGCCCAGGCGGCACGCAGGTCCCAACGACGGTGATTGAGGCCATGGCCGGCGTGCTGCGGCGCGGCGCAAGCAACCTGGGCGGCCATTTTGCCGCCAGCGCGCTGTCGGAAGCCATCGAGGCCGGCGCCAGAGAAGCGATGCGCGACCTGTACAACGCGCGACGGCCGGAAGAGATCGTCTTTGGCCAAAATATGACCAGCCTGACCTTTGCCCTCAGCCGCGCCCTGGCCCGCGAATGGCAGGCAGGCGACGAAATTGTGCTGACGCGCCTGGACCACGATGGCAACATCTCGCCCTGGCTGCTGGCAGCGGAAGAGCGCGACGTGCCCGTGCGCTGGCTGGATTTGCGGCCGGAAGATTGCACCCTGCGCCTGGACCAGCTACCTGGCCTGCTAAATGAGCGCACGCGGCTGTTAGCTATCAGCCACGCCTCCAACGCCGTGGGCACAATCCCTGATGTGCAGCGCGCCGTGCGGCTGGCGCACGAGGCCGGCGCGCTGGTGTATGTGGACGCCGTGCACTATGCGCCGCACGGGCTGATTGACGTGCAGGCGCTGGATTGCGACTTCCTGGTTTCCAGCAGTTACAAATATTTCGGCCCGCATACGGGCATCCTATATGGTAAGTACGAGCACCTGGAGCGGCTGCAGGCCTACAAGGTGCGCCCAGCGCCGTCGCTGCCGCCGGGCAAGTGGGAGACAGGCACGCAAAGCTTTGAGAGCCTGGCGGGCGTGCGCGCGGCAGTGGATTATATCGCCGCTATCGGCCACGCTCCCGGTGCGGCCCCCGAAGGGCAGGGCCGGCGCGCGTTGCTGGAGCAGGCACTGGCGCGCATCAAGCAATACGAGATGGGCTTGAGCCGGCGCTTTTTAGAAGGAGCAACGACCGTGCGCGGATTGCGCGTGTATGGCATCACGGACATCGAACGCTTGGCGCAGCGCGCGCCGACGTTTGCCGTGAGCCTGGCAGGCTACACACCGGCTGAAGTGGCGCAACGCCTGGGCGCACAGGGCATTTTCGTGTGGCACGGCCATTATTATGCGCTGGCAGTGATGGAGCGATTGGGTTTGCTGGACGCCGGCGGGCTGGTGCGCATTGGATTCGCACACTACAACACGGAAGAAGAGGTGGCACAGGCGCTGGCAGCGCTAAGGGAGCTGGCGGCAGCCCGCTAGGATTTGGGGCTTGTGCGCAGCGGTTGACATCATGCCTTGTTTGTGCCATAATCCCCGCATCATTTATTGATTTGCAGCAGCCGCTGCCCGCCATCCTAGACACAAGGAGGTGGTGCTTATGGATAGTTATGGAACTACCGGCACCGTAGCGCTACCTCCCCGTAGGGATGCTTAGCGCTACGGTGCAAAAGGGAGGCCCTGTTCTTCGGAGCGGGGCCTCTTCTTTTTTTGTTAGGAACTGTTTTATGAAGAAAATACCCGTCATATTGCTGGGGGCCGGGGGCGTGGGGCGCGTTCTCGTGGAGCAGTTGGTCGCGGCGCGCGAGATCCACGCCGCGCGCCTTGGAATTCGCTTTGAGCTGGTCGCCGTGAGCGACAGCGGTTCCCTGTGTTGGGACGCGCAAGGAATTGCGGACGAGAGGTTGCTGCAACTTATGGCAATGAAGGTCGAGGCGCGCCGCAAGGGAGCCGGCGCGCGCCGTGGCTCGCAGAAGCCGCAGGACCCGCTGTTCGGCGAAGCGCACCCGGGCGCCGAGGCGATTGTGCAGCGCGCCGTGGACGCCGGTCTGCAAGGGGCTATCGTCGTGGATGTGACGGCCAGCGATGCGATGATGCCGGCCATAGACCTGGCGTTGGCCGCGGGCTACGGCCTGGCCCTGGCGAACAAGAAGCCGCTGGCGGGCGCGTGGCAGACGGCCCAGGCCTATTTCGGCAAGCCGCAGCTACGGTACGAGGCCACAGTGGGCGGCGGGCAACCGGTGATTGCCACACTACGTTATCTGCTGGACAGCGGCGACCGCTTGCTACGTGTGGAAGGGCAACTGAGCGGCACCCTGGCTTATATGATGCAGCGCCTGGACGACGGCAAGACCCCCTTCTCGGTTGCGCTGGCCGCGGCGCGCATCACAGGGCGCACCGAGCCAGACCCGCGCCAGGATCTGGGCGGGCGCGACGTGCAGCGCAAGCTGCTCATTTTGGGGCGCACGGCAGGCTGGGCGATGGAGGAAGAGGACATCGCTGTAGAGTCGCTGTTCCCCGCCGCGCTGGCGCACCTGGACGTGGAAGAGTTCATGCTGGCGTCTGTGGCTTTGGATCCAGCGCTGCAGGAGCGCGTTAATGCTGCCGGCGCGTCGGGAGAGGCGCTGCGCTATATCGCGAGCCTGGAGCCGGGCGCCGGGCAGGTGGGCTTGAAGACCGTACCGTTAGAAGCGGCGCACACCAATTTGAAGTTCGTCAGCTTCCAGACGCAGCGCTACGACCAGAGCCCGCTGCTGGTGGGTAGCAACAGCGGCGGCGTGCAGCCCACAGCGGCGGCGGTGGTGGGCGATATGGTGGGCCTTGTTCGTGAATGCCTGCGCTGAGCGGCGTTTATGAGGTTCGCGCCGCATCTGCGGCGCGGAAGGCAGGCCGGGGCTCGACTTCATGACAGGCCACCCAGTGGCCGGGGCGCACTTCGCGCCATTCGGGAACCAGCTCGCGGCAGTAGGGTTGGGCGATGGGGCAGCGCGTGTGGAAGCGGCAGCCGCTTGGTGGGTTGATGGGGCTGGGCACATCGCCTGTCAGAATCACGCGCTTGCGCCGCCGCGCTGCTTTGGGATCGGGAATTGGTACGGCGGAAAGCAAGGCCTGAGTGTAGGGGTGCAGGGGCTCTTCATAGAGGGCATCGCGGTCCGCCAGCTCTGCCAGGGCGCCCAGGTACATCACCGCAACGCGATCGCAAATGTGCCGCACCATGCTCAGATCATGGGCAATGAAGAGGTAGGTGAGCCCAAACTGATCTTGCAGCTCTTCCAGCAGGTTCACCACTTGCGCCTGGATGGAAACGTCAAGCGCGGAGATGGGCTCGTCGCAGACGATAAACGAGGGGTCGGACGCCAGCGCACGCGCCACGCCGATGCGTTGACGCTGTCCGCCGGAGAATTCGTGCGGAAAGCGATTGACATAGCGGCTGCTGAGCCCAACCAGCTCTAGAAGCTGCTTGACCCGTTCGGAGCGGGCCTTCTCGCTGCCGGCCAGGCCATGCACGCGCAGCGGCTCGCCGATGATGGCGTTCACCGTCCAGCGCGGGTTGAGCGAGGCGAACGGGTCCTGGAAGATCATCTGCGCTTTGCGCCGGATTTTCATCAGCTCGTCGCCGCGCGCGTTCATCACCTGATGCCCATCGATCTCCACCGTGCCGCCGGTGGGCCGGTAGAGGCCCAGCACCGTGCGGCCGGCGGTGGTCTTGCCGCAGCCGCTTTCGCCGACCAGGCCCAGGGTTTCGCCGCGCACAATGTCGAAGGAGATGCCGTCGACGGCCTGCACCGCGCCCACCGTGCGCTGCACCACCAGGCCGCGGGTGATGGGGAAGTGCTTCTTAAGGTCGCGCACGCGCACCAACACGTCGCTGCTGCCGCCGTTGTTCATAAGCTTTTTCCGGCCTCCACGCTGTATTCTGCGCTGTCCACGTTGAGCCAGCACGCGGCCTGGTGCGGCGGACCAGGATCTTCGATGGCTATCAGCGGCGGGTTTTGCTGCCAGCAGCGGTCCATCACGTAGTCGCAGCGCGGCGCAAAGGGGCAGCCGGGCGTCTCTACCAGCAGGCTGGGCGGCGTACCGGTAATCGACTTCAGACGGCTGCCGCGCCGCTGGTCGACGCGCGGCAGCGCCGCCAGCAGCGCCTGGGTGTACGGATGGCGCGGATTCTCGTACAAGGTATCGACGCCGGCCTGCTCCACGATTTGTCCGGCGTACATTACCAGCACGCGGTCGGCCAGGCTGGCCACCACGCCCAGGTCGTGGGTTATCCAGATCAGGGCCATGCCCAAAAACTCGCGGACCTTTTGCACGAGGTCCACGATTTGGGCCTGGATGGTGACGTCGAGGGCCGTGGTGGGCTCGTCGGCGATGAGGATGGAGGGATTGCAGGCGAGCATCATGGCGATCATCACGCGCTGGCGCATGCCGCCGGAAAACTGGTGTGGGTAGTCGGAGAGGCGGTTGGCCGCGGCGGGAATGCCCACCATGTTCATCAGCTCCAAGGCCCGCGCGCACGCGGCGGCCGGTTCCATGCCCAGGTGATGCTGCATCGCTTCGGTCATCTGGCGCTCGATGGTGAGCACCGGATTGAGCGAAGTCATAGGATCCTGGAAGATCATGCCGATTTCTCGCCCGCGCACGCGCTCCAGCTCTTCTTCCGGCAGCCTGAGCAGGTCGCGGCCCTGGTAAAGGGCTTGGCCCCCAACGAGCTCGCCGGGCGGCTGCGGAATGAGGCCCAGGATGGACATCATGCTCACCGATTTGCCGCTGCCGCTCTCGCCGACCACCGCCAGCACCTCTCCTTCATCAAGGTGGTAGGAGATGCCGTTGACGGCGCGCACGGCGCCCTCTGGTGTGTTAAAGCGCACGACCAGGTTTTTTACTTCGAGTAGTGGGGTCAAGCCATTGCCTCAAGATAGCGCCACCTAATAGCCTGCCAGCGCGCTGGCGGGTTATCGAGCAGTGCTGTTCACTTATTCGGGTCGGCTGCGCGGGTCGAGCGCATCGCGCAGGCCGTCGCCGACGAAGTTAATGCTCAGTACGGTTAGCAAGATCAGCAGGCCGGGAAAGATCCACAACCAGGGCGCACCTTCCAGATAGTTGTAGGCGCCGTCGAGCATGTTGCCCCAGGTAGCCGTGGGCGGCTGCACGCCCAGGCCCAGGAAGCTGATATAGGCTTCGGCCAGGATGGCGTTGGCTACGCCCAGCGTGGCGGCGACGACGATGGGCGCCATGCTGTTGGGCAGAATATGGCGGAAGATGATTTCATGCGTGGGCGTGCCGATGGCGCGCGCCGCCAGCACGAAATCGTTCTCTTTGAGCGAAAGGAATTCGGCGCGCACGATGCGCGCCAGGTACATCCAGCTTGTGAGCGCAATAATGACGATGATGACCACGACGCTGCCGCTAAACGTGCGGCCCAGAAAGATGATGTTGGGCAAACGGCCGCCGAAGAACTTGGCCATCACGATGAGGATGAAGAGCTGGGGGATGTTGAGCATGGCCTCGGTGAAGCGCATCAGGATGCTGTCGATCTTGCCGCCATAGTAGCCCGCGAGCGCGCCGACGAAAATGCCCAGCATCGTCTCCAGCAGCACGGCCGACAGGCCGATGATCAGCGAGATTTGCCCGCCGAAGATGGTGCGCGCCAGGATGTCGCGGCCCACCGTGTCCGTGCCAAAAGGATAAGCGGCCGAGGGCGCCTGCAGCCGCAGTCCGGTATTGGTGGCGTTGGCCTGCGCTTCGGAATAGATGAGGGAACCGCCAAAGGCATAAAGAAAGAGCAGCGCCAGCACAACCAGGCCGGCCATGGCCATCTTATGCCGCCGGAAGCGACGCCAGGTCATCTGGCGCAAGGTGAGCGGCGGCGCCTCTAGCTCGACGACCTGCGGCCGGGGCGCGGTGACCGGCGCGTCGATAGTGCTCACCGGCCGCCTCTTGCCAGCATGCCGGCTTCATGGATGCCGCTGCTGAAACGGCGCATTCCCTGCGCCATGGCAGGAGCCAGGGTGCGCTGTCGCCGCCGGCTTTTCGCGCACTTAGTCATATCTGATTCGGGGGTCAAGCCAGGCATAGATGACGTCGGTGATGATCTGGAAGATGATCACGGCGATGGAGATGAGCATTAGGATTCCCATCACCACGGGCACGTCGGAGCGCGAGACATGGTCCAGGAAGAGGCGCCCCATGCCGGGCCAGGCAAAGATGCGCTCGGTGACCACAGCGCCGCCCAGTAAGAGGGGCAGGTCGAGACCCACGACGGTGACGATGGGCAGCGAGGCGTTCTTCAGGGCGTGAACGGAGATAATGTAGGCCCGGCGCAGGCCTTTGGCCTTGGCCGTACGAATATAATCTTCGTTGAGCACTTCTAGCATGGTGCTGCGGATGTAGCGGCTGTAGGCCGCGGTGCTGATGATGGCAATGCTGGAGACGGGCAGCACCATATGGTAGAGCACCTGCGCCGGAGTCTTGCCCACCTGCGGATCGAACATGCCCACAGTGGGCAAATGAGGCAAGCCCCACCGTTTGAAGTTTACCGAAAAGATGTACATGGACATGAGGGCAATGAAAAAGATGGGCATGGAGTAGCCCACGAAGGTGAGGGTGGTGATCACATGGTCGGAAAGCGTGTATTGGCGCAGGGCGGAGAAGATGCCGATGCCCAGAGCGAAGACGACGATCACAATTTCGGCGGCAATCATCAGCATCAGCGTGTTGGGAATGCGCTCCCAGATGACCTCCAGGGCCGGCCGGCCGCGATTGACCAGCGAGGCGCCAAAGTCGCCCCGCAGGATGCCCTTGCGCGTGCCGCGCGTTTCGGCCTCGCCGTCGCCGTCGATGTCGAAGCTGGCCCAATCGTTGCCTGCCAGCCAATAGATGTACTGCATATGCAAGGGCTGATCGAGGCCTAGCTGGCGCGTCAATCGTTCGCGGTCGGCCGGCCGCGTGGCGCGGCGCCCGCCCATGGTCGCCAGGGGGTCGCCCATGTTTTGCATCAGCACAAAGAGCACAATGCTGATGATGAGCAGCAGCGGAATGCCCTGCAGCAGACGGCGAATGATATAACGTGTCAAAATACAGCTTCCTGAACATCAGCCGTGGGGCAGGGCGCTGGCCTGCCCCACGACGTGACAAACGGTTGTTAGGGGTCCAGATCCCAGGTAGCGATGCTATAGAAGGGGCTGGGACCGGACATGGGCCCCTGCTGCAGGCGGCCGCTGAAGGCCCAGATATCGGGATCCTTCCACAGGCCTAACCAGTAAACCTGGTCGAACATGTGCCGAGTGATGTCGTGGAAGGCGGCGACGCGCTCATCATAGTCGAGCAAGGTCTGCTGGTCCTGGAACAGGGCGTCCAGCTCGTCGTCACAAATGCGCTGCCAGTTGCCGCCATCGACGTAATCGTCGGTGGGAATCTCGCTGCAGAGCCAGTAATAATGATCGGGATCAGGATAGAAAGGCGCGTCGGACCACTGGAAGATATCTAGCTCGCCGGAAGCAGCCGGACCGCCGTCGGCGATGCCGGCAAAGAAGAGATCGGCGTCGTAGTTGACAATGTCCAGGCCCACGCCAATGGCTGCAAGCTGCTGCTGGGCCACGGCCTGCGCATCCTGGCGGATTTCGCGCGTGGTGGTGCCGTGCAGCAGCACCAGCTCGACGCCGTCTTTATCGCGGGTGCCGTCGCCGTTGCTGTCTACCCAGCCCGCTTCGTCGAGCAGCTCTTCAGCGCGCGCCGGATCATAAGGATAGGGCTCGATGGCCGGATCGACATAGGGCGTATCGTCCCACAGCGTGGCGGCGGCGTCGGTGAGACCCAGCAACAGGTCGTCTACCAGCGCCTGGCGGTCGAAGCCGTAGGCCAGCGCCTGCCGCACGCGCACGTCTTGCAGTGCGGGATGCCCGTCTTCGCCCAAATAGGGGAACCAGCCTTCGGCATAGCCGGAGGGCACGGCCAGTACTTCTACGCCGGCATCTTCCAGGGTGGGAATGTCAGAATAGGCAATGAAGGTGCCCAGGTCGCCTTCCTGGTTGCGCAGGGCGGCTACCTGTGCCGCGTCGTCGGGCACGAAGCGAATGAAGATTTCGTCGATGATTGGCTGCTGGCCATAGTAGTTTTCGTTGCGCACGAAACGGGCAAAGCTGCCCGATTCCCATTCCTGGAAGACATAAGGACCAGCGCCGACGGTGGGCGACGAGTTCCAGGGCGCGGCATCGATGGTGCCTTCCGCTTCGTATACGGGGGCCAGGATATGCTCGGGCAGAACGTAACGCCAGAAGTATGCCTGCCAGCCGGAGAACGGTGTTTCGAACTCCAGGATCACCGTCTGGTCGTCGGGCGCGCTGATGCTGGTGACATTGTCGTAGGGGTAGGTGCTGGAAACGGCATTGCCCGGATCCATGATCATGTTATAGGTAAATAGGAAGTCGTCGGCGGTGATCGGCTCGCCGTCTGACCATATGATGTCGTCGCGCAGATGAAACGTCAGCGTGAGACCATCGTCAGATACCCCACCGTTGTCTACGCTGGGCACTTCGCTGAGCAGCACCGGGACTGTCTCTAGATCGGCGTTAAAGTCCCAGCCTGCTGCGTTCCAAAGCTGCAGCGTAATCGACACAAACCACATGGTGGAATAGAGCGGATTGAGTGTGTCGAACTCCTGGGTAAAGATAAAGGTGGCCACCTTACGGTCGCCCGACGGCTCGGCGTCTGGCTCGTCGACCGGCTCCGTCGGCGGCTCCTCGACAACGTCTTCCCCGCCAGACGGCACAGCCGTGTGCTCCGGCTCCCCAGGGTCTTCTGCCGGCTGCGGCTGGCAGGCGAGTAAGAGCATACTCAGCGCCAGTAGCAACAGCATGGTTAACGCGCGTCCAAATCGCGGCATCTTCTCCTCCTAACTCGTCTTGAACTATTTTGGGCAAGAAAGGCTCATCGTACAGAATGCCTGAGTGGCGACCACCTCCTTTGTGCACGGAACACGACCGGGTTCACGACGATGCTGGATGCCTATGCTGAGACGACCTGGTATTTTGACCACAGTCGAATGCGGCGATTTTACGATCTGGGTAGGTGGCTGTCAATGTGGCGTGAAGGGGATGGCACACGGATTAGCACAGATGAACATAGATAGGGCGGCTGTGCCTGGGCCGTTCCAAGCTGGGCGGCTGTTCATTACGAGCGAGGGAGTTGGGGAGGAGGATAGAGTGTGGCTACAATGGCGGCTGAACCAGGATGCAGGAGGTGAACGATGGAAGCGTTGCAGCACGAGGCCGCGCGGCGGGCCGCGCGTTATCTAGATGGGCTGGACGAGCGGCGCGTGTTTCCGGCGCCAGAGGCCGTGGCGAGGCTGGCGCAGTTCGACGAGCCGCTGCCGCAGCAGGGACGGCCCGCGGCCGAGGTTTTGGCGCTGCTCGACGAGGTTGGCTCTCCGGCGACTGTGGCTTCGGCCGGCGGACGTTACTTCGGCTTTGTCACCGGCGGCACGCTGCCGGCGGCGCTGGCGGCGACCTGGCTGGCGGCGGCGTGGGATCAGAATGGCGTCTTAGAAGTGGCCTCGCCCGTAGCGGCCAGGCTTGAAGCAGTTGCCTTGCGCTGGTTGAAGGAGCTGTTGGGCCTGCCGCAGACGTGCGGCGGCGGCTTCGTAACGGGGGCGACGATGGCCAATTTTGCCGGCCTGGCCGCGGCGCGCCACGCTCTGTTAGAAGCACAGGGTTGGGATGTGGAGGCGCAAGGCCTGTTCGGCGCGCCGCCTATCACGGTGATAGTGGGAGCAGAGGTGCACGCCAGCCTGTTAAAGGCGCTGGCCATGCTGGGCCTGGGGCGGGATCGCGTTGTGCGCGTGCCAGTGGACGACCAGGGCCGTATGCGCGCCGAGGAGCTGAGCGAAAAGACGCTGCCTGCGGTCAGCGGACCGGCGCTCATCTGCGTGCAGGTCGGAAACGTGAACAGCGGCGCGAGCGATCCGCTGCGCGCCATCTGCAGCGCGGCACGCGAATCAGGAGCCTGGGTGCACGTGGACGGCGCCTTTGGCCTGTGGGCGGCCGCATCGCCGCAGCTCGCCCCGTTGCTGGAGGGCATTGAGCTGGCCGATTCATGGGCCACCGACGCCCACAAGTGGCTAAACGTGCCCTACGACAGCGGCCTGGTGTTTTGCAAGGAGCCGCGCCACTTATGGGCGGCTATGAGCGCCAGCGCCGCTTATCTGTTTGAAGGCTCGCAGCGCGAGCCGATGCACTACACGCCGGAGATGTCGCGCCGCGCACGGGGCATCGAGATCTGGGCCACCTTGCGCTCGCTGGGCCGCGAAGGGCTGGCAGACTTAGTGGAGCGCTGCTGCCGCTATGCTGCGCGCTTTGGCGCTGGGCTCACGGCGGCGGGGTACGACGTGCTAAACGAGGTGCAGCTCAACCAGGTATTGGTTTCGTTTGGCTCCGCGGACAAGACGCGCCGCGTCATTGAAGCGGTGCAGGCCGACGGCGCCTGCTGGTGCGGAAGCACCATATGGCAGGGCCGCACGGCCATGCGCATCAGCGTGTCGTCTTGGGCTACGACGGAGCAGGATGTGCAACAGAGCCTGGAGGCGATGTTGCGGATCGCGGCGGAGGTAGGCGATGAGGTTTAAATGCCCGATGTTCGCGCCAGTAGCGCCGCTCACCCAAGAGGCAATTGATCGCTGTCGATAGGTAGCTCTTCGGCGTGCCGGGCGAGGTAGACGCCCTTTTCGCGGGTGTTTTCCATGATCACTGCGCCCGCGCCAATGACCGAAGCGCGTGCGATGGTCAGGCGGTCGCGTATGGTGGCGTTGGCTCCGATAAAGGTGTATGGCTCTACGATGGTGCTGCCCGAGACCACGACGCCGGCGGCGAGGAAACAGTGATCGCCGATGATGGTGTGATGTCCGACGATGCAGCCGCTGGCGATGGTGACGTTATTGCCAATTTCGGCGTAGGGGTCAATAGAGCTGTGCGGCCCGATGCGACAGTTGACGCCGATCTGAAGGTCGGGCCACACGCTGGCGCGCGAGCTTATGGCGTTCACCAGAGTGTAGCCTTTGGCCTGGGCCGCAGCTACCTTTTCGGCGCGCAGGCGGTTTACCTGCCGGAAGCTGATGGCTACGTGCATCTGATAGCTGTCTGGCGCGAAGCGCTGCGCCACCTTCTCAAAGGGCACAACCGGTAGGCCATGCAGCACGGGGTCGGTGATATAGGCGCCATCCACGGTAAAGGCCACAACTTCGTGGGGCGAATCGTGTGTGAAGAGGAAATAGGCGTTGCTGGCGACCTGTCCGTTGCCAAAGAGGACGATTCTGGCCATTTTATTCATATTCTCCGTAGCGATAGGTGGGGAAATAGCCGGAGGTGCTATGGCCCGACGCGTGTGCTAGCTGTTCGTAGCGGGCCGGCTGCAGGATGCGACCACAAAAGTAAGCTGTACGTGTGCCGGTGGCCCAGCCGCGCTTAAAACGGCTCAGCCCGTCGTCCTGGCCATTGTCGAGCCCGGCGCAGGAGCCAAGGTTGAGCCAACGCACGCCGGGTGCTGCGCGCCCAGATGCGAAATAGTCGATGGATTCCCAAAAGAGAGCAAAGGCCGCGTGCAGATGGTAGCCTACCTGGTTCGAGGCGCCCAAATGATAGTGGGCCACGTCGCCCATTACATACCACAAGAGCATGGCCACCGTCTCATCGCGATGGACCGCACGCAGGGCCACGATACCCGGCGTCTGGAGCTGTTGCGCAAAAGCGCGGGGCGAAAAGCGACGTAGCCCGCGGATATTGTGGCGGGCAATCAGGTAGTCGTACAGCTGCACCCAGTCGTCGTGGAAATCTAGGGGGCGTGGACAGGCAGCCACCTCCACGTGGCGCAAGGCCTTTAGGGCGTAGCGGCGGTGGTGATAGCTCACGATTTTGCTGCGCAAGCCGGCCAGATTGACCACATAGTGGCTTTTAAAGGGCGTGACTACGTCTTTGAACCAGCGTTTCAGATCCGTCAATCTGTAGTCGCCAAAGGGATCGGGCACCAGAGCCACGCTGACCAGCTCCGGCGCTAGCGCGTCGAGATCTGCCGGCAGCAGCGACCAGTTGGCGCAGGAAAAGAGGGGATAGAGGCCCATGGCGTCGTGCAAGGGAGGCAGATTGAGATCCTTCGCTACTCTCGGGGGCGTAAGATCGGAGAACGCGGGCTGCACAGCGGCAATTGGCCGCTGCAGCAGCCAAGCGTGAGAGGCGGGCAGGTGGCGTGGCGCGCCAATTTCGGCGAGCGAGTGCGCGTAAGCGGCATGGCGATAGCCTGTGGCCCCTGCAAGCTGCGGGGTTTCAGGCTCTGGTTTCCAACCGGCCATAGACAATTGCTAAACTCCCATCCCCGCCGCTTCCAGGATCTGCCACATATAGTCGCCTGACGCCGAGGTGCGGTGCAACAAAGCGGCCGCGCGCTCGACGATTTGCCGGCGCTGTTTCTCGTGCTGCAGATAGTGGCAGATGGCATCGGCCATATCGGGCAGCGGCGCCTGCACCAGGTGCACTCCGGGCTCAAAGGAGGTGTGCGGCAGAGTCGGTTCAGATACCACCAGCGCGCCGTTGTGGCTCGCCAGCGTGTAGCGAAGCGAGTTATCGTCCCACTTTTCGCGCAGCAGGTTCAGCATGATTTTGGTGCGGTTGAGCAACTGGGTGCGCTCTTCGCCGAAGACATAGGGGCGTTCTTCGCCATCGATGACCAGCAATTCCACGCCGCGCGCCTGTAGCTCGGCGCGCAGGCGCTGCAACAGCTTGCGCCTGCGCTCGCTGCCGACTTTTCCCAGCCACAGCACGGGAATATCTCGCTCTAACCCCATGTCGCGTCCGAAGGCCGGCGTATAACCTGGAGCAAGAACAAGCGGCGCAAATCCACGCTGCTGTAAATAGGCGGCCGTCCAATGGGACCAGATGGCAAGCACGGATAGAATCTCAGCGCGCTGCAACCAGTAGAGATCGCCATAGTAGCGAAAACGGGCGCCATAACGGATCGCCCGGCGAAAAGCCGGCCGGATGTGCCATTGACCATGCCCGTTGCTGCGATAGGCCAGTCGCTCCATGCGCGAGCGCGCGAGCGCCAGGGGATAGCGCAGCCATTCGGGCAGATCGGGATTGGGCAGCTGCTCGGTCAGAATCAGAGCAAAACGGGGGCGTTTGGCCGCCTGGAACTGCTGCAGTTGCCGCGCCAGAGGCACTAGGCTGCCCAATGGACCATAAGCCAGAAGCAAGTCCAGGTCCGGCGGTAATGGGCCAAGCGGTCGCACCCTGGTCACGTACCAGCCTAGCCCTTCAAGCCTGTGTTGATGTTGCGCAGCCAGGCCATCGCTTGACTGCCAGAAGACGACGCCGGCATTGGGCATCAACCAATTCCTCCTACATCGTATCGTCTGATCGGACGTGTAACGCGGGCATGGCGCCAGAGAAACAAGCTGACAACTTGTTTTACATGGGTCCGAGACGGCGCAGCGCCTGGGCCAATGCATCTTCGGCGGGCGGCGCCTTGTGGTGCGCGGAGATGACCTGCGCGAGCTGCGCGACGGTGGCAGCGCGCAGCAGATCTTCCAACGCCAGATCTATCTGCAACTGTTCCCGGATATGGCTGACCAGTTGGGTGGCCAACAGCGAATGGCCGCCGAGCTCGAAAAAGTTGTCATGTATGCCAACGCGGCTAACGCCAAGCGCCTCGGCCCATGCTTGCGCCAGACGCGCTTCCAGCTCGTCGCGCGGGGCCACATAGCTCACTTCAAGCTCGGGCCGTTCCCAATCAGGTTCTGGCAGCGCGCGGTGGTTTACCTTGCCAAAGCCCAGCAGCGGCAAGCGTTCCATGGCGACGAAATAAGTGGGAATGGCATATTGCGGCAGGCGCGGCGCCAGGGCCCGGCGCAGGCGACCGGCCACGGGCGCGGCATGCTCACTGGAGACGACGTAGGCCACGAGTCGTGTTTCGCCTGTGGTGGTGGTGCGGGCGACGACGGCGACGTCACGGATATCGGGTATGTCCATGATGGCCGCCTCGACCACTGCGAGGTCGACGCGCTGGCCACGAATCTTGACCTGGAAATCCTTGCGCCCCATGTGCTCCAGCAGGCCGCCGGCAGCGAGACGACCCAGGTCGCCTGTGCGATAGGCGCGCCTGTCGCCGTCTGTAAGCTCCTGGGCAAAGGCTGCCGCCGTCTGTTGCGGGTTGCGCCAGTAGCCGTTGAAAAGGTAGCGGCTGCGCACGACGATTTCGCCGACGGCGCTGCCAGCGTCTGCCGCATCGCCGGCGCCGGGCTCAAAGGGCCGGCCGTTTTCGTTCACGATCAATATTTCGGCGTCTTCTTCGGCGTAGCCTGCGGGCACGACGGGGTGGTCGAAGGCGCCGCCCGCGCGCAGCAAGGTCCAACATACGATGTGCGCTTCCGAAGTACCCAGCGTGGCCTGCATCAGGCAGTCGGGGGCAAAATGGCGGCGAAAGAGGTCGATATCGTGTTTGAGCACCCGCTCGCCGCCGAGCTTGACCACGCGCATGTGTGGAAACTGCTCATCGGGCTGCAGGGTCCGCAGTAGATGACGAAAAATGGTGGGGACGGTATGGTAGACCGTAATCTGTTCTGCCTGCAGCCAGCGGGCCGTTGCCTGCAACCCTTCGCGCTTTAGGTCGAAGGGAAACAGAGAAGCGCCGTTGAGCAGGGCGCCGAAAATGTTGGAGACGGATCCTCCGAAGCTGCTGGACAGGAGATGCGTGTGGCGATCGTCGGGTGTGATTTCTAAGCGATTGCTGACCGTATAGGCCACGTGCAGCAAATTGCGATGGTCGTGCAGCACGCCTTTGGGGCGCCCGGTGGAGCCTGAGGTAAAGGTGAGGCTGAAGAGCGTGTCTGGCGAGAGGGCCAGCCGTGGGTCTGGCGCAGCAGAAGTCGTGGCGAGGTGGCTTGCCGTCATTAGCGGCGTCTGTGCGCTGCTTATGGTCTCGGCGAGCGCTTCGTGCGCGAGGTCGGCCATGAGCAGCGCGGGTCGGGCCTCGGCGAGAACTTGCGCCAGCACCGGCGCCGGGTGGGACGGCTCGAGGGCCAAATAGATCTTGCCGGCCTTCACGGCGGCCATGATGGCCACGATAATGCCCGCTCCATGTGTCATGAGCAGAGCGATGGGTTCCGGCTGCGGACCCCGGCGCTCCAGGATTTGCTGCGCCAGGTCGTTGGAGGCGCGATCTAGCTGCTCATAGGACAGTGAAACAGGCCCGTCTTTCAGCGCCAGCCGCGGGCCATAGCGCATGGCCACCTGGCGAAAGCGGTCGGCAACCGATTGCTCCAGCTCGGCCCGGCGCCACGGGACAAAGGCGCTCTGTTTCATTGGTGACGTTGCATACATAGCTTCTATCTACTCAAAGTGTCGGCCTGCCTGCCACGGCATCAAACAGCGCGATAGGCCGTTGACCAGGAGGTTAAACAATATGCCCAGGGCCATGATTACCGCCAGGCTGGCGTACAATTCTTCTGTACGCATTGTCTGCCAGGCGCGCCAGATCATGCTGCCCAACCCGGCCGGAGCTCCGATGATTTCGACGGAAATGGTTATCAGCAGGGCGACGTTAAGCGCCAGGCGCAGGCCGGCGAGGGCCAGCGGCAGGCTGCCCGGCAGCACGACTCGCAGCAGGGTGCGCAGCCAGCCGGCATCATAGTTGCGGGCAACCTCAAAGTGTATGGCATGGATCTGGCGCACGCCGGCCATGCTGTTGACAAGCATTGGAAAAAAAGCGCCCAGGGCCACGACGAGCACGCGAGAGGTCTCGCCGATGCCAAAGATAACCAGAAATAAGGGCAAAATAGCGATCTTGGGCACGGGATGCGCAGCGCTGATAAAGGGGTTAACAATCATCTCCAGGCGGCGCGACCAGCCCATGAGCAGGCCCAGAAGGTAACCGGCCAGGCCGCCTGCGAGCATTCCCAGGCCCAGGCGCGACAGGGTGGCCCCTATGTGAGCCGTGAGCGCGCCGTCTAGGAGTTGGCTCCAGCTAACACGGGCGATCTGCGATGGCGGCGGGAAAAAGAGCGGTGAGATGATCTGCAGGCCGGCGGCGAGCTGCCATAGCGCCAGGGCGACGAGAGCGACGGCCAGCGGCAGCCACCTTGCGGGCCTGGCCCACGCGGAGAGCGCCGCGCCTAACGGAGAACGCCCCTGAATGGCTTCGTTCAGGAGCGCACGTTCAGGCTCTGGCGCACTTCGGCTTCGATCGCCTTCCAAATGTGCCACTTTATCTCCTTAACCTCTATTTGTTCACGGTCGTGCAAGTCGCGCGGCCGGCCAAGGGGGATGCGTATTTCCTCTCGAATGCGGCTGGGATGGCCGCTCATCACCAGGACGCGATCGCCCAGCAAAATGGCCTCTTCGATGTCGTGGGTGACGTAAACGACGGTCGCCTGATGGCTCTTCCAGATGCGCAGCAGCTCCTCTTGCATCACCAGGCGGCTTTGGGCATCGAGCGCGCTGAACGGCTCGTCCATCAACAGCAGATCTGGCCTAGTGAGGAAAGCGCGTGCAATCGCCACGCGCTGGCGCATGCCGACAGAAAGCTCGTGTGGGTAACTGTATGCGAACGCCCCCAGGCCGACCTGGGCCAGAAAGGCGCGGGCTCGCTCGCGACGTTCACGGCGCTCTACGCCCTGCGTCTCCAGGCCGAAGGCGACGTTATCGACAACTGTCATCCACGGAAACAGCCCATGCTCCTGAAAGATTAGGGCGCGCTGCAGCCTGGAAACCTTCGCGCAGCTGCCATCGGAAAAAGAGATGTGGCCGCTCGTCGGGCGGTCCAGGCCGGCGAGCAAACGAAGCAGGGTTGTCTTGCCACAGCCGCTGGGCCCCACAATGGCTACGAACTCGCCGGCGGCGACGGAAAAGGTGACGTCCTGCAGGGCCTGCGTGGGGCCACGGCTGGCGCGATAGGATTTGGCCACGTTGCGACAGACCAGGGCGGGCTGCCCGGCTGTTGTCAGCCCTGGTGTCATGCTAATCGTCGCTCAACTGCTCGTTGGCATAGGCAATAAACGAGCCATTCCAAAATTGCTCCGGAGGCACACTCTCTTCTAAAAGGCCTTCGGCGATAGCCCACTCCTGAAATGCCATCATGCTGTCGAGGTTTACAGATCCCTCACCCTGCAATGCGGGCCAGCACATACTGCGCACCAGCTCGGCGTCGAGCTGCGTAAAGGCGGCGACGATTTCCACATTGCGGTCTGTCTTACCCTCGTTGTACTGTCGTACGGCGCGCAGGTAGGCGGCCATAAAACGCTGGCCAACGTCCTGGTTCTCGCCCAGCAGCGTAGGGCCATAGAGGATCACGGCAAATTGGGAATCTGGAAGCACTTCCGTTACCGGGTCCAGAATGGAGAGGTGGCCCATTTGCTCCATGCGCGTGACCCACGGCTCGTTGTTTGTGGTGAGATCCAACGTTCCCTGGGTTAAGGCTTCGGGCTGCGCAGGGGAGGGGTTCTGGACGACGACCATATCGTCGAGGCTGAGGCCGGCCGCAGCCAGCGTGCTTTCAGCATAATATTGCATCCAGGTGGTGCGCGCCACGTCGATGGTCTTGCCGCGCAGAAACTCCGGCTCGCGCACATCGCCCTTTGCCGCCAGGGCGCTGCCTGCAATCAGAGCATAACTGGCGCAGGCATTGGGATCGATATAACCCTTATCGGCGACAACCTGGATCTGCCCACCGCGCTGCATGGCATTGAACATGCCCGCGCTTAACAGGCTAGAAGCCAGATCGACTTCGCCCCCAGTGAGCGCCGGCAGGATCTCCTGGGTCTGGGTCATGTTGACGAACTCGACGTCTAACCCGGCTTCCTCGTAAAAGCCCTCTTCCTCGGCAATGTAGAACGGCGCATAGGATAGGAACGGCAGGGCTACGATCTTCAGGGTAACTGGCGCGGCTTCTTGCGCTTCTGGCGGCGCGGTGGCGGCCGGCGGCTGAGCGGTGCAGCTCTGCAAAATGAGCAAGAGCGCGATCTGACTTAACAGTAAGGAAAGAACACGTCGACGCATAGCGAATTACGAGCTCCTTAGAGACGACACGTTTGGAAACACAGCGCACCATCGGCGGCTCGCTGCCACAAACGATAGACGCATAGTAAGGCCGGCACCTAACAAGCTTCATTACGACTGATGGTATGATAACGGCTGAGCGTCCCCTGACCGTTACGACAATGGCTGCGTCGCAAAATGGCCGTGGGCCGGCCTCCCTAAATGGGCCCATGAGGCGCGCAAGAACCACCGGCGGCCGTCCCCGACCCATAAAAAACCCCGCCCTACAAAAGGGCGGGTTGTCGTATTGAATCTAATCTGAGCGTGGGAAGCTATCAGGCAATAGCGCGTTCGGTTACGGCTACAGCGGGACGGAATTTGTAGCCGTAGACGATAACGCCCTCTTCGCCTTCGCTGCGCAGCTTGCGCGTGACCATTTCGACGGGCATGCCGATGCGCATCTCTGCATCGTCCATGTCGGTGAGTTGGGCGGTGACGAGGGGACCTTCTTCTAGCTTTATGAGGGCTACGGTGTAGGGTGCGTTATGCTCAAAGCCGGCCGGCGCATCGTAGATGGTGGTGTAGGAATAGACCTCGCCGAGGCCGGTGAAGGTGTAAAGCTCTTTGGCCGGCGCTTCGCAGGCCAGGCAGACATCGCGCGGTGGGAACAGCTTAACGCCGCATGAATCGCATGTCTCCCCCACCAGCTTGTATCGCTCCGATTTAAGACGCCAATGACGTGATACCTGCATCGTAATCCTCTTTATCTCCGTTACACGATTGTGGGCAGCGCGCCGCGGCAGCGCCGACCCGCTGCTAAATATAGGCGTTATTTGCTCTCATTAGCTGCCAGCGGCAGGCAAAAGACTCTCAAAAGCTATCAAGGAGGGGGTAAATAGGGCCAGAAGGGGCCTTTTGGGGCGCCGGTGAGCGGCGCGCCGTGGAGGCAAGGCTCTCTATGCTTTCAGAATATGCGTGACGGCGGTAGCGCCGGTCATGCCCAGGTTTTGGGCCATGCCGATGCGCGCATCGGGCACCTGGCAGGGGCCGGCTTCGCCGCGTAGCTGCTGCGCTACTTCGACGATCTGGTAAACGCCGGTGGCGCCGAGTGGGTTGCCGCGCGCTTTGAGGCCGCCGAACGTGCTGATGGGAATAGCACCGTCGCGCGCGATGGCGCCGTCGCGCGCCAACTGCCAGCCCTGCCCGCGCGGTGCAAAGCCCGCGGCTTCTAAGGAGAGGGCTGCCAGCACGGTATAGGCGTCGTGCAGCTCGAACAGGTCGATCTCTTGCAGCGTTACGCCGGCCTGCTGGATGGCCTTTTGGGCGCTGGCGGCGGCCGCCGCCAGCCATAGTAGCTCGCGGCGATCGTGCAGGGCGATGGTATCGGTGGCCAGCGTGGAGGCCGCCACCTGGATCGGCTGGGGCGCCATATCCTTGGCGCGCTCGCTGCCGGTGAGGATCACGGCGGCCGCGCCGTCGGCCAGCGGGGCCATATCAAAGAGGCTCACCGGCTCGGCGACCACGGGGGCTGTGGCGAAGCGATCCGCCGCCAGACGGTTGCGGAACATGGCTTCAGGGTTGGCCGCGCCGTTGTCGTGGGCGTTGACACTAAAGCCGGCAAAGTCGTCTAACTGCAGGTCATAGTCGTGCATGTAGCGGCGCATCATCAGCGCGGCGGCCCCGGCGGCCGTGAGGCCGTGGATAGACTCATAGTCGGCGTCCAGGCCCGTGGCTAGCTCGGCGATGACCGCGCTGCCCGTTTCGTCAGTCACTTTTTCGACGCCGACGACCAGGGCCGTGCGCACCAGGCCGCTTTTTACGGCCAGGACGGCCTGGCGCATGGCTGCGCCGCCAGAGGCGTCGGCCGCCTCGACGGTGACCGCTTCAATGCCGCGCAGGCCGGCGAAGTCGGCGACCAGGGCGCCGAGGTGGTCTTGTTGGCTGAGGCGGCCGGCAAGCATATTGCCCACATAAAGGGCGTCGATATCGGTGGTGGCGGCGTTATCCAGGGCCGCTTCGATGGCGTACCAGGAGAGGTGGCGCACGGAAGTATTCCAGTGCTCGCCGACGTCTGTCTTGCCGATGCCAATGATTGATACGTCGGTCATGGCTTAGCTCATTTTCAACTTGTCGCGATAGCGCGTGTAGGTGGCGTAATCGATCTGTTTGCGGCGGCTGATGTAATCTTCGGTGGTGGGGGCCAGGCCGCGCGTTTCGAGGATGCGCTCGGTGGCGTGCAGGTCGAAGGCGTCGGAGCCAGCGCCGGAGCCATAGCTGACGACCAGAATGCGATCGCCAGGCTGAGCAATGTCCAGCACGGCGGTGAGGCCGATGACGGCGGAGCCGGCGTAGGTGTTGCCGATGCGGTTGCTGAGCAGGCCGGGTGCGATCTTCTCCGGCGAAAAGCCCAGCATCTTGGCGGCGCGGCTGGGGAACTTGACGTTGGGTTGGTGGAACACGGCCCACTGGTAATCGGCGGCCGTGCGCCCCAGGGCGCCCATCAGCGCTTCGGCGGACGAAATGATGTGCTTGAAGTAGGCCGGTTCGCCGGTGAAGCGGTCGCCGTGCGAAGGATATTCGGAGTGGGCGCGGCGCCAGAAGTCGGGCGTGTCGGTGACGAAGGAATAGGAGCCTTCGATGATGGCCAGAGCTTCTTCGGCACGGCCGATGAGCATGGCTGCGCCGCCGGCGGCCGCCGTATATTCTAAGGCGTCTCCCGGGCGGCCCTGGGCGGTGTCCATGCCGATGCTGAGCGCGTAGCGCGCCATGCCGGAGCCAACGAAGCCGATGGCCGCCTGCATGGCCTCGGTGCCGGCTTTGCAGGCGAACTCCCAATCGGCGGCCTGCGTGTGAGGCACAGCGCCAATGGCTTCGGCGACGATGGTGCTGGTGGGTTTCACGGCGTAGGGGTGGCTTTCGCTGCCGACCCACACGGCGCGGATATGCTGCGGGTTGATCTGGGCGCGGGCCATGGCGTTGCGCGCCGCTTCAATGGACATGGTCACGACGTCTTCGTCGAGGCCGGGCACCGACTTTTCTTTCACCGGCGCGCCGCCTTTGCCGCCGCGCCACATGCGGTCGATCTCCGAAGCGGGCAGGCGGAAGCGGGGCACATAAGCGCCGTAGCCCACGATGCCCACGTCGATCTGCGATTTTAGCAAGCCGTCTGCGTTTTGATTTTCTGTCATTTTCTCTCCATTTGCGTCGCCGGGCCGGGCGACGAGCTACGAGCCGTTTTGGGTGAGCAGCTCGCGGGCGAAGGCCACGCGGATATTGCCGGCGGCAATAAGCTGGGCGCTAATTTCGTCTACCTGATCGGCGCGGGCGCCGGCGGCCAGGGCCACCTGTCGCGCGTGCATGCGCATGTGGCCTTGCTGGATGCCGGTGGTGGCCAGGGCCTTAATCGCCGCCAGATTTTGGGCCAGGCCCACGGCGGCCATGATCTGCGCCAGCTCGGTGGCCGAGGCCACGTCGAGGATCTTCATCACTACCTGCGCCGTAGGATGCACGCGCGTGGCGCCACCGACGATGCCTACTGCCAGGGGCAGCGTCAGCTCGCCAAACAGGTCGCCATTTTCATCCACGCGCCAGTCGGTGAGTGCGCGATATTGGCCGTCGCGCGCGGCGTAGGCATGGGCGCCGGCCTCGATGGCGCGCCAGTCGTTGCCCGTGGCAATACACACGGCGTCAATGCCGTTCATGATGCCCTTGTTGTGCGTGGCGGCGCGGTACGGATCGACGACGGCGAAGGCGTTGGCCTCTTCAATCTGGCGAGCGACCAGGCTGCCGTCCAGGTCGGGCCGCGCCAGGGCCGCGGCAGGGATGGTGCAGCGCGCAGTCGCCAGGCGCTGGTCGGTGAGGTTCGAGAGGATGCGCAGGTTGACGCGACCGCCAGTGAGCTGCTCGACCAGCGGCGCGATGGCTTCTACGGCGGTGTTAATGGCGTTGGCGCCCATGGCATCGCGGGTGTCGTAGAGCAGGTGGACGACGAGCATGGGGCCTACGGGCGAATGGGCAAAGGGGCGCGCCTGCACATCGCGCGAGCCGCCGCCGCGGCGCACAATGCTGGCGCTGCATTCGTTGGCGGCAGCCATGAGCCGCTCTTTGTTGGCCAGAATGGCCCTGGCAGCGGCGTCGAGGTCGGGCATATCGAGCACCTGGATCTGGCCGATCATTAGCGGCGGCGTGGCTGCAGTGTAAAAGCCGCCGCCGGCGCGCACCAGCTTGGCGGCGTGGCTCACGGCGGCGACGACGCTGGGCTCTTCGATGGCCATGGGGATCAGGTAGTCGCGGTCGTTGATCAGGAAGTTGGCGGCGGTGCCCAGCGGCAGGCCGAAGGTGCCCAGGCCATTTTCGACCATCTGGCCTGCCTGCTCGGTGGACAAGCCGCGAGCCAACAAGATGCGCTGATCTTCGTCGTTCAGGCCGGCCCAATGCGCGACGGTGGCCACACGCTCGGCAAGGCTCAACTTATAAAATCCGGGGAGGCGCGATGAGCGCCGGTCGCCAGAAGGATGACTCATACCTACCTCGACAATCGGATAACATCAATCCGTTGCGCGCTGCGCTGCCCGGCCGACCATGATCGGGCTTGCAACAGCACGTCACGGCTGGCGTTTATAACGTCGTTTTTCTCTCAAAAGCTATCAGAACCGGTGGATCGGGGCGTGCGCGGGAATTAAGGGGGATGATCGCAGCCGTGGCGAGGCGCGTTGGCGGCGCGGAGCCGAGATTAACTCTGGTCCAGGTGCTGTAGGGCGCGCTGCAAACGCTCGTCGACGCCGGTGACCTCGCGAGGCACGTTTTGCAGCGCGGTCTGCGCTTCGACAATGCTGAAGCCCAGATTGGTAAGCAAATCAATGACGTCGGCGTCCACGTCGCTGACGAGGGGCATGGGCCCGGCGGAGACGGTTTGCAGCCGATCACGCAGCTGGAAGAGGATGCGTTCGGCGGTCTTTTTGCCAATGCCCGGCACGCGCTGCAGCACGGCGGGTTCTTCGCGCATCACGGCGTTCTTAAATAGCTCGGGGCTCAGCGTGGAGAGGATCGATAGGGCTACTTTGGGGCCCACGCCGCTCACGCCCAGCAGTAGCTCGAAAAGGGAGCGATCCTCCTCCGACTCGAAGCCATAGAGCGTCAGCTCCGTTTCACGCACGATGAGATGGGTGTGTAGGCTGATAGTGCGCCCAACGCCGCCCACGTCTTCCAAAACAGTACGCGGCACAAAAACGCGCAGACCAACGCCGCCCACGGTGACGACGAGATGGTCCGCGCCGATATGATGAATGAGGCCATGCAGGGATGCGATCATTGCCAAACGAGCCTGAGTTTGCTGCGCTGGATAAGAAACAGGGCCATAGTTTAGCGCATGCGGGCCAAAAGGACATGGGCGGCGCAAAATTGCGCGGGTGTGCATTTGTGCTAACATCTGCTCCTAAGGGAAGACTCGGACAGCGTGCGCCAGGGCGCAAAGTACGGGCGCGATCGATATGGGAAGAGACGCATGAACGATAGAAATAGAACGCGAGCCAAGATATTGGGGGTTCTCATTCAGGATGCGCGCCGCAGTGCCGCCAGGACGGCAGAACAGTGCGCCCGCGCCGTAAATCTTAGCAGCGAGCAGTTTGCGGCTGCCGAGCGCGGTGAGCACGTTTTGTCCCTGCCTGAGCTGGAGGTGCTGGCCATCTACCTGGGCGTGCCTATGGCCCACTTTTGGGGCGGGCAGGCGCTGAGCGATGAGCCCGAGGCGGATTACAGCGCACTGTTGACCTTGCGGCACAAGATCGTGGGCAGCCTGCTGAAGCAAGCGCGCCTGGACGCCGGCCGTGAGCGCGAGGAGCTGGCGCAGCAAGTGGGTATCGATGCCGAGACGCTGAACACCTATGAATTAGGTCAACAGGAGGTTCCCTTCTTACACCTGGAGGAGCTGGCACAGGCGCTGGGCGTTTCGATAGACTACTTTGTGGATGAAGCGCGCGGCCCGTTGGGGCGTCATGAGGCGCAGCAGCAGATCAACCGCAACTTCCAGCAGCTTCCGGCCGACGTGCGCGCCTTTGTGGCCAAACCGGTGAATATTGCCTACTTGCAGACGGCCATGCGCCTTAGCGAGATGGACGCCGAGAAGCTGCGCAACATTGCCGCCGGTATTCTTGAAATCACCTACTAATTAGGCGCACGCCAAGCGTAAAGGCAAAAACCATGTCTGAAAAGCTCAAAGAGGAAGGCATGTCGTTGTTTCGTCGTGGCATGTACGATGAAGCGCTGGCCAGGTTCGAAGCGGCGGCGCATGCTTTTGGCGAAGAAGACGACAAGGTGGGGCGCGCCGAGGCGCTGAACAACGTGGGGGTGGTGCAGCGCGTGCGCAACGATTACGACGCCGCCGAAGCAGCGCTGCAGGAGGCGGCAAGACTGTTCGCCGAGGCGGGGGACGGCAATCGGCAGGGGCAGGCGCTGGGCAATCTGGGCGATCTGTCCGCCTTTCGCGGCGACAGCGAAGCGGCGGCCCGTTTCTACAGCGACGGCGCCGAGATGCTGGCGCAGGCCGGCGATAACGAGCGCCAGGCGCAGCTCTTACGGGCCATGAGCTTGGTGCGGCTGCGGCAGCGGCGCATTGTGGAGGCTGTCATGCTCATGGAGCAGAGCCTCGCAGCGCGCAGGCGGCCCAGCCTCTGGCAGCGGCTCTTTCTGAAAATGATTCGCTTCACGGGGCGCATTATGGGTGGGCCATCCTGATTCAGCGCCGGCCGCTATGACCGCCATCCCCCAAGCACAGCTCCCACGCGCCACAAAGTTCTTTTACGGCCTGGGCGATTGGGGCACGGCGGCCTCGACAACTGCGCGTAACCTATTCTGGTTCTTCTTCCTGACCAGCGTGGTGGGCCTGGATGCAGCTATGGCGGGTACCATCTTCCTGGTGGGCCGGCTGTGGGACGGCATCAACGACCCCCTTGTGGGCATGCTCACGGATCGTGTCAATACGCGCTGGGGGCGGCGGCGGCCTTTCTTGCTGTTTGCCGCGATTCCCTTTGGCCTCTCCTTCGCGCTCATGTTCACCGTGCCGCCGTTCAGCGAACGGTGGGCCATCGCCGCCTACTACATCGTCGTTTTCCTGGTTTTCGACACGCTTTACACGCTGATCAACGTACCCTACTCGGCACTGACGCCAGAGCTGAGCGAAGATTACGACGAGCGCAGCAACCTGGCGGGCTGGCGCATCGGCGTTTCTATTCTGGCCTCGCTGGTGACGGGCGCGTTGTTCAAGGTGGTCGCGGAGAACGTTTTCGCCCCGATGTTCGGCGGCGTAGAGGGGCTGCGCATCGGCTACGCCCTGGCCGGCCTGCTGTGGGGCGTGACGATGATCATCCCCTACTTCATTTTGGTGCGCGTGATCCGCGAGCCGGAGCGGGAGATTGAGCCGGAGCCGTTCAGACCGCTGCAGACATTTAAAGAGGTTTTCAGCAACCGCCCCTTCCGCCTGGCCTCGCTGATTTACCTGCTTACCTTTGCCACGGTCGATGTGGTGCTGCTGATCTTCGTGCGCTTTCTGATCGACTATATGCGCGTCACGCCAGGCTTCGAGAATGTGCTGCTGGCCGTGGTGCTGGGCCTGGCCCTGGTTACCATGCCGCTGACCGTGCGCCTGATGCGCCGTTTTGGTAAGCGGCGCACCTATATCGGCAGCATGACCTTCCTGGGCATCATGCTGCTGGTGTTCAGCCAGGTACCGCCAGGACGGCAGGACCTGCTGTTGATCGCCGCCGTGTTCGCCGGGCTGGGTTACGGCGCAGCCAACGCCCTGCCCTGGGCCATTGTCGCCGACGTCATCGAAGTGGACGAGCTGAAGACGGGCAAACGGCGTGAAGGCGTCTTTTATGGGTACCTGGTCTTCTTCCGAAAGCTGGCCTCGGCATTGGCCACTTTTACCGTGGGCCAGGTGTTGTCGGCGACGGGCTTCATCAGCAGCCAGACGGGCAGCGCCTTCATCGAGCAGCCGGAGTTGGCACTGCTGGCGATGCGCTTCTTTGTAGGCGTGGCGCCGGCCATTATGTTGTCGCTGGCGATTATTACTGCCTGGCGCTATCCACTCGATCGCGAGAGCTATAACGAGATCCGGCAGCAGCTAGAGCAGCGCCGCCGCGAGAGCAGCGCCGCCGCGCCGGCGCAGGGAGACGCGCCCTGAGATGCGGCGCTGAGTGAACAATCAAGGGAAAGGGCCAATGGCCGATGTCGTTATCTATGCGGTAAGCGGGCGGGGAGCAGACGAGCTGGCGCTGGCGCAGCCGCCGGCGACGCTTTATGACCTGCCGCGGGAGCTGGAACTGGGCGTGTATACGGTGTTACGCACCTATGACCATTACAAATTCTTGCACCTCTCCGACCATTTGCGGCGGCTGCAGCAGTCGATGGCCCTGCTCTCGTGGCCTTATGAGCTGGATGAAGCAGCCGTGCGCCGCGCTCTGCACCAGGTGGTGGTAGGCTACGCCCACCCCGACGCCAGGGTGCGCATCGACGTGCTGGCACAAGCGGCGACGGCCCTGGACAGCAGCAGCCGCGTGGTGCTGACGTTGGCGCCCTTCACGCCGCAGCCAGCGCAGGTGTACGCGGAAGGTGTGCGCGTGGGGCTCGCGCCGCGCTTGCAGCGCCCGCGGCCGCGGGCCAAGACGGCCGACTTCGTGCAGGCGCGGCGCAGCTATCCGCTTGACGTGCACGGCCTGTATGAAGTGCTGCTGCTGGATGATGAAGAACAGCTGCTGGAAGGCAGCACGAGCAACTTTTATACGGTGCGCGACGGCGTGGTATGGACGGCAGGCAGCGGCGTGCTGGAAGGCATCGCCCGCATGGTCGTCTTGCGCCTGATTGCCGGCGAGGGCATCGGCCTGGTGCTGCGCGGCGCGAAGCTGGCCGATGTGCCGCGCCTCGACGAAACATTCCTGAGCAGCTCATCGCGCGGCGTGGTACCGGTGCGAGAAATCGCCGGGCAGGCCATTGCCGGCACGCCGGGCCCCGTAACGCGCCGCATGATGGCTGCCTATGAGCGCTACGTGGCGCAGAATATCGCGGCGGCATTGAACGTCGATTGAGCGCTGCGCCGCGAGGCATGGCCCGCGCCGCAATTTGGGCTATGATTGGGCAATCTGGATGGACTTTGTAAAAGCCTCAACAGGATGGAGTAAGCGAAATGATAAAAGCTGGCGATATGGCCCCTGACTTCACGCTGACCTCGGCCGAAGGCGAGACGGTGACGCTGTCTGACTTTCGTGGGCAGCGCGTGGTCATCTTTTTCTACCCCAAAGCCGCCACCCCCGGCTGCACCCGGCAGGCCTGCGGCTTCCGCGACAACTTACCGCGTATCCAGGCGGCTAACGCCGCGGTGATGGGCATCAGCCCCGACAGCCCCAAGGAGCTGGCAACGTGGAAGGAAGAAGAGGGCTTCACCTACACCCTACTCTCTGATCCCGACCATGAGGTCGCCGAGCAGTATGGCGTGTGGGGCGAAAAGAAAAACTTCGGGCGCACCTATCAGGGCATCATCCGCAGTCATGTGGTGGTAGGCAAGGATGGGCGCTTGGAAGACGTGCAAATCAACGTCTCGCCGGAAGAGAGCGTGGAGCGCGCGCTGCAGGCGCTGGAGCAGGGGCGGTCGAGCGGTTTTGGCTAAGGGCGAATAAACAGACGCCCCGCAGAGACGGCCTGCTCGTGGCCGGCCACGGGCAACCGCGCGCCGGGATCGTGCGGCGGATAGAAGCCGACGGCGAAGAAGTAGTCGCCGCCGGGCAGCTCCGCGGCTTCAAAGGTCATGACGTCGGCGATAATCTCGCCGGCCGTCCACTGCGAAGTAGGATATGCGCCATGTTGCGGCGCGCCGTCAACTTGTAACTGCGGCGCGCCGTTTTCATCTTGCAGCAGGTGCACAAAACGGGCCAAATCCTGGTCTGTGGCCTGCAGCGCCTGCCAGTAGAGCGTTAGGCGCAGGCCAGCCTGATCTTGATGCAGCTCATAGCCGCGCAGGGCGATGGCGTCGCCAAAGCGCGCCTCAAGCGGCTGCACGGCCGGCGGCAGATCGAACTGCGGCGCGTGGAGCGTGAAGCGCAGCTCGCCCGCGTGCCACGCGAGCTGGCCCAGGCGGCGGGTGAGGCGCGTGGCGCCGCTTTCGTCGTACAGCACCACCAGCAGGGTGTAGGGCGCGGCCGGCGGCAAGGTAGGCGGCAAAGGCAAGGCCAGGCGATCGGGAATCCAGGCGCCGGGCGTCCAGGCGCTGCTGGGCAAAAAGCCATGGCCGGGCTGCAGATCACACTGCGCCAGGCGCTGGCCGCCGGCGTCGTCGAGGCGCAGCGAGGCGGTAAGATTGTGCGACAGCGCCTGCGCCGTGTGCCACTGCACGTGCAACTGCAGCGCGCCAGCCGCCAGGGCAGGGGCGGCGCAATCGAATAGGCCCGCTGCGCCGGCGTCTAGCGCGGGCAGGGTGGTCGGCAAGGCGAGATCAGTCAGGCGCGCGTCCAGGGGCCGGGCCTCTGCGGCCGCTTGCGGCGGGTGGGCCACGTGCAGAGGCTGCAAAAAGAGGGGACCGCGCGGCTGGCCGGAAGGGGTGAGCGCCGCGGCGCCGGCCAGTTCCAGGCGCGGCAGGTAGAGGCCAGGCGGCGCACCGGGCGGAATGGGCAGCTCATAGACGGCGAGCCCGTTGGCCGCCGGCTGCCGCGCCGAAACCAGGAGCGGCGCGTGCGTAAAGCGGTTGGCCGCCGGCGTAACCAGGGAGAGGGTTGCGGGAGTGGGCGCGCCGGCATGCTGCCACTGTAATGTGATCTGCAGCGTCTCGCCGGCCAGCACCGTGGGCGTGATGACCGCGTAGTGCAGCAGGCGCGAGCCGTCTGAGAAGGGGATGCCCTGGGGCGCATGGTGCAGATAACCCATCTGCGCGAAGTCCCACGAGAGGGTGGATTCGTCGAATTGGGGTTGGGGGCGCAAGCGCCAGGTGAGCGCCACGACGGCCAACAGAACAAATAGGGCGATCGGCACGGCGACGGAGCGGCGGCGCGCGGCGACCCGGCGGCGCACGGCGGCCCAGCGGGGCACGGCCCAGACGAGCAGCAAGAGAAGGGTCGCCAGCGAGAGCAGCTCCGCTGCCAGGCGCAGGGGCGTGCGCGCAAGGTGCAGCTCGACCGTATGCCGGCCGGGCGGCAGCTCGGCAGAGATGAGGCCGGAGCCGGGCGCGGGGGCCAGGGCCAGGGCGGCGTCGCCGAGGCGCCCCTGCCAACCGGGCCAATAGAGCGTGGGGAACTGCACAGTTGCGCCGTCATCCGCAACGCTCACCTGCCAGAGCTGGCGCGTGGCGCGGCGCGCCAGCAAGGCAGCCTCGGCCGCGCCGGACAGAGTTTGCGCCGCGTCGCGCTCGCCGCTATTCAGCCAGGCGCTGGTATAGGGGCGCGGCTGCACCCAATGCGGCAGATATTCGGCGCTGACAGTAGTTCCTATGTTGCCCGTGAACCATTCGTAGCGCGCCAGGGCAAGCGGGGTTACGTCATCGTCGGTGATGATGAAATGGTCGGGGCGCAGCGGCGCGAGCATGGCCACCAGGAGCAGGGCCATGCCGCCGATGGCCCATAACCGCCGCCCGGGCAAGAGGGCAAGGCCCCCGCTGACGATGGCCCCGGCCAGCGCCTGGACGGATAGAAAACGCCAGGGGAACTGCGTGTAGGGCAGCAGGGGCAGATGATCCCACAGCCAGCGGGACAGCGGCGTGATCATGAGCGTGGCAACGAGCAACGTGGCCGCTACAAAGAGCAGGGGCTCCGGGCGACGCCCGGCCGCGGCCGGGCGTCGCCGCCGCCAGAACAGACTGATGAGGCCGGCGAGGATGAGCAAAGCCTGTACCAGGCCCATGCGAAACGCCGCCTGGCCGGCGACTTCCCAGTCAAAAAGCAGCGAGGCCTGCACCAGGCCCGCGCTGCGAAAATGGTTGCTGTAGTGAAAATAGCCGGCGGTCAGCGGCGCGGTCTGCGCCAGCGCTGTCTCGCCCAGGGCTGGAACCCAGAACCAGGCCGCCAGCAACAGGCCCAGGAGCAAGGCGCCCGCCGCGGGCAGGAGCTTGCGGCGGGGCGCGCGCCAGGCGTAAAGCAGGACATAGAGCAAAAGGAATGGGCTAAAAATGAGGGCCGAGATGTTGTGGCTGAGGATCAGGCCGGCGTAGGCCAGCGCCAGTTGAACGACGCGCGCGCCGCGCGCTGCCGGCGGCAAAGGGCCGTCAGGCTCGCCGTCGCCGGGCGCCAACAGACGGTCGGCCGTCAGCAAGAGCAGGGGGAAAAAAGCCATGGCCCAGAACTCGGCCAGCGAATCGCCGCGCACGTAGACGTTCAGCAGGTGGAAGGGCGCCAGCGTGTAGGCCGCCGAGGCCAGCAGCGCCGCCCAATCGTCGTGCAGCCAGCGGCGGGCTAGCTCCCAGGAGGCCCAGGCGGCCAGCAGGAAAGCTGTTAGCTGTGCAATCTGGATGGCGTCGGTGTAGGGCGCGCCCAGGAAGCGAAAGAGAGCCGCCACGTAAATCGAGAGCGGCGCATAATAGTTGAAGAAGGGGTAACCGTAGCCATAAGCGGCATCGGGCATCCAGCGTACGGGGAAGTGGCCATCTTGCAGCGCCGCGACAAGCTGTTGCAGGCGCTGCAGCAGAAAGGGGCTATCGCCGCCGCCGCGCGTATTGAGCAGCGCCGCATCCTGCAGCAAGGGGGCGGCGGCGGCCAGGGCAATGAGCAGCGCGGCGAGACGGAACCAGTCGCGGCGCCTTATGGAGAAAGGCAGGCGTCGCCCCGGCGCGTCAGTCATGGACGGCGGTGGATGCCGGCTCAGGCGCGGCGGCGCAAGAAGGTGAAGATGAGCCCACCCATCAGACCAACGGCTAAGATGAGGAAAACCAGCCCACTCCAGGCCAGGAAGGAGCGACCTTCTTGTTCCTGCGCCGGGCCGCCGCCCACGTTGCCGGCGTCGGGGGTGGCGATGCCCGCTCCGGGCGCGTCTGCGTCGCTCACTTCTTGAGCGCGCTGGCGGCTTCCGAACTTGATTTCCAGCGTCTGGCCCTGTACCAGACTTACTTCGGCGCTGGCGCCGGTAGTCATTTGCAGCGTGTTGGGCACCGTCTGGGCCACCTCATAGACGCCTGGCTCCAGATCGTCGAAGCAGATAGGAACGGGTCCAGTGGAGACGCCCGTGCCCACCACCTGCCCTTCGCGGGCCACGGTGAAGGTAACGCCGGCCATGGCCCCTTCATCTGCTTCATGTTGCCCGTTGGCGTTGACGTCGGCAAAGGCGTTCACGCAAATGGTCGCCGCCGTTTCGGGTGTGGCGCTGGCTGTGGCCGTGGGCTCTGGCGTGTTGGTGGGCGTTTCTTCCGCCGCATCCTCAGTGGCTTCGGTGGCTGCCGGCGGCGGCGTGTTGGTTACGACGGGCGCCGGCGGGGCTGTGGGCTGCGGCGGCGATGTGGGCTGCGGCGGCGGCGTATTGGTCGGCGGCGGGCCCACTTCGCTTAGCTGCGCCTGGTCGAACCAGACGTCGAGGTGCGCCCGGCAGTTGTTAGCCCCGCGCAGGTCGGCGGCGATAAAGACGGTGATCTGGTTGCCTGCGGCCGTGGCTTCCACCGATGCCTGCTGCCAGTTGGCCTGGTTGCCGGGGTCGTGCGGCGAGGCGCCGCCGCCCCACACGACATCGCCATCGCTCCACAGGCCGCTGCCGTTGGGATCGATGCCGGCGCGCACGCCGAGGCTCACAGCGCCATCTGAAGGCGCGGGAAACTGCTCGTTCGAGGCGCGCCCAATAGACCAGAAGCTGAAACGGTAGGTGACGCCGGGCGTTACCTGCACGTTCTGGTAGAGGCCGGCATGCCAGGTGTCGAACTGGTTGCCGACGTGCTGCGAGACAAAGCCATCGCGCACCAGAGAACCGTTGGTCTCGCGCGCCCATTTGGGCAAGAAGGCGTAAGGGCCGGAACAAGCGCCGGGGTCGGCTGTTTCCTGGTGCCAGCGGCCCCAACCGGCGGCCGCCCCATTCTCATAGGGATCTTCTAGGCTGGGGTTATTAAGCTGGGCGCTTTGCTGCAGCGGCGCGGCCGCGACAATACCCGTTGTCTCGCTGCGCTGCCCGCGCGCCAGGACGACGGCCAGAACGGATAGTAACAATAACGCCAGGAATCGCCTGTTTGACATGCCTAACCTCGATGACCGCGCCACCAAAACGCCAGCGCGCCTAGAAAAACGCCTCTTATCAAATCGTAGAACGTCGCCCGCTGAGGATGATGATCAACACGCCGATGAAAAGCAAGACGGCGACGACGACGGCGGCAATGACCACCCAACGCGTGACGCCGCCTTCACTGCCGGCGGTCTGTTCGGCGCTGCTCTCGTCTTCTTCAGGCAAGGCCATGGCCGCGCTGCTGCCGTCGTCGGCGCCCGCCGGAACCTGGGCCACGCTGTCGGCGGTGAAGCTGCCAAACTCAAAATCCTGCGAAGAGCCGGGCGTGATGGAAATAGCCCATTCACCGTCCGTGGTCAGGGTCTCATTTGGCTGCGTCGAGCGCGTGATACGGTAGTTGCCGCTATCCAGGGAGATGCAGTAAGGCTCGCTGCTGCCGTCGGTGACATAATTAACGAGCACCTGCTCGCCATCATAGATGGAGAAGGCCACCGAGCTCTTAAACGGCTCGCCGCCGTCGCGCTGGCCATTCTGGTTGGCGTCGTCGTAGGCCGCCAGGCAGACATCGCCGGTTTGCGGCTGCGGTGTGGCTGTGGGCGTAGGCGGCGCCGCAGTGGGCGACACCTCCGCTTCGACCTCGGCCTCGCTCTCATCACCTTCGGGTGTGGGCGTGGCCGGGGGCTCAGCATGACCCACCACGAGCAGCTCGCCCGGCTGTACAAAGGAGCCTTCTCCGGCGTTGTTTAGCTCGTAGATCTGGTCGATGTTCAGGCCGTGGCGCGCGGCGATACTCCAATAGGAGTCGCCGGGCTGTACTTCGTAGTAGATAACGCCATCAGCGTCGGGCGTCGCCGTAATCTGGCCGGTGGAGCCCTGTGCGATAGCCGTGGGCGCCGGGGTATCTCCCGTGGCTCCCGTATTGCCCGTATCGCCCGTACTGCCTGTGTCGTCTGTTCCGCCGCTATCGCCTGTGGGCGCGGTGGTGGCCGTGGGCAGCGGCGCTGTGCCTTGGCCCGTGACCACCAGCGAGGCGTCGTCCCAGTAGATGTCGTTATGCTTGCGCGCCTCGTCGGGCGAGGAGATGGTATAGACGGTTATCGTATCGCCCTGAGCGCGCGCCGAAACGGTGAACTGCTGATAGGTGTCGTATGGCTGTTTGTAGTCCGACCAGACGATGGCCGGGTTGTAGGGATTGGTGCCACCTGTGGGGTCAAGGCCTATGCGCATGTTGACAGTGGTGGGGAAATCGGAAAAATCGCCATCGCCGGTACTGGACCAGGCCTGCCCCCAGACGGAGAACTGCACTTCGGCGTTTGCCGGAACGGTGACGACCTGCAGCAGGCCGGCGGTGTGCGTGCTGTGGAAGGTAAAGTATTGGGCGGCATAGTTACCGCTGCGGATACGATTGGCGAAAGGCTGCGTGGCCGGTTTGTACTCAGGCATGCGGTTTTTCCAATCGGGGTCATTATCCGCGTGGCTAATCCACCAGGGGATCCAGCCAATGGGCGTCTGCGCCGTGTTGCAGGGCAGGTTCTGGCCAGCGCTTGTGCGGCAGTCGGCGCGCTGCGAGCCATAGAGGGCAACCCAGGCGTAGTCGTCTGGGTCGAAGGTGTAAAAGCCCTCTTCAAAGCTGGGGTTGCGCAGCAGGTTGGCGTCCTGCGCCGCGGCGTCGCCGCGGCTGAGCCGGGCAAGGACGAAAATCGTCGATGCGAAAAGTAGTAAAAGGATTGAATTGCGAACGACGCGCATATCCTTAATTCTCCTCGTGGACCAACGAAGCCGGCGGTAAACGCCATGAGTCGCCGAGCGGTTGCCCCTGCGGCGTCGAAGCCGGCAAGCGAACATCGGTCACCGCATCATAAAGGCCCACAATTATCTGATGAGTTGAACTGTCAAACGTTTCCTGTAAATCAATGACATGCTGCTGGTGCACGACCTGGCCGGGCCGCCACATTGTGAGCGGCCAATACCCTTCGGCCAGCGGCGCATCGCTTTGCGCCAGAGGCGGACCTCCTACCGCACCGGGCTCCGAGACATGGACGAACACGGCCAGCGGCGCGCCGGAAAGCGCCTCCTGCACCGACCACTCCAGGTCCACGCGTAACTGCCCCCCTGCCCCGAGCCGGGCAGCGGCCGAGTGCAAGGCAACTTGCCCTCCGAACAGGGCTTGCACCGCAGGCACTTGCGCCGGGGGCGCCGCGAATACCTGGGCCGCGTAGCGCACGTAGAGTGGGTAAGCCTCCGCTTCCAGGTCGCCGCGCGCCAGGCTGCCGGACTCGATGGCGACCAGCACCGGCGGCGAAAGCGCACGGGGAATGAAGCTCAGGTCTTCGTAGGGCCAGGCGTAAAGGGCCACGGCGCGCGAGGGCCCCGGCGACAGTGGTCCTGTGCCTTCGCTTGAAGCGTACCACACGACGGCCTCTTCTTGGGCAATGAGGAAGGGTATGGCGGGCCACCCCTCGCGGAAACGACGATCGACGTAGACGGCTGTCGCCGGCAGGTCAGCCTTAACCTGTTGCGCCAGCTCCACGGCCGCTGTTTCAAAAAGGTAGGCGGTACGGGGCTGGCGCGCGTAGTCCACATAGTCGGTTATGGTTACTATTAAGGTGCCGAGAAGCAGCAGGAGCACGAGACCCCTTCGCAAAGCATCCGCAAGTTTAGGCCATTCCCATATTTTGGACAAGCCCAGGGCCGGTAGGAAGAGCGCCGCCGGCAGGATGCCCACCGCACGTAGAAAGTGTGGCGCATCTTGGGCCAGCACCGTGGGCCCCAGCATCACCAGGATCCACAGCAGGAGCACGGCATAGGGCGCGCGGCGCCAGCGGCGCAGGCACCACAGCAAGCCAATGAGCATGGGCCCGGCCATTAGTAGATCGAAGAGCGGGCGCCCGGCGGGGTTGTGGCGCACAATGTCGTCGCCTCTCCAGAGGAAGAGGCCCAGAGCGCGCCCGGCCTGTTGCAAGAGCACAGTTAAGGGGGCGCCGCCGCTGACCTGGGGGTTGAAGATGCTCACCTGCCCGGCGCGGCCGAGCACAAGCTGGGGATCCGCAAGGGCGGCGAAAGCCAGCGGCGCAGCCACGACGCCGGCGCCGAGGGCAAAGAAACCGAGCGCGCGAAGCAGCCGTTTTGCCTGGCCCGGCTGCTTTAAAAGTAGATAAGAAAGCAGCAACAGCAGCAGCAGAGGCGTGAAGCGCACGGCAAGGTAGGTGTAAAAGGACAGGCCATAGATGGCGCCCGAAAGCAGCCAGAGCGCTGCGCTGCGCCGCCGATAGGCCAATGTCGCCGTCCAGAAGGTGAGCGCAAGCAGCGGCGGCAAGAGAATGGCGCGCAGGCCGATGCGGCTGAGGTGTACGGGCCATAGGGTGACGGCCCACAGCCAGGCGGCAAAGAAGGCCACGCGCGGGCCGAACCAACTTCGACCGAGCAGGTAGACGGGAATGGTGGTAAGCGTGCCGGCGAGGGCCGCGGAGATGCGCACGGCCAGCACGGTGCGACCCAATAGAGAAACGGCCAGGGCGGTGAGGTAGATGTACGAAGGCTCGCGGCCGTTGTTGGCGGCGAAGTAGACGGCGTGGTTCCCTTGCAGCACGTCGAGGGCGTCCAGGCCGTTGCGGGCTTCGTCGCGATACAGGCCAGGCGGCGCTGTTTCCAGAGCAAACAGACGCAGCGCAGCGGCGGTGGCCAGGGCGATAAGCAACAAGGCCCATCCACGTTGGGATGGGCCAAAAAGCCAGCGATTCAAGCTCAAACCTTGCCTGTGCAGGGTTGTCAAAACAGGGCAAGTATAGCAAAATAGACGCTCGAGGCAACTTTCAGATATGGCGAGTGGCATGGGTCAGACCAACTTGTTTTTTATCGTCTGGCTCATGCCACTCGTCACGTAATTATGCGCGTATTGATGGTGTCTAAGGCGTGCCTGGTGGGCGCCTACCAGACCAAACTTGAGGAGATTGCCAGGTTTGACGACGTAACGCTAGCAGTGATCGTCCCTCCGGTGTGGCGTGACCCTGCCGGAGACGTGCTGCTGGAGCGGGGCCACACAGAGGGCTACCACATGATCGTCGACCCCTTGCGTTTCAACGGCCAGTTTCATCTGCACTACTATCCACTGCTGCGGCAGCGTATTGAATCGTTCCGCCCGGACATTCTACATATGGACGAAGAGCCTTATAACCTGGCAACATGGCTGGGCGTGCGCCAGGCCAAGAGGCTGGGGGCCAAAGCCTTGTTCTTCTCCTGGCAGAATATCACGCGGCGCTATCCCTTTCCTTTTAGCATGATGGAGCGGCAGGTGCTGCAGGTGGCGGATTACGCGCTGATGGGCAACATTGCCGCGGCCAACGTCTGGCGCAGCAAAGGCTACCGCGGCCCATATCGCGTGGTGCCGCAATTTGGCGTAAATCCGGAGCTGTTTCACCCGCCTACCCGGCGCGAGCCGCGGCGCAGCTTCGTCATCGGCAGCGCTGGGCGTCGCCTGGTAGCCGATAAGGGCATCGACCTGTTGCTGCGCGCCGCAGCGCGGCTGCCGGGCGAATGGCGCATGCAAATTGCCGGCACGGGCCCTGAGCAGCGCGCGCTGGCGAAACTGGCGCGGGAGCTGCGCATCGACGACCGCGTGCGCTTCGACGGCGTGATTCCTTCCAAACAAATGCCGGCCTATCTGCGACAGCTAGACGTGCTGGCGCTGCCATCGCGCACGCTGCCTAATTGGAAAGAGCAGTTTGGCCGCGTGCTCATTGAAGCGATGGCCTGCGAGGTGGCCGTCGTGGGTTCGGACAGCGGCGAGATTCCCAACGTCATCGGCGATGCAGGGCTCATTTTTCCCGAAGAGGACGTGTCCGCCCTGAGCGCGCAATTGCTGCGCTTGATGCAGGAGGATGGGCTGCGCGAGGCGTTGGGCGGGGCCGGCCGCCGGCGCGTTCTGGCACAGTATACACAAGAGCAGGTCGCCTCGCAGACGGTCGAGGTCTATCGCGAGATGATGCGCATGCCGCAGCCGGCGATGCTGGGAGCTGCACGATAAAATGGCGCGCCGTCCACGGATGATGCGCTTGCTGGGTGTGGCTTTAATCGCGCTGGCGCTGCTCATCGGCCTCTACGTGGTGGTCGCCTATATTGGGCTGCAGAGCGGCAGAACGCTGCGGGAAGAACGATTGCAGCAGGCGCGTGAAGCCGAGCTGACCAACCAGATGCAGCGTTCGCGCACCGAAATTGAGGCTGGCAACTTTGCGCTGGCTTCGCGGCGTCTGCAATGGGTCCTGGAACAAGACCCCGGCTACCCGCAGGCGCGCGAGCTGCTGGACGAAGCGCAAGAGGGGGTGCAGGGCGGCAGGCCCCAGGCCGAGGCCACGCCAGACGGCATGGCGCCGACCCCGCAAGCGGGTGACACGAGCGGCGAAGCTGGAGACGCGGCCGCCAGCCGCCTGCGGCAGGCGGAGCAACTGCTGGAACAGGCCTTGTGGGACCAGGCGATTACGGCGCTGATCAACCTGCAGCACGAATACCCCAATTATGAGCGGCGGCAGACGGATGAGCTGCTGCACCGGGCCTATATTGCCCAAGGGGTCGACCTGTTGTACGGCGAGCAAATTGAGCTAGGGCTGTATTATCTGGATCAGGCCCAACGCCTGGGCGACTTGCCGCAAGACGTGCGCGACCAGCAGCATTGGGCGGAGCTTTATTTAGGGGGCATGGGCTATTTCGGGGTCAACTGGGAGGTTACGCTTTTCTATTTCCGTGACCTTTGCCTGGCAGCGCCTTTCTTTCATGAGGCCTGCAGCAAGCTGGTAGAAGCCCTGGTGGCCTATGGCGACCTGTATGCGGCGCAGCTCGATTGGTGCCCGGCGCAGGGCCTTTACGAAGAAGCCTGGCGCCATGACGATGCAGATAGCGTAACACAGAAGCTGCGCCGCGCGCGCCAGGGATGTGCCGATGCCACGCCCACGGCGCCGATCACCGAGACCGTACCGTTCAGCGGCACGCTGCCCCTCTTGCCAGGCGGCCTCGCGCCGCCGACGCGCAGCTTTCAAGTTCCGTGAGCAGCCTCCGGGGAACATTGCGCAGCCATGGAGCGCACCGGTATAATTTGACCGATGCCTGATTATGGCGAGCCTATCAGCGAGCGCGAGCTCGACGTCTTAAATTGTCTGGCAGAGGGCGCCTCTAACCGCGAGATCGCCGACCGCCTGTCGATTAGCCACCACACGGTGAAGGTACACGTGCGCAATATCTTCGCCAAGCTGGGGGTCTCTTCGCGCACTGAAGCGACCACCGTGGCCCTGCAGCGCGGCATGTTGGTGATCCCCGGCTATGCGCACGAGGCAGCGGCGGATGAAGCAGCTGATGATCCCGTGGCGCCGCAAACGGGCGATGGCCATGAGGCAGCGACCGGTGGCGCGGGCCTAGGCCAGACGCCGGAGGAAGGGCCGGAGGCACATCGGCTGCCGGCGGCTGGCGACGAAGAGGTTAGTGACGCGGCGCGGCCCACCTCGCAGGCGTTCTCCAGCCGGCGCGTGATGCTGGCTGTCATTGGCCTGCTTTCGGTGCTGGTGCTGGTGCTGGCGGTAAATAGCTTGCTGCGCGGCGACGCGCAGACGCCGCCGGCGCAGACGACCACGGCCGGCGGCTTTGTGGAAACGGAGGTAGGGCAAAACTGGGTGGCCAGCCGCGCCATGCCCCAGGCGCGGGCGCGCATGGCCCTGGCGACCGTGGGCCTACACGTGTACGCCATTGGCGGAGAAAGCGCCGCGGGCGTGGACAACCGCGTGCTGATTTTCGATTCTCAACAGCGAGAGTGGCGCGAAGGCGCACAAAAGCTGACGGCCGTGGCCAGCGCCGCCGCCGGGGTGCTCGGCGGCGAGATTTATGTGGCCGGCGGCTATGGCGCTAATGGCGAAGCGACGGCGGCGGTAGAAGCGTATAGCCCGCTGAATAACGCCTGGCGGACGGTGACAGCCCTGCCCAGGCCGACAGCCGGCGCGCTGGCGATCGTCAGTGATGAGCTGCTGTATCTCTTTGGCGGTGAAAACGGGGAGCAAGTGCTGGCGGATAGCCTGGTGTACGATCCGGGCACGCAGCAGTGGCAGACCTTGCCGCCGATGCCCACAGCGCGCGCCTATAGCGTGGGCGGCGCATTGGGCGGCAAGCTGGTTGTGGTGGGCGGCCGCGACGATAGCGGCCCGCTGGCCGTTTGCGCGGCCTACGACCCGACAGACGAGGCGTGGCTCGACTGCCCGCCGCCGGCGCAGCCACGCGCGGCTGCCGGCAGCGCCATCTTCTTGAACAAGCTATACGTGCTGGGCGGCATGATGGCGGAAGATGGGGCGTATGGCGAAGTCTATGACCCCGCCGAACAAACGTGGAGCGAGTTCAGCATACCGATGCTGGCAGACAGGGCCGATTGGCCGCACCTGGGGGTGTCCAATGTCGAGACGCACATCTATGCCGTTGGCGGGGAGCAAAACGGGCAAATCAGCGACGCGCTGTACGTGTACCGGCCGCTGGTTCATACCTTCTTCATTCCGGCAGCGCCGGCCGGGGGCGGCAATTAGAGGGCGTCGGGCGGGCTTTCGCCAAGGTTCTCGCGATCAGCGGCCAGATCGCCCGTGTAGCTCTCAGCAAAGAACCAGGCAATGATCTTCTCCCGCCACCAGGGCGTGAGGGCCTGAATGAGGCGCAGGCCGGCGTCGGAGATCATGGCGGCATCATAGGCCTCGCGCGACTCAAAATAAAGCTCGTACATCATATAAAAACGAGATTGGCCACCCGGCTTGCCCGTGATGCGGCTCACTTCAGTTTTGAGGAGACCTGGCAACTTTTCTGCCAGCGGCAGATGCGTGCGCGAGAAGAACTGTTCCAGGGCGCTTTCGTCGTCGACACGGCGGTAGATTGTGACCAGTTTAAACATCTCTTGGTTGCTCTTCGGCTTCATGGCCGCCTCATTCGTTCCAGATGGCCAGCAGCTCGTCCTTCAAGGCGGCGCGCTCTGTTTTGTACTCTGTCTGCGACAGCTCGCCGGCGTCGTAGGCGTCGTCGAGGGCGGCGATGCGGCGCAGCAGCTCCTGGCGCAGGTCCGGCACAGCCGTAGATTCAAGCGAGCCGGTTTCATCGGGCCAATCATCTTCGTCTGGCTCTTGCTCCCTGGATTGCCACTGGCGCACGACAAAAGCGCCGGCGGCAAGGGCCAGCAGCAAGACGCCGCCGCCTAGCAGGAGCTCGCTGGTCTGGTTGCGCTGCGGCGCGACGGCAGCGCCCGGCGCTGTGACCACGCGCGGCGTGCCCTGCAAGGTGAAGGCGACTTCCTGCCCAGGGGCGATATCGGCGAGGTTATAGGTGAGGAAAGCGCCGGCACTGCCCATCATCTGCGGCTCGCCGCCTTGCCAGCCTGCGCCGCTTACGCTCACGCCGGCGTCGGGCAGCACCAGGTTCACGCTGCGTACCGGGTAATGGACAGGATGGTTGAGGGCCAGGTGGTCGTCATAAGGCATGCTGTATCGCGTGAGCAGGCTGAGCGAGCCAGGCCCAGGACGCAGGGGCACGGTGTCCGACCATTCGTTTGGTCCGGTGGAAATAATGTTTTCGGCGGGGAAAAATGATTCCATGCCGCCAAAGGAGCGGTCGAAGGCGGGCGACTCGGCGGCAGGCGGCAGTGAGATGCGTACAGTGCCGTCTGAGGTAAAACCGCTGTCGCCGACGTAGACCACCGTGGCGTTCTGGCTGAACTGGTAAAGCTCGCTAACCTGCACGAGGCCATCGCCGAACTGCACGATGATATGGAGCTGATCAACGGTCACCGATGCGGCATCGGTGCTCAGGTCGTAGACCGGAATGTCGAGGGTCAGGGTGGGGTTATCGCGCTCCAGGCGGCCGAAATCGCTGCCATAACTGAGGCCCTCGTGCTGCACGGTCACTACGTAGACCAGGTCCGGCGGCGTCATCGTGAGGTCAAACGAATAGCCGCCTTCGCTGTCGAGGGTGGTGGTGAGCGTCATAGAAGGCTGGAAGTCGGCGGTGAAAGCGCTCAGAGTGGCCGGCGTTCCGGCTTGCAGCGGCTGGCTGGTTGTCTCGTTGGTCACCACACCACTTATGGTGGCCGCCTCCAGGGGCTCGAAGGCTGCCAGGGGGCTGGCGTACAGGTAGCTGAATGATCGCGCGTACGAGGTGGCGGCCTGCAGCGGCGTGCCCTCTTCCAGCGCTAGCTGCTCATGGTCGGGCAGCGCGGCGATGGCTGCGGCCACCTGCCGGTTGCTGCGCTCCAGCCAGTAGCCGGCGTCGCGCAGATCGAGCGCGCCGTCTGCGCCGCTGCCATCGGCGGCATGGCACTCCTGGCAGCTTGCCTCGTAAACTGCCTGGCCCATCTGCAGGCTGCTTTCGGCGGTACCCAGGCTAAAGACCGCAGCGACGAGGTCCCAGCGCTCCTGCTCCGTGAGTGGGTCGCTGTTGCCCGGCGGGCCAAAGGGCGGCATGCCCGCTTCGATGATGCCATGAGTAATGACGTCGAACATGGCCGCAGGCACAGCTTCGTCGACGAAAGCCTGGCTGCCCAGGGCCGCCGGCGGGCGCGGAAGCTGCGCTGCCATTTCGCCGTCGCCCTGCCCCGTTGGCCCATGGCAGGCGGCGCAGCGCTCGGCAAAGAGGTCGAGGCCGTTGCCGGCGTCGGGCGTCGCTGCGGGAGGGCTTACCTGCTCTTGAGCCCACAAGGTGGTCGGCGCATGACCGGGCGACGCCCATAGCAGCAACAGCGCGATGGCACTCACGGCGAAGGCCTGGCGGGCTAATTGGCGTCTGGATTGGGGGCGGGCGCGTTTACACAAAGCGGTTTCCACAGAAGGCGCAGAATTTGTCGGCGGGGTCGCGTGGCTTGCCACATTGGGCACAGAACTGGCCGGCAGGGCGCGCCGCGCTGCCGGGCCCGTCGCCGCTGTCGGCGCGGCGCTGCTGTATGGCGGCTTCAATTTGCGCGCCGGCCTCGTTTGCCGCGGCTGCGCCAAGCGGCTGATTGCCGGGGTCCGCCACCGGGCGGCGCAGGGCCGCGATGGCTTTCTCGATGTCGGCGTCGACGGCGGCGGGCGCGCCGTTCGTCGGGCCGGCCGGAGCCAGATTGTCCAGGGCTTTCAGCACCGCGGCGGCCTCGTACAATAGTCGCGTGCGCTGCTGCCCGTGCTCTTCTTGCGGCATTTTGCCCGTCTCGTACTCAAAATCGAGAAGGCGGATCTGCTCCAGCAGCGCCTCTTTCTGCAGCTCCAACGCCTCGCGCTGGCCGAGCGACTCGCGGCGCGCGTTGTGATTGAGCAGGAAGGGGCGGCCCACATAAAGGGCGACGAGCAATAGCAGCGCGACGCCCAGAAGGATGGAACCTGTAGCCATGAAAACCTCTTACCGGCGGCGTCCTTGCTGCTGTTCAGGACGCAGCCTGTTTATTGATTGAGCAATTGTGCAATCTGGGTATGCAGGACGTTGGCGTTAACGGGACCAATGACCACGCGCTCGATCGTTCCGTCTTTGCCGATGAAGAAGGTCTCCGGCACCCCGGTGATGCGATATTTCTTGGAAATGGCGGAAGCACGATCCGGCGCATTGGGATAGGTGATGACGTAATCTTCCATGTAGGCCACCGACTTGGGATCGGAATCGACATACGCTACGCCCAGGAAGACAACGCCCTGATCCCTATATTGGCGCCAAGCGTCTTCTAAGAGCTCAGCCTCCAGGTGGCACTCGACACACCAGGATGCCCAGAAATTGAGCACGACGACTTTGCCGCGCATCTCTTCCAGGCTGGCGGCCTGCAGATCCTGCCACTCATAGCCGTCGAAGAAGTGCATGGTGAAGTCGGGCGCTGGCGCGCCGGCTTCCGGTCGCGTGGCGGTGGCGTTGAGCAAGCCCCAGCCCAACACGGCCAGCAGAGCGACAATGCCGCCCCATACCAGAATCGTGCTCCAGCGAATGGCGCTGCTCTTAGCGCCGGCCGCAGCTTGCGCTGCATCGGGCGTTTCGCCGGCAGCGCCCATCGTCGATGAAAACGGTTCGTTCATTCTTCCCGTACTTCCTTCTCCACGCGGGAGATGTAATCGTCTACATCGGGCGCGGGCGGCGGCTTTGGCGCGCTGCCCTGCGCGATCATGGCCGTGCTGTCACGGTCTGTATCGCCGGGGCGGATGGGTGTCTGGTGAATGGATGTGAGATAGCGCCAGAAGAGAAAACCGCCACCGAATACGGCGATAATGGGCAGCAGCCACACCAGCATGTCGAAACCCTGGAAACGAGGCTGGGCCAGCACACGTGCGCCGTGGCGCTCAACGAAATATTGTTCGATTTCGGCCCGCGAGCGCCCTTCGCTCAGCATAAAGCGGATCTCGTCGCGCCAGTCCTGGCAGGCCTGCGTGGGGCAGGCATCGAGCGGCGTATTCTCGCAAATAGGGCAGTAGAGATCGCGGGCGATCTCGTTAACCTGATCGTCCGTCACTGGCTGCTGGGCCGCTGCGGGGCTGGCGGCAAGCAGTAGGGCCAGGAGGAAGAGAAGGAGCGCTGCCAGATTTCTCATGCAGGCTGTGTAGCGACGGCGCGGCGAGCGCGCGACGCGGCGGCCACCTTCTCTTCGGCGGCGGCCGGCCAGGCTGCGATCAGCGTGCCAAGCACGAAGATGATGCCGCCGGCCCACACCCAATTAATTAGCGGGTTGAGGTAGACGCGGAATGTGGCGGCGTCGGCGGTGACGCTCTCCCAGTTGACCATGATCACGTAGAAATCTTCGCCAACCGTGGAGCGCACGCCGGGAATCGTCATCGGTTGGCCCGTGCGCTGATAAAACTCAGTGCGCGGGTTGATCTGGCCCACGGCGCGCCCGTTATTGAAGACGGCAATGTCGGCCTCGCGAATCAGCAGGTCGTCGGGGCCTGGAAATTGGCGCACGCCGTTGAAGATCATTTCGTAGCTGCCAAGGGCCACCGACTCGCCGCGCTGCAGGCGGATTTGCGTCTCTTGCTGGTAGAAGTAGCTGCCGATGATGCCAAAGGCCATTATCAGCACGCCCAGGTGAATCCAGTAACCGCCATAACGCCGGCGGTCGCGGCCCATCAGGTTGGTAAAGGCCGCCCAGGGATTCTCGCCCCGGCGTATGCGGGCGCGCACACCTTTCCAGAATTCGAGCACGGTGAGGATGAAGGAAAAGGTGACAATCCACATGCCGAGCAAGGGCGCCCAATCGCGCAGGCCAAAGGCCAGCAGGGCCACAACCACCAACAAGGCCATCAGCGCCGGCCAGCGCAGGGCCATGCCGATGCGTTTGGCGCTGCTGCGGAACCACATGGTGAGCGGCGCCACGCCCATCAGGATGAGCAAGATGGCAAACAGCGGCCCGGTAACTTTGTTATAGAAAGGCGGGCCAACGGTAATTTTCTCGCCGGTAAACAGCTCTGAAAGGATAGGGTAGATGGTGCCCCAGAGTGTGGCGAAGAGAATGCCCATGAAGATGAAGTTGTTGAGCAAGAAAGCCGACTCTCTGGAGAGAAACGATTCCAGGTGGTTGGGCGATGCCAGTTGCTCGCGCCGTTTCAGCAGCCAATAAACGGAGAAGATGGTCATGATGCCCAGGAAGCCGAAAAACATGGGGCCGATTTCAGACTGGGCAAAGGAATGAACCGAGGAGATGACGCCGCTGCGCACAATGAAGGTGCCTAGAATCACCAGCAGGTAAGTCAGCACGACCAGGGACACGTTCCACATCTTGAACATGTTGCGCTTTTCCTGGATCATGACCGAGTGCAGGAAAGCCGTGCCCGACAGCCAGGGAATAAACGAGGCGTTTTCGACAGGATCCCAGGCCCAATAGCCGCCCCAACCCAACACGTCGTAGGCCCAACGCCCGCCAAGGATCAGGCCCAGGCTCAGAAACAGCCAGGCCACCAACGTCCAGCGGCGCGTGGTGCGGATCCAGCCATCGTCGAGCTTGCCGGTGATCAGCGCCGCCATGGCAAAGGTGAAGGGCACGGTGAAGCCGGTGAAGCCCAGGTAGAGCATGGGTGGGTGAATGATCATGCCCGGATGGCGCAGCAGCGGGTTCAGCCCCTGCCCTTCGGCGGGCACAACGGCCGACGGCGCAAAGGGATTTTCCACGAAGGTCACCAGGGAGAGGAAGAAGATTTGTGTCATGCTGCCCACCAGGATGGCGTAGGGCATGATCTGCCGTTGATCGCGCCACTTACGCAGCATGGCGGCGCTGGTGAAGGCGGCCAGCAACAGGTTCCAAAAGAGCAATGAGCCTGCCTGCCCACCCCACAACGCCGTGACCTTGAGATACGCGGGCATCTCGGTGCTGGTGACGCGCCAGACGTAATCCACTGAAAAGTCGTTGGTCAGCAGCAGATAAATGATGATGCCGCAGGCCAGCGCCAGCAGGGGGAAGGTAATGGCCACGGAGTTGCGCGCCGACTCGACCCAGCGAGCGTCGTCCTTGCGCGCGCCATAAACCGAGGCCACGGCAGCATAAACGACGGCCGCCAATGAGATCAGGAGCGCAGCGTACCCAAAATCAGCAAGCATGGCGCTTAAGCTTCCGGTACTCCAGCCTCTTCATAGCGCGTGGGGCACTTAAGGAATAGGCCGCCCTGGTTGGCATGGAACACGCCGTTTTCGTCGGCGCTGCCTTCCACCATGGCCTGCGCTTCATGCTGCAGCAGGTCAGGCATGGGCTCATTCATGGCCACCACGTGCAGACGCTGAGTGGGATTGTAGAGGTCGTCAACGATGTCGAACTCCAGCCGCGAAGTCGTGGCATCGATCTGCACAAATCGAATCGAGTCGCCCACGACAAGGCCCGAAACGCGCAGATCGCGGCCTACCAGGCGGCTTTGCTCGGAATAAAATTCGCCGACAGTTTTATAGAGCTGCGTGTTGCCGGACATGGCATTGACCACAAGAAAGACGATCGCGGCCACAATTAGCACTCCGCCCACGACGAATTTCATGCGATTATCTTTGGGCCTTAATAGCTCGCCTTGTTCGGTAGTCCAGGTTGTTTGTGCCATCCCACACTCCTACTGTTCTCTAAAACTGATTAAAAAGCGTTGTCGGTATTGATTGATATTATCAGAATGCCGCGCCGTTTATGCCACGACAAGTGGCCCCTTTAATGGATGACGTTTGTCATTCGTGGCGTACACCATTCACCAAGAGAAGGCGATATGGTGACATTCGTCATCCTAGTTTAGCAGAAAGTCGTCACTAAGGCAGAAAGCAAACGCAGGCGATAATAAGATTGTAATGAACGGACCCTATCGTGTGGCTATTCTTCTTCGTCGAAGTCTAACTCCTCGGCTGTCTCGAGGATCGCTTGCGCTGCCTCCAGATATTCGGCAGGGACGGAGACAAAGCCGGTCCCCAAGGGACCAAAGACCATGCCGAACGACTGGCCTACGCTTTCTTGCCAGGCATGCGCCGGAATTCCTTCGGCCTGCAGGCGGTCGGCGATGATGCGCGCCGGTAAGAGGCCTGGCGTTTCGGCGACAACTTCCCAACGCAGCTCTTCACCGCCCGCGCCAGACTTTTCAGCCTCGTTGTTATCGTCGAGTGGTATCGACGACGATGCAGCATCGCTCATAGGTGCCCTCGTTGCGCGCCTTTTTGGCGCATCATTTGGCGGAATTATATCCGAGCATAAGAAGGATTAAAAGGATATGGTGGGCGTGATGAGGCTTTGGCCGCCCGCGAGCAGCACAACAGATGACGGGAATTAGCACCTTTTTCGAACAGAATATCGTCATCGTCTACTTCCTATACGGCCTGGCTTTCTTCAGCATGGGCCTGGCCGTGTGGCTGGAGTCGGGACGCACATCTGAGCTGCGCCTGGCGCGGGCTATGGGCCCGCTGGCCGCTTTCGGCTTTATGCATGGGGTGCACGAGTGGGCGGAAATGTTCGAGCGGCTGGGCAACGTGGTGCCCAACGCGCCGGCAATCGCGCAATCGACGGCTTTCAGCGTGGGACGCCTAGGCTTATTGGTGCTGTCGTTTATCATGCTCATTATTTTTGGCGTGCGCCTGATCCATTTTAGCGGCAAGGGGCGCGGCAACGAGCGCGGCTTTGTGTGGCTGACAGCAGGCACTCTGGCTACTGTGTGGCTGGTGAGCGTGGTGGCCACGCAAGGCGTCTATCGCTTTTGCTTGGCAGACTGCCTGTCGGCCATCGACGTGCTGACGCGCTATATCCTGGCCATCCCTGGCGCTCTGCTGGCGGCCTGGGCCATGATCCTCGAGCAGCGCGCCTTTCGCGAGCGGGGCATGGCTGCTTTTGGCCGCGACCTGCAATGGGCGGCAATTACCTTGTTGCTGTACGGCGTGATTGGGCAGCTTTTTACCAGGCCCAGCATGCTTTTTCCGTCGAATATCATTAATAGCGACCTGTTTTTTACTGTTTTCGGCGTTCCGGTGCAGTTCTTCCGCGCCGCCATGGCCGCGCTGGTGGCCCTCTTTGTGATCCGCGCGCTGCGCGCCTTCGAGCTGGAGCATTTGCAGCACCTATCGGCGGCGCGCGAAGCGCGCCTTGAAGCACAGCAGCAGGCGCTGCGGACCCAGGAACAGGCGCGGCGCGAGACGGAGGCGCTGAACCTGGAGCTGCAAACGGCCATCCAGGACCTGTCGCTGCTCTACCGGTTATCGCGCAAGCTGGCGACCAGCCTGCAGCTAGACGTGCTGCTGCACGAAACGTTCGAGATTGTTTTGCGGAGCATTCCTCGCGTGCAGGCCGGCATGATATTGCTGCGCGGCAAGCCCGACGAGCCGTTGCAGGTCAAGTTTTGCTCGGGCTGTGACTGTCAGCGACACAACGGGCAACGCGGGCCGTTTTGCCGGCAGCTTGAGGAGGTGGGCGTGTGGGTGGCAGGCAGCGGGCAGGCGGCCCTGTGCCGCGGCGGCGAAATCCGGCCCATCGAGCGTTGGCTGGTGCAGGGCGTCGAGCCGGAGCATGAACTGGGCAGCGAGCGCATCGCGGGCCTGCCGTTGAGCATCGAGAACCAGGTGCGCGGTGGGCTGGTATTAGCCATTCACGCGTCGGCCCCACCGCTGACGCTGCGCGATGTCTCGCTGCTGCAGACCATCGCCGGGCAGCTTAGCATTGCCATGGAGAACGCTAATTTGTACGAGCAGCTCCAGGCACGCGAGGCGCTGCGTGGTGAGCTATATCATCGCATCGTCTCGGCGCAGGAGGCGGAGCGCCAGCGCATCGCCCGCGAGCTGCACGACGGCACGGGGCAGGTGCTCACCGGCCTGGGACTGGGGCTGATGGCCGCGGCGGAAACGGTGACCAGCAATCCGGAGCTGGCTTCGCGGCAGCTTGTGGCGCTTAAAGACGTTAACGCCCGGGCGCTGCGTGAGCTGCGCGACCTGATCGCCGACCTGCGCCCTTCGGTTCTAGACGACCTGGGCCTGGTGCCGGCGCTGCAAGGCCAGGCGCAAGAGTTCTCCAGCCGCACCGGCGTGGAGGCCACCGTGCGCGTGAGTGGGCCTAGACGACGCCTGGAAGCAGAAGTGGAGACGGTTTTATTCCGCATTGCCCAGGAAGCGCTGACGAACATCGCCAAGCATGCGGCGGCGACCCAGGCGCTTTTGAGCCTGGAGTTCGAAGCCGAGCAGGTGCGGCTCATTATTACAGATAACGGCCGCGGATTTGATCCGCGCGAGGCGCTGCAAACGGGCGCCTCGCGGCGGCGCGCATGGGGCTTGCTGGGCATCCAGGAGCGCGTCACGCTGGTGAACGGCATTTGTGAAATTGTCTCTAGCCCAGGGGTGGGCTGCACGGTACGCATCGTGCTGCCGCTAACGACAAATGAGGAAGGCTATGATGAGTGATCAAATTAGAGTGATGCTGGCCGACGACCATCTTGTGGTGCGTTCCGGCCTGTGCATGCTGCTGGAAGCAAAACCCGATATGGAAATCGTGGCGGAGGCAGAAAGCGGCCGGGAGGCGGTAGAGAAAGCCAGGGCCTTGAGGCCAGACGTTATTCTCATGGATATCCAGATGCCGGACATGAATGGCATCGAAGCCGCCGAGCGCATCAAAAGTATCTCGCCGCAGACGGCCGTGCTGGCGCTGACCATGCACGAGGACGATCACTACTTCTTCGAAATGCTGCATGCGGGAGCTTCGGGCTATGTGCCCAAACGGGCAGCGCCGGATGAGCTGATCAATGCCATTCGCACGGTGCACGCCGGGCAAGTGTTCCTCTACCCATCGCTGGCCTCACGGCTGGTGCAAGATTATCTGAAACGGGCGGCGGCTGGCGACCAACCGCTGGTGCACGACGATCTGACGCCGCGCGAGTTAGAGGTGCTGACGCTGATTGCCGGAGGCATGACCAACGCCGAAATCGGCGAGCGGTTGGTGATCAGCGTCAAGACCGTAGACCGGCACCGCGAAAATATCATGCGCAAGCTGAACCTGCACAGCCGCATCGACCTGGTGAAGTATGCTCTGAAAATGGGCTTGATTGAGCTGGAAGATTGAGCGTACTCAGCAACCTGCATCAGCCAGCTAGGGGCGCTGCGGCGTAGCGGGGGCAATTCACGCAGCCATCAGGCAGCTTACCTTCTTCAATTAGGCGCGCCTGCCAGCAAGGGATGTTCTGGCGACGATAGGCGGCGCAGCGCGCGCGCTCCTCTTCACTACAATTGTGCAGCAGCCAGCAGGCCAGCGAGATGGACGGCGCGGCCTGCACCGGCCCTGGCCTTGCCGGCCGCGGCGCTGCCGGCGCCTTTTCCGCTGCTTCCCAACGCTCTAGTAGCCGATTCATCAGGTGCATGGCGACCACGGTGAGCGCCAGAGGTGCGATGCAGCGCAGGGCAAAGAGACCAATCATTATTGCTGTTGCCTGGAATTCGTTCATGGCCAAACCTCGCACATCATGTTTGTAGCGGCGTCAGTCGGCCGCGCCGGCGGCCGGCACGACGACTGGCGCAAGCTCGTGCGCCTCTTCGGCGCTTTCGTGGTGGTCGACAATTTTCAAATAACGCACGCCCAGGGTGAACATCAGCAAACCGTAGGCCACAACGCCCGCGCCCGCCAGGCTCTCAACCAGGGAAGGCACATACGCCGTGTAGCGCGGGATCAGGTCCTGCGGCAGATAGTTGAAGACGACCATCTGGCTGACAATGTTCGTGTCCCAACGATAGGCCACCAGGCCACCGACGATGCACACCAGGGCCAGCAGGTGCAGGTGCTGCTTGCGGCGCAGGCGGCTGTTGAGCAAGATGATCATGGGCACAATGGCGCCGAGCAGCACTTCGCCGATCCAGAAGTTGAAGGAAAGGCTGCCGGTGGTCAGCACGCGCAAGCCCTCACTGCGCCCGGGCTCGTAGGTGTAGTTAAGCGCCAGCATGTCCCAGAAGCGCAGGTAGACGTAGACGACGAGGGCCCAGCCGATGAAGCGTGATACCTGGTCGAGCAGCTCGTCTTTTACCCGCGCGCGCGGCGAAAGGAGCGCCGAGAGCTTGGAGGCCAGGACGGTCGTGGCCGGCCCGGCGACGATGGCGGAAGAGATGAACAGGACTGCCAGGCTGGGGCGGTAGACGACCGGTCGCGCTTTGAGCACGGCGTAGGTCGCCCCCAGAGATGATTGGTGCAGCAGCGAAAGGCCCAGGCCAATGCCCGCTAGGAAGGGGGCGAAGCGGTGAATGTGATGTAGCTGCTCGGCGATGCGCGGCAAGCGGCTGCTGAACCATTCGGCGCGGGCCAGGAAGGGCAGCACCTCCAGGCTGAGGACCATGAGATAGAAGGTGATGCACATGGTCACTTCCCACAGAGGCGAGTGAATGTTCCAAAAGGCGACGGCGTGCCAGAAGCGATCCGGGCGCCCAATGTCCAGCAGCAGGGTCATGCAGGCCATGGTGTAGCCGATGAAGCCGATATAAACGGCCGTGCGCGCCACGGGCGCCAGCCGTTTGATGCCCAGTAAATAAACGGCGGCGGACAGTAAGAAGGCGCCCGCGCCCAGGGCCACGGCCGAGAGGTCGATGGTGATCCACAGGCCCCAGGGCACGAGGTCGCTCAGGTTGGTGACGATCAAGCCGCGCGTAAAGACGATGAACGCGGCGCCAAGGCCTGAGAGCAGGAAGAGCGCGAGTAGGATGATCCACGTTGGGAACAGATATCGGGTCAGGCGTTTCACTAGCAGGCCTCCTCTTCTTGGTTCTTTTCATTGTCTCGTGGCGGCAGGTAGTAGACCCGTGGCCCAGTGCCCAAGGCCTCGCGCAGGCGGAATGAGGGGTAACGCTTGATTAGCTTGCTGACCTCAGAATCGGGGTCGTTCAGGTCGCCGAACAGGCGTGCCCCGGTGGGGCAAGCCACGACACAGGCCGGCGTAGCCGCCTGGTCTACACCGGGGGTCAGGCCATTGGCCAGGCCGCGGTCGATGCGCTCGACGCAGAAGGTGCACTTTTCGACAACGCCGCGCGGCCGGCGCGGCACGTCGGGCACGCCCCAGGTGGGCACAGCCGGGTTGGAGCCGGTGAACTCTTCCCAATTGAACACGCGAGCCGTATAAGGGCAGGCCATCTCACAATAGCGGCAGCCGATGCAGCGGTCGTAGTCCATCATGATGATGCCGTCGGCACGGTGATAGGTAGCGCCGACGGGGCATACGTGCACGCACGGCGCATCTTCGCAGTGCATGCAGGGAATCGGCAGAAAGTTGCCGGTGGCTTCGTCCTTGGTGATGCGCGTCCAGGCCATGCTGGGCGGCACATCGTTGCGCGCGCGGCAGGCCATGGTGCAGTGGCCACAACCAACGCATTTCTCCTGGTCGATCACCATGGCCCAGCTGTGCGGGCTCTCCCCTGGCTCGTACGCGCTGCTGGTGAGTCGATTCCAGGCGACTGCGGGTAAGACGGCCGCCGCCAGCCCCGCCAGACCGAACTTCAAGAAGTCCCGTCGCGGTAGCAGGTTTTGCTGCGGTTCGTCTTTATCAAGCACCGTAATCTCATCTGCGAGAATCGTCTGTTTGTGTTCCATGGTGTCCTCTCTCAACTGCTCAGCGGTCGCGCGAATAACGACGGTAGAGATGATCCAGGCCGGGCGCCGCGATTATGCCCAGGGCCAGGCCCACGCCGGCGGCTAGCAGGTAGTTGGCGCCGTTCGCCGGGGCCGGGTCTGGCGCCAGGTTGGCGGCGAGCGGCTCGTGCGAAGGGGTCTCGGTGGCCTCGCTCTCGGCGGTCGGTTCTAAGGTGGCTTCATCCTGGGGCTGCATGGCATTTAGCACCGGATAGTGCATTTCCGCGCCGTGACACTGTGTGCAGGCACGCAAGTCGACTTCGAAGGTGTGGATGCGCTTGCCGTGCCCCTCGCCGGCGGTGGCGTCACTGAGGCGCAGGTGGCAATCGACGCACAGCAGCCCTTCCTGCGCGTGCGCCGTCAGCTCGTAAAAGTGGCTCTCCTGGTTGTGGCAGCTACGGCACAAGGCCTGGGAATCGACGGCTTTCACTTCGGTGGTATGGGGGTTATGGCAATTGTCGCAGGTGAGGTTGTTATGGCCGTGCTCGCTCACCTGCCACTGCACGTGAGTATCGACATGGCAGGAACCGCAGTCCTCGGCGCTGCCTGCGGTAGGCATGATCGACTGCGGATGATCGCCGGGGTCCGGCCCGTGACACGCCTCACAAGTAATGCCGTCCGCCTGCCACTCGCCGGTGTGCGCGTCGAAGCCTGTGGTATGGCAGGCTAGGCACTCCTTCGGGCTGTCCTGCTTCTTCCATTCCAGCAGGAAGGCGCGGTTATCGGTGGCCCTACCGTGCATGCTGTTGGCCCAGTCGTCGTAGCGGTGGACGTGGCAGCTCTGGCACTCCTGTTCCGCCGCACCGGATTCCTGGTGCGGCGACTGCGATTGGGCAGCCCGAATGGTGACGAACAGCAGCGGCAGAACGAGACAGAGGGCGATGAGAAAGGATTTTACTGAATGTCTGCCCATGGCGGTTCTCCTGAAAGCGACTGCGCCGCAAAGCGGCTAGGGTAAAATAGATGGCGTCGCCGTTCATCCTTCAGTCTAGCTTTCTCCAGGGGCGCGGTAAATTGGGAAATGAACGGATCTTGTTATGGGGAGAACACCCCATACGCGCCTGCCAGGCGCCAGGGGCAACCCGCGGCCAGGGCTGATGTAAGATACCCATAGCAAGATGGCGAGCTCACCCGATAGACGGCGCTCCGGCGGCGTGTTACGCTTCAGTCAGGATTGATTGGCACCCTTAAGAGGAGGCGCAAATGAACGAGTTCGAAGCGACGTTGCTGGTTACGCTCATGCTCGCGCTGCGCCTGGTCGCTCCCCTGGCGCTCACATTCATCATCTGCCGCGCGATGAATCGCTATCAGGAACGGCACGGCGCCGCAACCTGACCATGCAAGTTAAGCAGCTTTCGATGGCCGGTTCGTAGTGACTGTTTCTGGTCACTACGAACCTTCAACTAGTCGCTAAGGGGAGCATCCGCGCCTTGACGGCAGCTCAGCGGCTGAACCTGCAAACAGAATGGACGTTTGAAGTGGGAGGCCGGCGATCGCTGGCGCAGGGCGATGACGCTCGAAGATATAAGCATTCTGGCCATGCTGCAGCGCAAGCTGGATGGGGCGCGGCGCCTGCTGGTGGAAAGCCTCACCGACCTACGGTCGATGGGGCAATAGCGAGGGTAAAAAAGAGCCGGCTGCGCGGCAACCGGCCCTTTTTTAATGGCCCGCCGAATGGTTATTCGGCAACAACCACCGCCGGCCGGGTCATGCCCGACACGTCGGCGCCGAGGTGTTCCAGCGTATCGTAGAGGATCTGGAGGATATAGTCGCTGTTGTGCGCATATGCGCCCGGATCCTTGGCGACATACTGGTAGTTGTAGGCGGCGCGCAGGAGGGTAGGTGTCCAACTGTTGAAGCCCTCGCCTTCATGCTCGCCGTCGCCGTCGTTATCGGCGAAATAGTAGGGATAACTGCCGGAGTCGTGGACGATGTTGACGCCCACGGTGTCCATGGCGTACGCCTGCATCGCACCATAGAGCGCCTCGTGCATCGTCGCAATCTCCATAGCAATGCCTTCGGCCACATCGCCATCGCCGTCGTAGTCGGTGGGCGTGGTCTCGAATCGTATCGTGACCAGGTCGCTCACGTTTCTGACGCTGGTGTGGCATTGGCTGCAGGCCAGCACTTCCACTTGCAGGGCGTGTGTGTCGTGGCACTCGATACAGGTATCGAAGGCCGGAACATGCTCGAAGCGGCCGTTATACTGCCGATCGGGGAACTGGTAGGCGCCCTGCGCCTGGCCGCCAAAGAGCGTGGCTCCGGCGGCGAAGTAGTGGATGTTGAGGAAGCGCAGACCTTCCGCCTGCTCATCATCGGGTGCATCGCCGATGAGGCGATTCATGCTGACCGTAGATTCGCGCCCCTGATGGCATTGCAGACAGAGGTTGCTATCCGGGTTGCCGGTGCTGAGCACCGCGCCGCTGGGGAAGCTAACCTGTTCCACCACGTAGCGATCGAACGTCTCCAGGCTGCTGTGGCATGTGGCGCAGTCGAGGCCGTTCGATGGCGACTGGCGCATGTGCACGCCTTCGCTGAGGAAGAAGGGCAAGCCTTCGGCCGAGTGGCACTTGGCGCAGCTAGCGGGCACGAAGCCATCTTCATCCCAGTGACGGAAGGCCTCTTCGGAGCCGGCGAAGTGGCCGTGATCAATGCGCCGTGCACGGCTCAGGTCGATCGGATCGGCCAGCGACTGGTTGAGGTCGGCAATTGAATCATACAGCAGCTGAATGATGTATTTGCCGCCGTGTGCATAAGCGCCGGGATCCTTGAGCGAGACCTGGTAGTTGTAGGCCGCGCGCAGCAGGCGCGGCGTCCAGCTTGCGAAGCGCTCGCTATCGCCCTCGTCTGACGCGCCGTCGGCATTGGTATCTGCGAACCAATAGGGGTGACGCGACGAATCGTAGACAATGGGCATTTCCAGGGTACGGCTCGCGTAGGCCTGAATTCCCCGGTACAGCATCTCTTGCAGGGTCTCTATCTCGCCCACGATGCTTTCGTCCATGTCGCCATCGCCGTCGTAGTCCACGAGAGAAGCAAAGGTGCGGATCTGCGGCAGATCTTCCGTAGAGTTAACCCCGGCGTGGCAGCTCGCGCAGCCCTCGACGCGCACTTCGGTCGAATGGGGGTCGTGGCAGTCGATGCACGTGCTGTAGGGCTCGACGTGGTTGAACATGGCGTCGTAGCTCTGGCCTTCGTACTCGTAGCCGCCCATGGCCAGGGTGCCATATTTCGTGGCCGCCGCGGCATAGTAGTGAATGTTGATGAAGGCAAGCTCTTCATTGACCACGTCGGGATCGTCGGCAGAGCCGGCGCCTTCGATGGCATTGTCCACCTGCACGGTAGAAGCCCGTCCTTGATGGCACTGCATACAGCGCGCCTCATCGGCAAGGCCGGTGATGGTAGACCCGGAGGGGAAGGTCACCTGGGTGAGAGCCTGCGCCGCGTCGTTATGGCAGGCGCGGCACTCCACCACTTCACCGGCGGGCGCGCCCGCTTCCACCGAGCCAAACTCGCTACCATCGCCGCCGACAAAATCGATGTATCCGGTTGTGCTATGACATCTAGCACAGTTTGCCGGCACTTCGGCCGGGTCTTCTTCGTTCCAATGTGCAAACGCTTCAGAGCTGGCGTCGGCATGGGGCGAGTTTTGCCACTGCGCGACGATAGCCAGGTCGGCTACAGCGTCTGGAACGCCGGCGCCATCTCCGGCAGAGGGATCTTCCCCAGGCGGCGCCTCGACCAGGCGCGTCACCTCGACAATTTCCGTAACCGGTTCAGATGTCACCTCGACAATACGTGTGACCTCTACCTGTTCTGGCTCTTGTACGCAGGCAGCAAGTGCGAGAGCGAAGACCAGCAGCACCCATGCGGCGAAGATCGCTTTTTTCTTAGGGTACATAAAACACGCTCCTTACATCACAGTAAACTGGTGAACATGCTTGAACTTCTCTGCGCTTCACATAAGCCCTCCTCCTCAAGGTGTCGTGTCGATCTCATGGAAATGGCGTGGGCGTCAGCGGCACAAAAACCTCTCGTGTCGCAACCGGGATCACAGTCTCGATGGCCGTCTGCTCGAAGGTGAACGCCCAGATTAGCACGGCAAGAATGGCAGCGCCAAGAACGGAGCTGACGAGCATGAAAACGCGGCGGCGGCGCACCAACACAGGCCGCTCCAGCTCCGGCCAGGGATGCCCGCCGGCGTCGAGGCGCTCCTTTTCCAGCGCGTGCTCCTCTTCCATTTGCTCGCTCGGCAAATATCCGGTGAACATACTGGGGTTGAAATGTTTGATGTGCACGTTGTACATGTGCCAGATGATGATGGCCAACACGGCGAGCAGCGCTTCGCCGCCATGCGCCGCTAGGGCAATCGGTATCGCTTCGCCGGGCAAAATGGCCGTGGTGGCAATGGGATTCCAAAGCATGAAGCCCGTGATGGTCATCACCAGGGTGCCCCAGACCACGGCCCAGTATTCAAACTTCTCGCCGAAATTAAACTTGGCCATGCGCGGATGCTCTTCGCGCAGGCCGAGGTTGTATCCCACGTAATCGACCATGTCCGTGAGGTCTTTCTTCTCCGGCACCATCTGCATACGCTCGCGTTTCACAAAAAGGCGGTACGCCGAGGTGAAGATATGGTAGACCGAGCCGATGACGAGGAAAAACGCCGCCCAGCGATGGATGACACGTATAAACTCGATGCCGCCCATCAGGGCGATGATGTCCCGCGCTAGGGGCGAGCCCAGCGAAAACATCTGTGGCAGGCCTGTCACGGCGAGCGTGGTGAAGGTGACCATCAGAATGAAGTGCTCGATTCGCGCGCCAAGGCGAAAGCGCGGGTATTGCTCGCGCTCGCCGGTAGGCGGCCCGGCAGGCGCGTCGTCGGGCTCGGCATCAACGTCCGCTTCTTGCGCAGCCTGCGCCGGCGCTTCGCTCTCGCTGCCGGCGGCGCCGGCTTGCTCTTCAGGCTCAGGGGTCAGATGGGTCTCGTCGATTTCGTCGCTCTCTTGTTGCATAAATCGCTACCGTTCACGCGCGCGGCGGTAAATATCGGTGGCTACCAGAAAGCCTAAGAAGGCCACGGTGCCGGGAATGATAAGCTGGTAGAACAGGTTCACCAGGAAGACGCCCGGGTGGTGCTCCAACGACGGCTGGTAATGGTTCAGCCAGGCGTCGGGAAAGTTCGTGGAGGCGTCGGGGTGACACTGCTGGCAGGTCTCCAGGATATTTTCTTTGATGCCAGCGTGAGGATCGTCGGGTGAGCGAATGTCGTGCACGCCATGACAATCATAGCAGACGGCCACGTTCGTGGGCACATCTGGATCATGAATCTCGAACAAGGTGGCCGTGGTGCCGTGGAAATCGGCCACATAGGTTTGAAACACCTGAGTCGAGATGTCGTATTTGGCCATCATCTGCTCATTGGCGTGGCATTCGCCACACAGCCGCGGCGAGCTGACGCGGAAGGCGGCCAGGTTGGGATCTGTGATGTGGTGCACGCCATGGCAGTCGGTGCATACGGCGACGTCGGGGTTATCCTCTTCCAGGAGCGCGGCGCCATGCACGCTGCGCGCATATTCGTTGAAAATGGTGCTGTGGCACTGCCGGCACGTCTGCGAGCCGCGCGACCGCGGCACATCGGGTTCGGGCGTATAGTGCGCGCCATGACAGTCGCTGCAGACGGCCGCCTCCTCGATGCCGCGCGCCAGGGCGTCGGCGTGCACGCTGTCGGCCGTTTCTGTGGCCTTTGTCTGGTGGCACTCGGCGCACACGGCCTGTTTCTCCAGGGTATATTCGCGCCTCGTCTGCGCCAGCACCGGCTCGTGCGGGTAGATATACCCTTCGTGGCAGTCCACGCAGGCCAGGTGCTGCCAGGAATTGGCGGCGCCGTGCACCGAATCGTGGAAACGCTGGCCATCGACTGTGAGGAACATGCGCTCGCCGCTGTCGAGCGTCATCACGAAGTTGGGCAGCGAGTGGCAGGCGAGACAGTAGTCGTTATCGGGCTGCTGGGCGAACACGTCATTCTGGATGACGTGCAGCAGGCGGGCCGGCGAGGTGAAGTCAACTTCTCGCTCGCTATGGCAATCGGCGCAGACGGCGACGCCCTCGCCTTGCAGCCACTGCTCGGCGGCGTGCACGTCGTGTGCGCCGTGACAATCTGTGCAGACGACGGGATTCTGCGCTTCGCGCCCCGGATGGTTGGTGATGTGCGGCTGTGCGTGGCAGCGCTCGCAGGTGAGCGAGCGTGAAATGTCGAATTCGCGCAAGGTCGCGGCTTCTACCGGCGGATGCGGGAACTGGTACCTAGCCGGGGCGTGGCAGGAGGTGCAATTTAGCTCGCCGCCATGAACCGAGCCATCGACAACCGCGGAATCGACGGCAACGGGCAGCGTTTCGCCGCTGGCAAAGGTGATCACTGAGGTGCTGCCTTCGTGGCAGTCGCGACAGGCGGAATCGTCGGCCGGCGGCTCAGTTTGCAGGCCGGGCACAAGCTGCGGCGCGAGCTGCTCGGCCGCGCTTTCTGGCTCTGAGCCGAACTGCGGCGATGGCGGCATGGCCGACGCAGCCGTCGCCGAAGGCCAGAAGAGAAAAAGAGCCAGCACAAGCGTCAGGAGCAAAACGACCGTCAGGAACAGTGTCTGCAGGCGATCCCTATTTGCAGGCAGCAAAGTAACTCCTTCAGCAGCTAGATGGCCACCGCGGCGCCGGCAAAGGGTGCGCCATGAACAGGGCGGCCAACGTGGGTTTCATGCGGAACTGGCTCTCAGGGCTCAGGCGTCTCGTCGCCTTCCTCTGCGGCAGGCGGCGCGCCAGGCAATCCCTCTGGCGGTGTGTGGTAGTTTATGGCCGTCTGCAGCAGCTCTTCATCCGTTTTGGGCCGGCCCAGGCCATCGTCGGCGTTGTGGCAAACGCGGCAGGCAAAGTCTAGCGACAGTTGTGGCCAGACCACCGGGCCATCTTCGCCTTCTTCAAATTGGTGTACGCGGTAGGGGTCGATGGCTACCACGTGCGAGCGCATATCGCCGTGGAACGAATCGGCGTCGCCGACAGCGCTGCGCAGCAAGCGCGGCATATGGCAGTCGATGCAGTCGATTTCGATCATCTCGTGCGCCACGTTGTTCTGGTAGCGCGCCACATCGAAATGGCATGTTTCGCAGGTAGCTTTCACGGCCTGCTCGCCGCGCTGCAGGTGCTGCACCACGCCGCTATGCGGATCGTGGCAATCGACGCAATCGAGGGCCAGATGTTTGCTGGTGAACAGATCGGGATATTGCTCGTGGTGCGAGATAAACGCGCCATCGATGCTGATATCATCGGCCGGCGTAATGGCGTGGCATTGGGTACACGAGGAACGGTCGGTGCGCACGTTCATGTGGAAGGAACGCGGCGCATTGACATGGGCGCCGCCGGGTCCGTGACACGCTTCGCATTGTACGCCGGCAAAGGCCCAGGCGCCCACAATGCCCGGCCGGTCTTCGTGGTTGCCGCGCGGGCTATAACCGGTGGTATGGCACTGGCCACAATCGTAGGGCACGTTGTCTTCCCCGGCGTGAAAGCCGACCCACTCGTCGCCCATAAATAGCTCGGGGTTTTCGAGGTTATACTGCGTCCGCGCGTCCTCGCCGGCCCCGGTGATGATGTAGCCGTCCTGATCGATGAAGCGCGCCTTCCAGCCATAGCCGCCGATGACGTAGCTGATGTCCGCCCACTCATAGCCCTCAGGCGGGCGCGGGATCTGCGAGAAGGGGTATTCTGGCGGCTGGCCATCGACGACGGCGTTCAACATCCAGGGGTGCCCGCTCTGTTGAAATTGATCGGAAATGCCCTGGTGGCACTGGGCGCAGGCTTCGCTGCCCACGAACTGCGGCGGCTGAAAGCTGACTCCCGGCTCACCCGGCGCTCCTGGCGGGCCAGGCACGCCGGTTGCTCCCGGCGGGCCAGGAGGCCCCTGATTGCCCTGCGGCCCGGAGGGACCCTGTAAGGGCTCTTGACCACATGCTGCGAGCATGAATGCTATGGCCAGGATGACAACGGCTGAAAGTCGTTGCATAGGGATGCTTCCTCCTCAATTCAGAGCGGCAGGGTCACTTGTTCTTCAGTGTAACTCTCTTTGCTTGTGTGAGCGGCGACACCGGCTTCAGCAGCCATTGCAGGCACATCCTTCCACAATTGAGGTCCTATTTTAACCAACTGCGTCGCGCTTGTCACCCCGTCTATGACACAAAGAGCGCAATTATAGGTTACGCTTTCTCGATGGGTTGCAGCAGGGTCAAGGCACACGCCTGAAAAATGACATTTGACACTTGTAGGGGCGCGCCGGCGTCCATTGCTGGCAGTTACCCCTTGTGTTAAAATCTGGCGGCGATTGAGGATGTGTGTGCAGGAGGAAAAGGCTTGAAAAGCTTTGAAACATTACGAACCTGGCTGATCATCGGCGGCTTGATCCTTTTCAGCGCCGTAGCTTCTGTCATCTGGCTCACGGTGAGCGGCCAGGGCGGCTTGCCGGGTCTGGATCTGGGCGGCATCTCGCTGCCCCGTTTTGCCATCGAGATGGGCGAGCCTATCACCATCCAGCTTGATCAATATTTGCTGGGCGAGGTGCTGGTCGACGCGCCGATCATTGGCAATTTGCAGGGCCAGCAAGTGCACCCTCTGATTCTCGCTGCCATTCTTGCCGCCGTAACCGTGGGCGGCCTGCTGGTTGTCGGCGTGCCTTTAGCCTTTATCTATGTCATGCTCGACCGGCAAGCAGAACAGGTAAAAGACGATCCGCAGTTTCAGGAACAGCAAAGCGCGTTGGCCAAGAAGGAAACGGAGCGCCTGCGCGCTGTGAATGCCGAACAGCCGGCCACGGCCATTCCCAGCCACCAGATGCCGCGCTGGGCAACTGCCAGCACCGCGCTGGTCATCGTTTTCTTCGTCATCCTGGTCAGTTATGCCCTGGCGGACACCTTCTTCCCCGGCGGCGAGCTGCTTTTTGGCAGCACCATCGTCGATCCGGCGCTCCTCATGGCCGTCGTGTTAGGCCTGATCACGGTTATCGCCCTGGCGCTGACTCTGGGCCGGCGGCCGATGAGTGATGAGGCGGAGACGGAAGATGGGCGTGTTCCGTGGGGCGCCATCTGGGTGGCGGTCACGGGTTTTATTTTTCTGGGTATTGGCACCGGGCTGATGCTAGCCATCCGCAGCGCAGGGGGATAGCCCATTGCCGGCGGCGTGACAGCGCCCTGAGATTAGCGATGGACACGGATGCACCGCCAGCGCAATGTTGACACGGGGCATCCGTGTTGTATTTCCAGGGAGAAAGCGGCTAATGGACGCAATGCAGATTCTTGAACGTCTGGACGAGGTGCGTGTACGGTTGTTGGAAGCCATTGCACCGCTGCCCGACGAAGCGCTGACCCAACCGGGCGCGGTGGGCGCCTGGTCGATTGCCGATCTGCTCTCCCATTTCGTCAATTGGGAGGCGGAGCTGGTGACCGGTTTCAACCAGATAGACCAGGGGCGTGAGCCGGAACGCCTGCTGGCGGCGCTGGCCGACCGTGACCGCTACAATGCGCGGCGCTACGAAGAAATGAAGGGCCGCGACCTGGACCGCATTTTCGACGACCTACAGGGCGTGCGACTGCAGCTTGAAGAGTGGCTGGAGGAGTTCGGCGACGCAGCCTTGCAGCAGCCGGGGCGCGTGCGCGGGGCAAAAGATCTGCCCCTGTGGCGCCTGATTGCCGCCGCCAGCTTCGAGCATGAAGAAGCGCATCTGGCAGACGTCGAAGCGTATGCCGATGTCTGGCTGGCGCGAGAAGATTCGATTATAAGGTCGGATGATATTGAGGTGAGCAGTAATGGTAATGGTAACCGTAACTGAGAGTGTCACATTACAGCAGGCCTACAGCGCAGCCCACGAGGGCGCGATTGTTGTCGATCGCAGCGCGCTGGGTATGCTGAAGTTCACGGGCGAGTCGCGCCTGGAATTGCTGCAGCGCATGTCGACGGGCGATGTGCAGGCCCTGGGCAGCGGCGAAGGAGCGGCGACGATGCTCACGACGGAGATCGGGCGGATGATCGACCGCCTGCTGCTGTATGCCAGCAGCGACGCGGTGTACGCGCTAACCGGGGAGCATAACGCAGACCAGATTGCGCGCTATCTGATGCGCTTTGTCTTCTTTCAGGACGATTTTCATATTGAGGATCTCAGCGCGCAGACGGCCATCTTCGGCGTGTACGGCCGGGACGCACAGCAAAATTTGGCGGCAATTGTCGATGCAGAGATTGACCTGGCCCTGCACCACTGGCGGCAGGTCACGGCCGGCGGCCACACGGTCTACCTCCATCGCACCGATGCCGTGGCCGGCGACGGCTACTTCGTGATGTGTGACGCCGGCGCGGCGGGCGCCGTGTGGCAGCGGCTGGTGGCCGGCGGCATCACCGCGGCCAGCAAAGAAGCCTACGACTATTTGCGTATCGAGAGCGGCCTACCTCGTTTCGGCCGGGAGATTAGCCCGGACTACATTCCCCTGGAAGCGGGCCTGTGGGCCGACGTCTCCTTCCGCAAGGGCTGCTATATCGGGCAAGAGATCATCGCGCGCATGGAGAGCCGCGGCCGGCTGGCCAAGCAGCTCTTCCTGCTGCGCGCCGACGCCGCCGTACAGCCGGGCGTGGACGTGCAGATCGGCGGGCGCGCCGTTGGGGTTATCACCTCGGCGGGCGAGGGCCCGGCCGGGGCGCTGGCGCTGGCCTACCTTAAGACGCGCAGCCTCGACGAGGACGGCGACGCAGAGCTGGCGTCGCAAGGCGCGACGCTGCAAATTGTGCAGAGCATACGGCGCTAACAACGCGCCGGTAGAGATGCCGCGGCGACGCCTTATCAGGAGATGAGGCCGGCCCGCCGCGGCCTCGCGCCATTCGTTAATTTCACCCAAGTAGAGTATAATTGATTGGGTGAAAAATCAGCCTTTAGTCTGGTGCGCCACCCACTTTGATGGTGGCATTTTTTGTTTCTAGCGAGGTTAAGCATTGGAGCTTGGAAACGTCACAACGATTGACATAAATAGAGAGATGCGCGAGTCGTATCTTGACTATGCGATGAGCGTGATCGTCTCGCGAGCGCTGCCCGATGCGCGAGACGGCCTGAAGCCCGTACACCGCCGCATTCTTTATGCCATGCATGATATGGGCATCCGGCCCAACACGCCACACCGCAAGAGCGCGCGTATTGTGGGCGAGGTGTTGGGCAAGTATCACCCGCACGGTGATTCGGCGGTGTACGACGCCATGGTGCGTATGGCGCAGGAGTTCTCGCTGCGCTACCCGCTGGTAGACGGCCAGGGTAACTTTGGCAGCGTGGATGGCGACAGCGCGGCCGCTATGCGTTACACGGAAGCGAAACTGGCGCCCATTGCCATGGAGCTGCTAGAAGACCTGGATAAAAACACCGTAGAGTTTAGCGATAACTTCGACGGCAGCCTTACCGAGCCCGATCTCTTGCCGGCGCGCCTGCCGAATCTGCTGCTGAACGGGGCTTCGGGTATCGCCGTGGGTATGGCGACCAATATCCCGCCGCACAACCTCACTGAGCTGTGCGACGCCATCAGTTATCTGATTGACCGCCAGGATAACCAGGACGAAGTGACGCTGGAAGACCTGATGCAGTTTGTGAAGGGGCCTGATTTCCCCACCGGCGGCGTGATTGTGGGCGTGGAGGGGATCAAGAGCGCTTATGCCACGGGCAAAGGGCGCGTGATTGTGCGCGCCGTGGCCGAGGTGGAAGAGTCGCCACGCGGCGGCGGTCGCCAGCGCATCAACATCACGCAAATCCCCTTTCAGGTCAACAAATCCACGCTCATCGAGCGCATCGCTGAGCTGGCCAATAAAGGGGTGCTGGACAACATCGCCGACCTGCGCGACGAGTCGGACCGCCGCGGCATTTCGATCATCATTGAGCTGCGCCGCGGCTGCCAGCCGATGAAGGTGCTCAACCAGCTTTACAAACACACGCAGCTACAGACGACCTTCGGCGTGCAGACGCTGGCGCTGATCGACCGTGAGCCGCGTCTGCTGTCGCTGAAGAGGGCCTTGCAGGTGTATATCGACCATCGTGTGGTGGTCATCACCCGGCGCACGCAGTTCGAGCTGGAAAAGGCGCTGAAGCGCCAGCATATCCTGGAAGGGCTGCTGATCGCGCTGGATAATCTGGACGAGGTCATCGAGACCATCCGCAGCGCTGCCGACGTGGATGCTGCGCGCAGCGAGCTCATCACCCGCTTTGAGCTGAGCGAAGAGCAGGCCAACGCCATTCTCGATATGCAGTTGCGGCGGCTGGCGGCACTGGAGCGCCAGAAAATTCAGGATGAGCACGCCGAGATGACGGCGGAAGTGGCGCGCCTGCGCGGCATTTTGGCCGATAAGAACAAGATTCTGGCGATGATCAAGGACGATCTCGCGTACCTCAAAGAGAAGTACGGCGACGAGCGCCGCAGCGCCATCGCGCCGCACCTGGACGCAGGCCTGGATATCGAGGATTTGATTCAGGATGAAGACGTGCTGATCTCGATTACGGAGCGCGGCTACATCAAGCGCACGCCGGTGGAAGCGTACCGGCGCCAACAGCGCGGCGGCAAGGGATTGATTGGCATGGGCACGCGCGAAGAGGACGAGCTGGAACACCTCTTTGCCGCGGGCACGTTAAACACCATCCTCTTCTTTTCCGATCGCGGCAAAGTGTACGCCGAAAAAGCGTACCAGATCGCCGAGTATGACCGCACGGCCAAGGGCACCAGCCTGATGAACGTGCTGCCGCTGATGCCCGATGAGAAGATAACCGCGGCGCTGGCGGTGAACAATTTCGACGAAGGCGAATACCTGACGATGGTCACGCGCAGCGCGCGCACCAAGCGCGTGGAAATCGGCGCCTTCCGCAGTGTGCGACCGTCGGGGCTGATTGCCATCAACCTCGACGAGAACGACGAGCTGGGATGGGTTAAAGTGACCACTGGCGGCCAGGAGCTGATCATGGTCAGCGAGCAAGGGCGCGCCATTCGCTTTACGGAAGAACAGGTGCGCGCCATGGGCCGCACGGCGGCGGGCGTTTATGCCATGCGCCTGGACGAGGGCGACGTCGTGACGGGCGTCGATGTGCTGGAGCCAGATGGCGACCTGCTGTTGATTACGGAGTACGGCTTCGGCAAGCGCGTTGCGCTGAGCCAATTCCGTAGACAGGGGCGCTATGGCAAGGGCGTGCAGGCCATGCTCGTGGGCCCGCTCACCGGGCGCATCGTCGGCGCGCGCGTGGTGACGGATGACGACGAAGTCACCTGTATCTCGTCCACCGGCATCATTCTACGCACCCAGGTGAAGAACATATCGCGGCAGGGCCGCTATTCGCGCGGTGTGACCGTGATGGACCTGCGCGACGGCGACAGCGTGGCCTCCGTGGCCGTGATCCGCGAAGGGCGCCTCTCGCGCAATGGCGAAGTGCAGCCTGAAACGGTGGAGGAGCCGGCCGCAGAGCTGGTCGCGCTGCCCGAAGATACGGGCAATGGGCGGCTGGTGGGGTCTTCAAGAAGCGAGTAGCGGCGGGGCGGACGGGCAATCAATTGCGCTGCTACGAGCCTTAGAGAGCCTCATATTCGGGCTTCCCTGCTTAGCCTATTTTCCTATACCGCTGCACCATGGCGTGGGCTATAGTGATGCTTGATGAGCGCCATTGTTGCTACCGAGCGGAGCTTAGGAAGTGCCGTGGATCAACTAGAAGAAAGGTTATTAGAGCTTCAGAAGCCTATACAGACGGCCGAGGCGCTTGATATTCCGATGTCGCTGCTGGTCGACCTGGTTTATCGCCTGCTATTTAGCGAAGGCGACGTGAGCGTGGGCCGCTTCTCGGATGTGATTCGCGTGCACCCACAACTGCTCGACGAGCTGATGTCGCGCTTGAAGCAAGAGCACATGGTCGAGATTACCAAGACTGGGGCCCTGGGTCGCTTCAGCTACAGCTACCGGCTCACCGAGGAAGGCACCAAGCGCGCGCGTGAATCGATGGAGCGCAGCCAGTACATCGGCCCGCTACCGGTGTCGCTGGAGAAGTATAGCGAGGCCATCTTGCTGCAGACAGGCGAGAACCGTTTTGTGGGGCCCAAAGAGGTGCAGCGCGCGTTGCGCAGCCTGGTGCTTCCAGAACAGTTCCACCGCCGCATCGGCCCGGCCATCAACTCCGGCAGCTCTCTGTTTCTGTACGGGCCGCCGGGCAACGGTAAGACGACGATCGCCCAGGCCATTGCCAGCCTGCTGGCGGGCACCAACCCGATCTGGCTGCCCTACGCCATCACCGTCGGCGGGCAGATAATTCAGATCTACGACCCTTTGGTGCATATTCCGGCGAACAACGTCTTTTATAATGGCAATGGCAGTGGCCACAGCAACGGCAACGGCGGCCGCGTGACCACAGGCAGCATGGGCTCGCCTAAAATTGACAAGCGCTGGGGGTTGTTTAAGCGACCGGCTGTGATGGTGGGCGGCGAGCTGAAGATGGACGCCCTGGACCTGCGCTATGAGCCAATCGCCAAGTTTTATGAGGCGCCGCTGCAGTTAAAGGCCAACGGCGGCATGTTCCTCATCGACGACTTTGGGCGGCAGCAGATGAGCCCGCACGACCTGCTCAACCGCTGGATCGTGCCCCTGGAAAGCGGCGTCGACTTCCTACGCCTGCAGTCGGGCCAGACGATCGAAGTGCCCTTCCGCCAGCTCAGCGTCTTTTCCACGAACCTGGACCCCGAAGACCTGGTCGACGACGCCTTTTTGCGCCGCATTCAGATGAAGGTCGAAGTAAACGGTCCGGACGAGAAGATGTTCTACCAAATCTTCAAGATCATGTGCAGCGCCTACCAGATACCATTCGATCAGAACAGCTTTATGCACCTCATCCAGAATTGGTATCGCAAACCGGGTCGCGCCATGCAATCGGTGCATCCCCGTGACCTGTTGAAGGCCGTGGCCTCTATCTGCCGCTACGAGCAGATGGAGCTGCAGTTAACGCCGCAGCTCATCGACGAAGCGTGCATGAGCTACTTCGTGAATTAACCTGCCGTCCTCCGGCTATCAAGACCCCCCAGGCCTGACAGCGCCTGTCCGGTCTTTCTATTTACGCTGCTTACTGCTCGAAGAGATTGCCCAGGCCGCGAATGACGGAGCCCTCGCCCGTGGTTTTCCCGCCGGCGGAAGGCGCATTGGCCAGGATACGATCGGCCAGCCGCGAGAAGGGCAGCGATTGCAGCCAGACGCGCCCGCTGCCTTGCAGCGTGGCCACAAAGAGGCCTTCGCCGCCGAAAAGCATCGAGCGCAGGTTGCCCGCGCGCTGGATGTCATAGCTGATCGTGTTTTCGAAGGCGACGATGCAGCCGGTGTCCACCAGGATCTTGCCGCCGCTTAGCCGCTTTTCGATGATCGTTCCGCCGGCATGGATAAAGACCATGCCGTCGCCGCGGAGGCGCTGCAACATAAAGCCTTCGCCGCCAAACAGGCCGGCGCCCAGACGTTTGTTAAAGGCAATGGTGATCTGCGTGCCCAGCGCCGCCGCCAGGAAAGAATCTTTCTGGCAGATGAGCTCGCCGCCGGTTTCGTCCAGGTCGATATCTACAATTTTGCCGGGATACGGCGCGCCAAAGGCCACCTGCTTCTTGCCTTGGCCTCCATTGGTGAAGTGGGTCATAAACAGCGATTCGCCGGTGAGCGCGCGCTTGGCCACATTGCCCAGCATGCCTGCCAGCCCTTTGCTGGCGCTGGAGCCGTCGCCCAGCCTTGTCTCAAAGTTGATGCCATCGTCCATATACATCATGGCGCCGGCTTCGGCGATAACCGTCTCCTGCGGGTCGAGCTCAACTTCCACGAACTGCAGGTCATCGCCGTAGATCTGGTAATCCAATACATGCGCTTTCATAGCTGTCACCTTCCTTGCTTGAAACAGACACAAGATTTGCCGGCGTCGCGACATTTGCCGGCTGTTTTCTATCTTATTATACGTCCGCGCATGGTTTTCGTTGCAATGGCGTGGGCCTTTGGCGTACACGATTAGGGCGCGCCTCTGTACAATAGCGGCGTGTTAGATGCCATGCGCCGCAACCGCGATATCTGCGCTATTTTGCTCCTGTTTGTGCTCCTGGCGCTGGGTTACAGCGTGATCAATCCGCTGCACGAGGCCACCGACGAGCTGCGCCATTACCGCTTCGTGCGCTACATCGCCGCCTATCAGCGCCTGCCGGTTCAGGGCCAGGAGCCGTGCCGCTCGCAGAGCCACCACCCGCCGCTCTATTATGCGCTCGGCGCTGTGGCCACGGGCCGGATTGAAACGGGGCGCGATATTTGCCACACGCCGCCGCACAACCCGTTCTGGGCCTACCGCTACGCCGATGTGGGCGTGGACAATAAGAACCAGTACCTGCATGGGCCCGACACGGCCTTCCCCTGGCACGGCGAGGCGCTGGCGGCGCACATCTTGCGCGCCATCAACGTGCTCTTTGGCGTGCTCACCGTGTGGCTGACCTGGGCCACAGGGCGCATGATCTGGCCCGCGCAGCGGGCGTTGGCCGCGGGAGCGACGGCATTTGTGGCCTTCAACCCCATGTTTCTGTACATGTCGGGGGCCATCAACAACGATGTGATCGCCGCCTGCAGCGGCGCCGCCGTATTGTGGGCCTGCGCGCGCCTGCTGCGCGATCCGCGCGGGCTGAGCCTGGGCCACGGCGCTTTGCTGGGCGCGTTCTACGGCCTGGCGCTGATGAGCAAGTTTAATATGGTCGTCGTGGCGCTGCTGATTGCCGCGACGATGACCTGGGTGGCCTGGCGCAGGCGGCAGTGGCGCATCTGGTTCAAGGCCGCGGCGCTCAGCATCGCGGTCGCGGCGCTGATTGCCGGCTGGTGGTTCGTGCGCAACCAGCTGCTCTATGGCGAGCCGACGGGCTTTCGCACGGTGACCGAGCTATGGGGCGCGCGCAACCCGCGCGAGAGCCTGGGCCTGGCGATCTTAGAGCTGCCATTGGCCTGGTCCACGTTGTGGGGTCGCTTTGGCTTTGGGCAAATTCCCTTGCCACAAGCGGTGTACGATGGGCTTGCCTGGCTGGTGGGCGCCGGGCTGCTGGGCGCGGTTGTGGCTATCTGGCGCGCCCGCCGCGCGCCAGATGCCGGCGACGAGCTGCCTTTTTTCGCCCTTCTAGCGCTGAATGTGCTGCTGGCCTTCGCCGTGCTGTTCAACTACATGCTCGTCAGCCCGGCGGGGGCTATGGGGCGTTTCTTCTTTCCGGGGCTGCCGGCGCTGGCCCTGCTCACTTTCTTCGGGCTGAGCGCGCTGGCGCAGGGCCTGTGGCGCATGGTGCGGCGGCGACGGGCGCCTGGCCGCAGCGCGACGGTGCTTGCTGCAACGGCGGCGCTGGCGCACGCGGCCATGATCGGGCTGTCGCTGGTAGCCCTATTGGGCTACCTGGCCCCGGCATACGCCCGCCCACGACCCTTTCCGGCGCAGACGACGGCACCCAACCAGGCAAACGTGCGGTTCGGCGGGCTGGCGACGTTGCTGGGTTATCAGCTCAGCGCCCAGCAGGTGCAGCCCGGCGATGCGCTGCAAATCGACCTCTATTGGCAGGTAGAAGCGGACCCGCCGGGCGACTTTATTTACTTCTTGCACCTGGTGGACGGCGCGGGCACGGTGGCGGCGCAGCGCGACACGCACCCCGGCGCCGGCTCCTTCCCCACGAGCCACTGGCAGGCGGGCGAGCGCTTTGTAGACTCGCTGACGGTGCACCTGCCGGACACGGCCTATACGCCAGAGACGCTGGCGGTGAGTTTTGGCCTGTATGCGCCCACTTACCGCCTGGCCGTGACGGCGGCGGACGGCGAGGGGCTGGGCGACGCCCTGACGTTGGGCGCCGTGGCCCTGCAGCCGGCGCGCGGCGCGGCGCCGGCCGGTGAGGCGCTGCCCAACCCGATGCGGCAAAACTTCCAGAACGAGCTGTTCTTGCGCGGCTATGCCTACCAGGCGCGCCGCCTGCAGGCCGGCGACGCGCTGCTGGCGACCTTTTACTGGCAGCGGGCCGAGCGCGTGTCGCTGCCCTATGTGGCGCACCTGCAACTGCTAGACGGCAACGGCGCGGTTCGGGCTCAGGCGCAGCAGCCCCTGGCGCCTGAGCAGTGGGCCGTAGAGGGCCTCCACGAGCAGCAGATGGCCCTGCCGCTGCCCGAAGATCTGGAGGTGGGCGCTTACGGCGTGCGCCTGATCCTGCACGACCCGCAGCGCGACGAGCCGCACCACATTGTGGCGCCCGAAGGCCAGTTTTCAGCAGAACATCTGGATCTGGCGCGCATCGTGGCCCAGGCCCGCTAGCGCCCGGGCCGCCGGCGCGACGGCGCGGCCACTTATGAATCTTTTAGGTAAAACGGGACCTGATTTCATTGACAGGCCATGCCCCGCGGGTATACTTAGACTATGAAGGGTAAAGTAAAGGGCGTGACCAAAACAATTGCGCCAACACATCATCAAAAAGTCGTTTGAGACGCACGCAGATCCGCGTGCGTCTTTTTTTATAAGTCCATTTAGTTCTCAGAGAGGAGCGTAAGCACAATGGATTATGGGATGATTGGCAAGATCGAGAAAGCAAAGATTTATGCTGAGGAACGCGCCGATCGGATCAGGTTTGAATCGCTGCAGGTGCGCATTGACGGGGACAACAACGCTCATGTGGTCACGTATCACGATGGTCGCTGGAATTGCGACTGTGACTTTTTCCGTTCCCGTAATGTCTGCTCCCATACCATGGCTATGGAACGAATTTTGGAGAACATGGTATTGATGGGAGAGCTAGCGCAATAGCTGCAGGCCAACTGCAAAGAAGCGAAGGCCCATCCGGTTCGGATGGGCCTTTTTTGTTATAATGCAGGCAAACGGCGCCCAGCAGCAACGGAGGATGTATGAATGAGCTGATCAAAACAGTGGCAGAGCATGGCGGAAGCCGGGCGGACAAGTTTTATAAGAGCACGCTTTTCCGCAGCGACGCTCTGCTGCTGGGCCTCAACTGTCTCGAGCCAGGGCAGGTGCAGGCGCCGCACGACCACGAGGGGCAGGACAAGTTTTATTATGTGGTGGAAGGCCAGGGCCTGTTTCAGCTCGGCGCGCAGACGATCGGCGCGCAGGCCGGCGATGTGGTGTGGGCGCCGTCTGGCGTGCTGCACGGCGTGCGCAATGAATCTGGCGCGCGCCTGACGCTGCTGGTAGGTATCGCTCCGGCTCCATGAGGACCAGGATGACCATCGGCGGTGTAGAGTTCGACCTGCGATTGACATTCCTGATCTTATTCAGCACGGTCGTGCCCATGCTCGACTATTACGGTCACCAGTTGACCAGCGTCAAAGCGTACGACCGTCTCATCCTTTATTTCATCCTGCCCCTGCTCATCATCATGCTGTTGTTCCGCGAGTCGCCCGCCGATTATGGCCTGCGCCTGGGCAACTGGCGCGTGGGGCTGATGTGGACGGCAATCGGCTGTGCGGTGATGGCCGCGGTGCTCTACGTGCTGGCGCGAACGCCGGCGATGCAGTCGTTTTATGCCACGCGCGCACCAGAGGGCGTGCTGAACTTGATTTATCTGGCAGGCGTGGACCTGCTGGGTTGGGAATTTATGTGGCGCGGCCTGCTGCTCTTTGCCTTCGCCCAATACTTTGGGCCGGGGCCCGCCATCCTCTTACAGGCCGTGCCCTTTGCCTTTATGCACCTGGGTAAGCCGGAAGTCGAGACATTGAGCACCATTTTCGGCGGCGCGGCCTTTGGCTTTATCGCCTGGCAGTCCGGCTCGTTTCTGTATCCTTTTCTGATACATTGGTTTATCACCTCGTTGACGATGCTTATCGCAACAGGTAGGGTGTAGCAACGCCCAATACGCTATCATGGCGCTACGCATGCAGCGCCGGATTTATCCATCGGTCCCAATTCGTTGGGCACAATAGCCAGGAGGCAGCACTCTATGAAGAATCCAAAGTTTGAACTGTATACGGATAAGGGCGGCTCTTTCCGTTTTCGGCTGAAGGCGCGCAACGGGCAGACGATTCTGGCCAGCGAAGGCTACACATCGAAGTCCGGCTGCAAAAACGGCATCGAGTCGGTCAAGAAAAACGCCGCCGATGACGGGCGCTTCCGCCGTGCGACGAGCAGCAACGGCAAGTTCTACTTCGTGCTGGTGGCGGGCAATAATGAGCCGATTGGCCGCAGCGAGATGTACGAGCGCGCGCCCAGCCGCGAAAAGGGCATCGAGGCCGTCAAGCGCGTGGCGCCGGCCGCGCCCATCGACGACCTGACGGATTAAGGCGCTTGGGGGCGGCGCCGTCACCATGGCGCCCTTTCTTCTTTCGGCTCAGGGAACGGTATGGCATCGATTCGGCTGCAATTGACGGGGATGGCCAATGGCGGCGATGCGCTGGGGCGCGACGAGAGCGGCCGCGTGATCTTTGTGCCCTTTGCCATTCCCGGCGAGCGCGTGCGCGTGGAGATTGTGGACGACCGCGAGCGCTTTGCCCACGCGCGCCTGGTGGAAGTGGAGGAGCCGTCGGCCGAGCGCGTGCCGGCGCGCTGCCCACACTTCGGCGCCTGCGGCATCTGCCACTGGGCGCACATCGACTACCAGGCGCAGCTAAGCTATAAGCAGGCCGTCGTGCGCGACCAGCTCGCGCGCATTGGCGGGCTGGAAGAGGTGCGCGTGTTGCCGACGCTTGCCAACCCTGAGCCTTATCACTACCGCACGGACATCAGCTTCAGCCGCACAGCAGACGACCGCCTGGGCTACTGGTCGCCCTACCGCAACGAAGTGGTGGCCATCGAACAGTGCTATATCATGCGCCCGGAGCTGCTGGCCTTATACCACGACATGGAGCTGGCGCTGCCCGGCCTGCGCCGCCTGATGCTGCGCCTGGGCGACGACGGCGCAATGCTGCTGGCGCTGGAAACGGAAGGCGTGCAGACGCCGGAGCTAGCCACCGACTTGCCGGTATCCGCGGCCATGGTGCTGCCCGACGGCACGGCGGCGAACCTGGTGGGCGACAATTATGTGATTAAAGCGGTGAAGAGCCGCGACTTTCGCGTTTCGGCCGGCTCGTTTTTCTACCCAAGCCCGCCGGCGACGGCAGCGTTGGTCGACACGGTGCTGGCGTTGGCCGATCTGCAGGGCACAGAAACAGTGCTGGAAGCGTATAGCGGCGTGGGAACGCTGACGGCCTTTTTGTCGCCGCGCGCGGCGGAGCTGATCGCCGTGGAAATGGCGCCCGACGCCGTAGCCGATGCCGAGCTGAACCTGCAGGACACCGAAAACGTGTCGCTGTACGAAGGCGCCGTGGAAGAGGTGCTGCCGCAGTTAGCGGCCATCGCCGACCTGATGGTTGTCGATCCGCCGCGCGAGGGGCTTTCGCGGCGCGCCGTGACGCTGATCAAGACGCTTGCGCCGCCGCATCTGATCTATGTTAGCTCCGACGTAGCCACCCTGGCGCGCGACGGGCGACAGTTGAGCCAGGCGGGATACAGGCCGCACGTGGTGCAGCCCATCGACATGGAGCCGCAGACCTCGCGCGTGCTGACCGTCTCTTCATGGCGGCGGCAGGCGCTGGCGGCTTAGCCTGCTCAGCGGCCGCCGTGCCGCAGATAATAGGCGGCCAGGCCAAAAGCGATGGCCACGTTGAGCGATTCCTTGGCGCCGGCCATGGGAATGTGCAGCACGCGGTCGCACAGCGCCAGCAACTGCGGGTCGATTCCCGCCAGCTCGTTGCCCACAATTAAAACCAGGGGCGCTGCGGCCTGGCGCGGATTGGCGGCAAAGAGGCTCTGCGAGCCTCGCCGCCGTTCGATGGCCCACAGCGTGGCCCCCTGCGCTTTTAGCTGCTGGGCGGCGTCGAGGGCGTTGGTGTAGCGCGTCCAGGGCGTGCTGTGCTCCGCGCCGAGCGCCGTCTTGGCCACTTTGGGGTGATGGGGCGTGGCGGTGATGCCGCACAGGTGCAGGCGGCGCAGACCCGCGCCGTCGGCGGTGCGGAACATGGCGCCCACGTTGAAGACGCTGCGAATGTTGTCCAGAAGGGCCTCGACTAGCGGCCCTTCGTGGCCCTCGCGCTGCTGCAACGGCTCCTCCCCGCCGAATGGCGCGCCGTCAAAGGCCGTCTGGCCGCCACATTCGGGGCAGCGCTCGCCTGCTGCGGCGCCGGCCGGCGCCGGAAAGCGAAAGCGACAAGCGCGGTTACGGCATTGGCGCATCTGAAACATGGCGGTGGGCTTCGGGGGAAATCTTTCTGAAGGAGACAGGGTGGAGTATTAATCCCCTCTATTCAGGGGAATAGCCAATGGAAACGAGAAACCCATCCAATGCCTTGACAATTAGCTTGAAGGTCTTGTAATCCAGTGTCCATACGCCATCTTCGCTTTCCGTGTCGGGGCCAAGAGAGATAATCGGTTTTCCATCTCTGATATGCACCGAACGTAATTCATAAGTACTAATTTCCGTTTTCTTTTTCTGTATCTGCTGCTAATTCATCCTCGTAAATAGAGCTTGTGATCATAATGTCATATTCGCCAATTCTCATCTCTTGCGCCTCGATACTTATCGAACAATAGATAGATCACGATCACATATCTTGCAGCATCGCCAATTTCTCTAATGCGCTGAATGGCTTTTACTTGCCTCTTGACCCATTTGCTGTTTTCTCTCCAATCGCCTTTCATCATTGCCTCAAAGCTTTTCTCTATTGCCTCGGCAAACTGCTCGACGAGTTTCTGGTGGTGTTCCTTTTTACTCATGGCACTCCATTCCCGAATTGGTTAATGATAGGCACGTAATACCACGCGTTCATATACACCAGGCCCAGCTCCATATTCTCGCGCTGACCGGTATAACCCCGCTCGCTAATCGTCTGCGAGGGCGTTGTGCCGCGCCAGGCGCCGAAGGGATAGTAGCGCGCCTCGCTGCCAGAGACCACGCCGTTGTTGCTGTTGATGAGCATGCTCGTGCTGCCCAGATGGTCGGTCAGGTAGTGGAAGATGCCGTTGTTGGCGCTATTGGGGTCGCCGCTGACCTTTAGGGCGATGGTCTGGCCAAGCAAGGTGTAGCTGCTGCGCTGGATGACGGTCTCCCCGCCGCCCATCATGATTACCCCACCCGGCGCGGCTGCGTCCGACGGCGCGCTCTCCCCCAGGCTGTTCTGCGCGGTGACCACATAGTAGCTGCCCAGTTGGCCGGCGTTGTCGGCATAGCCGCTATTTCTCATCTCGCCTGCCGGTGTTTGTGTATTCTAGCTATCATCGCCGCCGGGCGACCAGGCGACGTCACGCTTATCTTCCTGCGGTGAATTGGTCAGGTTGAGAAACGAGCCTTCGTGGCCATTCTGCGGCGCGGCGACGGTTTCGAGAAAGATATCCCAGCCTTCCATAGTTTCATTCACGGCCGTAAAAGCCAACACGTCACTTTCTGGGGACCACTGACCATCGAGGACACAGCTATAACTGGCCGTGAAAAACAAGAAGTCCTGTACACGACCGTCATCGTCGGGGAAAAGGTAATGTGGTGTCAGGCCATTCTCTTTATACTGTGAAACGGCGATAATCTGTCCTGTGGCGGACCAGCCTAAGACTTCGGCGATAGCTGAACGGTCTAACTCGGTTCTATTAACCAAGGTCGGTTGAGGAAGTGATGTGTCGGCGACGCCAACAATGTTCGTGTCACTTAGATACTTTTCCGGAAAGTGGTGACCGGCCAGCAACAATTCAGTTCGGTGCCAGACCGGATAACCGAATCCGTAAATCGGTTTACTTTGAACTCCATTCTCTTGCTCGAGTGAGTAGACCTGAACGCGCGGCCGAGAAGCAGTATACGCGGAAGTCTCGGTCGTTAAGGCATATAGATTTGCCGTGGTATGCAGAGATAAACTTTGAGTTTCCACAGTTAATTCATCAGCCTCTTTCAGCATTACCGGCGCATGGCCTTCTCGAATTAGGTATATGCTGCCCTTTCGATCCATTATTGCAAATGTTTCACCCGGCGTATGCCAGAGAATATGCATCCTTGCTGACCGGGCATTTACTGGCAGAGCATAACCAGGGTTTGCCCCTCCCATAAAGAAGCCAATTCATCTTGCTCTGCCTGCAAAGCGCAATAAATCAGCTTGCTTCGGAGGCAACCAATTACATGCCACGGAAATGAGGCCGAGTAGGAACCAACAGAGCAGCTTCCGGTAAATTGTTCTTCTCATGCTCTCTATTGCCCTCCGCAGGACAACCCCCGCGGTTCACTTTCCGCAGCTAGATACAAAAAAGGCTTCTGGCGAAACGCATTTTGCCGCCCACAGTGCGCAGAAAGCGCGGCGGTCCGGGCGCTTGCTCTCGTTTGCGTCACAGACAGGTGCTGTGGTTGTCGGCTTCCCTCTCGGCACATGCTCACGCTTTCCCGGCCGGCTATCCCTGTGTGCCATACACGCTCTATTTAAACACAGATTGTGCAAATGTCCCTGACGATTTATATCCAGAATGTAAGCAGGGTCGCTTCACAGCAGCGCGGCTCTGGCATATAATGGGCCGTGGCGCAGGGGCGGGGCCAGGCGCTTAAGCGGATTTATCAGGACGCCATCACCCTGGAAAGGAGTGTTATGAACAAGAGAACGATCGAAGATGTAGAGGTGCAGGGCAAGAAGGTCTTCGTGCGTGTGGATTTTAATGTGCCCTTGAGCACCAAAGATCCCAATGCGACGATCACGGTGACCGACGACACGCGCATCCGCGCGGCGCTGCCCACGCTCAATTATCTGCTGGAGCAAGGCGCGGCGCTGATTTTGGCCTCACACCTGGGGCGGCCCAGCTCGGCGCAAGACAGGCAGTTTGCCATGGACCCGGTGGCACAGAGGCTGCAGGAGCTAATCGATGCGCCGGTGCGCAAGGTCGATGCCGTGGTGGGGCCGCAGGTGACAGAGGCGGTGGCCGCCCTGCAGCCGGGCGAGGTGTTATTGCTGGAAAACACGCGCTTTGAGCCGGGCGAGAAGAAGAACGACGCGCAGCTTTCGCAGCAGCTTGCCGGCCTGGCGGACGTCTACGTGGACGACGCCTTTGGCTCGGCGCATCGCGCGCATGCCAGCACCGAGGGCATGGCGCGGGCCATGTTGTCGCAGGGCAAACCGGCCGTGGCCGGCTACTTGCTGCAAAAGGAGCTGGCGGCCCTGGGCCCGGCGGCCAGCGACCCGCCGCATCCCTATGTGGCGATCATGGGTGGGGCCAAGATTTCGGACAAGATTAAGCTGATTGAAAACCTGCTGCAGAAAGCGGACACCATCCTGGTGGGCGGAGGCATGGCCAACACCTTCCTGGCGGCCCTGGGCTATGATATGGGCGAGTCGCTGGTTGAAGAGGAAGCCATGGAGGAAGCCGACCGCCTGCTGGAGCTGGCGGGCGACCGCCTGGTTCTGCCCGTCGACCTGGTGGTGGCCGATAGGCTGGAGGCCGGCGCCAATGTGGATGTGCTGCCCATCGAAGATGTGCCCATGGACAGGATGGCCGTAGACATTGGCCCAGACACGCTGGCGCGCTTTGAAACGGAGCTGAAGGGCGCGGCGCTGGTGGTGTGGAATGGGCCGGTGGGCGTCTTCGAAATCGAGGCGTTCGCCGTAGGCACCAACGACCTCGCCGAGATGCTGGCGCGCCTGGCGGAAGATGGCGCACAGGTGATCATTGGCGGCGGCGACTCGGCGGCGGCCGTGCAGAAGGCGGGGCTGGCGGATAAGATGACGCATGTAAGTACAGGCGGCGGCGCCAGCCTGGAACTGCTGCAGGGAGATGAGCTGCCGGGCGTTGCCGTGCTGCAGGACCGCTAGCCTGTGTGGCTGCTGGCCAGCGACATCGATCATACGCTGACGGGCGACGAGGCGGCGCTGCGCGAGCTGGCCCAAAGGCTGGACGCGCTGCGCCGCCAAAAGAAGCTGTTTCTCATCCTGGCGACGGGGCGGCGCCTGGCGCACGTGCTCAGCGGTTTTGAGCAAGAAGGGCTGCCGCAGGCCGACGCCATAGCCACGCAGGTGGGCACCGAGATTTACCTGCCGCCCTTCACGCCGCAGATGGCGCCTCTGGCCGAGTGGACAGCGCAACTGCAAAGCTCGTTTAGCCGGCGGCAGGCCCTGCGCTTTCTGCAAGGCATCGAGGGTGTGGAGATGCAGCCGGAAATCTATAACACGCCGCTGAAGGTGAGCGCCTTTTTGGACCGCGCGCCAGAGCCAGAGGCCGCCGCGCAGCAAATCCGCCGGCGGGTGGCGGCCGGCGACCAGGCCGGTGACTATCAGGTGTTGTGGTCCAGCGGGGTGCACCTGGACATCATCCCGGCGCGGGCCGGCAAGGGCAACGCGGTTCACTTTCTGCTGGAACGGCTGGGGTTGCCGGCGCAACGTTTGGTTGTCGCCGGCGATAGCGGCAACGACCTGGCGATGGTTGAGGGCGCAGCGCGTGGCATTATCGTGGCCAACGCGCAGCCGGAGCTGCAGCAGTTGCGGCGCGCGGACAGCGACGCCCACTTTTTTGCCACGCTGCCTTACGCCGCGGGCGTGGCACAGGGCCTGCGCCATTTTGGCGTTTTATAGGCCTGCAAACGGAACGAAACCGGACGGTATTAAGGCGCTTATGGCCTACTCTTTCTTATCTTCTTTTGACGAGCGACGGTTGCTGGTGGTGGATCTGGAAGCCATCGTCGCCGAGGGTATCGCGGAGCAACAAGCAGCGCTGAATCGCGCCTTGAACCGGGTGCGCGATTCGCTGGCGCTGGTTTATGTGTCGGGGCAGCAGGTGGCGGACCAGGTGCAGACCATGCAGCGCTATGGTTTGCTGCCGCCCGACTATCTGGTGTCGGCCGTGGGCACAGAGCTGTACCGCATGCCGGGCGAGCAGCCGCTGGACGAGTGGCAGCGCTATATCAGCGCAGGGTTTGAGCGGGAGGCGATCGTGGCCGCCGTGCAGGAGCATGCCGCTGCGCTGCAGCTGCAGCCAGCAGAGCACCAGACGCCGCTGAAAGTGAGCTACCTGCTGCCAGAGGCGACAGCAGAGGCGCTGGACGCCCTGCAGCGGCAACTGCTGAGTGCCGAGCTGGCGGTGAAGATCGTCTACTCGCACGACCTGTATCTGGACATCATTCCGCAGCGAGCGGGCATGGGCGCGGCGGTGAAGTTCCTGGTCGATTCGCTGCTGCTCTTTCCGAACCAGGTGTATGTCTGCGGCGATAGCGGCAATGACATCGACCTGTTCCAGTATGGCTTTCGCGGCATTGTGGTGGCCAACGCCACGCACGAGCTGAAGCGGGCAGCGGAGCTGCGCGCCTATTTCAGCCACGCGCCCTATGCGGCGGGCCTGCTAGAAGGGCTGCGGCATTACAACTTCTTTGTCGCCGCGCCGCGCAGAGAGCGGCGCGACCTGGCGCGCGAGGCCTTCTCGCGGGCCGTCAGCTCGCTGCGCCGCAATATTACGCCGCTGGGTTTTTCGGCGGCGGGGCTGGCCGATAATCCGCTCACCGACGACGAATCGAACTATTTCGCCGTCTGGAGCCGCGACGGCATCAAGACCGGGCTGTGGACCCTGGGCCTGAACGACGCGGACATCACGGAATGCTTCCGGCGCACGCTGCAGGTGCTGGCGGAGCATCAGACAGACGCGGGGCAGATTCCGGCGAATGTGCAGATCGAGAGCGGCGTGGCCGACTATAGCGGCACGGGCAATATCGCCTCGATTGATTCGGTCATCTGGTTCATTATTGGCGGCTGTCGCTATGGCGCCTATACCGCCGATATCGACTTTCTAGAATGGCTGCATCCTTATCTACAGCGGGCCATCGATTGGCTGCACGCGCACGATTCGAACAACTGTGGCCTGCTGGAGCTGCCGGAATCGTCGGATTGGATGGACCTGTTCCCGCGCTCCTACAACGTGCTGTATGCCGAAGTGCTGTGGTATCTGGCTTGCCGCGATTATAGCGACGTGTGCCAGATGCTGGGCAAAGACGCCGGGCGCTACCCACAGCTCACGGAGCGCATCCGCAGCGAAGTGCTGCGCCGCTTCTGGCCTACGGCGCGCTCGCTGGCCGAGGCGCCGGCCTCCTTTTCGGAGACGCAATATACGGTGGGCAACGCGCAATACCTGCTGGCGCAGATTAGCCCCTTCGATTTTTCGTGGCGCTGCGACGTGTACGCCAACCTTCTGGCGGCGCTGATGGATATGTTGGACGAGCGCAAAATGGCGCAGCTCTTTCAGTTTCTGTGGGGCGTCGGCGTCAATGCCCCCTACCCCGTGGCCTGCTTTTATCCGGTCGTGCAGCCCGGGGCCAGCGACTGGAAAGATTATTCGGTAACTAACTTCCTGAATTTGCCGCATCATTACCATAACGGCGGCATCTGGCCCTTTATCGGCGGCCTGTGGGTGCGCTTTCTGGCCAAGCTGGGCAAGCAAGAGCTGGCGCACCGCGAGCTGAACGCGCTGGCCGAGGCCTGCCGCGCGGGCATTTATGGCGAATGGGAGTTTAACGAATGGCTGCATGGCATTACGGGACGGCCCATGGGCAAGGCGCACCAGGCCTGGTCGGCGGCCAGCTACATTGCCGCCTACCAGGCGCTTTATAACGATATGGTTCCTATCGACTTTGCGCCGCTGCAGCAGGATGCGTTCATCAGGGCGCGCGAGCAGCGGGGCGGACAGGCGCGGCCTTGACGCATACGTATTTCGTATGCTGCTGGTGTAGGCTGCCGGAAGGCGCTGCGTGGCCACGGCGCGCTGGCGCTGCCCGCTGGAAGTTGAGGAGATGAAGGCAATGAACCAACCAGGCCGCTTCACGAACTCGATTTTGATGCTTTCGCTGCACGGTTACGTGGCCGCCGAACCAGAGCTGGGCAAACCGGACACCGGGGGGCAGGTGGTGTATGTGCTGGAGCTGGCGAAGCGTTTCAGCCGCCTGGGCCGGCGCGTGGACCTGGTGACGCGCCGCTTTGAAGGGCAGCCGGAAGTAGACGAGGTCAACGAAAACTTTCGCGTGTGGCGGATCCCCTTTGGCGGCAGCGATTTCATCCGCAAAGAGGACATGCACGACCATCTGGGCGATTTCGTGACCAACTTTCTATCGGCGGCGGGCAATCGTGGCGCCAACTACGACGTGGTCTATTCTCATTATTGGGACGCCGGCTGGGCCGGACAAAAGATCGCCGAGGAGCTGGGCACTCCGCACGTGCACACGCCGCACTCGCTAGGCTGGTGGAAGCAAGCGACCATGGGCGAAGAGATGAGCGCAGAGGAGATGGAAGAGACGTACCGTTTTCGGGAGCGCATCCGCGCCGAATTTCTCGTGTACCAGACCTGCGATCAGGTTATCGCCACCACCGAACCGCAGACGGAGCTGCTGCAAGAGCATTACGACGTGCTGGAGCGGCACATTACCGTGATCCCGCCGGGCATGGACGAAAATCGCTTCTCGCCGGTGCGCAAAGGCGACCGCAACCGGCTGCGCGAAAAGTACGGCTTTCAGGCGCACGACGTGCTGGCCCTGGGGCGCATGGCGACGAACAAAGGCTATGATTTGCTGCTGCAAGCCATGCCCACGCTGTTCGAGCTGGCGCCAGAGGCGCGCCTGGTGGCGGCCATTGGCGGTGAAGAGTCGGAGCAAGACGATGCAGGCGTGGGTGAGCTGCGCGCGCTGGCGGTCGAGCTGGGCGTGGCCCAGCGCATCGAGTGGGTACAATATGTGCCCGATGAAGAGCTGCCAGACTTCTACCGCGCGGCGGGCGTCTTTGCCCTGCCGTCACGCTATGAGCCGTTTGGCATGGTGGCCATCGAGGCCATGGCTTGCGGTACGCCCACCGTGGTCACGGTGCATGGCGGGCTCTTCGAGCTGGTGCAGTTCGGGCGGCACGCGCTGTATGCCGACCCATTCCGGCCGGCGGAGTTTGGCGCTATGCTGGCCATGCCCCTGCTGCACGAGCGGCTGGCGCAGGAGCTGTCGATCGAAGGCGCGCGCTTCGCGCGGCGCAGCTTTGGCTGGACGGGCATCGCCAAGCGTATTTTGAGCATCTTCGACGGCGTGCAGCAAAACAACTCCTTCTAGAGGACCCAAACAACGGAGCAGCAACATGCACGACGAGGGTAACGGTAGGGTAGCCATTGTAACCGGCGCGGGGCGCGGCCTGGGCGCGGCCGCGGCGCAGGCGCTGGCAGCGACGGGCGTGCGTGTGGCGGTGAACGATATCAACCCCGACCGCGCCGAGCGCGTGGCGCAGGCGATTCAGCAGCGCGGCGGCGCAGCTATCGCCGTGCAGGCTGACGTAGCCAATAAGTTTCAGTGTGTGAAGCTGGTGGAAGCCACGCGCACACAATGGGGGCGCCTGGACCTGCTGGTGAACGCGGCGCACGTGACGCCGCGAAGCAGCATTTTGAGGATGGACGAGTGGGATTGGAACCGCTGTATGGAAGTGAATGTGAAAGGCGTGTTCTTTATGAGCCAGCTTTGCGGCCGGGTGATGGACGATAGCCGCCGCGGCGGCGTGATTGTGAACCTGATTTCCGAGGCCGGCGTGAACATGGCCATGGAGCAGCGCGCCGCCTTTTGCGCCAGCCAGGCGGCGATCATGGGCTTTGCTCGTGAGTGCGCGCGCGAATATGCTGCCTATGGCGTGCGCGTGCATACGCTGCTGCGCGATGCCAGCAAGGCGGTAGACCACGAGGAGCTGAGCCAGGCCATTGTAACGCTATGGTCGCGCGCCGGCTTCGCCGAAGGGCGGCCGTTAACCGTGCCCGAGGTCATGTCGCCGAGATGAACAGGCAAAGCCAGTTACGGCAACTGGCCTGGCGGCTGTGGCTGAGCGTGCTGCTGTTGCTGGCAGCCTGCGCTGGCCAGCAGGCGGACCCTAGCGGCACAGCCAGGCCCACGTCCACGGCGCAGGCGCGCAGCTTGCCGCCATTAGACGGCGCGACGCCGCGCGCCACGGCGGCGGCGGAGGACCAGGGGGCGGCCACGCAGCGCGCGCTCACCATCTTCTACACCAACGACGAGCACGGCTGGATGGAAGGCTTCGAGCCAGGCATGGGCGCGGCCAATATGATGGGCCTGTGGCGCGAAGCAGGCTACGAAGAGGGCGGGCCGTACCTGGCCCTAAGCGGCGGCGACATGTGGACCGGCGCGGCCGTCTCTACCTGGTTTGAGGGCGAGGGCATGGCCGAAGTGATGAACGCCATGGGCTACGACGCCGCAGCCGTGGGCAACCACGAATTCGACTTCGGCCTGGAAGCCCTGCGGGCGCGCGCCATCCAGTCCGATTTTCCCTTCCTCAGCGCCAACGTGCGCGATGCGTCGGGCGCGACGCCGGAAGAGTGGGGCATCCGGCCCTATACTGTGCTGGAGCGCAACGGCATCCAGATTGGCGTGATCGGGCTGACCACCAGCAGCACGCCGGTGACGACCAACCCGGCCAATCTGGGCGATCTGCGCTTTCTGGAATACGAAGCTGCGCTGCGCGAGGCCGCGCCGCAGGTGCGCGCCGCCGGAGCCGAGCTGCTGCTGGTGGCCAGCCATTTATGCCGCGATGAGCTGCAAAGCCTGGCGCGCGCCGTGGCCGATCTGCAGGTGCATGTGATGGGCGGCGGCCATTGTAACGAGCTGTTTGCGGAGACGGTGGGCGACACGGTGCTGATCGGCGGCGGCTACCACCTCACCAGTTTCGCGCGCCTGGACCTGCTGTTCGACACGGCCACAGACACAACGCTACAGGCAGAGGCGCAAACGGTTCGCAACCGGCCAGCGGCTGCGGCCGATGCCGAAGTGGCGGCCATTGTGGCGCGCTGGCTGGGGCGCACGGAAGAGGAGCTGAACGTGGTGATCGGCTATAGCGAACGTGGGCTGCCACGCTATAGCGACGAAATGCTGGCGCTGGTGACCGAAAGCTGGCTGTGGGCTTACCCTGCGGCCGATGTGGCCATCAGCAACCGCGGCGGCTTTCGCGCCGCCCTGCCGCCAGGCGAGATTACCTTTGGCGACGTGGTCAATATCCTGCCTTTCAACAATGTGATCGTTGACGTGGAGCTGAGCGGCGAGCAGCTTCTGCGTGTGCTGGCGCGCGGCAATGCCGCCGTAGGCGGCGCGCGCCTGGGCGTTGGCCAGTGGATCCTGGATGCGACGGGCGAGCCGATTCGCCGCGAAGAGACCTACCGCCTGCTGGTGAACGACTTCATGTATGCCGGCGGCGACAACTACGGCATTCTGGCGCAGGTCGATCCCGACGCCTACAACACGGCTATCGACTGGCGGCAGCCGGTGATCGACTGGATGCTGGCGCAGGAGTCTTCGCCGTCCGCGCCGCTTGACGCCGCATTTGCCGGCCTTGCCGACTAGGGCCGCCGACCGGCCCTGCCAGGACCTTTGGCCTTCTTGGAATGGCCCGCACATTTGCTAAACTAGGGTCTGGCGCTGCGCTGCGGCCCGCCGCTCGTTTGTCGTGCATGGCCACGGGCGCCAGCGCCGCCGGCCGGTTACGGGATCAAAGGAGGATGCGACGTGAGCCTGGAAGACGAGCACGAAACGATGCACCGCCGCGGCGAGATGGTCAAGTTCATGTTATTCGTGCTGACCCTTGTCGGCGCCGTGCTGCTGATCGCCTTGTTGCGCCCCTTTGTCTTTGATCGCGTGGTGCCTGCCGTGCTGGGACTGGATCGCGAGCCTGAAGCGGCGCTGCTGGCGACGCCGGACCCAGGCGCCGGCCCTGCCGATACGGAAGCAGGCGCGCAGCCAACGGCCACAGAAGAGGCGCCCCTGCGTATCATGACGGCGACGCCGCCAGCGGTGGAGACGCTGGGCGGCGGAGCCGCGGAGCCTACGGCGCGGCTTTATGAGGTGCAGCGGGGAGATACCCTGGTAGCCATCGCCGAGCGATTTGGCGTGAGCCTGCCGGACCTGGTGCAGGCCAACAGCATCGCCAACCCCAACCGCATCCAGCCAGGCGATATGCTGGTGATTCCGGCTCCTTAGCTCCCGCCCCTTTGCGGCCAGATCGAAAAGCGGTTAGCTGCGCTTGCGCGGGCGGCTGCGGCGCACGCTGCCCTGATAGCCGGGCGCTTCCAGCACGAAGAAGGTGCAGCGGCTGCCGTCTAACATGCGCGCCGCCAGCCGCGGGTCGATCTCTTCGATGGGCGTGGCCGAGGTGATCACCGTCGGCAGGCGGGCGTTGTAGCGATGGTTGAAGAGCTGATACAGCTTTTCACGCGCCCAGGCCGTGGCGCTTTCCACGCCCAGATCGTCCAACACCAGCAGCGGCGCAGTCTTCACTTCGTCGAAGCGCTTGTCATAGCGCACGCCGGCCGTGGGGCTAAAGGCGGCGCGAAGATGGTCGAGTAGATCGGGCACGACAATAAACAGCACGGCCTCGCCCTGGTTGGCGACGTCGTTGGCAATGGCGGCGGCCAGGTGTGTCTTGCCGTTGCCGTAGGCCACGCTGTTGAACACCAGCCAACCCTGCGGATATTCGGCGAACTCGCGCGCCGTGTTAAGGGCCCGACGCAAGTTTTCGGCCTGCCCTCGCGGCAGCTCACGGTCACGCAGGTCGAAGTTGTCGAAACGCTTGTCGCCGTGCAGGTTGAGCGTCGATAGGTCCGATTGATCCTGGTCGACGCCGGCGCGGCGGAAGTCGGGCGCCGAGATATGTACGATCTGCACCAGGCTGGGGTCGACCATGCGCGAGCGGATGCGGATTTCGATCGATTCTAGCTCTACGTTGGTGGTCACGATGGTGGGCAGCCGCGCGTTGTAGCGATAGTTGAAGATCTGGTATAGCTTTTCCTGGGCCCAGTCGGTGTTGCTTTGAGTGCCCAGGTCGTCGAGGATCAGCAGCGATGCGTTGCGTACCTGGTCGAAGCGCTCGTCGTAGCTGACGGCTGCGCTGGGGCTGTAGGCCGCGCGCAAATGGTCCAGCAGATCTGGCGTGTTGACAAAAAGCACGGGATTGCCCATGTCCAGGCAGTAGTTGGCGACGGCGGCGGCCAGGTGTGTTTTGCCGCAGCCGTAACCGCCCTTTAACACCAGCCAGCCCTCCGGATTGCGGGCGAAGCTGCGCACAATGTCGTAGGCCATCTTCAGGTTGCGCTGCCGCGCCGGCGTCAGGCCGTGGCCTTCGGGGAGGAACGAGTCGAAGGTGCAGGCCTGCAGCGCACCGAGCTGGCTGATGCGCCGCATGCGCTGGTGGCGCTCCGCTTCCATGTCGGCGGCGCGACAACTACAGGGGACGGCGCGGCCGAACGAAGGATGACCGGGGCTAACGTCGGGCACCACGAAGCCCAGACCGCCGCAATGTGGACAATCTGGTTTGCCGCGGCCGGGCTCTTCGGGCGGCGGGGGCTCACCGTTTGACGATGTCACGGTACTGTTCTGGAATTTGTCCTCGTAAATCTTTTTGAGAAGCTCGGCGGTTACTTCCATCACTCTTTCCTTCCTCACGCCAGCGCTCTAGAATGGCCAGTACGTAGCGCCACTTGCGCACATTGTTCTCGACGGCCAGCTCGATGGCTTCCTCTACCCAGCCCAGGGGGTAGACCTGCTCAGCATCGCGCAGCTCGTCGGCAATGAGCGGCGTCAGCGGGCCGATGTTTTGCTCGTAGAGCACAAAGACGTTGGGACGTTCTACCAGTAGCGAAATGGGCTCGTCGCCCGGGCCGGGACGCCATTCGCCGCGCGTGATGCCTTCGACGGCGGCGCGGCCTTTTTCTGTATTGATGAAGTAGAGGTCCATCTGGCCGTCGGCGCTCTCGATGCTGATATGCAGCAAAGCGCCGCGCGCCACGGCGCGCTCAATGCCGTCCATGAGCGCTTCGGCGGCCAGCGTGGGCGTGGCGCCCATGCCCTTCATGAACTCACGGTCGTGCAGATAATCGGCCAGGCGCAGGTAGCGCACCTGGCCATCTTGCTGGTTGAGCGCCCAGAAGGTGTAAAGGATCACCTTCATCTCGCTCAGATTATCGACGATGGGCAGCAAGTCGCTGAAGAAGAGATTAGGCACCGGCGTCAGGCGCAGCTTGCCGTCGGGAAATCCGGGGAAACCTTTCATTACTTAGAGCCTCACTTCCTGGCGCTGCAAGTTACGGAAGGTGGCCAACTTGCCATGCCAGTAGAGATCCACCACGCCCGTAGGGCCGTTGCGGTGCTTGGCAATATTGATCTCGGCAATGTTAGGCCGGTCGGTGGTATCGGGGTTGTAATATTCGTCGCGGTAAATAAACATGACGATGTCGGCGTCTTGTTCGATACTGCCGCTGTCGCGCAAATCAGATAGCTGCGGCCGTTTGTCTTGGCGATTTTCGACGGCGCGGCTCAGTTGGGACGCTGTGATTACCGGCACATCTAGCTCGCGGGCCAGGCTTTTGAGCGAGCGCGAAATCTCGCTGATCTCCTGTACGCGGTTGTTGGTGGTGCGTTCGGCCTGCATGAGCTGCATATAGTCGATCATCACCAGATCCAGGCCATGCTCGGCGTACAGCCGGCGACACTTGGTGCGCAACTGCAAGGGCGTAATAGAGGGCGTATCGTCGATGAAAATCCGGGTCTCCGACAGGCGGCCGACTGCTTCTAGAAAGATGGGCCACTCCTGATCGTGCAGTTGTCCGCGGCGCAGGCGCTGCGAGTCGATGCGCGTCTCGGCGGCGATCATGCGCTGCACAAGCTGTTCGCCGGACATTTCCAGGTTGAAGATGGCGATGCGTTTGCCGTGGCGCAGGCCCGCGTGCAGCGCCATGCCCAGTTGAAAACTAGTCTTGCCCATGCCCGGGCGGGCGGCGACGATTAAGAGATCCGACTTGTTGAGCCCGCCCAAAAGGCGGTCTATGTCCACAAAACCCGTCGGCACGCCAATCATGTCGTCGCCGCGCGCGTTCAGCTCCTCGATGCGGTCTAGATAATCGCGGGCGATATCGCGCACGGGCATCAGGTCGCGCGTGGTGCGCGACTCGCTGATACTAAAAAGGGCCTGTTCGGAACGGTCCAGAACCACGTTTACATCTTCGTCTTCGTCGTAGGCCAGGTTGGCGATGGCCGTTGCCGCGCCAATCAGGCGGCGGCGCAGGGCTGCGCCCTCTACCAGGCGGGCATAGCTCCGGGCATTGACCGAAGTGGGCACGGCGTTGAGCAGGCCGATCAGATAGCCTTCGCCGCCGGCGTCTTCTAGCTGCGAGCGCTTGCGCAGCGTGTCGGCGAGCGTGACGAAGTCGAGCGGCTCGCGCGCCTCATGCAGGTCGACAATGGCCTGGTAGATCCAGCGGTTCTGTTCACGATAGAAGTATTCGGCCTTGAGGAACGAAGCCACCTCCAGGATGGCGTCGGGATCAATGAGCAGCGAGCCAAGGACGGCTTCCTCGGCCTCTAATGTATGAGGCGGCAATCGGTCGACAGTGGACATAAACTTTTCTGGCCTATGGCGAGCAAAAGAACAAAAACGTGAAACGAGAGAGGGCTGCGTTCCACGTCACTGGTTATTACATGGGGCCACAAACAAGCTGGCCGGAAGGATTGTGCTCAGGTAACCGCGCACCGGCCCGCGTCCTCTGCGGGCCAGTCCGGCAGGGCAGCGATCACTCTTCCAGGTCGTCGAAATCCAACGTATCCACGAAGTCGGAAAAGGCGTCCAGGCTCTCGTCGTCGTCCACCTCTTCCTGCAAATCGGGCTCCGGCACGATTCCCGCCGCTTCCATCACGTGCTCCTCGACAAAAATCGGCGCTTTGGCGCGCACGGCAAGGGCGATCGAGTCCGAAGGCCGGCAGTCGATCTCCTTTAGCTCGCCATTGACGTCGACAAATAGCGTGGCATAGAAAACCTGGTTGCGCAAATCGCTGATCAGGATGTGGGAAATGCTGCCGCCCATCGCTTCGACGGCGTTCTTGAGCAGATCATGGGTTAGAGGCCGCGCCACTTCTGTGTTCTGCAGCTCAATGGTGATCGCCTCAGCCTCACAAGGACCGATCCAGATGGCGAGCTGGTGTTCGCTATCCACGTCCTTGAGCATGACAATGCGGTGCTGTGAAACGAGGCTGATGCGAATACTGTCTATGACGACCTCAATCATAATCTCACCTTCTTCACTTGAAACAGTAGCTGCGGCGGACGCGTATAAGCGCTCGGCTACGAGGGATTCTAGCATAAAAGCAAAAATGCTTCATGCCCATTACATGATTTTAAGGCAGCAGTTTTCTTAGTGGAGCAGCACCCAATCGTGGTTGCGCAGGGCCATGCTGACGGCGCGCAATCCCAGGCGCGTGCCCTCAGTAACCTGGGCGATGGCCTCATTGCCCATGAGGTCTACCTGGTGCACTTCAAAGCCTAGCGTGGTTAACTTGCTTACGATCTCGCTATAGTTCTGCCCCAGCGGATCGATAAAGGCGCCGTCGTTGACCAGCGCGCGCTGGATGCTGTCCATGATCACGTTGGCGCGGTTAAAGTCGCCGCTGAGGATAGCCTGATCGACGGCATAGAGCATCACTTCCAACGTCACGTTGATGTGCTCCGTGGGGTGCCGCGTTACCTCGGCCGTCAGGCCTCGCTGCTCCAGCTCCTGTGCATAGGGCAGCCACGCCTGTAGAAAATGGGCCGTTGGGTCGTAAAGGAGCTGGTAATCGCGCATCAGGTCGTAGTAGCGCACGGTCGTCAGCAGGTCGCTCACAGCCTGCCCGCTGCGCGGCAGGCTGCCGAGATAGGCCATCCAGTTTTGTTCCATCTGCGACAGGCTGAGGTTGAAATGCTCCTGCAGGCTGCGTTCGACGGCTACACTGTTGGACTCGCCCGACTGCGGCCGCACGCTGGCGTAGAAGTCGCGCGCACGATCCCAGCCGTAGATGGTGATCAGATAGTTCATAAAGCCGGCTGCCTGGATGTAACCGACCTCGTGCTGGCTGTTATAAAAGTCGTTGATCAGCGAGGGTAAATGCTGGTAGAGGTTGGTCTCGCGCAGCGCCTTCACACGCTGATCGATATCTTCTTGCTTATAATGGCCTCCGGCGGTCCACACGGCCAGTCCTTCGGCCAGAAAGGCGATACGCTCAGGGGCGAACTGGCGGTCGAGCAGGTGCGTCAGCTCATGCACCAACACTTCGTGAAAACCGCCGCCGGCATAATTGCGGTCCAGGTAAGAGATCACCACGTTGGATGTGGCATACCCGCCCTGTCCAAAAATGCGGTCGATGAGGTACAAGTCTAGCTTGCGCTCCAGCGGCACGCCCAGGCGCGCCACGGCTTCATCGGCCGCAGCCTGCGCCGTCACTTTGATCTGCTCCAGATCGCGGTGCGCGGCCGTTCCGCTTACCAGGCGGATCACGCAGCAGTCAATTTCAACCCGCTGCCAGCTCTGATAATGCTCGCGTACCGGTCGGCTGTTGTTGGGCAGCACGGATACGGGCAGCACCACCTGGTTGTTGTCCGGGTTTTCATCGCCCAGCGTAAGCGTGTCGTCGGGATCCACAGTGACCACCACTTCGTGGTCGCCCCAATAAGCGGTGGTGTCCCAGGCCCAGGCGAACAGGCCAATGGCGTTGCCCGCCAGGTTGTAGCCGTTCAATGCTCCCTGCAGCGCCAGGTGATTGCGCACTTCCACGCGCACCGTCACGTCGTTAGGCTGGATGATGGGGGGCACATGGGCCAGGATATAAAACGTAACCTGGTCGCCAGCATAAATTTGGGGCACGGGATGCAAGAAGACGCCGTCGGCGGTGATTGACAGGTCTTCGTAAGGGGGCGTTAAGGGCGCGGCTATCGTGGCCGTGGCCGTTTCGACGATGGGCACAATCGTCGTGGTCGGCGCCTCGACCTGCGCCGCGGCCGTAGGCTCCTCTGTGGGCGCCAGGGTGACAGGCGCCTCACCTGGCGTTTCTGCCGGCGCAACCTGCTGTGGGGTAGCCGTGGACGTCGCCGGGCTCACAGTTACGGGAACGGACGTTTCTGGATCCACGCCGCCCGCACTACCAGGCATTTGTGATGTGCAACCTGCCAGCAACAAAACCAGCAGCGCAAACCGCAACCAGCTTCTTCTTCTCATCAAATCAATACATAAGCCTATACAATGCCCCATTGTAGCCAATTCACACCAGACGGGGACCCCTTCTAATGAAATCTGAGCGCTTCTTAAGCGTTTTGCACGATACCTGAAGCTGCGCCCCGCGTCATGACGCCACTGCTACCCTTGCCCCACCACTGGTCTACGGCCCGCGTGTGTGGCAAGTTACGGGCCACCTTTCTATAATTCTATAATATTGTACAACAGCCCGCATAAAATCGATAGCCGCGCCCCATGGTGATCGCGCGCTCATCATGACGAGGAGACCCCAACAGATGGCTTTTGCAAAGATAAACGTTCCCGACGGCGAGAAAATTAGTTATGAAAATGGTCGGCTCAACGTGCCGGATAATCCCATTGTGGCTTTCATTGAAGGGGATGGCATCGGCGTGGATATTACGCCCGCTGCTTTACGCGTGTGGGACGCCGCCGTGGCCAGGAGCTACGGTGGGCGGCGCAAGATCTCCTGGATGGAAATATACGCCGGCGAAAAGGCCGCCGCGCGATACGACGGCGATTACATGCCAGAAGAGACCTTCGACGCCATGCGTGAGTATCTGGTGGGCATTAAGGGGCCGCTTACCACGCCCATTGGCGGCGGCTTTCGCAGCCTGAACGTGACCCTACGCCAGGTACTCGACTTGTACGCCTGTGTGCGGCCGGTGCAGTATATCAGGGGCACGCCCAGCCCCATGCGCGAGCCGCAGAATATGAACATCGTCATCTTCCGCGAAAACACCGAAGACGTTTACTCCGGCGTGGAGTGGCCGGCCGGCTCAGAAGAAGCGCAGCGCATCGTTGAGTTCATGAACCGCGAGCTGGGAAAATCGGTGCGCAGCGATGCAGCCATCGGCATTAAGCCGGTGAGTGAGTTTGGCAGCAAGCGCCTGATCCGGCAGGCGATCGAATATGCCATTGCCCGCCGGCGCAGCAGCGTGACCCTGGTGCACAAGGGCAACATTATGAAGTTCACGGAAGGCGCCTTTAAGAACTGGGGCTACGAGCTGGCCGCCGAAGAGTTCGCAGAACAGACAATTAGCGAAGACGAGCTGTGGTCGCGGCATCAGGGTAACACCCCGCCGGGTAAGATCGTGATCAAAGATCGCATCGCCGACAATATGCTGCAGCAGTTGCTCACGCGCACCGCCGAATACGATGTCGTTGCCACGCTCAACCTGAACGGCGATTATATTAGCGACGCGGCGGCGGCGCAGGTGGGCGGCCTGGGCATGGCGCCCGGCGGCAACATCGGCGACGGCATCGCCCTGTTCGAAGCCACGCACGGCACGGCGCCCAAATACGCGGGCCAGGATAAGGTGAATCCCAGCAGCCTAATTCTCAGCGGGGTGATGATGCTCGATTACATGAACTGGGACGAGGCTGCGGAGCTGGTTGTGAGCGCCATGACGCGCACCATTCAGAAAGGCCTGGTAACCTATGACCTGCACCGGCAGATGGAAGGGGCCACCGAGCTGAGCACGTCGGCATTTGCCGATGCCATTATCGACAATATGCAGCAATAATGGGCGCAGCCGGCAACGCCGGCGCGCAGCCGGTGAAGGTCCTGACGATAGGCGGCTCCGACAGCGGAGGCGCAGCCGGCATTCAGGCGGATCTGAAGACATGGACGACACTCGGCGTTTATGGCATGAGCGCCGTTACGGTTGTCACGGCCCAGAACAGCGCGGTGGTAGAGGCCCTGTACGCCCTGCCGCCAGAGATGATCACGGCCCAAATCGAGGCGGTGCTCACAGATTATGGCGCTGAGGCCGTAAAGACAGGCTTTCTGGGAAGCGCGGCCATTGTGGCCGCGGCCGGCGGCGCGCTGCGGCTGTGGCGCCGAGCGCAGGGGGCGCCTCTGGTGGTCGATCCGGTTCTGGTGAACCATCGCGGCCAGGCTATGTTCGGCGATGATGTGGCGCAGGCCTATCGCAGCAGCCTGCTGCCGGCCTGCACACTGGCCACGCCCAACCGGCGCGAGGCGGAGCTGTTGTGGGGGCGCCCATTGCGGCGATGGCAGGACGTGGTGGGGGCGGCACTGGCCCTTAGATCGATGGGCGCGGCATGCGTGCTGATTACCGCCGTGCGCCGCAACCAGCGTTTTGGCGACGCCTACTGCGAGGCCCAGGACGTGCTGTTCCTGGAGGGCGACTACCTGCAAACCAATAACACGCACGGCAGCGGCGACACCCTTTCCGCAGCGGCCGCTGCCTACCTGGCGCTGGGCTATGCGCCATTGGAAGCCACGCAGCGCGCGCGGGCCTTTACAGCCAGCGCCATTCGCGGCGCAATGACCTGGCGCATGGGTGCGGGGCACGGGCCGCTCGACCAGCTCCGGCGCCGGGACCCGGGCGACACGCCAGATTAAGCGCTGTGCGTCTGTGCCTCGTAGCCGCGGCGGGCGGCTACACGCCTATTGCGATTCCAGGCAACGGCGGTGAATAGGGCGATCAGTCCTGCGGCCACAAGCGCGCTATTGGCAATCAGCGGTGTAGCGGAATGGGCCGCGCGTATACCAAACAAGGCCCAGATAAGCACGCCGCTATAAGCCGGATCGCTACGGCGAAGCAGCAGCACGCCAGCAACAACGGCCGCCGCGAATATCATGATAGCGGACCAGATGGGGCCGCTTATGCCAAAACCGTCCCAGCCTGAATGTGCGGCGACGCTGGAGATGTTGGCAATGGTAGCCACCGTAATCCAACCCAGGTAAAGGCTAAAGGGCAGATGCACAAAGATCTTCTCGCGCCAGCCGGCGGCAGCGCCCGGCAACCCCACCTTCAGACGCACGTAGATGGCAATGAGCAGGGCGAGCAAGGCCAGCATCACCAGCACCGAAAGCCAATAGAAACCGTAGTGCCAGGCGAACAGCCAGCCGACATTGGCCATGCTGCTGGCAATGAAGAGCCAGCCAATACGGTCACGGAAACGGGCCGTGCGCTGCGCCGGCAACGCCTGGTAGACCACGAAACCGAGTAGAGCCAGATAGATCAGGCCCCACACGGAGAAGGTGTAGCCGGCCGGGGTGAAAAACGATGGCAATGCATCAGAGATCTCTCCGGCCGTACGGCCATTCAGCGGCAGAGCGTTGGAGAGGTAGTTAACCACAATTACCGTCACATAAGCCGCCATGTTCGGCAGAATTAACAAGGTTGGATGCTTCGTATTCTCATTCATGCACGCATTCTAGCGTTTTGCACATTATTTGTCAATAATTTGCACAGATGAGTGAGCTAACTGCCTAAGTGACAGCAGATATTGTCGCCGTGGCGCTATTTTGCTACTATACATTCAAAACATTTTGAATGGTGGGTGATGTATGCATCACAGTTTACACACAGTAAACGATAGTACGGTAGCCGGGCTGGGGCGCCTGGCGCGCTTCTTTGGCTTCAGCGAAGTGATGGGCCGCCTTTATGGCACGTTGCTGATGAGCCCCACTCCCCTCTCGCTTGACGACCTTGCCGAAGTGCTGCAGATCAGCAAAGGATCTGTGAGCATGAACATGCGCGCTCTGGAACGCTGGGGCATGGCGCAGGAAGTGTGGATGCGCGGCGAGCGCAAGAAATATTACGAGGCGGAGCCCGACCTATGGCAGGTGATGCGTAACGTGCTGAACGGGCGTGAGCGGCGCGAGGTACAATTGGCCCTGGAAGTGCTCGACGAGAGCGTCGAGAAGCTCAAGTCGGCCGAGGGCGATCTATCATCTGAAGAACAGGCGTTGGCGCACTTCTACTTGCAGCGCATGGATGACCTTCACGCCTTTTTCCACGTGGCGCAACTGGCTATGGAGACGGTGCTGGGCAGCGAGCATTCGCTTGATTTTGAAGAGATCACCAAATTCGATATTGGCTGACAAAGCAATCCCTTTTCACCTCTAGCTCATCTGTGCTACACTGTTGGCGCGTTGGACGACGATTGTCGCCACCCACATGAAGCTAGAGAGGCGCTCACATGACCCTGGAGCTGGAAAAACTGAGCGAACCGGTGCAGCGTATGGCCGAAGGCGCGGCGCGCCGCCGCCAGAACGACAATGTGCTGCTGGACGCGCTGCTGCACAAGCTGCGCGAGCATCGCACCGCCTGGGATAAAATCGATAAGGCCGTCGACGTGGCACGCAACACGTTGGATATGAAGTGGTATCGCGCCGCCTGCCCCCTGAACCACGAAGAGCCCCTGGACGCAGCCCTCCCCGCGCCCACGCCGCCCGCGCAGGCGACCCTGGTGGCCTGCGACGGCTCGCAGATCGTGCCCAACCGCCACGCGCCTTTTCTTTATTCGGTGATCAACGTGGGCATCATCGCCTACCATCACGGGCAGGGGCGCGCGCCGCTGCAGGATACGCGGCCGGTGCTGCACTATCCCGGCGGCGACGAAGACGAAGAGGCGTTCGTGGACAAAGCGGCGATCATTAGCCTGCGCCGCGACCTGGCGGAGATTCAGACCCTGGTAGCGGCCGCCGCGCCCTTCTGTACGGGAGACGAGCCGGTGCTGGCCCTGCTGGACCAGCGGCTGCTCTATTGGCCCGTGGGCTCGGCCGGCGACGACGAGGGCCAGCGCGTGCTCTTTGGCTGGCAGACGGCGATGAATGAAGCGGCGAACAACGGCTGCATGCTGGCGGGCTATATCGACCGGCCGGGCAAGCGCTCGCTGCTCACTTTCTTGCGCACGCTGGATATCAACACAGCGGGCTTTGACCCCGCAGTGCTGCTTAAGCCCGATTACGGGCCGGGCTTTGACGACGTGTTGCTCTGGCGCCGCATTCTGACCGAGCCGGGGCAGCGCAGCGCCGTATTTGTAGACATCTCCATGCACAACGACGCCTTTCGCGGGCGCCACCCGCATAATGAGGTTTGCTTCTTCTACCTGAACGCTGCGCAGCGCGGCCGGAGCATTGCGCGCGTGGATATTCCGCGCTGGGTGGCCGAGGATGCGCAAAAGGTGCAGCAGGTGCACGCATTGGTATACGACCAGTGCCAGATCATGGGCAATTACCCTTACGTGCTGGCGCGCGCCGACGAGCTGGCCGTGATCGGCTACCAGGATCGCGAGAACCTGGATATCATGATTGAGAACGCCATGGCGCGCCACGAGGTGCACAGCGCCATGACCGCCAAACAGAGCAGCAAAGAGGTGGCGCGCGCCGGCCGCACGCGCCACGCAATGTAATCACCGAGGAAAGCGCCTATGTTTGCCGCCGACGAGTTTCCTATCTTGCCCCAAAATGGCGATGAAGTGGGCCGCGTGCTGCGCGCCAGCACGACCGGTTTCTCCGTGGGCTGCCGCGTCAACCAGCTCTCCGGCCCCAGCTTTGGCTGCCTGGTTAAGGCGCTGCCCATGGACGGCGACCAGGCGATCTTTGGGCTGGTCTATAACATGCACATCGACGACGATCCCCTAGTGAGGCGACTGATCCTGGCCGAAAATCCGCGCCCTTCGGTCATCGAAGACCAGCGCAACAACCGCCTGCTGCCCATCGAGATGAGCGTGCTGATTGTGGGCTTCGAGGCCAGCGGCCGGCTGCAGCACGGCCTGCCGCCGCGCCCTCCGCTGAATCTCGACCCCGTTTTTCTCTGCCTGCAGCAAGATGAAGTCACGCAGTTTACAGAAAATCCGGCCTACCTGCGCCTCATTCTGCGGGCCGTGGATACGCCCGTGCCTGTGGATCAGTTGCTCGTGGCGCACGTGCAGCAGACCTACGAACATCGTGGCAACGACGCCGCCTGGGCCGTGCGCGTGGTGCGCACGTTAATCGACTTGCTGCGCAGCGACTATGAGCTATTGATCCCAATGCTGGAAGCAATCGGCGATGCGCTGCCCGATCTACCGCTCGTGGGGGCCCTGGAGCCAGACTTTCGCTAATGATGGCTGAGCGGCTTCTGCCGGTTGGCCTTTGCCGGCGCGGCGGGCCGAGCCTGTGACGCTGGGAGAGCATGGATGAACGATAGAATTGGCTACATTATTGGCGGCGGGCTGCGCGAAGGCTTTCTCGTGCGCCTCACCGTGCCCGCCGAAACGGTGCAGGAAGGCAGCTTTGTGGTCTGCGACAGCGGCCGTTGGCGCTTTTATGGTCTGGTGACCGACCTGCAGCTCGGCGCTACCGACCCGCGCTTTGCCGACGAGCAGCCAGAACGCCTGCAGCCGGCGATCACCCATTTACTGCACGGCAAGACCCTGTACACCACGCTCACGGTATACCCCACGCTGATGATGGACCGCGGCCCAGACCCGCACAGCGATCCTGGCGGCTATATGGATTGGCAAGAGCAGGTGGAAAGCGGCCGCCTGGGCCCGCAGCCGGTGAAGACCGTGCCTACGCATCACGCCGCCGTGCGCCTGGCCGACGAGGCCGACGTGGAGGAGATCTTCCCCGGCGACATGGTGCTGGGCTACACCATCGAGCAGGGCCATGCCGTGCGCCTGGACCTGCACCGTTTTGTGAAGCGCTCCAGCGGCATTTTCGGCGCGACGGGCACGGGCAAGAGCTTCCTGACGCGCATGGTACTGGCGGGCTTAATGAAAGAGGACGCCGCCGGGGCGCTAGTGTTCGATATGCACAACGAATATGCCTATGATGACCTGGACTCGGACAATGATGTCAATGTGCTGGGTCTGCGCTCGCTCTTCGGGCCCAAGGTGCGTGTGGCGGCGCTGGGCAAAGGCGCCACGGTGCGCGGGCATATGCCCGATTTCACCCTGGAGCTGGCCATGGGCGACTTCCAGACGAGCGACATCCGGCTGCTGGCGGATGCGCTCAACCTGACCGATACAGCCGAGGTCACCCTTGGCGCGCTGGATCGCTCCTTTGGCCAGAGCTGGTTTGCCGAGTTCATGAAGCTGGAGCCGGGCGCGGTGGATTATGATCCCGAAAGCGGTAAGACACAGCCGGCAGAGAATTCCGTGGCTTTTTGGGCGCGCCAGAATAATGTGCACGATAAGGCTGCGGAGGCTCTGCACCGGCGGCTGGCTTATATCAGCGACCGCGATTACGTGGTAGAACACCCCGCTGCCGACGCCGTCACCGAAATTGTGGACAGGCTGGAGCACGGGCAGCACGTGATTCTAAGCTTCGGGCATCATGACGACGACCTAGACTACTTATTGGTGAGCAACGTGCTAACGCGGCGCATCCGCCAGAAGTGGATAGAAAAGACAGAAAACCACAAGACGCACGACAGCGCCCCGCCGCGCCCGCTGGTGATTGCCATTGAAGAAGCGCACAAGCTGCTGAACCCGCACATTTCGGGCCAGACGGCCTTTGGCACCATTGCCCGCGAGCTGCGCAAGTATTATGTGACCTTGCTGGTGGTGGACCAACGGCCTTCGGGCATCGATGACGAAGTGATGTCACAGCTAGGCACGCGCATCACGGGTTGGCTGGGCGACGAAGACGACATTCGCGCCGTGTTGACAGGCCTGGCGGGTCGGGAGCAGCTTCGCGGCATGTTGGCCCGCCTGCAGGAGAAGGAAGAGGTGCTGCTGCTGGGCTGGGGCGTCAAGATGCCCATCCCAATGCGCTCGCGCCGCTACGGGCAGGAGTTTTGGGACGAGATGCGCGGCCGCAAGCCGCGGAATACCCGAGCCGCGCTGCCGGTGGTGGAGCAAATCGACGACATTAATGACGACTTGTACGGCTAGTGGCTGCTCAGGCGCGATATTTGTCCACTTCGGCGAGCAGGCGCGCCGGGTTGCCATCGTAGACCTGCCAATCCACTTCGCGGCGCGCCAGTTTGAGCAGGATGTCGCTCAGAGCGCGATTAACCGGCGCAGCAAGGCCCACTTGCTCGGCCCCCTGGGCCACGGCGCCGTTGTGAAACAGCACTTCGCTCTTGGCGTGCCCATTGCTCAGGTCCACGTGGAATGAGGGCATCTTCTTGCCGCGGCCCTCGGCGACGGTTTTGGTGAGGATCGGCCGCACCATAAAATCGGGCAGGCGCCGCACGGCAAGCGCCAGGCGCGTGGTGGGAGCGCCGGGCAAATCGACGACCTTGATCTTCAGCCGCTTCATCAGCGCCAGCGCCTCCTGCAGCATCTCTATCTCCAGGTCGTAAGTTGGCCCATACTTATAAATGGCCCCCGGGTGCCGGTTCAGAATCGCCGAGGTAGCGTTGCCCATCATATTGAGCAGCGCCTTAGACCATTTCATCGAACGGTGGTTGGCGACGCGCTGGCTGGCAATGCCTGTTTCGTCGAAGAGCGCTAGCCACGGCGCGATATTTTGCTTTTTCCTGGTTGGCGCCAGCGCCAGCCCGCGGGCGTCGTGCTCCACGCGCACATGATCCGGCCTCAGGCGGTTGACGGGCGTGGTCAGCGAGCCGGCAATGACCTCGTCGCTTTCTAACAGCTCGATAATCAGCTCTTCGACGCCGATGCCATTTTGTAGGGTGATGATCGGCGGGAAGGGCCGCGGCGCAAAAGCAATGAGCTCATTCAGCGCTTCTTCTACGTCGTACGACTTCACCGCCAGCAAGAGCAGGTTGTACTGCCTATCGTCGAGGAACGCCTGGCGCAAGGCCGTGACAATGTGCGGCCGCACCAGGAGGTCTGGCGCCGCCGGGCGCGACAGGCGCAGGCCCGATTTGGCGATGGCCTCGGCGCCAATAATGCGCGCGACAAGGGTTAGCTCATGGCCTTGATGGGCCAGGCAAGCTCCCAGGTAACTGCCAACTGCGCCAGCGCCAACGACCAGGATCTTCATGGGTCTGGATGATACGTGAACGCAGCGCCGGCGTCCAATGCCGGCGCGCCCGGTTTATGCAGCGCCGGTCCAGGTGTCCAGCCGGCTGCCTACAACGTGGGGATGGCCGTTGACAAAATCGGCCGCGTCCATGGCGCGCTTACCTGCCGGCTGCACCTGGCGCAGCTCCACGGCGCCGCTGCCGGCGGCCACGAGCAGCGCGCCGTCTTGCCACAGCACGGCGCCGGGTTCCGCTGCCGCCGGGCCCGCGCCGCGCCATGGGCGCGCGGCAAGAATTTTCAAGCGCTGCCCCTGCCAGTCGCTATAGGCGCCGGGCCAGGGAGTCATGGCCCGGATATGGCGGTCGAGCTGCTGGGCGCTCTGCCGCCAGTCCAGGCGCCCATCTTCTTTCTTGATCAGCGGCGCGTAAGTCGCCAGGGCGTCGTCTTGCGGCGCGGCGGGCAGGCGGCCGCTTAGAATGTCGGGCAGGGTGCGCCGCACGAGCTCGCCGCCCAGCTCGGCCAACCGATCGTGCAGCGATTGCGCCGTCTCCTGCGGGCCGAGAACCACGGCTTCACGAACATATACGGGCCCCGTATCCAGGCCTTCGTCCATCTGCATCAGGCTGATACCCGACTGCTCGTCTCCCGCCAGAATGGCGTGCTGGATGGGCGAGGCGCCGCGCCAGCGCGGCAGCAGCGAAGCGTGCACGTTGATACAGCCCAGGGTCGGTAACTGCAGCAGGTGTGGTCGCAAAATCTGCCCAAAAGCGGCGACGACGATGGCCTCCGGCTGCCAGGCGGCGATAGGCTCGGTGCTCTGCGGCTGGCGCAGAGACGCCGGCTGGTAGAGGGCAAGGCCCGCTTCTTGTGCCGCTGCTTTCACCGGTGACGGGCGCAAACGCTGCCCGCGCC
>CAYLJW010000002.1:0-133161 GCA_964384155.1 uncultured Ardenticatenaceae bacterium
AACGAGGTGGCCGGTTACGCGGGCGCGTTCCGTACCACCTCTGGGCGGGGAGCTTATTTAAAGTGTATCAGAGCAGGGTGTGATGTCAAGCGTTTCTCATAATTTGTCGCCGCGCCGCCAGACCGGACAGATCTGGGAGACCTGCAGGACGCGGCTAAGGCCAACGAAACGGCAATGACAACCAGCAAGAGCAAGAGCAGGGGTACGAGGCGAGCTTTCATGAATCCTCCTCTCTGAACCAGGACAGAGGATTCTACCATCTGGCGGTGGCTGGGCAAACGATGGGGGAGGATTGCCCGGCCTAGAAATCGAGCATCTCGTCGATATGGCCCTGGATGTCGGGCTGTTCGAACTCGCCTTCCTTGGCCCACGCCGACAGCTCTACCGTAAAGCGTTCAAAGAAGCTCTTCGGCGGCAGCGCGCCGGTGCCGTAGGCCATGTCCGTGACTTCGGCGTTGATGATCAGGGTAGCGGTCTCCAGCACAATCGTCTCGCCTTCACGCGCCAGCACCGGCTCGCCTTTCGGCGCCAGCTTGGCCTTCAGCGCGTCGTCGAAGAAGGCGTGGTCGCTCATGATGACCTTGGTAACGGTGCGGATGTCGTTCTTATCAAAGAGCCACACCTCAAAGGCCGTTACGTTCTTGGGCGAATCGAGGCCGATTGCTTCCGAGATGCCCACGCCACACTCGCCCAGGAAGTCGCCATGAACGTTTTCGATGCTAAAGGAATCGTCGTAGGTGTCGTGCCCGCGGGCAAACGTAGTCTGGAAACGAGCGATGGGCGTGGCGCTGATGTCACGGTCGTCTTCCAGGCCCACGGCGCGCGTGGCGGCGGGCATTTCGTCGGCGTAAGAGGCGGGATCGCGCCGGGCCGGCGTGGTGGGCCGGCGCAGGGCGAATAGGATGAGCGCCAGGATGAGCACAAAGAGGGTAATCAGAAAGAGCACGAGCAAGATGCTGCCCAGCCCACCGCCGTCCGACTCTTCGCCCGGCGCGGGGGCGGGCACAGCGGCGCAGCCTTGTGCGTCGAGGGCCAGAGCCATCGCGTCGAGGCGCTGCGCCTCGGCCGGGTTTACCGGGCGCGTCTGCGCTGCCAGGCGGCAAACAGCGGCAAAAGATTCATCCCAACGGCCAAGGGCATTGCGCACGTGTTCCTGGTTGTTGTCGATGGAATAGAGGCGGGCAAGCGTAACGAGGTACAGCTCCTGGTCGATGTCTGAGAGATGTTGCGGACCGCCATTGGTATAGCGCAGCGGGGTGAGGCCCCAGCCAAAGATCACAAGCCCGATGAAAAAGCCGATAATGAAGGCTCCCAGACCGACCAGAACTGAGCGATTGACATTTTGCATCTGTTACCTGCCTCTCTCTTTCCCCTAGTCAGCTAGTCCGCTAAATGTGCCACTTCAGGTGCTGCCCCCTAACTTTTTTATCTTACCATAAGTAAAGCGTGAAGCAAAAGAAATGGCGCGGGCGCAGACTGGCCCATTAGTACCGTGCGCTTCGGATGGCCACTATTTCACCGTATAATTAGGCTATGGTATACTTAGGGGCAACGACGCAAGCAACTTTTCAACATAGGATAGCGGTCAACACTCGCGCCAGGCAGCGGTCGTCGTCGCCCCGACCGGGCATTCATGCACCCCACACCCCTTGCCCAGGAGAAACAAAGCAACAGACATGAACCACTTTCTTTCGATTGCCGACCTAACTGCAGAGGAGCTGAGACAGCTCCTAGATCTTGGTTTCAGGCTTAAAGATGAATGGCGCAGCGGCGGAAACCGGCCCGTCTTGCGCGGCAAGAGCCTGGCGCTGGTGTTCATGAAGCCGTCGCTGCGCACGCGCGTCTCATTTGAGATGGCCATGGTGCACCTCGGGGGCTACGCCTTTTACCTGGGGCCAGACGAAGTGCAGCTCGGTAGCCGCGAGAGCGTGCCCGACGTGGGCCGCGTGCTGTCCGGCTACGTGGACGGCGTGATGGCCCGTGTCTTCGAGCACGAACACCTCTTGCAGCTTGCGCAGAACAGTTCTGTGCCCGTGGTCAACGGCCTGTCCGATTGGGAGCACCCTGCTCAGGCCCTGGCGGATCTCTTTACCATTCGCGAGGTGAAAGGCAGCCTAGAGGGATTGACTATCGTCTTTGTGGGCGACGGCAACAATGTGGCGCGCTCGTTGCTCTTTGCGGCCATGAAGAGCGGCATGAATTATGTGCTGGCGGCGCCGGAGGATTACATGCTCAGTGCCGAGGATATTGAGGCGGCTGAAGCTATGCGCATCTCAGATCGCCAGCGTGTGATGCAGACCGAAGATCTTTTCGCCAGCGCCGTGGGCGCGGATGTGCTGTATACAGACGTGTGGACGAGCATGGGCCAGGAAGCAGAGAGCGGGCGCCGGCTCTCCGTGTTCCAGCAATACCGCATCGACGAGGAGCTGCTTGCCAGGGCGCGCCCCGACGCCATCGTGATGCATTGTCTGCCGGCGCATCGCGGCGCGGAGATCACCGACGCCGTGGCCGATGGGCCGCAATCGGTCTTGTTTCCGCAGGCCGAAAATCGGATGCACGCGCAGAAGGCGATCCTGTTTAAGTTGTTAACCGGCGATTATTGACAGAGTAGGCTGTTAGAGATTTCGGAGAATGGTCGTGGCAGAAAACCGCACGCTTTACGAAGAGGCGCTCAGCCGAGGACATACGTTTAGCTGGGATCAGCGCTGGCAGGAAGCCATCGCCGAGTTTAACCGCGCGGTTGCCGAGTTTCCAGAGGAGCCGGCACCGTATGCCGGCCTGGGCATGGCTGCTTTTGAGAGCGGCAAGCTGGAAGAGGCGCTGGAGAATTACAAGCTGGCCGCGCGCTACTCGCGGGGCGATATCATTTACCTGCGGCACGTAGCCGATGTGCAGGAACGTTTAGGCCAGCTCAACGAAGCGGGGCAGTCGTATATGGCCATGGGCGAGATACACCTGCGCCGCGGCGCCGTGGACCAGGCGGTAGACAATTGGCACCGTGCCGCACACCTGGCGCCCGGCCTGCTGGGCGCGCACCAGCGGCTGGCCCGCTACTACACCCAACAGGAGCAGGTGCGCCCTGCCATCCGCGAATACCTGGCCATTGCCCGCCTGTTCCAGGCGCGCGGCGAGGCAGAAAAAGCTTTGCAAACGTGCCGCGCGGCGCTAAATCTCGATCCGCGCAATCCGGACGTGCTGACGGCTATCGAGCTGATCCAGCATGGTGAAGCGATCTTCGACGAGCGCGAAGTGGAATCGTCTATTGCCCTTTTTGCCGCCGGCAGCGTGGAACAAAGCCTGGGCATCGAGCCGGCGGGCAAGCCGGAGGCGCAAGGCGCCGGTGCGGTGGAAAGCCCCGTGGAAGATGCGCGCCGCATGGCCCTGGAGCAGTTGGCACGCGACCTGTTCGCCGAAGGCGGCGACGGATCTTCTGCGCCAAACGGCGCCGGCCGGCCCCAACGCCATGCCCTTATCAGCAAAGCCCTCGACTTCCAGACGCGCGGCGACGTCAATGAAGCCATAGGCGCCTACGAGAAAGCGCTGCAGGCGGGCGTTGACAGCACGGCGGCACATTTCAACCTGGGCCTGCTGTACCAGGACAAATTACGCTTTGAAGATGCGATCGAACAGCTCGAGATTTCTGTGCAGGATCAGGAGTTCCGCCTGGCCAGCCATTTTGCGCTCGGCGAGTCGTATCGCGCGCGGGGTCAGATTGACAAGGCCGTGGAACATTTTGTTACGGTGCTGAAAATCGTCGATCTGCGCACGGTGCGGCACCGGCAGGCCGACCGGCTCATCGAGCTTTATGAGAACCTGGCAGATAGCTTGTTGACCAAAGGCGAGCCGGAGAAGGCCACCGAATTTGCCAACGCCCTGGTGGAGTTCCTCAGCCGCAAGGGTTGGGAAGACAAAGTGATGGATGCGCGCAGGCGGCTGGATGTGCTGTCGGGCGACCGCATGATGATCCTGGGCGATATCCTCACGGCGGGCTCAGCTCGCGTGTTGGAGTCGCTCTACCTGAGCCATGAATATGCGCGGCGCAACATGATCGGCAGCGCGATCGAAGAGGTCTACCGCGCCATTGCCAGCTCGCCGGACTATCTTCCGGCGCACATTCAGTTGGGCGAGCTCATGCTGCAGCAAGAGCGCGTCGACGTTGCCGTCTCCAAGTTCAACGCCGTGGCCGATACCTTTCGCGTGCGCGGCGACATTAACGGGGCCATCAGCATGTACGAGCGCGTGCTGGAGGTGTCGCCGCTGGACGTCTCTATTCGCGCGCGGATCATCGATTTGCTGAAGCGCTACGGCCATATCGATCGCGCCCTGGAGCATTACCTGGCGCTTGGCGAAAGCTATTACCAGTTGGCGCAGGTCGATCGCGCTCGCGACACTTACCAGGACGCCTTAAAGCTGGCGCCGCGTGGCGGCGCCGCAGAGCAATGGCGCGTGCGCATCTTGAAGCGCGTCGCGGATATCGATATGCAGCGGCTGGACTGGAAGCGCGCCCTGGCGGCCTACCGCGAGATAAACAGCGAAGAGCCGGGCGACGAGCGAACCGTGATCACGCTGGTGGACCTCTACTTCAAGCTGGACCAAGCGGGTTTTGCGCTGCGCGAGCTGGATCGCTATCTGCAACAGCTCGTGGCCGGCGGGCGCGCGGCTAAGGTGGCCGGTATTCTGCAGGACATGTCACGGCGCCATCCGGCGGAGGCCGGGCTGAGCCAACGCCTGGCGCGCCTGCTGCTGGCACAAAAGCGACAGGGCGAAGCCATCGAAGTGCTGGACCAGTTGGGCGAAGCGCAGCTAGAGGCGGGAGAGCGCGAAAAGGCCATCGTCACGCTAGAGCAGATCGTCCGCCTACAGCCTCCGAATGTGGCCAATTATCGCCATTTGTTACAGCAGCTAAGAGAGCCCTGAGCTGGTCTCTAGCCGCTCGGTCGCGGATTCCTGCCGCGCGGCGCGTGGCCGCCGCGCACGCCCTGAATTGGGTGCGGGCGCACACCTCGAGCAACGCGAATTCTAAAAGTACATCTCGGTCGCGCAGCGGCTTGTTGCGCTTCTGTGTGAGTTGGTATCATTAAGGCACAATTGATCCTTATTGCCGTCCAGATAAGGCAGCTATGAGAGTACCCATCGAATACTTTCTGGACAGACTGAGTCTTGCCGACGTCGTCGATATCCTGCTGGTGACCGTGATCATCTACGGTCTTCTGGTATTGATTCGCGGCACACGGGCCGTTTCGCTGCTGCGCGGCTTGCTCGTCGTGGCATTATTCTTTCTTGGCCTATCTATCTTCATCGACCTGGTGGCGTTTAGCTGGCTGGTGCGCAACTTGCTGCCAGCGCTAATCGTGGCCTTTCCGGTTATCTTCCAGCCCGAGCTGCGGCGCGCCCTGGAGCAGCTTGGCCGTACGGGCCGCGTGGTGCGCCTTTTCCGGCGCAACCGCGAGAATAGCGCCGTCACGGCCACGGCGCGCGCCGCTCTGCGCCTGTCACAGCGACGACATGGCGCGCTGGTCGTCTTCGAGCAGGATACAGGGTTGCAGGAGTATATCGATACGGGCATTCTATTAGATGCAGACGCATCGCCCGAGCTGTTGCTGACGATTTTTAACAAACATACGGAGTTGCACGACGGCGCCGTGATTGTGCGTGGCGAGCGCGTGGCCGCGGCTGCCTGCGTGATGCCGCTCTCCACCAGCAGCCTGTCGGATCGCCAGATGGGCCTGCGCCACCGTGCCGCCCTGGGTATCAGCGAAGTGAGCGACGCCGTCGCCGTAGTCGTTTCCGAAGAAACGGGGCAAATTGCCATTGCGCACAATGGCCGCATCTTGCGGCGGCAAGATCCGGCGCGTCTGGATGCGATTCTTTATGCTTTTTTGCAGAACGGCGGCGACGTCGTCACTGGAAAAGGCTCTGTCTGACAAGCGATGAGAGTTCTGAAATCTTTGGCTGCAAACATCGCCACGCTGTCCCTGGCCTTCGTCCTGGCTTCGCTGGTGTGGGGCATTGCCGTGCGCGCCAGCGACCCTGTGAACCAGCTCCCGCTGCGCATGGCGTTGAACGTAGTCGGGCGACCGGCCGACAGCTCGGTGACCATTACGCCCGACATCGTGGAGATCATCGTCGAAGGGCCGGCGTCGGTGTTGGACGGCCTCACAACGGCCGATTTCACTGCCGAGATCGACTTAAGCGGCGTCACATCAGGACAGGCCGTGGTGCCCGTGCGCATCCGTTATAACATCGAAAGCGTGCAAATCGCTTTTCAGCTTCCGGAAGAGGTAACGGTGCAGGTGGAGCGCATCGTGAGCCGCGACATTACCGTGCGCGCCGAGGTGCGCGGCGACGCGGCTCGCGGCTATGTGTTGGATACGCCATTCGTAGATCCCGCAGTTATCACCGTTACGGGCAGCGCATCGCGCGTGGAGTCGCTTTCCGAGGCGCGCGTCACAGTCTTTGTAGATAACCCTCAACAGGATACCATCGTCACCCGCCGCCCTATCTTCTACGACCGGCAGGGCAACATTGCGGGCGTCAGCGGCATGGAGCTAAGCGTTGAAGAAGTGCTGGTGACCGTTCCCGTCGACCAGCTGGCGGGCTATGCCGCCAAACCGATCATCGTCGATTGGCAGGGCGAACCGGCCGCGGGCTACCGCCTGCTGGACGTGCGCGTGGAGCCTGATAGCGTTTTGCTCACCGGCAGCCCGGCGCAGCTGGACGCGCTCAGCCGCGTGCAGACCGAACCGGTAGACATCAGCGGCCTGCGCGAGTCGGTGACCCTATCGGTGGGCCTGGACCTGCCGTCGGGCCTACAGCTAGACGATTTGCAGCCGATCATCGTACAGATTGAGATCGAGCCGATCCTTACCAGCTCGGTCATCAGTAAGCAGCCCGAAATCCGGGCGCTGGGCGAAGGCCTGACCGCCACCCTCGACGTGGACGAAGTGCGCGTGTTCTTATTTGGGCCGCTGGATAAGCTGGATTCCCTGGTAGACGACGATGTGCGCGTCACCCTGGACCTCTTTGGCCTGGTGACGGGCACGCACCGCCTGGAGCCGGACGCCGACGTCTTTGTGAGCGATGTGGACATTCGTTCGATCCAGCCGCCGCAGCTCACGGTGACTATCACCGACGTGGTCACTTCCACCACGAGCATCACGGCGACGGCGACGCCGGGCGCGCCCATCTCACAGGCGCCGCTAGCATTCACCGCGCCCACGGCGCTGGCCGACTTTTTGTTGTGGCTTTTGGCGCCGGCGACTATGATACCCGTCGGGCTTATTCTATTGAGGCGAGAGAAAAAGGTATGACACGAAAGGCGCTGGTTGCGCTCGTTGGACGGCCGAATGTTGGTAAATCGACGCTCTTTAACCGCATTGTTGGCCGGCGCATGGCCGTGGTCTCCGACGTGCCGGGCACCACGCGCGACCGGTTGTACGGCGAAGCGGAGTGGGCCGGCGTGGCCTTTAACATTGTGGACACCGGCGGCATTGAGCTGCTCGCCGGCTGGGATTCGCAGCCACTCTCCCAGGATTCGCAGCAGTTTATGGAAGGGATCGTGCAGCAGGCGCGCATCGCTATCCAGGATGCCGATGTCGTGGTGCTGGTGGTGGATGGCCAGGTGGGCGTTACAAGCGCCGACCGCGAAGTGGCCGAAGTGCTGCGCCGCTCGCAGAAGCCCACGCTGGTCGCGGCCAACAAGCTGGAATCGACCAAGCTATGGGATCAGGCCTACGAGTTCTACGAGCTGGGTTTAGGTGTGGTGTCGCCGGTCTCGGCGGTGCACGGCACGGGGGTGGGCGACTTTCTCGACGAGCTGGTTGCCGTCATCCCGCCCATGGAGCCGGAGTACGAAACCGAAGATACGGTGCGGATTGCCATTGTGGGCAAGCCCAACGTGGGCAAATCGACGCTGCTGAACCGCCTGATCGGCGAAGAGCGTGTCATTGTGAGCCCACTGGCGGGCACCACGCGCGACGCCATCGACTCCCGCCTGCGCTGGCAGGGCAAGGAGTATACGCTGATCGATACCGCGGGCATCCGCCGCCGCGGCAGAATCGAGCCGGGCGTCGAAAAGTACAGCGTCTTGCGCGCGCTTAAGGCGCTGGATCGCGCCGATATTGCGCTGCTGGTGCTCGACGCAACAGAGGGCATCACGGCGCAGGATACGCATATCGGCGGCATGATCAGCGAGGAAGAGACCGGCGTGATCGTGGTGGTCAATAAGTGGGACGCCGTGGAAAAAGACGCGCACAGCATGCCTGAATACGTCGACTTCGTGCGTGAAGAGCTAAAGTTTATGCCCTATGCGCCGATTCTGTTTATCTCCGCGGACACTGGGCAGCGCGTGAGCAAGATTATGCCCTTAGTGGACGAGGTGCAGGAGTCGCGCCAGAAACGCCTTGCCACGGGCCGGCTGAACCGGCTGGTTCGCGACGCCATCATGCGCCATCCGCCGCCGCAAAAGGGCGGCGTGCGCCTGAAATTCTTCTACGCCACCCAGGCCGAGACCGTGCCGCCCACCTTTGTCTTCTTTGTCAACAAGCCGGAGCTGGTGCACTTTAGTTACGAGCGCTACCTGGAGAATACCATCCGCCAGAGCGAGCCGTTCGTGGGCACGCCCATCCGGCTGCGCTTCCGGGCGCGAAGCGAAGATCGCTATGGCCGGTAAGGCAGCGCCCCTCACCTATTACGTGGAGACGGCGCCGGGCCTGGAAGAAGTGGCCTGGATCGAGGTGCGCCGCCGCCTGCCGCAGGCGCAGTTTCGCGAATTTCACTTCGCGCGCGACGAACGGGGTATTGTGGTCTTCGACGCCGCGGCGCCGCCTGGCGCGCTATTTAGCCTGCGCACGATTCACGCGGCGTACATCGCCGGCGCTTACCTGAACAACACCTCGCGCGGCTATCGCGATCTGCGCCTGCTGCGCGAGCAGATGGCGCGCAGCGGCGATTTTGGCCGTGCTGTGAACGGTTATTCGCGCCATCGCCGCCGGCAGATCGGCAGCTACCGGCTCATTGTGCGTACTTATGGGCGGCACGAATACAACCGCCAGGCCGTGCGCCGCGCCGTGATCCAGGGCATCGACGCACTCTATCCCGGTTGGCAGCGCGCGCAGCAAGAGACGGATGTGGAGCTGTGGGCCAATGTGTTGGGCTCTACCATTTTAGTCGGCTTGCGCCTGCCGTTCGCCGCCGCGCCGCAGGCGGGCGCCACAGGCTTGCCGCCGGTGGTGGCCGAGGCGCTGGCGCTGCTCACAGATCCCGACGAGAGCGACCATTTTCTGGATCCCTTCCCCAAGAACGGAGCCATTGCTGCGGCGCGTGGCCGCTACCCGTTGACCCAGCTCTATGTGGGCGCCGGTGAGCCGAAAGGCGCCAAGGCCGCGCGCGGCCGGCTGGAAGGCGACGGCGGCGCGCCGCTCAGCACCGTGCGATGGCAGGACGGGCAGCTGGCCTTGCCCCGGCAGGCGGTAGACAAAGTGGCCACGTGGCTTCCTGAAGTCCAGCCGGCGGAAGATACTACGGGGCGTTATGGCGCATGGTTGCGCGAAGTGGAGCGTGTGTTAAAACCGGGCGGCCGCGCGGCCATCTTTACCCATGCCTACGAGCAATTCAAGAACGCCGTCCGTGAGGCGCCCCTGCTGGAGATCCGCGGCGGCTACTCGCTGACTGTGGCCAAGCAATGGGGCCGAATTTACCTATTAGAGCGCCTGGATAGTGAGGCATGAAACTGTTCCTGGACAGCATCGGCTGTCGTTTGAACCAGAGCGAAATGGATATGATGGCGCGACAGCTGCTGGCCGGCGGGCATGAAATTGTGGGCGACGCCGCGCAGGCCGATAAGGTGATTCTGAACACTTGCGCCGTGACGCGCGAAGCCGCGCGCGATGCGCGCAAGCGCACACGCCGTTTTCATAGCCAGAACCAGCAGGCCGAGATTGTGCTCACCGGCTGCTACGCCACGGTTGCGCCCGACGCGCTGAGGCGCGTGCAAGGCGCAGGACGCATCGTGCCCAATAGCGAAAAGGATCGCTTGATCCAGATCATCGATCCCGGTGCGCGCCTGGAAATTGCCCTTTACGATCAAGAGCCATTGATGCGCGATCTGCTGCAGCGGGGGCACGGCGCCACGCGCGCCTTTGTTAAGGTACAGGATGGCTGTGACAACCGCTGCACCTTTTGTATCACGACCGTGGCGCGCGGCGCGGGTAAGAGCCGCCGCCTGGGCGATGTCGTCGCCGAGATTCAGGCGCTGGCTGCGGCCGGTTATCAGGAGGCGGTGTTGACCGGCGTGCATCTGGGCAGCTACGGCCACGATTTTGGCAACCACCGCGGCCTTTTCGACCTGGTGAAAGCCATTCTTGAGCATAGCGACATCGCCCGCCTGCGCCTCTCATCGCTAGAGCCATGGGATATTGACGAACAGTTCTTCACTTTGTGGCAGGACACGCGCCTGCTGCCGCACCTGCACCTGCCGCTGCAGTCGGGCAGCGACCGCATCTTGCGCCGCATGGCCCGCCGCACGCGCCGCGGAGCCTTTCGCCAGCTCGTGCTGGCGGCGCGGCAGGCTATTCCCAATCTCAACCTCAGTACCGATATCATCTGTGGCTTTCCGGGCGAAAGTGAAGACGACTTTTGCCAGAGCCTCGACTTTGTGCGCGAGATAGCCTTCGCGCGCCTGCACGTGTTCACCTACAGCCCTAGGCCGGGCACGGCGGCCGCGGCGATGCCCGCGCAACTGCCGCTGGCAACACGCAAAGAGCGCACGCGGCGCATGATCGAGCTGGGCCAGGCCTTAAGCCTGGCGTTCCACCAACAGTTTGTGGGGCACATACGCGAGGTGCTCTGGGAAGCGCCGCAAGGCGCGGGCGACGAGGGCTTGCGCTGGAGCGGCTACACAGACAACTACATGCGCGTGATTGCTCACGGGCCAGCCGACCTAGCCAATACCATCACGCCGGTTATACTATTGGGAGCAAACGCAGATTCGCTGCACGGCGCGCCGGTGGTGACTGCCTGAGGTCAGATATGGGGGCAACGTTTCATGGTTTCGAAGGCCAGCGAAAAGAGTCTCGGAGAGCTGCAGCAAAAGCGGCAGGCGCTAACCGGCGCCTGGGCCACGGCTGTGCTCGAGGTATGTGGTGACCCAGGTCGAGCCGGCGAAATTCTCGACATGCTGCAGCGCTGCGTCGACGACATCATCGACGCCTTCCGCCGCGATTCAGATGCCCTGCAGTTGGGATTAAACGTGGGCCGCTCGCTGGCCTCGATGGTCTGCAAACGCCCGGAGATTCTAGGTTATACGGCCCTGGTGTTAAGCGACTACTTTCTTGCAAGCTTGGCCGACGCCCAGAAACAGGCAGCGCGACAGTTCCTGGCGTCGCTGTTGGGCGGCATTTCGCACGGTTTTCTGGCCGAGATGGGCGCCGTGGAGCAGACGGTTACTGACCAGCTCGAAGCGGCCCGCCGCGCGGAGCGCCGTTATTATACGACGGTTCTGGACATGATCGACACGCTGATCGTCGTCGTAGACGCCGCCGGACACTTTGTCGGTTTCAACGGCGCTGCCGAGCGGGTGAGCGGCTATACGTTCGACGAAATCTACGGCCGGCACTACACTTTTCTGCAGACGCCGGACTCTCATGCCAAAATCGCGCACCTGTTGGGTCGCCTGACGAAGACGCCTCCCGATAGACGCTCTTCGCTGGGCCTGCAGAGCATCTGGGTGACGCGAGATGGCGAGCGGCGCGAAATCGACTGGTCTGTCACCGCAGTCTACGATCAGGATAATGCGCTGACTTTCGTAATTGGCACCGGCACCGACGTCACGGCCGGCCGCCAGATCGAGAAGGAGCTGGCCGAAGCGCAGCGGCAGCTTGCGCAGGCCAAAGAAGCGGAGCGTTTGCGCCTGGCGCGAGACCTGCACGACGGCGCGGTGCAGCAGTTGTTAGGCATTAGCTACCAGTTAGCGGAGATGCAGGGGCGCGCCCTGGAAGAAGGGGTCTGGACGCCCGCGCAGCGCCTGGAAGAGCTGGCTCCGGGCCTGGAGTATATGCGCGACGAAGTTGTGGGCGTGGCGCAGGGCCTAAGACGCCTGATTAGCTCGCTGCGCCCGCCAGCCCTGCACGAAACGGGCCTGGCCGAGATCCTGGCTATTTACGTGGAGAATTGGCAGCAGAACGTGGGGCGCGATGGCCCACCGGTGCACCTGGACATGGCGATGGCCGAAGGCGAGCGCCTGCCGGAAGCGGTGGCCACCTGCATCTTCCGCCTGGTGCAGGAAGGCATCTGGAACGCTTACAAACATGCCGGGGCCTCGGCCATCAAAGTGAGCCTGCGCCGCAGCGACGAGCGCATTGTAGTCAGGATTCAGGATAATGGCCGCGGTTTCACCATCCCGCAGCACTTGTTCCAGTTTGCGACGGCCGGCCGTTTTGGTTTTGTGGGCATGCAAGAACGCGTCCAGGCCGTCGATGGCATCCTGTCCGTGTGGTCTGAGCCTGGGCGCGGTACAGAAGTCCAGGCCGTCATTCCGTTACAAAACGAGAGCTGATATGTCACCCATAACGCGCGTTCTGCTGGCCGACGATCATCCGCTCATTCGTGAGGGCATTGGGAACACCTTGCGCCGCGGCGATGGGCTGCAGCTTGTGGGCGTGGCCTCCACCGGGCACGAGATTCTCAACCTCGTGGCCGCTTTGGAGCCGGATATCCTCTTGCTAGACCTGGAAATGCCTGGGCTTTCACCCCTAGAAACGCTCAAAACGCTGCAAAAAGCGCATCCGCAAACACGAATCTTGGTGCTGAGCGCGCACGATAACCTGGTTCCAGTGCAGGCGCTGTTGCACGCGGGCGTACGGGGTTATGTGTTAAAGGATGAAGCCATCGACGTCCTGGTGCAGGCGATTAAAGCCGTAGTTCTGGGTGGCACCTGGTTCAGCCAGGCAGTGGCCAGCCAGTTAGCGCGGCACACCATTGAACCAGTCTTTACGCAGCGTGAGATCGACGTGCTAACCGTGCTGGCAAGCGGCGCATCGAATGAGCACATCGCCGAGCGGCTGGTGGTGACCGAGCGCACCGTGCGCTTTCACCTGAAGAATATTTATCGCAAAATTGGCGTAAAACTGCGCGGCGAGGCCATTGCCTGGGCCGTCCGCGCGGGGTACGACAACCCACACGGTGACTGACATACCTGTCGTTAACGACAGGTACTCGCCTCCAGAACTGGCAAGTAATAACTGTCTTTCGCGATATTGTTGTTTCATTTGGAAGCAGTTAATGTTGCCTTGAATGCCTTACTGACGCCGGAGCGTGCAACCGACGCAGGAAGCATCGCACAAAGTGACCCACTACCTCTGGGCGTTGTGTAAGGGGGCGCGCCGCAGGCTTTGGCGCGAACACAGATATGGGTGGTTTACGCTGCTTGAGCCCCCTGTCTACCACTTTTACACGAATGGGTTTCTGTAGGAAGGGAAAAGGCGCGTTCGGCAACGCGCCTTTTCCCTTTTTTTTATCGAGCGGCCCTCCCTTAATGGCGGCGGCGATTACCTTAGCGCCGGCACATTCGGAAGGAGATTTTCGGCAATGGCGCTGGATAATGACGTGTGATACGAGGGCACGCCCCTGTCGTCGCACGATAGGCCATACTCGCTGGCCAGCGTGCCGCTGCCTGTCCAGTATTGTGACGGCAGGAGGCTCCAGGTGTCTGAACCTTCGGCCTGCCACCAGACACGCACATACTTGGGCGCCGGCACGCTCACGCTGGCGTTATTCAGCCGTTGGCCGGCGGTCAGCGTGAACACACGCACCGTCGATCCTTCCTGGCGATTCATCGAGCCATATTGCACGTCGACACGGAGGGTTCCATCGCTGGGCGCGACATCCTGAGTGAACACAGGCACGGATTTGAAACAGTAAAAGGGGGCGCGACCGCCTGCATGCTCATGGCGTTCGCGCGCGAGGCGCTAAAACGTAAGCTTGCTCGCAAGCTTTTTGCCGTAAAATTGGCGTGCGGCTAGGAGTTCGGTACTATCTTAGCCGAGTCAGTGGGCCCGCAGAGACAGAGCGATCTGCGGATTGCCGTACCACACCTTATTTTATTCCGCAAAGCTAAGGAGGCAGCATTGATGAACCCACGAAGAGTTTCCCTACTGAGCACACTCCTGGTGGCCCTGTTGCTGGTGATGGCCATGGGCTCGGCTACGCCGGGAACGGCGCTGGCGCAAGCCGAAGAGCTGTTTTTATCAGAGTACATTGAGGGCAGTAGTCTCAATAAGGCCATCGAGATCTATAATGGCACCGAGAGCGCCGTGGACCTGGCCGCCGGGGGGTATACGCTTGAGCTGTATAGCAATGGCGCGGCTTCGGCCAGCCAGAGCGTGGCCCTCAGCGGAACGATCGCCGTTGGCGACGTTTATGTTTTGGCCCATGGTTCGGCCGATGCGGCGATCCTGGCGCAGGCAGATCTGATTAGCAACGCCGTTATCAACTTTAACGGCGACGACGCCATTGTGCTGCGCAAGGCCGGAGCAGTTATCGACGCTTTCGGCCAGATCGGCGTCGACCCCGGGACTGAATGGCCCGGCGGCGGCGTGGACGATACGCTGCGCCGCAAGAGCCACATTTGCGCTGGTGACACCAATGCCACAGATGCCTTTGACGCTTCGGTAGAGTGGGACACGTTCCCGATCAACACCTTCGACGGCTTGGGCGCTCACACCGCCGACTGTGACGGCGGCAGCGAGCCGGCCGACCCGCTGCTGAACGAGTTCGTCTTTAACCATGTCGGTACCGATACCCACGAATACGTCGAAGTCGTGGGCGACCCCAACACCGACTATTCGGCTTTCACCATTGTGGGCATTGAAGGCGACGGTACAGGCAGCGGTGTGGTGGATAACGTCATCACCGTGGGCACAACCAACGCAGAAGGTTATTGGGTTACCGATTTCTTCGGCGATGCCTTCGAAAATGGCACGATCACCGTGCTATTGGTGGAAGGGTTTAGCGGCGCAACCGGCGTAGACCTGGATGCCGATAATAATGGTGTGTTGGATACGACGCCGTGGGAGCGCATCGTCGATGATTTCGCCGTTAGCGACGGCGGGGCCAGCGATGTGACCTACTCTGCGGTTGTGCTTGCCCCCGGATTCGGCGGCAATCCGTTTACGCCAGGGGGCGCGTCGCGCATTCCCGACGCCAGCGACACGGATAGCGCCAACGATTGGATGGTAAACGACTTCGACGGCGAGGGGTTGCCGGGCTTCAGTGGCACGCCGGTGAGCGGCGAGGCCTTTAACACACCCGGCGCGACGAACGTGGCCGTGCCCACGGGCCCCGCTACCGGGGTGATTATTAATGAGCTCGATTCGGACACGCCGGGCACTGATGAGCTGGAGTTCGTGGAGCTTTATGACGGCGGCGCCGGAAACACGGCGCTAGATGGCTTGGTGGTGGTCTTCTACAACGGAAGCAGCGACGTGTCGTATGCCGCCTTCGACCTGGACGGCTTCACCACCGACGCCAACGGCTACTTCCTGATGGGCAACGCCGGCGTCACGCCCGCCCCTGCGCTTACTTTCGCCGGTAACTTCCTGCAGAATGGTCAAGATGCGGTTGCCTTATATGTCGGCGACGCATCCGATTTCCCCAACGGCACGGCAGTCACAACCGAGGGCCTGATCGACGCGGTTGTGTACGACACCGACGACGCCGACGATGCTGGGTTGCTGGTACTGTTGAATGCCGGGCAGCCGCAAGTGAACGAAGCGGGCGGCGGAGATCAGGTCGGGCATTCGATCCAGCGCTGCCCCAATGGCTCAGGCGGCGCACGCAATACCGAAACGTATACGCAAGCAGCGCCAACGCCCGGCGCGGACAACGACTGTGGCAACGGCGGATCGGGCGAAATTGGCGCTTGCTTCGACGCGACCACACACTTTATCCATGAGGTCCAGGGCAGCGGCCTGGCCAGCGCCCTTGCCGGGCAAACGGTGGTGCTGGAAGCGGTGGTTGTCGGCGACTTCCAGAACAACGCCGAGCCGGACAACGGCGACCTGAACGGCTTCTACATGCAAGAAGAAGATGCCGACGCCGACGCCGACCCGTTAACCTCTGAAGGCATCTTTGTACACACGCCGGGCACGCCCACTGACGTCAGCAACGGCGATGTGGTGCGCGTCCTGGGCGCCGTGTCTGAGGCCAACGGGCTAACGCAGCTCACCAACACGCAGGTACTGGTCTGCGCCGCAGGCGCCTCCGTGACGCCCGCCGTGGTCACCCTGCCTGTTGACGAGGTCAACGACCTGGAAGCGTTTGAGGGTATGTCGGTGGTCTTCCAGCAAGACCTCTACATCTCAGAGTACTTCAACTACGATCGCTTCGGCGAAATCGTGCTGACGAGTGAGCGGCAGTTCCAGCCCACCGCAGTCTACGAACCCGGCTCAGCGGAGGCGGCCGACCTGGCCAGCTTTAACGCGCGCAGCCGCATTACGCTGGACGATGGCCGCGGCACACAAAACCCCGATCCGGCGATCCATCCCAATGGCGCTGAGTTCAACCTGGACAACCTGTTCCGCGGCGGCGACACCCTGCGCAATGTGACCGGCGTGATGGATTACGCCTTTGGCCTGTACCGCATTCAGCCGACGGCGGGCGCCGAGCACATTGAGGCAAACCCGCGTACGGCCGCGCCAGAAGACGTGGGCGGCAACCTTCAGGTGGCCAGCTTTAACGTGCTGAACTACTTCACCACGCTAACCAGCGCGGGGAACGTTTGTGGCCCGCCGGGAAATCTGCAAGAATGCCGCGGCGCGGATACGCCCGAAGAGCTGGCGCGCCAGCGCGCCAAGATCGTCGCCGCCATTGCGGCCATGGATGCCGAAGTGGTGGGCCTCATCGAGATTCAGAACGACGAGGGCCAGTCGACGGCCGACCTGGTTAACGGCCTGAACGATCTGTTGGGCGCCGGGACTTATGCGTATATCGACACCGGCTATGTGGGCACCGACGCCATCAAGCAGGCCTTCATCTACCAGCCGGCAGAGGCGACGCCCGTTGGCGACTATGCCGTCCTGGACACGCCTGAGTTCATCGATCCGGCTGGCAGCGGATCGCCCAGGAACCGCCCGGCGCTGGCGCAGACCTTCATGCACAACGACAGCGGCGAGCTGTTCACCGTTGTGGTGAACCACTTCAAGTCCAAAGGATCTGCCTGTGGCCCCGGCGACGACGACCCGCAGCAGGGCAACTGCAACCTGACGCGCACCCTGTCGGCGCAGGTGCTTGCCGACTGGCTGGCGACGGATCCTACCGGCAGCGGCGATCCCGACTTCCTGATCATCGGCGACCTGAACGCCTACGATAAGGAAGATCCCATCGACGTGCTGTTGGCCAACGGCTACACTGACCTGGTCTTCAAATTCGAAGGCGAATACGCCTACTCCTACGTTTTCGAGGCGCAGCTAGGCTACCTGGACCATGCGCTGGCCAACGAGAGCCTGCTGGAGCAAGTGACGGGTACGACAGTCTGGCACATCAACGCCGATGAGCCGGATCTGATCGACTACGACATGAGCTTCAAGCAAGACGCGCAGGACGCGATCTGGGCGCCTGATCCCTACCGTTCGTCCGATCACGACCCGGTTATCGTCGGCCTGCAGTTCGAGCAGGCCAACAACGCGCCGGTCTGCGCCGGCGCCGTGCCCAGCCGCGCCACCATCTGGCCGCCGAATGGCAATTTCGTCAATATCACCATACTGGGCGTGACGGACCCTGACGGCGACAGTGTGAGCATCACCATCGACGCCATCTTCCAGGATGAGGCGGTGAACGCTCCCGGCAGCGGCAACACGGGCCCCGACGGCGCAGGTGTGGGCACGTCCACGGCGCAGGTGCGCGCCGAGCGCGTGGGCAGCGGCAACGGTCGCGTCTACCACATTTATTTCACGGCAACCGACAGCGCCGGCGCTTCGTGCAGCGGCGTGGTACAGGTTGGCGTGCCGCAGGCGCCGCCTAAGGCCATCATCGACGGCGGCCCTCTGTACGATTCTACTGTGAAGCCCTGAGGCTGATCAGGCGTGAGTAACTAAAAAAGGCCCTTCCCGGCTTATCGGGAAGGGCCTTTTTATCTGCTGTTGCTGCCGGAAGAAGCGTTATCCGGCGCTGATTTCCTCTTCATTTACCGTGACGGGCGGCTCGACGGGCTCCAGCCGCTCAAACAGCAAGTCGCCATCCTGCATGTCGATCAGGATGTGGTCGCCGTCGCCAAACTCGCCCTTCAGCAGGCGCACCGACAGCGGGCTTTCCACGTAGCGCTGCAGCGCGCGGCGCAGCGGCCGGGCGCCGAAATCTTCGTCGAAGCCCTGGTCGGCCAGCCACTGGCGCGCAGCTTCCGTCAACTGAATCTGCAGGCCATGCTCCGACAGGCGCGCGCTCACTTCCTTCATCTGCAGGTCCACGATGTTGACCACATCTTCGCGGCTAAGCTTTTCGAAGATGATGATTTCGTCAATACGGTTGATGAACTCTGGGCGGAAGGTGGTCTTTAGCTCGTCCTCAATGCGCTTGTGCGTTTCCGCTTCCTGCGAGTCACGCAGGCCAGCAAAGCCCAGCGCGCCGGAGCGGTTGACGAACGACGTACCGACGTTGCTGGTCATGACCACTACTGTGTTGCGGAAGTTGACGGTGCGCCCCTGACCGTCGGTGAGGCGGCCATCGTCCAAAATCTGCAGCAAGGCGTTCCAGACATCGGCATGGGCCTTCTCGATTTCGTCAAACAGCACCACGCTGTAGGGGCGGCGGCGGATCTGCTCGGTTAGCTGTCCGCCCTGGTCGTAGCCCACATAACCCGGCGGTGCGCCAAACAGGCGACTGACGGTATGCTGCTCACGGTATTCGCTCATGTCTACACGGATGAGCGCCTCTTCGTCGCCGAATAGGAACTCGGCCAAGGCCTTGGCCAGCTCCGTCTTACCCACGCCGGAGCTGCCCAGGAAGATGAACGAACCGATGGGCCGGCGCGGATCGCTGAGACCCGAACGGCTGCGGCGAATGGCGTCTGCCAGCGCCTGAATAGCCTGATCCTGGCCGATGATGCGCTGGTGCAGCCTTTCTTCCATGTGCAGCAGCTTGTCGGCTTCCGTTTCCATCATTTGCGTCACAGGGATGCCGGTCCAGGCGGCCACGACCTCGGCGATATCGTCGGCGTCGACCACCTCGTCCAGCCTTTGCTCCGACTGCCACGAATCGCGAAGCTCGGCAAACTCGCCTTCCAGGCGCAGGCGGTCGGCGCGTTTGTTGGCGGCGCGCTCATAGTCGCGCACGGTGTGCGCTTCTTCTTCTTCGGCGGCGATCTGATCGAGGGCCATCTTCAGCCGTTTCAGATCCTCGGGCAGCGTATGCAGCGCCACGCGCAGCTTTGCCGCCGCCTCATCGATCAGGTCGATGGCCTTATCGGGCATCTGGCGATCGGTGACATAGCGCGCCGACAACTTGGCCGCAGCTACCAGCGCTTCGTCGGAGTAGCTGACGTTGTGGTGCGCTTCATAACGGTTGCGCAGCCCGTGCAGCATTTCGATGGTATCTTCCACCGATGGCTCGTCGACAAACACGGGAGCAAAGCGCCGCTCCAGGGCGCTATCGCGCTCGATAAACTTGCGGTATTCGTCCAGCGTGGTGGCGCCCACGCACTGCAGCTCGCCGCGGGCCAACGCTGGCTTAAGCATGTTGCTGGCATCCATGGCGCCCTGCGCCGCGCCGGCGCCGACCACGGTGTGCAGCTCGTCGATAAACAGGATAATTTCACCCTGCGCGTTCTGAATCTCCTCAACGGCGGCCTTCAGTCGCTCTTCAAATTCGCCACGGAAGCGGCTGCCGGCGATCATGGCGCCCAGGTCCAGAGACACCACGCGCTTGTTGATCAGGTTTTCCGGCACATCGTTGGCGATGATGGCCTGCGCCAGCCCTTCGACGATGGCCGTTTTGCCTACGCCGGCTTCGCCGATCAGCACGGGGTTGTTCTTCGTGCGCCGGCTCAGCACCTGGATCACGCGCAGGATCTCGTCGTCGCGGCCGATGACCGGATCCAGCTTCTTCTCCTTAGCCAGCTGCGTCAGATCGCGGCTATACTTTTCCAGGGTGCGATAGCGGCTTTCGGCCTGGCGGTCGGTCACACGCTGTCCGCCGCGCAGGTACTTAATGGCCTCCATCACGCGCTCGCGCGTCACGTTGAATTCCTGCAGGATGCGCGAAGTTGGCGTGTTGCGCTCGCTCAGCACGGCCAGGAAAATATGCTCGGTGGAGATAAATTCGTCTTTGAGGCGATTGGCTTCGCCCTGCCCCAGCTCCAGAATGGTGCGAATGCGCGGGGTGTAGAAAATCTGGCCCACGCCTCCGCCATAAACCGACACTTTGGGGCTATTACGCAGCTCTTCATCCACGCGCTCTTGCATGCGCGTTACATCCACGGTTAGGTGCTCCAGGATCTGCGGTACAACGCCGTCGTTCTGTTCCAGGAGCGCCAGGAACATGTGCTCAGTGTCCACCTGCGTATGGCTATAACGCTGCACAATCTCGTAAGCACGGGCAGCGGCGTCCTGAGCACGCTCGGTGAATCTGTCAAATCTCATTTGTATCCCTCAAATTGATGGTGTGTTGTCACCACGTTTTGCAGCAATTAAACAGACTCAGTATAGCAAAATATAGTAGGATTCTTGTAAGAGAAGCTGCGCCAAACGTTAGCGTTAGCTCTGCGCGGCCTACCAGACACGTGTGCCCTGGTCGTCGTAGCCGTCGCCCCAGGCGATGATCTTATGCGGCGTCACTTCCACCAGGCGCCAATCCGCGGCCGTGTCGTAGCGGAAATCCCACTCGTACTTGTTGTAGAAATATTCTGCCAGCGTTTCGGTGGTGGCGCGATCGGCCGCGTGCGCTTCGCCTTCAATAATTACTACGCTGCCGGCGTCGGGTAAGGCCAGGGCGATGCTCTGATTGCCGCGAAGGTTGTTAAACTTTTGCGAATGTGCTCCCGTGGTGAAATAGAGCAGCTCCCCCAGCCACACAAACCAGACAGGGACCAGGTGCGGGCGGCCATCGCTGCGCACTGTCGCCATCCAGATATTCATTTCTCGGCCGAGCCGGGCCTCAATGGCCCGCCAGCGCTCTGCATTGCGGCGTCGCTTCACAGTGGTCTCCGTGCTAGCACGAGAACCGATTATACTAGAAGCTCAATCCAGCGGAAATAAGTCGCTGGCCCGCCATATTAGGCCTTGCACGGGCAGCGGGTAGCCCAGCAGGCTGGCGCTTTGCGCAGCAAGGGCCTGCGGCGCACCGGTGGTATAGCCGCGCAGGCTGCCTTGCTGGGCGGCCGGCGCGACCAGGGCGTGCGTTTCTAACAGGCGCTGTGTCTGGCGCGCGATAGCCGGGGCGGGGTCGATGATGCGCACATGCGCGCCGGCAATGTCCTGAATCAGCGGCTGCACGAAGGGGTAGTGCGTGCAGCCGAGGACCAGGGTGTCCACGCCGGCGTCGAGCATGGGGCGGATGCAGCGCTGCAGCAGGGCGCGTGTCTCGTCTGAGGCCAGCTCGCCGGCTTCGATCAGCGGCACAAGCCCGGTGCAGGGGTTTTGGTATAAGGTGACACCCGTGGCGAAGCGGGCCATGAGGCTGGCGTAGCGCTGGCTCTCGAAGGTGCCGGCAGTGGCCAGCACGCCCACTTTGCCCGTGCGCGTGGCGGCAGCGCCGGGCTTCACCGCAGGCTCCATGCCCACAAATGGTAGCTGGGGAAAGCGGTGGCGCAGGTCATTCAGCGCCGCGGCCGTGGCCGTGTTGCAGGCCACCACTACCATCTTGGCCTGCTGCGCCAGCAGGAAGCGCGTGATGGCCTGTAGGTAGCGCTGAATTTGCGCCGCCGGGCGCGGCCCGTACGGCACATGGGCCTGGTCGGCAAAGTAGATGAGATGCTCGTGGGGCAGCAGGGCGCGCAGCGGGCGCAGAACGGAAAGCCCGCCCACGCCGCTGTCAAAGATGGCGATGGGGCCTTGCGGCTGCAGCTCTAGGCTCATCGCAGGCGGCTTAATGTGCGCCGTTTCGGGCGGCTGTGACGAAGCGCTGGAAAAGCAGGTTCATGCGCGGTTCGGCGCTCAAGAGCTGCTCGGGGTGCCACTGCACGCCCAGGGCGAAGGGGTGGCCCTGGATTTCGACGGCTTCGATCAGCTCGTCGGGCGCGGTTGCCGTGGCGCGCAGGTCCGGCGCCAGGGCGCGTATGCCCTGATGGTGCAGGCTATTGACGCGCAGGGTGTCGCAGCCGAAGATATCGTGCAGCAAGGTGTTGGCGGCAATGGCCACATCGTGCGCCAGGTGATCGCGCTGCTGGCTGCCGTAATAGTCGTGGCGGATGGCTCCGGGCATCTGGCTCTGTATATCTTCCCACAGGCTGCCGCCCAGGGCCACGTTAAACACCTGCAGGCCGCGGCAAATGGCCAGCAGCGGCTTCTCGGCCTGCAGGGCGTGGCGGATCAGGGTTAGCTCGAACTCGTCGCGGCCGGCGTCGACATCGCGCACGGTGGGGTTGGCGTTGTTGCCGCCATAATAGGCGGGCCCCACATCGCCGCCGCCGGGCAGCAGCACGCCGTCGAGGCGCGGCAGCAAGGCCAGCAAATCTTCCTGGGAAAGTGAGAGCGGCAGCAGCACGGGCAAACCGCCGGCGGCAATCACAGCCTGGATGTAGACAGGCATTAAGCCGACGACTTCAAGAGGAGCGTCTTGCTCGACTGTCTTACGGTAGGTGCCGCAGCCGATGAGGGGGCGGTTGCTCAGGCGCAATGGGATAGGGACCCGCTAAACGCAACAACCGCAGATTAGTTCAGCCGCTTCTCGCGCAGGCGGGCCGACTTGCCGGTGCGTTCGCGCAGGTAGTAGAGCTTGGCGCGCCGCACGTGGGCGTGGCGGTGCACTTCTACTTTTTCGATCAGCGGCGAACGCAGCAAGAAGGTACGTTCCACGCCAATGCCATTGGCCGCAATACGGCGCACAGTGACGCTGGCGTCGTTGCCGCCGCCGACCAGGCGGATAATCGTACCGCGCACGAGCTGAATTCGCTCGCGGTTGCCTTCGACGATACGCAGGTGAATGGTGACATCATCGCCCACACGCAGCCGGGGGATATTTTCGTTGTCAGGCGCTTCTAAAGCCTTAATTAATAAGTCAGACATAAGGCAGTCCTCCGCAAAAAGATAACTTGCGCAACCCATGCAAAAATAGAGCCCGCACGGCAGCGGGCCAGGGTAGAACTATATCATGAGTGTGGCCCTTGCGCAACAATGTGCATGGCCGCACCGCAGCTCAGTCGAGAATGGCCTCGCTGCCGAATTTCTCGCGGATGAGGGTGACATATTTGCCGAACTTATCGCTGGTCATCACATTGAGCGAGCGGGGGCGGGGGATGTCGATGTCGATGATCTCGTCGACTGAGCCGGGCCGTGGGGTGAGCACGATCACGCGGTCGCCCAGAAAGACAGCTTCGGGAATGGAGTGGGTGATGAACAGGATGGTCTTCTGGCTCTCCATCCAGATGCTCTGGAGCCAGACATTCATATGCTCGCGCGTCATGGCGTCGAGCGCGCCGAACGGCTCGTCCATCAGCAGAATGGCCGGATCGCTGATCAGAGCGCGACAAATGGAAACGCGCTGCTGCATGCCGCCGGATAACTCGAAGGGATAGCGCTCTTCGAACCCTTTTAAGCCCACAAGGTCCAGCATTTCGGCGGCGCGGCGACGAAAGCCGAGCCGCGAGCCGCGCTGTACGTCTAGCGGCAGCAGCACGTTGCTCAACACTGTGCGCCAAGGCAGCAGCACCGAGCTCTGGAAGACCATGCCGATCTTGGCGTTGGGCCCGTCGATCTCTTTGCCTTCCAGCTCGATATGGCCGTGGCTGTGCGAAATGATGCCGGCGATGATCTTCAGCATGGTGCTCTTGCCACATCCTGAAGGCCCCACGACGGTTACAAACTCGCCGCCGGCGACGTCGAAGGAGAGGTTGGCCAGCGCCTGTATCTCCCCGTTGCGGGTCATGAAGGTTTTGTCGATCCCCTGAATTGAAATTTGAGGGTGCATACCTGGCCCGTTAGCTGTGTCTTGACATTCGCCTCTGAACCATTAGAATAAAAGTAGTTGTAAGGCGTCTGACGTCTGTCCTTTAATGTGGTGGCCGATATTTTACACTGCAACACCGTAACTGCAAAAACTGAATAAGAGGCTGCTCCTCCCCCTTTCAATGAAATGACTAGCTTCGGCATGTGTCACTCGATGATGGGCTCCTGCCCCCCACTTTGCATCCACGCCTGGAGCTTCCTGGAGCCAGGCGATGATGTCGTTCCGATGAAAAAGCTGTAGGACGATGATGGAGGAGACGATGAAAAGAGTACCCTTTTTATTGCTGATTTTGATGTTGATGGCTTTAGTGGCCTGCGGCGGCGACGCCGCGCCCACAACGGCGCCGTCCGGGGATAATGGGGCCACGGACGTCGAAACTGAGCCAGAACCGGCAGCCACGCAAGTGCCTGAAGTCGAGGAGTCAGGAGAGGTCGAAGCGCCCGTCGAAGATGTCACCATTGGTTTTGGCGGCACCATTCCCATGTCGCACCCCGGCGCTTATGTTGGCGAGGTGTTGGGCTTTTGGGAAGAAGAGAACCTGAACTTTGCAGTGCAGCCCAACGACGGCTCCGTGCAATCGATCCAGTTGTTAGAGGCGGGCCAGGTGGACGTCGCCCAGATTACGCCGGAAACGTTGGTATCGGCGCAAGGCGAGGGCATCGACGCCGTCGCCATCTATTCCGTGAACCGCTATAGCAATCGGCTCTGTACGAGCACCGAGAACAGGGTGGACGACATTTCCGAGCTGGCCGGAACGCGAGTCGGCATCCCTTCGGCGACCAGTGGGCAGGTGTTTTTCGTACGCGCTATTCTGGAAGGTGCGGGCCTCGATCCCGATAGCGACGTAGAGATGGTGCCCACCGGCTTCGGGCCGGCGGCGGCCGAAAACCTGGCATCCGGTGATGTTTCCGCGGTAGGCTATTGGGGCGGCTGGTTTATCCAGGCGCGAGGTCTGGGCTATGAATTCGACTGCCATGAATTGCCTGGTATGGAAGCCTCTCCGGGCCATGTGCTGGTTGCCATGCGCGAAACTGTAGAGAACAGGCCCGACTATATTGAACGCGTGGGGCGCGCCTACGCCAAGAGCATTCAGTACGCCCTGAGCCACCCCGAAGGCACCGTTCAGGCCTATTGGACGCTCTATCCAGAGGCCAAGGTGGTCGACGTCCCTGAGGATGAGCTATTGGCCTCTTCCGCGCAGGAAGTAGAGAGTTACCTGGAAGATTTCGTCTTCCACTACGACGGCTGGATGATGGGCCACAACAACCCAGAGGGTTGGCAGGCGCTGGTCGATTTCATGGTCAACACGGGCCAGATCGAGCAGTCGGTAGCGGCCGAGCAGATCATCACGAATGATTTCGTCGAGGCTTACAACGACTTCGATGCCGCGGCCATAGACAGCCTGCCTGATCCGTAACCAAGTCTGATTTTGTCGTGGATGGTATGTCCATGTCCCGAAAAGGACATGCCATCCATTTGTTCTGCAAGCAACGCAGCAACCGCTGTCGGAAAAGAGAGGGAAAAGAGAACGCATGATGCGTCTAGATGGTCGCGCAGCAGTCGTAACCGGAGCCGCCCAGGGCATCGGCCAGGCAATTGCCCACCGTTTGGCCGAGGCGGGCGCCCGCCAGTTCCTCGTAGATATCAAGCAAGAGCCCCTGGAAGAGCTGGCGGCTTCGCTGCGCGATGCGTATGATGTAGAAGTGGTCACTCACGTGGCCGACCTGGTACCCATGGAAGGGGTTCGCGGGGTCATTCCTCGCGTGCACGAAACGTTGGGGGCGCTGCACATTCTGGTCAACAACGCCGGTATTTTTCCGGCGCGAAGCATCGAAGAGATCACAACCGAGGAATTCGACAAAGTGATCGAAATCAATCTGCGTGCGCCACTGTTTTTAGGACAGGCGGCGCTGGCAGACCTGCGCGCCGCGGGCCGGCAGGGGCGGCTGATCAACATCTCGTCGGGCGCAGCAAAGACCGGCGCCCAGGGCGCGCACTACGCCGCTTCAAAAGCAGGTGTGCTGGCCATGACCAACAGCTTTGCCAGCGCCCTGGGCCCATCAGGCGCCACGGCCAACGCCATTTGCCCCGGACCGACCCTGACTGACGATCCGGTACGTTGGTCGCCCGATATCGTGGCCATGCTCTCGGAGAAGATTCCGCTTGGTCGCCTTGGCGAAGCCATGGATGTGGCTAACGCCGTCTGGTTTCTTGCTTCGGATCTGGCTTCTTACATAACCGGAGAAGTGCTCGACGTGAATGGCGGCATGCGAATGGACTAGGCGTGTCACACGCCTGGCCAACTGCCCAGCCTGGTCGAGGTGGGCTGCCGGCCACAATCAGGAGGAATTATGACAGCTTCGGATGCCGACCGTGCCCTACAAAGCGCGAAGGCAAGCCGGGCTACGACTGCCAGGCTCACACTCCGCCGGATCTTCCGCGGCTTTGCCGATAGCGACTTCCTGGTCCTGTCAACCACCTTTATCATCTTCCTGGGGTTATGGGAGCTGGCCGTATGGGTATTTGAAATCAGGCCGGCGCTGATGCCCGCCCCTTCGCGCATTGCCAGAGCCTTGATGGGCTTGATTGAGGCGGGCACCCTGCCGCGACATCTCTCCATCACACTCATCGAGATTCTCGCCGGCTTTATCATTGGGTCGCTTGCCGGCATCATTTTGGGGACGGCCATCACTCTTTCGCGGGTGGTCAACCGCATCGTCTACCCCTACATTGTGGTTTTGCAGGTCATTCCCAAAGTAGCCATCGCCCCCTTGCTCGTGGTGTGGTTCGGCTTTGGCATCGAGTCCAAAATCGTGATGGCCGTGCTCATCTCCTTCTTTCCGCTGGTGGTGAACACCATCGCCGGGCTGCAAAATATCGAGCCGGAATACCTGAACCTGATGACGGCGCTCACGGCCAACCGCTGGCAGACGTTCCGCTATGTGCGCTTTCCCAGCGCGCTGCCCTACATCTTCGCCGGCCTGGAAGCGGGCATCGTTCTCAGCGTCATCGGCGCCATCGTCGGTGAATTTGTGGGCGCCGGCGTGGGCCTCGGCTACCTAATCATGTTGATGAACGCCAATCTCAACGTTCCCGGCGTTTTTGCCGTGCTGGTCGTGCTCTCAGTGCTGGGCGTCTCTCTGCACGCCATTATGGGCTTTGTGCGGCGCCGCGTCGTCTTCTGGACGGCGAGCACTGAGGAACGTTTTACCGGCGCCTAATTCAGCCCTGCCCTTGAGCCAACTGTTCAATTTTCTACTGACCCGTGAATTTATGCTGCATCGAGGACAACCATGAAAATCACCAACGTTGAAGTGATCCCCTTGAGTTATTATGGAGACGATGAACCGCCGCGGCAGCGCTTCTTTGCGCCGTTTAAGATCACGACCGACGAAGGCGTGGTCGGCTGGGGCGAGGCCAGCGATAGCTTTGGCCATAGCTCGCCGATGACCTTGAAGGCCCTAGTGCAGGAGAAAGTGCAGTGGACCTTGCTCGATCAGAATCCGCTGCAGCTTGAAGAGCTCGTGACCCGCATGCGCCGCGATTTGTACCGCTACCTCGGTTTTCATGATCTGGTGATGCAGGCGGCTTCTGCCGTGGAGATTGCCTTATGGGATATCCGCGGCAAGGTGCTGGGCAAACCGGTTTCGGAGCTGCTGGGGGTCTATCGTGACGAAGTTGAGATTTACGCTTCGGGCAAGCCTGCTTTCGCCGAGGATGCCGCCTACCACATCGATTTCAACAAACCGCTCCTGGATAACGGCGTCAGCACCGTGAAGATTCGCATCGGCAACAACTTCGATTGGGACGCCGCCTTTGTGCGCCAGGCGCGCGAAGAATTCGGGCCTGATATCCGCCTCTTTGTGGACGGCAAATACAACTACACCACCGACTCGGCCATTAAGATGAGCCACATTCTGCACGAAATCGGCGCTTTCTACTTTGAGGAGCCGCTGCCAGATTATAACCTCGACGAAATGGCGCGCCTGGCGGCCGCCTCGCCCATTCCTATCGCTTACGGCGAGCATTGCTTCACGGTCAACAATTTCCGCGAGCTGATACGGCACAAGGCCGCTCATATCTTGCAGCCCGATCCGACCATCTGTGGCGGCATCGGCGAGGCGCTGAAGATCACGCAGTTGGCCGATGCTTTTGGCCATCCGGTGATTCCCCATCTGGCAGGCACCACGGCCATTGGCCTGGCGGCCGGGGTGCATTTTGCCGCGGCCATTCCCAACTTCACCATCTTTGAATATGACTCTACGCCCGTGCAACCGCTGCGCGACGAGCTGCTACCGGAGCCGATCCTTTCCCCGGCCTATGTGCGCGATGGGCGCTTACCGGTGCCCACCGGACCCGGCCTGGGCGTCGAAGTTGACGAAGCCGTGTTCGAGGAGTATCCCTACCACCTCGACGAGCGCATCGCTCGTTCCTTCCCTGTATATGCCACGCCACACATATAAAGAGGCAAAGCCCATGAAAAAGACGGTTGATTCCACCGAACAATTAGTCCTGGAGTTGTTCGTCGACGACATCGAAAAGACGCGCGACTTTTATGCGCGGCTTGGCTTCGAAACGGTAGCCGCTGAGGGAGGCTACACGCTGGTCACCTGGGAAGGCCACCAGTTGATCCTGGAAGGCAAACATCGGGGTCTGCCGCCCAATCCCAGCCCGGCGCGCTTCACGCTGCGCATTCTGGTGCCCGATGTGGAGCGCTACTGGGAGCTAGTGCAGGAGATGGGCGCTGAAATCGTGCATCCTCTGGACGTGCGCTGGGGCAACAAAGATTTCACCTTTCTCGACCCAGACGGCTTCGCGCTGCGCTTTGCCACGCGCCTGGCGCAAGCCGATACGTCGTAGCGGCCGCGGGCTAATTGTGCTCCGACGGGCCGAGGATGGTCACGCCCTCGCTCTGCTCCACGTGGCGCACGAAGATATATTTGTCTTCAATGCCGTCGCTGCTCTTGCGCTTTAGCCCAGGAGCAGGGCGCGGGCTGACCTTGGCCGAAATGAGGTATAACTCGTTGGCCGCCAGCCCTTCCGTGCACAGCCGGTCGAACGTTTCCAGGTCGTGGGCCGTGTAGGCGTGTTTGATGCCGGCGCCGCGCGCGATACTGGCCAGGTCCACGATGCCTTTCGCCGTGTGCGTGGGCGGCCCGCCAATCGACAGGTAACACTCGTTATCCCAGACGACGATAAACAGGTTTGGCGGCTGCTCGTTGGCCAGCGTGGCCAGGATGCCCAGGTTAAACAGCAGGCCGCCATCGGTATCTAGCGATATGATACGCCGGTGCGGCAGGCCGGCGGCCAGGCCAAAGGCCTGCGGTGTGACGCAGCCAAGCTGCTGCTGAAATAGGCTGGCCTCTCGCATGTGCGGCGCGGCGTTGTACCATTCATCCACAGAACCGCCCAGCGAGAGAATTACGAGTTCATCTTGCAGCTTGGCGGCTAAACTTCTCATACAGTCGATGCGTTCCATGGCGGATTCCTTTGCTCCATTAGCTCGAAAAGAAGCGGATTCTTCTACCGAACCTGCCTTGCGCCGGGCCAGAGGCTAGAAGCTGGTGCACTCTCCGGCGAGGATGACGGCATAGTGCTGGGTGCCGGCGTAGGCCTGGGTGAAGGCCATTTGTACGGTGGGCGCGATGTCGTCGATGCGCCGCACGACGGTGTAGGGGATGCGCAGCGCCTGAAGCATGGGCTCCATGGTGATGCCGTGAGGTACAGCCCACCAGTTGGGCTCGCCCACGTCGCCGCGGTAGCTCATGATCATGACCACGGGGATACGCGCGCCCAGGCCCAGGCGCGCCAGGGGTTCCGCGGCGGCGCGCACGCCGGAGTTCTCCATGATCAGCGCCGCGCGTTTGCCAGAAAGGTAAACGCCAGCGCAGATGGCGGCGCCTTCACCCTCGTTGGTCACAGGAATGGTGCGAATGCCGCCGGCGTCTCTCAGCGCGGTGTACAGCTCTTTCATCAGGGATTCGGGTAAGTAGCAGGCGATGCTCACGCCGGCCTGTCGCAGGCCGGTCATGGCGGCATCGACTGCCCTCTGGCTCATACTCATCTACTTGCTCCTTCTACATTCTGTCGTACTGTTGCAGAAGGCGCCGCGCTTCGGTTACGGCCTCCTGCTTCACGCTGGTGCGTTCTACATCCCACTGCAAAGGGGCGGTGGCGTCGAGCCCCAGCTTGGCCGACATGCCGTCGACGGATGAGGGATCGAGGCGGTTGCAGAACACTTTGGGCACCATGAACATGTCGGTGTCGGCCTGGAAGCGCGTGGCCAGGGCCCACAGCACCTCTTCCTCGTTAAAGACGTCTACGTCTTCATCCACGGCCACGGCCAGCTTGATGTAATTGTCCAGGCCCAACAGCAGCATTAAGGCGTGGCGCGCCTGGCCTTCTGCCGTCTTTTTCAGCGAGAGGTAGGCGTGGAAATGGGTGCCGGATCGCGGGTAGTTCAGCGCGCGCACGTTGGGCACGGCTTCCTTAAGCCGCTGAAAGACGTGGGCCTCTTTAGCCGAACGGCCCAACAGCAGATGTTCGGCCGAGTAGCCGGGGATCACGTCCAGGAAGATGGGATTACGGCGGCGGGTGATGGCTTTCACCACGAAGACGTTGCGCGTGGAGCGCGAGGTTGCGTAGCCCGTATATTCGCCGTAGGGTCCTTCGTCCTCATGCGTATGGGCCAGCAGTTCACCTTCGAGCACGATCTCGGCGTTGGCCGGCACTTCCACGTCGATCGTCTGGCAGCGCACCAGCTCAAGCGGATAGCCTAACAGGCCGCAGGCAATATCATACTCGTCCACTTCCTTGGCGGCCCTGGCGGCCGCCGCCACGTGCACCGCCGGCGGCGCGCCCAGCACCACGGCCACTTCCAGGTTGCGGTTCAGCTCTGCACTGCGCAGCAAGTGCTCCCAGATATGGCCGCGCGAGTGCAGGCTGGCGCCGAAGCGGTCTGGCCCCTTCAGCTGCAGCCGCTGGTAGCTAAGGTTGCGCGTGCCGCTGTCGGGATCTTTGCACACCAGGATGCCGGAGCCGATGTAGCGTCCGGCATCCTGGTCGAAGTGACGGCTGATGGGCAGGTCGCCGGCGTCGAAGTCGCCTGCATGGAAGATCAGCTCCTGCACGGGCCCGGCGTCCACGACCACGGGCGCCTGCCGCCGCGACTGGGCGCGCAGCCAGGCGTCGTTGAAACCGGCGGCGCTTGTGGCGCCGGCGATACGCGCGATGCGCTCGCGGCTGCCGAAGAGATTGGCCACGACGGGCATGTCGAAGCCAAGAGGTTTTTCGATGGTTACGACCGGAAACTGCTGTCGCTTTTCCAGCTCCAATACCAGGGCCGTGGGCACGTAATCAAGCGCGGTCGGCTCGTCGATGCGCAGCACGTCTTCTTCTGGTAAGGAGTCTAGAAACTGTCGAAGCGAGCTCATCTCACCTCCGCTCGTGCAGCTTGCGCGTGACGTCGCCGATGGTCTCTAGAAAGATTTCCAGGCCTATGTCCGCCAGTCGCGGCGAGCAGCGCGCCTGGGCAATGGTCTGCTTTTGCGCCAGGTTGCGCCAGTGATCCGCCAGTTGGTGCGGGCCATTCACGGCGCCCTTGCCGGCGTCGATGCCTGCAAAGTAGACGTGGCTGACGCCGGAGTTGATGATGCGGATCAGGCACATTTCGCACGGCTCCAGCGAGGAGTATAGCGAGTAGCCTTGCAGCGTATGAGCGCCCTGGATTTGCGCCTCGAAGGCCGTGAGCAGCGCCATCTCGGCGTGGCCGTCGCTGCGAAAATAAGGGTAAAACATACGGTTGCGGTCGCGGTGCGCGATCTGGCCATCGGCATCCACCAGCAGGGCGCCCACGCCGGCGTTGCCTTCCCGCGCCGCGGCCAGGGCTTCCTGCAAGCTGATGAGCACATAGCCATCGTCCGGGTATCGCTCGTCGCTTTGAAAGGCGTCTACTTCCTTTTGCAACGCGAGCAATTTGTCCTGATTCATAAGACCTCGTTGGCTGCGATCTTCAGTCAGGCCAGCCACTCAAGCGTCGTCCTTACCGTCAGTTGCCGTCCTGGTCGATAGAGGCGTCGATGCTGCCGTCGATAATGCCCTGGATGGTGGCTTCGGCTTGCTGCCGGACCTCATCGGGCAGGTCAAAGTTGGGGTTGAAGTCCAGGCGCAGGCCGCCGTTGGCCAGGGTCAGCTCGTACACTTCGCCGCCTAGGACGCCGCTCTGGACACTGGCAATTAGCGGCCGCAAGGTGCCTGTCCAGTCGTAGATCTGGTTGCCGATGATGTTATTTGGGGCCAGCGAAGTCTGGTCGGCCTGGTTGCCGAACCACAGGCCGTCGCGCTCACCCACCACGCCGATAGCGCCAACCACCATCTGGCCGGTGCCGGTGAGAATGTCGGCGCCGGCGTCCATGTGCGTCTGCGCGGCTTCCGCGGCCAGGGCCACGTCGCTGAAGGAGCCCGTGTTGGTGATTAAGACTTCTACGTTGGGATCATGTTCCCTGGCGCCGCGGGCAAAGCCCTGCACCGTGAGCAGAGCATCGCCGGCGGGGATGGGGCCGACAACGCCGACCACGCCCGTTTCGGTGAGCATAGCCGCGATCACGCCCTCGACGTAAGCGCCCTGGTTGGAGTGCGTGGTGTAGGCGTAAACGTTGTGGATGCCTTCTTCTTCAAAGGTGTCGATGGTGGTGCCCCAGGCGAAGCTCACTTCGGGGAAGTCCGGCGCGATCTCCTGTAAGGAGCTGCCATACTGCGAGCCGTGGGCGATAACCAGGTCGAAACCATTTGATGCATAGTCGCGAATGGCCGCCGAGGCGTCGTCTACAACGAACATATTCTCCGAGTAATCGATCACAAGCGCATCTTCGCCGCCCATCTCTGCTTGAAGGGCCAGCAAGCCATCGTGCATGCTCTGGCTGAAGGCCAGGTCGTTAACCGTGCTAGGATAGACGGCCGCGATACGGAATGGGCCGCTATCTTCGCCATCGCCACTTTGCTCTTCCTCGCCATTCACTCCCGTGTCCGTATCGCCGTTCGACGGTGTAGGCTGCGCGCCGCAGGCAGCCAGAATCCCCACCAGGAACAACAGCAAAAAACGCAGTAAATTTGATCGGACTTTCATCTTCTTCGGTCCTCTTTTTTTAGGAAGTCGATAAACGGTTGACGCTTGTGTTTCTACTTCCGGCAGTTCGTTACAAGGCTTTTCCCTCCTTGGCGACTGTCGCCAGCCGCCGGCGTGCCGGGGCGACATCGCCCCGGTAAGTCGTGGCTGGCTTAGCGTGGCTCGATGGTAAACGTCGGAATACGAATCTGGCGGAAGCTGACACGGTCGCCGCGAAAGGTATGGATGGCATAGAACAGCGGCTGGCCCTGCTCCGAATATCCGATTTCGGCCACGCGCAACAGCGGCAGGCCCAGGTCACAGCGCAGGTGGTCGGCCAACAGGGCGTCGGCCTGGATGGCGTGTATCTCGCTGGTCTGATAGCTCACTTTGTGCCGGCATTGTTTTTGCAGGAACTGGTAAATGGACTGCCTGAACGCATCCTGAGGCAGAGGGCTCAGCTCGTTGCAGCGCGCAACGAGACTCTCGGCCAGGGAGGTCCAGGAGTAAATAATGGCTGCGCCGTCGGCGGAAAAGCGCTTCTCAAAGGTGATGATCGTTTCGTCAGGTGGTATGTTCAAATGGACGCCCAGCTCGCCGGCGGGGATGGCGCTGGTGCTCAACAGCTCGCACTCCGCTTCATAACCCGACTGTTTGATGAGATCGGCAAAAGCCGGGGCCTGGTCCAGCCAGCCCCAAATCATGCCCGGCTGCGTGCGCAGCGGCTCGCTAACGAAGGTGCCAATCCCCTGGCGCCGCACGACCACGCCGGCCGATTCCAGCCGCGCCAACACATCGCGCACCGTGGCGCGGCTGACGCCGTAGCTCTGGCTAAGCTCGGTTTCTGAGGGCAGGCGGCCATCCTCCTGGATCAGGCCGCCGCTGGAAATAGCCGTGGCGATCTCCTGGATCAACTGGTCGGTCAGGGTCATACCTCGTATCATTCTTCCTCCCCGGGGCTCATTCATGCCCCATATGGTTCGGCGCCGCTTTTGCGCGCAGTGCTTGCAGCACTTTGTCCGGTGTAATAGGTAGATCGCGGAAACGCACGCCAATGGCGTGGTACACGGCGCTGCCAATGGCCGGGCCAATGGCAATGATCGGATCTTCGCCCACTCCCTTGGCTCCGAAGGGGCCGTCTTCGCTGGGCGCTTCTTCCAGGATAATGGGCTTAATGGGCGGCATATCCATGGACAGCGGCATCTTGTAATCGACGAAGCCGGCATTGAGCGGGCGGCCCGTCTGCGGGTCAATCACCAGCTCTTCGGTCAGCGAGTGCCCGATGCCCTGCTGGATACCGCCTTCAATCTGCCCTTGCACGCCGATGGGGTTAATGGCCTTGCCAATCTCGTGCACGGCGATCACATTCTTCACCTGCACCTGCCCCGTCTCTGTGTCTACTTCTACTTCGACAAAGTGCGCGGCGTAGGAGTAGGCCTTGGTCGTCTCATAGGTGGCCGAGGCGACCAATGAGCGCGGCGTCACGCCGCCGCTGCCGCCCTTAACCACGTCGCTCACGGCAATGGCCCTGTTCGGCGCGCCGCGCACAAAGATTTGGCCTTGGCGCACCACCAGGTCCTCCACGGCCGCTTCAAGCTTGTCCGCGGCCAGGTCCAGGAGTTGTTTTTTCAGCTCGGCCGCTGCACGCTTCACGGCGCCGCCGCCGATAAACGTGGTGCGGCTGGCGTAAGCGCCAATATCGTAAGGCACCACATCGGTGTCGCCCTGGGTTACGGAGATGTCTTCAAAGCGCACGCCCAGCTCTTCGGCGGCGATTTGCGCCAGCGCCGTGTGCGCGCCCGTGCCCAGCCCGGCTGTGCCGGTGAGCAGGTGCACCGAGCCGTCTTCGTTCATCTTGACGATGGCGTTCGACTGCTCTTTAATGCCGGGATAGGCGCTGCTGCCGTGCATCTCCAGGCCCAGGCCCCAGCCGCGCCGCAGCCGCCCGGGCTGTTCTTTGGCAGCGGCGCGCGCGGCGTACCAGTCGCTTTCGGCGATGCCGCGGCGGATGCAAGAGGCCAACGGGCTGCCGTGGATCGTATGTTTTGAAGGGGTGAGGTCGCCATCGCCCACCGCCTGCTGCAGCTTATACTCGGCCGGATCCAGGCCCAGCTTTTCCGCGATTTCCTCCATCTGCGTATCCAGCGCGAAGTAAGATTGCACCACGCCGTAACCGCGGAAGGCGCCGGCGATGGGCGCGTTGGTATACACGCAGAGCCCTTCGGCATGCACATTCGGGCAGCGATAGAGCGAGGTGAGCGACTCGGCGCCCACGCGCGTAACGCCGGGACCGTGCGAGCCGTAAGCCCCGCTGTTGGTTATATAGCGTGCGTGGCGCGCCGTAATGGCGCCGTCTTTCTTCACTCCCTGGCGCAGCCAGATCTTGGCCGGGTGGCGTGTGCGCCCGCCCAGGAATGTCTCTTTGCGCGTGTATTCCATCTTCACCGGGCGGCCTGTCTCTTTGGAGAGCAAGGCGCACAGAAATTCGTGCTGGAACAGGTCTTGCTTGGCCCCAAAGCCGCCGCCCATGTGCTCCACGATAACGCGCACGCGGTGGATGGGGATGTTGAGCACTTCGCTCAGGATGCCGCGCACCATAAAGGCGCACTGCGTCGAGCTCCAGATGGTCAGGCTGCCGTTCAGGTCGAATTTGGTGACGCAAGCATTGGGTTCCATATAGCAGGGCGCCGGTCGGCCGGTGCTGTAGACGCCCTCGACAATGAAGTCGGCCTGCTCAAAGCCTTTTTGCACATCGCCCCGCTGCACAATATACGGAGGCAGCACCAGATTGCCCTCTGTACCGTGTAGTTGCGGCGCGCCCGGCTGCATCGCTTCCTCGACATCGAACACCGCGGGCAGCGGCGCATACTGCACTTCGATCAGCTCGACAGCTTCCGCGGCGATTTCTTCACTGGTGGCGGCCACCACGGCCACGCCTTCGCCTACAAAGCGCACGCGACGGTCGAATATATATTGGTCCTTCCATACCGAAGACGAGCGAGGATGGGGCTGGCCGGCGTGTAGCACGCGCGGCACATTCTCGTGCGTCAGCACCGCTTTCACGCCAGGCAGGGCCAGGGCTTTGCTGGCGTCGATGTGTACAATGTCGGCGTGGGCCAGGGGGCTGCGTTTCATTCTGCCGTACAATATACCCGGCAGATGGATATCGGCGGCGTAGCGCGCGCGGCCGGTGACTTTGTCGATGCCGTCGATGCGTTTGGGGCTGGCGCCAATTACGGCGAAGTCGCTCATACGTCCTCTCGTCCGCTCGACCGCTCTGCCTGCGGCGCCCGGTCGTCTGCAAGGCCCTCTTGCTGCGCGTCCATTTCGGCCGCCGTCACGTCGATGGCTTGGATAATTTTGCTAAAGCCGGTGCAGCGGCAAATATTGCCGGCGATGCCGAAGCGGATCTCTTCTTCGGTGGGGCGCTGGTTTTCGTCTAACAGCGCTTTGGCGGCGACGATCATGCCCGGCGTACAGAAGCCGCATTGCGCCGCGCCAAAACGCAGGAAGTTGTCCTGCAAGGGGTGCAGCGCGCCGCCGGGGCTGTGCAGGCCCTCGATGGTGGTGATCTCGCAGCCGTCTACCTCGACGCCCAGCACCAGGCAGGAGTTGACCGGCTTGCCGTCCAGAATCACGGTGCACGCGCCGCAATCGCCCACGTCGCATCCTTTTTTGGTGCCTGTCAGCGCCAGCTCATTGCGCAGCACGTCTAACAGGCTGCGATAGGGGTGCACGGCGATTTCTATGGGTTCGCCGTTGACCGTTGCCGATACAATTCGCTTCATCTGCTTGCTTTCTCCCAGGCCTGGCGCACGGCGCGCGCCGTCAGCACGCGCACCATCTCGCGCCGGTATTCGGCCGAGCCGCGCACATCGCTGATGGGTCGGGCCTCGCTCATGGCCACATTTGCCGCCTGTTGCAGCAGCCCTTCCTCGACAGCCTGGCCGAGCAGAACGGCTTCGGTTTGCGGAGCACGGATGGGCGTGGGCGCCACGGCGCCCAGCACCACGCGCACGTCGTCGATGCGGCCGTGGGCCACAGTCAGAGCCACGGCTACGCCCACGGTCGCCAGCTCCATGGCCTTGCGGCGGCCATGCTTGATATACACCTTTGCCGTATGGGGCGCGGGCGCGGGCACGGCCACGCCGGTCACGATTTCTGCCGCCTGCAAGATGGTGCGGCCGGGGCCGGTGAAGAACTGTTCGAGCAGCACCGTGCGCTGGCCATCGGGACCGGCAATCTGAAGCTGAGCGCCGTCGGCGATCAGCGGCGGCAGCGTGTCGGCCGAGGGGGAGGCGCGGCAGATGTTGCCCACCACCGTGGCCCGGTTGCGCACCTGGATCGAGCCCAGCTCGCGCGTGGCCTGCGCCAGCGCGGCATACTTGTCGAGGACCAGCGGGCTGGTTTCTAGCTGCCGCGCGGTGACCAGCGCGCCAAAGCGCAGACCGTGCTCTTCGTCGTAGGCGCAGCCGGCCATGCCGGGAATGCGCTTGATGTTCACGACGACGTCGGGGCGGCGCAGGCCTTCTTTAATCTCCACCAGCAGGTCCGTGCCGCCGGCAAGGATGCTGGCCTGCCCATTGTAACGGCGCAACAGCTCAAAGGCCTGGTCTAATGTTTGCGGCTCAAAATAGTCGAAGCGTTTCATGACCTTTCAGCTCAACATGGACGGCCCGGCGGCCTGCTTTGACCAGCGCTTTGGCGCGGCCTGGGCGCCGGGCCACGTGAGGCCCGCGGCCCAGGCCGCAGCATGGTAACTAGGCAAGCGACTGGCAGGGTTGTCAACGCCAGTCCTTCCGAAACAGGCAGCTGCTTTAGTCCGCGGCCAGCGCCTGGCGCCCCTGAGCTTCGGTGAGCTCGGCCTCTAGGCCAAAGGCGGCGAAGGCCTCTTCGCGAGTCGGTGGTGGAGTGGGTTCCAGACCGAGCAGCTTAGCCGCGTTGTTGCCCAGGTAGTTCTCCAGGCCTTCCTCACTCAGGTTGAACCCCTGAGGATAGTCGCCGGTGAGCACCTCCAGCATGTGCATCCATACGCCCGGCTCGTTGGGCGGCGAGTCTGTGCCCAGCATCATGCGATCGTCGGGCATCTGCTCGGCAAATTCCACCAGGCGCGACTGCAAGCACCAGCCAGATTCGACATAGACGTTGGGGCTGTCCATGACCATCCAGAAGGCCTCGAAGCTGTAAACGCCGCCGGTCTGCACGCCAAAGTGCGCAATAATGAAATCGACTTCGGGGAACTCGCGGATGATGGGGTAAAACTGCGTCGGGATGCTGTAGGGCCCGTCGCCGGTATGCATCATCACCGGAATACCCAGCTCGGCGCACTTGGCCACGGCCGGGCGGACCCAGCCCAGGGCGCGGTCGGGGCGGTAGGCGTGCATGTTGGTGTGCAGCTTCATCATCTTGTAGCCGTGCTCTTTCACATGGTACTCTAGCTCGGCCACGCCTTCCTCCACCCCGAAGCGCGGGTTATAGGTGAAGTTGCCGATCAGCCGATCTGGATACCGTTCGAGGAGCTCTGTGCAGTAGGCCATATATTGGCGAATGCCTTCGCGGCCGGTGCCCAGGCCTTTGGACCAGACCGTGTTGCCCGGCGGCGGCTGAATCACGCCATAATCGATGCGGCGCGGCTTGCCCTTGACCCAGTAGGGGCCGTCCATCATTTTGATTAGGCGCTCGCCCGTAAACGGCTCGCCGCCATGGCGCCACGCCTCATCGACGTGGTCGGTAGGGTGAAAGTGAACATCTATAATCATTTTCTGACTCCTTTGGAAACGCAGGCGAGTGAGTGAATTCTCGCCGAGGTCGTGGCGTTGCTCCGTTTTGGGAGCATTGTCAGACGTCTGACAAACGCTGCTTAGACTATAGAAAAATATCGGGGTGTTGTCAAGTATTTGGAGGCTTGAGCTGTGCAAGGCGACGTTGTGGCATGACGCGCGGCGGCGCCGGTCCTATTGTGTCAGAACTGTGCTGAAAGTAAAGCGATCGCGGCAGCCCTGGCGCGCAACCTGGGCCTGATGGCCCCACGCCGCAACAGTACGCGAGCATCACGTTGCGAGGTAAAATAGGGCCATGACACCGCCCGACAAAATTAGCGGCTCGGTTGAGCGCGTCACTTATTACAACGCCGAAAACGGTTATTCGGTCATCCGCCTGAATCCGGACTCGCGCGGCATGCTGCCGTTCAAATACGCTGCGGGGCGCGACGCGCTGGTCACCGTGGTGGGCAACCTGCCGGAAGTCAACCCTGGCGAGTGGCTGCGCCTGAGCGGGCGTTGGGTGACCCACGCGGATTACGGGCGCCAGTTTCAGGCCGAGATGTGCGAGCAGACGCTGCCGGCCACCGTCGATGGCATCCGCCGCTACCTGGGGTCGGGCATGATCCGCGGCGTGGGCCGTGTGATGGCCGAGCGCATCGTTAAGAAGTTTGGCGAAGAGACGCTCGACGTGATCGAGAGCCGGCCGGAGCGCCTGCAGGAGATCGCCGGCATCGGGCCCAAGCGCATCGCTAACGTTAAAAAGGCGTGGCATGAGCAGCGGGCGATCAAAGAAGTGATGTTGTTTCTACAGTCGCACGGCGTTTCCACGGCGCTGGCCATTAAGATTTACAAGCGATACGGCGACGACGCGCTGCAGGTGGTGCAGAACACGCCGTACCGCCTGGTGCAGGATGTGTACGGCATTGGCTTCAAGACCGCCGATAAGATCGCCCAGGCGCTGGGCCTGGCGCACGACGACCCTGGCCGCATCGAGGCCGGCGTGGCCTACACCCTCAATCGCATGGCCGAGGAAGGCCATGTTTACGTGCCGCAAGAAGAGCTGGAGCCAGAAGCGGCCAAGATTCTGGGCCTGGAGCGCGAGAAGATTAGAGCCGTGATTGAGGCCCTGGAGACGGAAGATTTCATCAAGCGCGACATCATCCGCCGTGAAGAAGCGCCGGCGGCGGGCGTGCCGTATGACGTTATGGCCCAGGCGGTGGCGCAGGCGGCGCCGCAAGCGACGCTCGCCGAAGAGCGCGCGGTCTACCTGACGCCGTTTTACTATTCGGAAATTGGCCTCAGCAATCGCCTGCGGCGCATGGTAGACCATCCCACGAGCCGCCTGAATGCCGGGGGCGCCCGCAGTGGGGCCGCGCGTGTGCGCGAGAGCGCCGGCGCGGCGCCAGCTTATGTCGCCGGCGCGCCGGCCACCGCCTATGAGGCGCTGAGCGCCGAACAACAACAGGCGGTGCACACCGCCCTGTCGCATAAGGTCACCATTCTCACAGGAGGTCCGGGCACCGGCAAAACCACCACCCTACGCGCGCTGCTCGACGCGCTGGATCGCGCCCGGCGCAGCTATGTGTTGGCCGCGCCCACGGGCCGGGCCGCCAAGCGCCTGGCAGAAGCGACCGGGCGCGAGGCGAAGACCATTCACCGGCTGCTTGAGTTTAAGCCCGCCGAAGGCTTTGCGCGCAATGAGCACCATCCGCTCGACGCCGACATGGTGGTCATCGACGAGACGTCGATGCTGGACCTCATTCTGGCCAATTCGCTGCTAAAGGCCATTGGGCCAGACAGCCACCTGCTGCTCGTCGGCGATGTGGACCAGCTTCCGTCGGTGGGCGCGGGCGACGTGCTGCGGGACTTGATCGACTCCGGGGTGGCCGCCGTGGTGCGATTGCAAACCATCTTTCGCCAAGCGGAAAACAGCCTCATTGTGCAAAACGCCCACCGTATCAACCAAGGCCAGATGCCGCTGACGCCGCGCGACGCCCGCGACTTCTTCTTATTCGTCAAAGACGATCCCGACGAGCTGGTGGAGCTGCTGGTGGACGTGGTGCAGCGGCGCGTGCCGCAAAAGTTTGGCTTAGAGGCGACGGACGATATCCAGGTGCTCAGCCCCATGTATAACGGCAGCGCCGGGGTGAATAACTTGAATGAGCGGCTACAGGGCGCCTTGAACCCGCCGGGCAGGCATAAGAGCGAGCGCCGGCTCGGCGGCCGCCTCTTTCGCGTGGGCGACAAAGTGATGCAGATGGCCAACAATTATGACAAGAACGTCTATAATGGCGATATTGGGCGCATCACGGCCATGGACCTGGTGCAGCAAACTCTGACGGTGAGCATCGACGGCGAACCCGTGGTCTACGATTTCCTGGAAGCCGACGAGTTAAGCCACGCTTTTGCGGTCAGTGTGCATAAGAGCCAGGGCGCAGAATATCCTTGTGTGGTGCTGCCGGTGATCAGCCAGCATTACATGATGCTGCAGCGCAACCTGTTGTATACGGCGGTCACGCGTGCGCGCAAGCTGGTGATACTGGTTGGCACGCGCCGGGCGATTGCCATCGCCGTGCGCAACAACCGCGTCACACAGCGCTATAGTGCGCTGGATTGGCGCCTGGCGCGGCTTTAAGCAAGTGCTCGTGCGCCACAGCGCGCGCGACGAAATGGAGGCGAGAGCGTATGGATGAACTGGTGAAGATTGTGGGCCTGGGCGGCTCGATGCGCGCCGGCTCGACCAGCCTGGAAGCTTTGAAAGTGGCCCTGCGCGGCGCGGAGATGGCCGGGGCTCGGACGGAGCTGCTGGACCTGAGGGAGCTGGAGCTGCCCATGTATGTGCCGGGCACATCGCCGCTGCCGGCGGAAGTGGAGCAGATGCTGGAGGTAGTGCAGACGGCGGATGGCATGATCTGGAGCACGCCGCTATATCATGGCTCGGTTAGCGGCGCTTTCAAAAATGCGCTCGACTGGCTCAACCCCCTGGGCAAGCAAGATCCGCCTTACCTGGCGGACATGATCGTCGGCCTGATCAGCACTGCAGGCGGCACCCAGGGCCTACAGGCGATCAACGCCATGGCGGCCGTGGCCCGCGCCCTGCGCGCCTGGGCCGTGCCGCTGGTCATTCCCATCCCGTACAGCGGGCGCTCCTTCGACGAGGCCGGCCGCGTTGAAGATGAGCGCGTTGAGACTCAGCTCCTGAACCTGGGCCGCGAAGTACAGCGCGCTACGCATAAGGCGGTGCATAGCGGAGAGTGCGACTATGCCGAACAAGCCTGAGCGGCGCTAACATGGAACTGAAATTTGCCGTCGCCAAAATAAGCAAGTGGGCCAGCAGCGAGAGCGGCGACACGCTGGAGATGATTGAGCGGCCTCATGGCGGCCTGTCGCTGGTGCTGGTAGACGGGCAGCGCAGCGGCCGTTCGGCCAAAAAGATCAGCAACCTCGTGGCGCGCAAGGCCATCCAGTTGCTGGCCGAAGGGGTACGCGACGGCGCGGCGGCGCGCGCGGCCCACGATTACCTCTACACCCATCGCGGCGGCAAGGTCAGTGCCACTCTGAATATCATTTCGGTAGACGCCGCTACGCGCACGATGGTCATTTCGCGCAACAACGTGGCGCCGGTCATCGTGCACACTCCGCAGCGCGGCCTCTTTCTGCTCGACGAACCTTCCGAATCGATCGGCACGCGGCGCAATGTGAAGCCGGTGATCGGCGAGATCCCTATCGAGCTAGGCCCGCTGGTTGTGGCCTACACCGACGGCCTGCGGCACGCCGGCAGTTGGCACGGCCAGAACTGCTTCGAGCCGCTGGAAGCTACGCGCCGCTGCCTGCAGGAAGGGATTTCTGATCCGCAAGAAATCGCGGGCCGGCTGCTGCACGAAGCGCTGGACCTGGACCACGGCCGCGCGCGCGACGATATTAGCGTGGTTGTGGTGCAGGTGAAGGAGGCGGCCGGCGACAACGAAGTGCGGCAGCTCAGCGGCAGGTTGCCGCTATGAGCCTGCGCGTGGCCGTGGTGGGCCCCTGCGTGGCGGGCAAATCGGAGCTGGTGGGCGCGCTGCGCGCCGCCGGCTACGAGGCGCGCCACGTGGTGCAGGAGCATTCTTATGTGCCGGCCATGTGGCAACGCATTGCCAAACCGGATCTGCTGGTGTTCCTCGACGTGGACTACGCCACGGCTAAGAAGCGCCGGCCGCGCATCGACTGGGGGCCGGCGCGCCTGGCGGAGCAGGTGCAGCGGCTGGCGCATGCCAGAGAGCATTGCGACCTATACATCGACACCAGCGATCTGACGCGCGAGGAAGTGCGCGAGCGGGTCTTTCGCTTTCTTGAAACGTTAGGCGCGGAAGGGCCGTAAGCGCGCCGGGAGCGTGCGCCGGCGCCGCTTTTGCGGCAAAAGAGTGATCCAAACAAAAAGGGCCCCTCGGTTGCGAGGGGCCCTTGCTGTTATTGACTGTGTTGGCGGGGTGGTTGGACTAGAAGTCCATGCCGCCCATACCGCCGGGCATGCCGCCGGGCATACCACCAGGCTGCCCGTTATCCTTCTCAGGCAGGTTGGTGATCAGCACGTCGGTGGTCAGGATCATGGAGGCGATGCTGGCGGCATTCTCCAGCGCGCCGCGCGTCACCTTGGCCGGGTCGATGATGCCGGCTTCGATCATGTCCACATACTCGTTGGTCAGCACGTTGTAGCCAATGCTGGGGTTGTTGGTCTCCCGCTGCTGGGAGCGCACGTTCTGGATGATCACGTCGCCGTTCTGGCCGGCGTTCTCCGAGATCTTGCGCATGGGGGCTTCCAGGGCGCGGCGTAGAATGTTCAGGCCGGTCTGCTGGTCGCCGGCGCGTACCTCGACGTCATCCAGGGCGCTGATGACGTTAATGAGGGCCACACCGCCGCCGGGCACGATGCCCTCTTCTACGGCAGCGCGGGTCGCGCTCAGCGCGTCCTCAACGCGGTGCTTCTTCTCTTTCAGCTCGGTCTCGGTGGCTGCGCCAACGCGGATGATGGCCACACCGCCGGCCAGCTTGGCCAGGCGTTCCTGCAGCTTTTCGCGGTCGTAGTCCGAGGTGCTGCGGTCGATTTCGGTCTTAATCTGCTCCACGCGCGCCTTAATCTGCGCGCCGTCGCCCGCGCCGTCGACCACGGTCGTTTCGTCCTTGCTGGCAACGATCTTGCCCGCGCGGCCCAGGTCGGAGATCTGCACGCTCTCCAGCTTGCGGCCCATTTCTTCGGTGATCACTTCACCGCCGGTGAGCACGGCAATATCCTGCAGCATCGCCTTGCGGCGGTCGCCGAAGCCGGGCGCCTTCACGGCCAGGGCGTTAATGGTGCCGCGCAGCTTATTTAGAACCAGGGTGGCCAGAGCCTCGCCGTCGATATCTTCGGCGATGACAACCAGCTCACGGCGTCCCGTCTGGATCAGCTTTTCCAGAATGGGCACGATATCCTGCGCCGAGCTGATCTTCTTGTCGTGAATCAAAATGTAGGGATCTTCCAGAACGGCTTCCATCGATTCCGAATCGGTGATGAAGTAGGGGCTGATGTAGCCGCGGTCGAACTGCATACCCTCGACGTATTCGGTTTCAAACTCCAGGCCCTGGGACTCTTCGACGGTGATCACGCCGTCCTTGCCCACCTTGTCCATCACCTGGGCAATCAGCTTGCCGATGCTGTCGTCTTGCGCCGAAATGGCCGCGACGGAGGCGATTTCTTCCACGCTGTCGATGGTGACAGCCATATCGCGAATGGTCTGCGACAGCGCCTGAACGCCTGCCTCGATGCCCTGCTTCAAGAGCATGGGATTGGCGCCGGCGGCAACGTTCTTGTAGCCTTCATTGACGATGCTCTGGGCCAGAACGGTAGCCGTGGTGGTGCCGTCGCCGGCAATATCGTTGGTCTTGGTGGCAGCTTCTTTCAAGAGCTGCGCGCCCATGTTCTCGTAGGGATCTTCTAACTCAATTTCTTTGGCTACGGTGACGCCATCGTGGGTGATGGTCGGCGCGCCAAAGGATTTGTCCAGGGCCACGTTGCGGCCTTTGGGGCCCAGGGTTGTGGCCACCGCGCTCGCCAGCGTGTTAATGCCCTGGCGTAGCTTACGGTGCGCCGAATCGGAAAAGCTCAACTGTTTTGCCATGTTTCGTTTACTCCTTGCTTGCTAGCTTTCTGTGGTTGCGCCTGGCTGCGCTTACTGGTTGACGATGGCCAGGACGTCAGATTCTTTCAAAATCAGCAATTTTTTGCCGTCGATCTTTACTTCGGTGCCCGCATATTTGGCGTACAACACCAGGTCGCCGACGGTTACATCCATCTCCACCCGCTTTCCATCGTCGTCGCGGCGACCGGGGCCCACGGCCACGACTTCACCTTCTTGAGGCTTTTCTTTGGCAGTTTCGGGCAAAATGATGCCAGAGGCCGTTGTCTCTTCACGCTCTTTCGGTTCGACAACCAGCCGATCAGCAAGCGGCTTTAACTTCATGTCCATAAATCGACTCTCCTTATCAGATGAGATGTTTAAGTAGATGGGCTTTGCTGGCACTCAGGTAGTTAGAGTGCTAATCACCGCGAAAATTGTATCACAAGCAGGGAGCTTGTCAAGAGGATTTTAGCAGCTTGCGCTATGGAGTGCTAATTGCTGCTTTGCAGGCGCTGCTGGCGGCACAGCTCTAGGCCTTCTTGCGCCTGTGCCTGGGCGAAGTCGTCGGGACGCGCCGCCAGCACGCGCTGGAAATAAGGCTCGGCTTGCTCGCAGCGGTTCTGATAGTAATAGGCGCGACCCAGCATATTGAAGTAAGTAGCGTTGGACGTGCTCACCGTGTCGTAAGCCGCCACGGCCACGCTAAGCTCCTCGATGGCCGTATCATACTTTGACTGCTGGAAGAGGGCGGCGCCCAGGTGCGCCCGCGCCCGCGTCATATGCGGGTCGAGCTGCACCGCGCGCAAGGCGTTCTCTTCGGCGCGCGGGTATTGTCCCAGAATGAAGTAGAAATAGGCCAGGCCGTCATAGGCCGCGGCATTGTTGGGGTCCGTCTCCAGCACATCTTGCAGCGCCAGAATGGCTTGCTGCCGGCGATCGGTGAAGAAGTAAAGGTAGGCCAGGTTTGTGCGCAGGTCTACTTGCGTGGGATCGTTGTCCAGGGCGATGAGGTATTCCTGAATGGCGTTGTCGTACAGGCCGCGCATCTCATACACCAGGGCCATTGCCCGCCGCGTCACGGCGCTGTTGGGCTCCAGGTCCACGGCCAGCGAGGCGTGCTCCAGCGCTTCGTTGAACCGTTCGGGACCCAGGGCCACCAGCGCCTGGGCCATATAAGCATAGCCCTCGGCCAGGCCGGGGTTGAGGTCCGTGGCCTGCACGGCCGCGTTCACCGTTTCCTGGAACTCGAGCTGCGCGCCGGCGGGGTCGCCGGTTTCGCGCAGGCGGTTGGCGTTGGCCAGGTGCGCCGAGGACAGGGCCACCCAGACCTCTGGCCGGTCCGAGGCAATCACCATCGCCTGCTCTGCCCGCCGCAGCGCGTCTTGGGGCCGGCCAATGGTAATCAGCAGGTCAATCAGTTTCATGTAGAAATTGATGTTGGACGAATCGAGGGCGATGGCCTGCTCGTAAGCCGTCACAGCATTTTCGTACTCGCCGTCGCGCTCATATAAGGCGGCGCTGGTGGCATACTCCGCCGCTGAGCGCGTGGGTTCCGGCGTGGCCGTGGGGATGATCACATCGCGAACTTGCTCGGCGTTGCCCACAACGTACATGCCCAGCCCGAAGGCAGACAGAATAAGCAGCACCACCAGGCAGGAGGGACCGCTTCCGGGGTGTCGGGGCGGTTTGCGCTGAATAACCATAACGCCTCGATCTTAACAACTCCAGGGGAGCGGGGCAATAGCACTTACAGGGCGCTAACGTGAAATCCGGCGCAAAAAGGGCGTCGCAGCTTAACGGGGCGGCGTGCGCCGCTGCCGCCACGCCAGGCCCACGGGATAACCCAGCATCTTGGCCACATCGCCTACCAAGCGAATGATGGGGATCAGCGCCAGGGCGCGCAGGCGCGCCGGCAGACGCCAGCCAAACGTGGCGCGCCACAGCCGCTGCGCGGGGCGCAAACAGTAAGCCAGCAGGCCGCCTATTAAGCCCGCCCATCCCGGCCACTTTTCGCGCCACACCAACAGCAGCAGAAGGGGCAGGGCTACCAAGTAGGTGAGGTAGCGGATGGCGTGCCGCCTGGGCCACAGATTTGCCTTGCCGTCGCCGCGCGCGTAGAGGTAATACTGGCGGAAGAAGGCGCGCAGGCTGCTGCGCGGCCGGAAGTAAGCCACGGCGCGGGTGGCCAGGGGAAACGGACCATAACGGCGGAAGAGGGCCATATCGAATACCAGGTCCTCGCCGTAGTCCAGCCATTCGGGGTAGCCGCCAACAGCGCGCCAGGCCTCTTGATGAAAGGCCAGCGAGCGGCTAGAAGGCAGGAAGGTCTGGGGGTCGATATCTTGCAGCTCAGGCAGCACGGTGGCGCCCATTGCTACTTCGAAGTCGGTGTAGGGGTCGGGCTCGAACCAGCCGCTCACGACCATGGCGCCGTCCTTGCGCAGCGGCCGCACAATTTCCTCCAGCCAGACGGGCGACAGGGCCACGCCGGCGTCGGTGGCGGCGATCAGCGGGCCACGCGCGGCTTCGATGGCCCGGTTGCGCCCTTCGCTGATGTTGCTGCCCGGCGCTGAAATTAGCTTCAGCGGCAGCCAGCGCCGGTATTCTTCCAGCAGTTGCAGCGTGTTGTCTTGCGAGCCGCCATCGCACACCACCACTTCCGCCGGCTGCTCTGTTTGCTGAATCAAAGAATCAAGCAGCACCCTCAGGGCGTCGCCGTCGTTTTTTACTGTCACAATTACCGAAACAGACATGGTCTGAGACCTTGCGCGATGCCATAGATAACGGCCCCTATTCTATTACCAAATGGCGCCATTGTCCGCCCACGCCTGCGCCCTGCGGCGCGCTGCTGCTTGCCCGCAAGGGGGCCGGTGATAGAATCACAGCTTATGATGGCTGCGGAAGAGAACGAGCGGCGTGAGGCTGCAGATGAATGCGATCTGAGCCTGGTTATCCCCGTTTTCAACGAAGTGGACAACATTGCGCCCCTGTTCCAGGAGATCGTGGCGGCTCTGGCCGCGCGGCCGCTGCACTATGAGCTCATCTTCGTCGACGACGGCAGCAGCGATGGCAGCTTTGAAGCGCTGAGCGACCTGGCGCGGCAAGATGCGCGCGTGGTGGTCATCCGTTTCCGACGCAATTTTGGCCAGACGGCTGCATTTGCCGCCGGCTTCAATTACGCCCGCGGCCGAGTGGTGGTTACCATGGACGCCGACCGCCAGAATGACCCGGCCGACATCCCCGCCCTGCTCGACAAGCTGGACGAAGGCTACGACGTGGTCAACGGCTGGCGTCAGAACCGCAAAGACCCTCTCTTGCTGCGCAAGCTGCCCTCGCGGCTGGCTAATTCGCTCATCGCCCGCGCCAGCGGCGTGCGCCTGCGCGATCGCGGCTGCTCGCTGCGCGCCTTCCGCGCGCCCGTGCTGCGCGAGGTGCACCTTTATGGCGAAATGCACCGCTTCATTCCCGAGATGGTGAGCTTTGCCGGCTTCAACATGGCCGAAGTGCCCGTTAACCACCGCTCGCGGGTGGCGGGCGCCTCGAAGTACGGCCTGTCGCGCACGTTTCGCGTGATCCTCGACCTGATTACCGTTCTCTTTCTGCGCCGCTACAGCGACCGGCCCATGCATTTGCTGGGCGGCATTGGCATCATCTCCGCCGGCAGCGGCTCGCTCATTGCCCTCTACCTCTTGCTGTTGAAGCTGGGCGGCGCCCTCAGCGGCGGTGTGGAGGGCTTTCGCGCCGTGCGTATTGGCGACCGCCCCTTGCTCATGCTGGCCATCGTGCTCATGTTCATTGGCGTGCAATTCCTGGTGATGGGCTTGCTGGCCGAGCTGGTCGTGCGCACCTACTATGAGAGCCAGGATAAGGCGGTCTATCACGTGCAGGAAATCATTACATGAAGGCTTTAATCGTCGGAATTGACGGCGCAACATTTGATCTGCTGCGCCCCTGGGCCGAGCAAGGCCACCTGCCGAACCTGGCGCGCCTGATGGCCGGCGGCGTTTCCGCGGACCTCTCTTCTACCATGCCGCCGGTCACGAGCCCCGCCTGGCCCACGTTCATGACCGGCTGTAACCCTGGCAAGCACGGCGTCTTCGACTTTATCCAGCCGTCCGGCGCCGACTTCTCCCTGGTCAATTCCACCACCATTCGCCAGCTCACCCTTTGGCAGCGCCTCTCGCGCGCCGGCTACAAAGTGGGCGTGCTCAATGTGCCCGTCACCTATCCGCCGCACGAAGTCAACGGCTTCATGATCACGGGCATCCTCAGCCCCAACAGCGCGCGCATCAGTTACCCAGATGATCTGATCGACCGCTACCGCCAGCGCCTGGGCGACTACCGCGTGGCGCCCAACGTGCAGTTTAAGGCGGGCAATGAAGACGCCTATGTAGCGGATATTTACGAGCTGATCCGCGTGCATGGCGACTGGGCCCTGGCTTTAATGGAAGAAGAGGCCTGGGATGTGCTGATGGTGCACTTCATCGCCCTGGACATCATGAAGCACGCCATGTGGCGGCACATGGACGTGACGCATCCCCGCCACCAGCCAGGGCCTTACCAGCACGCCATTCGCGATGGCTACCGCCTTGTCGACGATTACATCGGGCGTATGCTGCAAAAAGCGCCCGGGGACACGGCGGTCATGGTTATGTCTGATCATGGCTTTGGGCCGCTGCACAAGATCGTGAACCTGAACGTCTTTTTGATGGAGAAGGGTTTCCTGAAGCTCAGGCGCGACCCGCTTACGGCGGTCAAGGCTGCGGCCTTCAAACGGGGCATCACGCCCGCGGGCGTCTACCGCATGATCGAAGCCATGGGCCTGCAAAACCTGGCGGCTCGCGTTTCTAAAGAGACGCGCAACCAGGTCGTGGGCCGTTTCCTCAGCTTCAACAGCGTCGATTGGCAGCGCACGGTGGCCTACAGCATGGGCCATGTGGGCCAAATCTACTTAAATATCGCCGGGCGTGAGCCACAGGGCATTGTCGCCGCCGATAGTTACGAGCGCACACGGCAAGAAATTATCGCCGCCCTGGATGAGCTGCGCGATGAGCAGGGCCGGCCGCTGGTCAGCGACCTGATCCTGAACGAGCAGGCCTACAAAGGGCCCTATGCGCAGTATGGCCCCGACATCCAGTTGGTGCTGGACGACTACAATATGATTGCCTTTCCCCTGTTCGCCACCAACAATCAGGTGATCACCGACCAGATTCGCGGCGATTCGGGCTGCCATCGCCGTGAAGGCATCTTTATCGCCCATGGGCCCGGCGTGCGCGCTGCAGGCCACAGCTTCGCAAAGGCCGCGGAGTTTAACATTGTCGACCTGGCGCCCACGTTGCTGGCCATGCTGGGCGAGCCGGTGCCCCGCGTGATGGACGGGCGCGTCTTGCACGAAATCTTCAGCCAGCCGCCGGCCGTGAGCTACACGGGGTCTGAAGACGGCGCGGGCGAGGAAGTCGACAGCCGCGCCAACCAATCCTTACAAGATGCAGAAGAGCGCCAGATTGAAGAACGGCTACGTAGCCTGGGCTACCTCTAGACGCGCCTCGATGCCGCGACAAAGGAGATGAGCCGTGGCGCGCGGCGCGCAACTGCTTACTGCCCTCGCCATTTTGCTTGCAGCCCTCTTGCCGCGCCTGGCAGCCATTGGGCGCTATGTCACCCCTGACGAGCTGAACTGGGTCTACCGCAGCCTGGGATTGCGCCGGGCGCTGCTGGCGGCCGATTGGCCGCAGACCCTGCAAAGCGGCCATCCGGGGGTGACCACCACCTGGATCGGCGCTATAGCGGCGCAGCTTCAGCTCTGGCTACAGCCGCAAGCCCAGCAGCACCTGGATTGGCTGGCGCGCCTGCAGCAGCTTTCCACCGACAACGTCGAAGCCTACCGCCAGCTCTACGTCTTCTTAAACGGCGGCCGGCTGGGTGTGGCCCTCGTCGCCAGCGCCGGACTGGCGCTGGCCTATCTGCTTGCCCGTGACCTGATTGGCGGGCGGGCGGCGCTGCTGGCTTGCCTGCTGGTGGCTCTGGACCCCTTCAGCGCCGGGTTGTCCGGCTTGCTACACGTAGACGGCTTGCTGGCCACCTTTGTGCTGCTGGCCCTGCTGTGGGCCATGCGCGCCACGCGCCGCCAGTCGCCGCCGGCGGCCATCCTGGCCGGGCTGTGCACCGCCCTGGCCGTGCTCACCAAAACGCCCGGCGCGCTGTTGCTGGCCATTGTGCCGCCCATTCTGGCCTCGCCGGCCGTGGCCGGCGCCGTGACGCGGCCGGCGCGCCGCGAGGCCCTGCTGCGGCTGCTGCTGTGGGCAGGGGCGGGCCTGGCCACCAGCGCCGTCTTGCTGCCTGCGCTGTGGGCCGCGCCGCGCCATGTGCTGCAGCTCGTCGGCGGCCTGAACAGCCGGCTGCTCGAAGACGCCGTGCGCCCCAGCTTCTTTTTAGGCCAGCTTGCCCTGGAGCATGGGCCCTTGTTTTATCCGCTTGCCGCCGCTGTGCGCCTTTCGCCGGTCTCATTCATCGGTTTGCTGGCCGCCGTGCCCTTCCTGGCGCAGCGGCGGCGAGACGGCGCGCCGGTGCGCTGGCTGGCGCTCTTTGCCATCTTTATGCTCGTGGCACTCACCCTGGCGGCCAAGAAGTTCGACCGTTACGCGCTGCCGGCGCTGCTGCTGTTCATCTTTGTGGCCGCCTGGGGCCTGGTGCAGGCCGCGCAGCGCATGCGCGCCCGCCGACCCTGGCTGCTTATCGCCGCGCTGCTGGTGCAAGGCGCTTTTCTACTTGCCGCCTGGCCTCACCCACTCACGGCGAGCAACTGGCTGCTGGGCGGCCACGCCGTGGCGCGCCATGTGCTGCCCCTCGGCTGGGGGGAAGACGCCGGCCTGGCCGCGCGCACGCTGGCGCGCCTGCTGCCCGCGCCGCAGCGCGCCACGCTCTTCAGCGCCAACCTCGCGGGCGTCGCGCCTTTCTTCCCCGGCGAGATTATTCGCCGGCGCCCGGCTAACCTGGCCCGCCTGCAGCCTGACCACCATGTGCTCACCCTTGCCGGCGACGTGCGCGACCGGCTGGCGCCGACGCCCGAAGAGGTCTGGCTAACAGTTCTGGTGAAAGGCGTGGGCACGGCTGTGGTGCAAACCGGCCTGGATGCGCGCGCCATGGGCGCGCCGCCGCTGCAATCGGCCGCCGCCGGCAGCCGTTTTGGCCCCGGCCTCACGCTGCAAAGCGCGGGCGCGGCCCTTGCGCCGTGGCCCGGCGAGGCCCTGCTGCAGCTCACATGGCTCGTGCAGCAGCCGTCTGAGCTGGCGCCCGCCTACCAGCTGCAGATGGCCCTGGTCGACGCGCAGGGCCAGGCCTGGCTGCAGCGCGAGACGCCACTGCTGAACCGCGATGAGCACACACCGGCCGACTGGGCCAGCGGCGCTCCGCAACTGGCGACCTACGCGTTTCAGGTTCCGCCAACGCTGGCGCCCGGCGCATACACCTGGGTGCTGCGCGTGTTCGACCACCAGGGCAGCCAGCAGCCTGTAAGCGACAGCGCCGGCGCATTTGCCGGAACCGAGCTGGCGGTTGCGCCGACCAAGGTGGCGCCGCCGCTCAGCCAACCGCCGCTCGAGCCGCCGAATGCGCCGCAGCAACCCGGACCTATCGCCGGTTTCGATGACCCGCCGCCGAGGGTCACGGCCGGCGATCCTTTTTCGCTGGAGCTATGGTGGCGGGCGCCAACAACGGAGCCCGCCGTCCTCGTGCTGCACCTTGGCGCGGCCACGGCCGAAGTGGTCTTGCAGGGCGAAGGCTGGCATGAAGGCCACGTCGTGCGCCTGCGCCCAACCTGGCGCTTGCCTCTGCAGCTTGCGCCGGGCGCGCATGAGCTGCGCCTTTCGGCCCACACGGCCGGTGGCGAAGCGCTGACCGCGCAGCCGGTGAGCCTGGGGCGCGTGCAGGTGGAGACCCGCGAACGGTTGGCCGCGCTGCCCGACGGGCTCGACGCGCTGCAGGTAGCCGTCGGCGACCTGGCCTGGCTGCAGCAGGTGCAGGTAGACGCAACCAGCGGCGAGACGATCCAGGTGCAGGTCGTGTGGCAGGCGCGCCAGACCACCTTCCAGAACCTGACGACGTTTGTGCACCTGCTTGATGGCGGGCAGATGATTGCCGGCGCCGACAGGCAGCCCGCGCCGCCCACCAGTAGCTGGGCGGCTGGCGAGGTGATCGTCGACAGCTACAGCCTGCCCCATCCGGGGGCTGGCGCCTATCGGCTGGCCCTGGGCCTCTATGATGGGAGCAACGGCGCGCGCCTGCCGCTGGTTGCTCCAGGCGGCGAGCGGCTGGCCGGCGACCAGCTCGAGCTGGCGGTGGAAGCGCCATGAGCCGGCGGCTGCACACGGTGCGCGACTTGTTGCTGGTGAGTCTGTTGGCCTGGCCCTTGCTCACGCCCCTGCTGCGCTGGGCCGAGACGGCCTGCACGCATGACGGCCACCTGCACTATCACCGCGTGGTGGCCATGCTGCACGCCTGGCGCAACGGCCTGCTCTTCAGCCGCTGGCTGCCCGACCTTGCTTTTGGCTACGGCTACCCCTTCTTTTTATACCGCGAGCCGCTGCCGCTCTATCTAAGCCTCTGGCCGCACCTGCTGGGTCTGCCGCTGCCTGCGGCCATCAACCTGTTTTATGCCCTGTGCCTTGTGGCCTCCGGCTGCTTCACCTATTTGTGGGTGCGCGACATTTTTGGCCCGCGCGCCGGCCTGGTGGCCGCCGTGGCCTATATGGCCGCGCCCTACCAGCTCGTCGATGCCCTGATTCGCGGCAACCAGGTTGAGTCGATGGCCCTGGCCCTCTTCCCCCTGATTTTGTGGGCCGGGCGCCGCTTTGTGCTGGCGGGCCGCGCGCGCTGGTTCCTGGCGGCGGCCCTGGGCCTGGCTGTGTTGGCCCTCAGCCACAACATCTCGCTGTTGCTGTTTGCGCCGGCCCTTGTGCTCTATTTGCTCTTCTGCGGCTGGCTGGCCGGCTTGCAGCACCGCGCCGTGCTCTGGCGCGCCGCCGCCGTGGTGGGCCTGGGCCTGGCCATGACGGCCTTCTATACGCTGCCCGCGGTGCTGGAGATCGACCAGGTCACGCTCACGCTCTCCACCAGCAACCGCAACAACGATTTCCGTTTCAACTTCGCCAGCCTGGCCGAAATCTTCGCGCCGGTCGCGCCCGAAGACCCGGCGCTGATCAACCCGCCGCTGCCCCTGCGCCTGGGTTGGGCGCCCACGGCCCTGGCCTTGCTGGGCCTGATTAGCGGCCTGCTGCCCAGGAAGCTTAGCGACAGTCTGCGCAAGAAGGATCGTATAACGGCCCGTGAGAAGGTTCGTAGTGGGGTAGTTCACTGCCCCACTGGGGGCGATGAATCGCCCTACTACGAACCTGGGACGGGCGATGAATCGTCGCAGTATGAGCAGAGAGGGCACGTGGCCTTCATGGCTGCCGGAGCGCTGGTTTATCTCTTCTTCGCGCTGCCCATCAGCAGGCCGCTGTGGGAGGCCATGCCACTCATTGAGTTCGTGCAATTTCCCTGGCGCTTTGTGGGGCGCGCGGCGCTGCCCGTGGCCTTCCTGGCCGGCGTGCCTTTCGCCGCCGGCCTCTGGCCGCTGCCCGCAGCGCGCCTGTGGCGCGCCGCCACGACCATCCTGCCCCTGGCCCTGGCCGTCGCCGTTTTGCTGCTGGAAGCCTACCCCCTGCTCTACCCGCCTTACTGTGTGGAGAGGGCCTTCCCTACCATCCACGACGTGCACGCTTACGAACAGGCCACGGGCATGGTCGGCGTGGATCCGGTGGGCAGCTACTTTCCGGTAACCGTGGCCCAGCGGCCCGGCAGCTCGCCCCTGCTGGCAGATTACGCCGCCGGGCGCACGCCGCAGCGCTTCGACCTGTCCGCGCTGCCGCCGGGCGCCGAGCTGCTGCAGGTGAGCTACCGGCCGCTGGCTGTGACGGCCGAGCTGCGCAGCCCAGAAGCGTTCCAGGCGCGTTATCTCAGCTTTGCTTTCCCCGGCTGGCGAGCGCTAGTGGACGGGGAACCGGCGGCCATTACCGCCGAAGAGCCCAGCGGCCTGATCACCTTTGCCGTTCCTGTGGGGCAACACACCGTCGAGGTCTCCTGGCACTCGACGCCCCTGCGCAGCGCCCTGGGCGCGCTCAGCCTGCTGGCGACGCTGGCCGTGCTGGCCCTGGCGCTCAGCCTCCGCGGCAGGCCGCGTGGGCGCCGGCCTGCCGCGCCGTCCGACCGGCCCGCAGCCCTCTCGCAGAAGGCGTTTGCCGCCCTGGCCTTGCTGGCCTTGCTGCTGCTCGGCGGCAAGATCATGCTGGTAGACCGCCTGCCTTCGCCCTTGCGGCGCAGCGCGGACCCACCCGTCGCGTTTGCCGCGGATCTGCAGGTGGGGGGCTTACAACTGGCCGGATTTAACCTCAGCCGGCAGGCCGCGCCATCGGGTGAGGCTTTCGATGTGCACCTAGCCTGGCAGGTGCACAGCGCGCCGCAGCTTGCGCTGCAGAGCAACCTGTGGCTGCGCGATGAGCAGGGGCTGATCTGGAGCGACCGCGACACGCAGCGCCCGCGCCTGTACGAGGAGGCCCCGCCCACACAGCAGTGGCTGGCGGGCCAATGGGCCTGGGACAGCCGCGAAGTGACGATTTTGCCCGGCGCGCCGCCAGGCCGCTACGAGCTGGTGCTGACGCTGTTCAACCTGGCCGATTTGCAGCCGCTGACTCTGCTGCAGGCGGGCAGCGCAGCGGGCCCAACGGCCGTGATCGGCCACGTGGAAGTGCTGCCGGCGCGTACAGCTCCAGTATTCCGGCCGCAGCACGGCCTCTCGGAACAAATCGACGGGCTGCTGCTGCTGGGCTACAACCAGGATCGCGACAGCGCAGCGCCCGGCGACCCCCTGTTGCTGACCTTCTTCTGGGAGCGGCCCGCCGCCGGCGAGCCGCCGGCGAACATGGCGCTCGAGCTGCGCGACGAGGCCGGCGTTGTGCAGGCGCAATGGCCCATCGCCCCGCCGCAAGCGGCAGCAGAGTGGCGCGCCGGAGAGCGCCTGCGCGGGCAGCACCTGTTACGCCTGCCGGCGCGGCTGGAAAGCGGCCTTTACGGGCTCTGGCTGCAAGACGTAGCCCTGGGCCATATCGAGGTCACGGCGCCGCAGCGCCTCTTCCAGGCGCCTGCAGTAGCCAACGAGGTGCGGGCGCACTACGGTGGGCTCGCCAGCCTTGCCGGTTACGAGCTGGCGCCGGTCGATAGCCTGGCGGCGCTGCAAAGCGGCGCGCATGCGGAGCTGGCTGTGACATTGGTGTGGCAGGCGCTGGCGGAAATGAGCGAAAGCTACGTCGTTTTCGTGCACCTGGTAGGCGAGGATGGCTCGATAGTTGCACAGTCGGACGCCGAGCCCGCGCAGTGGCGCCGGCCGACCAGCGGCTGGGCGCCATCGGAATATGTGGTCGACCGGCACGTGATCAGCCTGCCGGCGCAGCTTCCCCCCGGCGAGCTGGCCCTGCGCGTGGGCCTCTTCGACCCAGCGCGCAACGTGCGCCTGCCCCTGGAGGATGGCGCCGATTCTCTGCTGCTTCAGCCCTGATTCAGCCAGCGCTGAAGCCAGGGCGCGATATAAGAAAGCGCCAGCATCCCCACGCCGAGCAGCAGGAACACAAAGGCAATCAGGCCAAGCTGCAGCGCCAGGCCGCGGCCCAGCACGGCGGCCACGTCGGCCAGCAGGCCGGCCAGCGAGGGCGCGCCGGCCGATAGATGTTGCATGGGCGCAGCCACGTACCACGTGGGCCACAGGGCGGTGAGGGCTATGACGGGCAGCAAGGTCAGGCCCACGCCGGCCAGCGGCGCGCCCCACCAGCGCAGCAGGCCGCTAAGAGAGCGCACGGCGAGCAGCGAGCCCAGCAAGAAAAAGGGCAGCGCCGCCAACCAGCCGAATGTGCCCAGCAGCCTGATTGCCGTGGCATAGCGGCGGGCGTGATCGCGCAGCGGGCCGGAGAGCGGCTCGCTGAACCGCAGCACGACGTCGAGGTCGACCTGATCCGGAACCTGTGCAGTCAGGCCCACCAGCGCCAGGTCGATGGCCGTGCCGCAAATGTCCAGGTTCAGCGCCGGCGGGCGGCAGGCGATGTCGCCCGCCAGGTTAAAGCCACAGGTGAAGGCGCTCAGATCCATGGGCCCGCAGGCGGGGCGGGCCTCTATGGCCGCCAGCACGGCCTCGCGGCCGGCCGCGCCCTGCAATTGCGCCTTAACCTCGACCAGTGAGATCACCGCCGGCGTTGGCGGTGGCTGGCCGTTTAGCCCGGCCATGGCGCGCTGCACCACCATTTCAGACTGCGCCTGCAGCCACGTCTGCGGCAGCAGGGTGGCAAGGAAGCGCTCGGTGTCGGCCTTATTTAGCTCTGGAATAGGAATGAGCTGCGCCAGGCCGCTGCGCGGCGCGCCCGTGGAGCTGATAAGCAGGTCGGCCAGGATGCCCGGGGCGCGCTCGTAGGCGCCCACCTCTTGCAGGGCAGCGAGCACCGGCGCGGCGCGCAGGAACTGGCGCTGCGCGACGAAGGCGACCACAGATAGCGAAAAGAGGGCCACAAATGCGGCCATTGCCAGAAGCGCCATCAGCCGGAGGAGTAGGGAGTGCTGACGATTCATATCGTTCGTTTTTCCTTGCTAGATGGCGCAAAGACCAGACAGGTTTTCGAAACCTGTGTGGTCGCGCCGCGTCATGGCCGTATGCCTGCTTGACATTATAATGCGCTTTGCTATACTGTCGCTGAAAAGCGCATTTTTATGATAAAAGTAAGGTTTATTCGCAACATGGCTCGTGAATGCAGGTGTATGAGGCGAGGGCGCTGACCACCTTTGTCTCATTCTGAAGCAAGTCTCGACGGCTAGGCTCGCAGGCAAAACGGTGGCAGCCCCCTCGCGGTTTCGGTGATGATCGCAGGCGGTTTCTGGTCGCCGTTTTTTTGTGCCAGAAAGTAACCGCGCCGTTTATGAGTAGACTTATCCAGGATCCTGCACCATGTTGCAAACCTTCAAACAATCAACTTCGGCCTTTACGGCCTCCGCCTTTGCACCCCACAGCCTGGAAGCCCAGGTGGGCAACACGCCCCTCATACGCCTGAGAAAGATTGAACGCGACGCGCGCCTGGCACAATGCGTGGCGCTTTATGGCAAAGCCGAATGGTTCAACCCCAGTGGCTCGGTAAAAGATCGCGCGGCGCTGAATATTATTCGCGCCGCCGAGTGGGCCGGCCAGTTATGCCGCGGCATGACGCTGCTCGATTCGACGTCGGGCAACATGGGCATCGCCTACGCCATGTTGGGCGCGGCGCGCGGCTACAAAGTGCGGCTAACGATCCCCTCGAACGCCAGCCCCGAGCGGCTGGCGATTCTGCGGGCCTATGGCGCCGAGCTGCTGCTCACTGACCCTCTGGAAGGCTCCGATGGCGCGCTGCGCGAGGCGCAGCGGCTGGCGCAGGAGGGCGGAGACAGCTACTATGCCGACCAGTACAACAACGCGGCCAACTGGCAAGCCCATTATCACACCACGGCCAACGAGATCTGGCGCCAGACGAACGGGCGCATTAGCCATTTCGTCGCCGGCCTGGGCACCAGCGGCACGTTCATGGGCGCCACACGCCGGCTAAAAGAGCTAAATAGCCAGATCACGGCCGTTGCCATGCAGCCGGACAGCCCATTCAACGGCTTAGAGGGTCTGAAACATATGCCCACGGCCATTCAGCCGGCCATTTATGATCCGTCCTTGCCCGACGCCACGCGCACGGTGCGCACGGAAGAGGCCTACGACATGGCGCAGCGGCTGGCGCGCCTGGAAGGGCTATTCGCCGGCATTTCCGCCGCCGCTGCGGTGTGTGCGGCGCTGGACGTGGCCCGCGAGCTGCGCCAGGGCGTGGTGGTCACCGTGTTGCCAGACAATGGCTTTAAATATCTGAGCGAGCGTTTTTGGCAGGAGTAGCAAGGCGCATGTTGCATATGGCGCAGACCGTACAAAAAGAGATCGAAGCGCAGGGGGTCGCCGCCTACCCTTACGAGGGCTGCGGCCTGCTGCTGGGCCAGGCGCAAAATGGCCACAATCGGGTTGTAGCCGCTTTTCCGGTGCCAAATCGCTGGCCCGACGAAGAAGAGAAACGGATTCGCTTCCAGATTACGCCGCAGGATATGCTGCGCGCCGAAATGGAAGCCATGCGCCGCGGCCTGGATGTCGTGGGCGTCTTTCACAGCCATCCCGACGACGAGCCTGTTGCCTCGCCGCGCGACCTGGCCTGGGCCGCCTGGCCCGGCTACTCTTACCTGATCACCGCCGTGCACGGCGGCCAGGTGGGCCGCAGCCGCTCGTGGCAGCTCAAAGAAGATCGATCTGGATTTATCGAAGAAGAGATACAATTAGATCCATTAGATCCATAGGAAGTGTGACATATGCCAACCATTCGTATCCCCACGCCCTTGCGCCAGTATACCGGCAATCTGAGCGTCGTAGACGTCGAGGGCCGGACGGCCGGCGCTGCCCTGGACCGGCTGGCGGAAGAGTATCCGCAGCTGCGCCAACACCTTTTTGAGGATGGCCAGTTGCGCAGCTTCGTCAATGTGTTCCTGAACGAAGAAGATATCCGCTATCTCGACGGCGCAGAGACGGCCGTAGACGACAACGATACGCTGATGATCATCCCCTCGATTGCCGGCGGCAGCATGGCCTTGAGCAACGAAGAGGTCCAGCGTTATAGCCGGCATCTGATCATGCCCGAAGTGGGCATGGAAGGGCAGCGCAGGCTGAAGGCCGCCAGCGTGCTGCTGATCGGCGCCGGTGGGCTGGGCTCGCCGCTGGCGCTGTACCTGGCCGCGGCCGGCATTGGCCGCCTGGGGCTGGTGGACTACGACGTGGTGGATTTCACGAACCTGCACCGCCAGGTGATCCACGGCGCCAAAGACGTGGGCCGCTCCAAGCTGGAGAGCGCAAAGGAGACCATCCTGGACATCAACCCCCACGTGCAGGTGGACACCTATGAGGTGCCGCTGACGTCGGAAAACGCGCTGCAGATTTTCGAGCCGTACGACGTGATCATTGACGGCACCGACAATTTCCCGACGCGCTATCTGACCAATGACGCCTGTGTGCTGTTGGGCAAACCTAACGTCTACGGCAGCATCTTCCGTTTTGAGGGCCAGGTGACCGTCTTCGACGCCAGCGCCGGCCCCTGCTACCGCTGCCTGTTCCCCGAGCCGCCGCCGCCGGGCCTCGTGCCAAGCTGTGCGGAGGGCGGCGTGCTGGGGATATTGCCCGGCGCAGTGGGTACGCTGCAAGCTACCGAGGCCGTTAAGCTGATCCTGGGTATCGGCGAATCGCTCGTGGGCCGCCTGCTGTTATACGACGCGCTGAACATGGAGTTCACCACGGTGCGCCTGCGCAAGAACCCTAACTGCCCGGTGTGTGGCGAGAATCCCACGGTCACAGAGCTGATCGATTATGAGCAGTTCTGCGGCATGCCGGCGCACGACCGCAGCCTGTATGCCACGCAGCAAAATGGAGAGTACGCGATGCTACCGTCGATCACCCCGGCGCAGCTGGCGCGGCGGCTGGAAGCCGGCGACGATCTGGACATCATCGACGTGCGCGAGCCGCACGAGTGGCATATTTCGAACCTCGAACATCTGGGCGCGCGCCTTATGCCCATGGGCCAGGTTATCGAGCGGCTGGGCGAGTTAGATACGGCGCGCGAGATCGTGGTGCAATGCCGCACCGGCGCGCGCAGCGCCGACATCGTGCGCCTGCTGCAGCGTCACGGCTTTTCCAAGCTGCACAACCTGGAAGGCGGCATAAACCGCTGGGCCCAGGAGGTAGACCCCACACTGCCCATCTATTAGACAGACGCCAGGTTTCACTGAGTATGACAGGCCGGCCGTGCTCCTGGGGCTGCCGGAACCCCTGCGCTGAGCGCAGTCGAAGGGGCCTCGCAGCCATCCAATCCGTGTTACTTTACTATGTGCTGATCTGTGTCCCATCGCCCGCCAGGGGCAGCCAGATGCGGAAAGTGGCGCCGTGGCCCTCTTCGCTCTGCACCTCAATGCGCCCCTGGTGCAGGTGGACGATCTCGTTCACAATGGTTAGCCCCAGGCCCGTTCCGGGAATATTCGACTGTCCCGCGAATTCGCCGCGGTAGAAACGCTCGAAGATGTGCGGCAGGTCGTCGTCGCCGATGCCGATGCCCGTGTCGGCCACCGTAATACAGGCCATGTTGTCCGCAGCGCTGATGTGCACTCGCGCCGAGCCTTCCAGCGTATATTTGAGCGCATTAGCCAACAGGTTAGACACTACCTGGCCCAGCAAATCGGGCTGCGCCATCACCAGCGGCGCCTGGTCGCCGGGCTCAAAGGTCAGCCCCAGCCCGGCCGCCTCATAATCGACGCGGCGCACGTCCACAATTTCGCGCACCAGCTCCACCACGTCCGTCGGCGCCAGCGAAACGTCCACCCGCCCCATTTGCAGCCGCGACAGGCTGAGAATGTCTTCGATGAGCTGGTTAAGGCGCTCGGTTTGCTTGCGTAGAACGGCCCAGTAATGCTCACTGCGGTCGGGGCTGCCGCGTTCGATCAGCTCCAGATAAAGGCTGATACTGGTAATCGGCGTGCGCAGCTCGTGCGAAACGTCCGAGACGAACTTCGACTTCAGCCTATCCAGTTCCTGCAGGCGCTCGTTGGCCTCGGCCAGCTCGCGCGTGCGCTCGGCCACGCGCAGCTCCAGGGTCTCCATCAGGCCGGCACGGTGCAGCGCGCTGCCTGTAATCTCGGCCATGGCCACCAGCAGCTCCAAGTCTTGCTCGCCCAGGCCGAGCTGTGGACGATTGATCACGGCCACCACGCCCACAATCTGCGGTCCGGCGCGCAGGGGGGCAAAAATAGCCGGCCGCGCGGGCTCGCGCGCCAGCTCATGGGGCAGCGGCACGCTGGACGGCCCGCCGCCGGCAAGCTTCTCGGCCACGATGTCGGCAGAACGAAATGCCGCGCCGCTGCTGAAGACGCGCCCGGCGATCGAGGCGTCGATGGGGTACTCCCGCTGGCTGAAGGTGGGCGGAATGCCCAGGGCATGGGCTACTGCCAGGTGTTCCGGCTGCTCGCCGGGCACGAAGATGGCCACACTTTCGGCGCTGTACAGCTCGGCGGCGGCGCGCACCAGGGTTTCGCGCACCTCGGCCGTGCCGTCCGCCACGCGCAGGGCCGCCGAGAGGTTACCCAACACCTCCAGCTCCTCGGCGCGCCGCTGCGTCTGGGCGAAGAGGCGTGTGTTTTCGATGGCCGTGGCCAACTGGTGCGCGAAGGTGGAGAGCAGGCGCTCATGCACGTCGCTGTAGGCGTTGGGCTCTTTGCTTTCCACGTTGATCACGCCGATGAGGTGTTCGCCGCTCTTGAGCGGCACGCAAAGCTCAGAGTGCGTGTGCGGATCGGCTTCGACGTAATGGGGGTTGCGCCTTACATCGCCGCTGCGAATGGCTTTGCCCGTCTGCGCCACCTGGCCGCAGATGCCGCGGCCCAGCGGAATGTGGATCTCGGTGCGCTCATGCTGCCCGCTTACGTAGGTGTGGTGCCGGTGCAGGATCTGCGCATCTTCATCAAACAGCAGCACCCCAAAGTTATCGGGGAACAGCGACTGCTTCATTAGCTGCGTGGCATATTCCAGCAGGGCATCTTCGCCGCGACCCTCAACGCCGGCGGTGGCCAGGCGGTGCAGCACTCTCAGCTCTTCTAGCTGGCGGCGGGTTTCGTCGAACAGGCGCGCCGCGGAGAGGGCCAGGGCAATCTGCCCCGCTGCCTGTTCATAAAGCGCCACCTCGGCGTCGGAGAACTCGTGGGGGCTCACGTAGCTAATGATCAGCGCGCCTAAGGGCTCCTGGCCCACGGTCATGGGAATGGCCAGGGCGGTTTCGTGGCCGAAGTCACCGGCGATTCGCGGCGAGAGAATCGTGTCGTCGCCCTGGCTCGTAATGCGCAGCGGATGGCCGGCCTTCAAGACCGAGCTGGTGAGCGTGGTCTCGCCCGGCTGCACCTGGTAGCTATGATAGCTGTCCCGCTGTGGCCCATAAGCGACGGCGGGGATGACACGTTGCTGGGCTTCGTCCCACAGCGTGATATAGCAGGCCTGCGCGCCGCTCGACTCGCCCAGGCGCTCCACAACCGTCTGCATCATCTCATGAAGCCGCAGGCCCGTGGTGGCGCGCGTGACGCTGTTGAGCAAGGTGAGATGCCGCTCGCGCTCGCGCAGGGAGGCGGCGTGTGCTTCGGCCTCGCTGCGCGCGCTACGTTCCGCTTGCAGCAGGCGGATATGCTCGATCTTAACGGCCAGGAGGTTGGCCACCGTACGCACCAGGTCGCTCTCCTCGCGCGAGACGGGCCGCGTTCCGGGGCCAATGTCACAACCAATCAGGCCGATCACCTCGTCGCGCACCTGCAGCGGAATAATCATCAGGCGGTCGGCGTGATGTTCCAGAAGGTGCTCCTCCAGCCCCGTGAGCCGCAGCTGGTGGTGCACATCGTCGATTAACAGCACGCCGCTGGCCTGCTGCGCCAGGCGCTGCACACGGCTTCTATCGGCCACCGGTACGCTTAGTTCGCGCGCCGATGGGCCGTGGCGCGCGGAATGGCTCACCAGGTGCGTCCAGGCGTCCCGCGCTTCGTTCAGCAGCAGGATACCCACCTGGCGCAGATCGATAACCTGCACCAGGCCCCGCGCCGCGGCCTTCAGCACGGCGTCTAGTTCGACCGGGCGGTTGAGTGCCAGGGAGATGTCGTTCACCAGCAGCAAGCGCCGCGCGCGCTGTTCTAGCTTGCGCGCGTGGTGCTGCGCCTGTTCGTAGAGGCGCGCCTGCCCAATGCCGATGGCCAGCATATGGGCCACCTCACGCATCACGATAACATCTTCCGGGGTGAAGCTATCGGGCCGGTCGCCGCCAAAACTAATCGCGCCTAGAAGGTTGCGTTGCGCCTGCAGCGGCAAACTAACCAGTGAGCGCACGCCGTGCCCTTTCCACCACGAGAGCAGCTCGGGCGCTTCGGCCTCGCCGCTGAGGTCGTCGATACGATACAGCTCGCCGTGCCGCAGCTCCTCCAAACCCCAAAACCAATCGAAGGGCAACGGATGGCCGTCGCTGCTGCCCAGCCCGCCTTCGGGCAGCTCGGCGATCGGGGTAAATGTCTTCTGATCCCAGTTAAAGATGACCACCGATGCGCGGTAACAGGGCACCAGGCGCTGGATGTGACGTAGGGTTGCCTGGGCAATCGACTGTGGCGAGCGCGCGGCGACGATGGCCTGGTCGATCTCATGTAAGATCTGCAGCCGCTCGGCATAACGGCGAACGGCCGCCTCGCGCTCTCGGCGGTTGGTAATCACTGAAAGCGAAACCATAACGTGCCGGCCCTGGCTGCCAGCGGCATCGGGCAGAACGGTTTCGCGGCTCTGCACCCACTCCCAGTCGGCGTTCTTGGGGCGCAGTCGATACTCGAACATAGAGATCTCGCCGCCAGGCGCCTGGGCCAATTGCGTCCAGTGGTGCAGCACGGCGGGCCGGTCGGACGGGTGAACGAGCTTCAGAAAAGCGCCAGGCTGCGCCAAGTCGCCCACGCCGTAGCCCAAAAGGAGCTGGCGGTTTACATAGGCCACGCAATGTTTTTCAAGATCCAGCACAAAAATAAGGTCTGGCGCGTGCTCCAGGTAGTGGCGGAAGCGGTCGGGCCCCTGCGCGCCGGCGCGCGCCCGTTTTTCCTGCCGCTGGCGTAAGGCAGTGCGCGCCACGCGCCGGAAGAGCGCGGCGTCTGTTTCCTGCGGAATGAGAAAGTCGTCTGCACCCTGGGCGATGGCCCATTCGCCTGCCGCGCTGTCGGCCACCAGGGCCACCACAGGTGCGCCGTCCAGTGCCTGCCGCGTGTGGCAAAGCAGCTCCTCGGCGCTCTTTTGCTGCTGAAGGTCCAGGAAGACGATGGGCTGCTGCCCAAGATCGGCCGGCGCCTGTGCCGCGTTTGGCAGCAGGCGCAGCGAGGCCCCCGGCGCGACCGATGCTCGTTCGAGGCATCTTCGCACCCAGGCCGCTGCCTCGGAATCGTCGCCAATGAGCCAGGCCGAGATGGTCTCCATTGTTAGGCCCTACCAATTACCGTACGCACGCCCGTATTGTCATCGCGCCCGACAGGGCTGTCAATAGGTACATACGCTTAGATCCTTGACGCCCCTCACAAGGCCTGTTACCATTTAGCTATCATGAAGCAACTGCCAGCGATGCTGTATGCCTATTATGATGTGAGGACCAAAGCGCCGGCGCCGCGGGGCTGTTGGGGGTTGGTTCGTGCATAGGTAGGCAGCGCGAACAATCTGATTTTGAAAGACGCGGCGTTTAAGCCGCTTTTTTTTTGAATGGAGATGGCTTCTGGGCCCCTCTCATGGATAAACAGCACGTTTCAAAGAGGGAGCGGGAAAGGTTCGTAGTCGGGCGATCATGATTTTTAACATTTTATTCCGGTAATAGGCGCGGGTTGGCCCGCCAGGTAGCCGCGGTATCCTTACGGCGCGAGGCCCGGCAGGTCGAGAATACGCGGCTGCGGCGACGTTGGTGCGTGGCGGCGCGGAAAGAATCCGCGGCTACGAGGGAATAGGTTCCTGGCTGCGGCGGGTTTGCCGGATTATTTTGCGAAACATCATGATCGCCCAGCCCAGGGCAGTATACTGCCCAACTACAATCCTTTGACCGTGCCCTTTGATTTACCTTCAGAATAAGCAGTCGTTTCGCGGAGGAAAGAGAGCAAGGTGGCTGAGAATATATTCGACGAGCTGCAGTGGCGCGGGCTAGTTTACGACCAGACGGATGGCGCGCGCGAGCTGCTGCGCCAGCACAAAATCACCCTGTACAACGGTTTCGACCCCACGGCGTCGAGCCTGCACGTGGGCAACCTGGTGCCGATGATCCAGTTGGCGCGCTTCCAGCGCTACGGGCACGCGCCCATCGCCATCGCCGGCGGCGGCACGGGCATGGTCGGCGATCCCAGCGGCAAATCGGAAGAGCGCGTGCTGATGAGCGACGAGGAGGTCGAAGCAAACGTGGCCGGCATCCGCCAGCAGCTGGCCGCCATCCTGGACTTCGACGTTCGCCCTAACCCGGCGCGCATCTTAAACAACGCCGAATGGCTCAAAGCCATCGGCCTGATGGACTTCTTGCGCGACGTAGGCAAGCACTTTAGCGTGAACTACATGACGGCCAAGGATTCGGTGAAATCGCGCCTGGAACGGGAAGAAGGCATCTCCTACACCGAGTTTAGTTACATGCTGCTGCAGGCCTACGACTTCCTGGTGCTGCACGACCGCTTTGACTGCCGCCTGCAGGCCGGCGGCAGCGACCAGTGGGGCAACATTGTGGCCGGCGTCGAGCTGGTGCGGCGCATGCGCGGCAAACAGGTGCATGGCCTGGTCTACCCGCTGATCACCCACGCCGACGGCTCGAAATTTGGCAAGACGGCGGCCGGCACGTCGGTGTGGCTCGACCCGCAGCGCACGTCGCCCTACCGCTTCTACCAATACTGGCTGAATACCGACGACGCCAACGTAGTCAACTACCTGAAATACTTCACATTTAAGGGCCGGCAGGAGATTGGTGAGCTGACCGAGGCCTTGCACGAGCGCCCTGAGCAGCGCGAGGCGCAGCGCGCCCTGGCCCGCGAGATGACGGCCATGATTCACGGCGAAACGGCGCTGGCGCGCGCCGAGACGGCGTCGGAGGTGCTATTTGGCGGCGAGCTGCATGGCCTGGAGGCCGCCGACATCGCCGACATCTTCGCCGACGTCCCCTCCAGCGAGCTGCCCGGCGCCGCGCTGCAAGAAGGCGTGGCCCTGGCCGTTCTGCTGGCCGACAGCAAGCTGGCCAGCTCGCGCGGCCAGGCGCGCCGCGATATCGAAGGCGGCGGCGTCTACCTGAACAATGTGCGCGTTGACGATCGCGACCGCGCCCTGACCATCGAAGACGCCATCGACGGCCAGTTCCTGATCTTGCGCAAGGGCCGCAAGCGCTACCACCTGGTGCGCGTGCTGCGCTAAGAACCGGTGCAAAAAACAAAAAGCGCCCGGACGCGGCCACTGCGTCCGGGCGCTTTTTTGTTATCTGGCTGCGGCGGCCGTCAGGCCACGGCTTGCAGGTCTAACTCGCCTTCCTCGCTGTCGTAGGCTTCTACAGGGATGCACACGCAGAACAGGTTGCGGTCGCCGTACACGTTGTCCACGCGGCCAACGGCGGGCCAGAACTTGTTGCTCTTAATCCATTCGGCGGGGTAGGCGGCCGTTTCACGCGAATAGGGATGATCCCACGCCTCGGCGGCGATCATCAGCGCCGTATGCGGCGCATTGCGCAAGGGGTTGTTCTCGGCATCGATCTGGCCTTCTTCCACGGCGCGGATCTCTTCGCGGATGGCCAGCAAGGCCTCGCAGAAGCGATCCAGCTCGGCCTTCGATTCGCTCTCCGTGGGTTCGATCATCAGCGTGCCGGGCACGGGGAAGGACATAGTGGGCGCGTGGAAGCCATAGTCCATCAGCCGCTTGGCCACGTCGTCTACCAGGATGCCCGAGGCGTCGCGCAGCGGCCGCAGGTCGATGATGCACTCGTGCGCCACCCGCCCAAATTCGCCCTTGTACAGCACGGGGTAGGCCGGCTCCAGGCGCTCGGCGATATAGTTGGCGTTCAGGATGGCGATCTTGGTCGCCTGCGTCAGGCCCTCGGCGCCCATCATGCGAATGTAGGCGTAGGGGATTACCAGGATGCCCGGGCTGCCCCAGGGAGCGGCGCTGACGGGCCCGATGGCCTGTTCGCCGCCCACGCCGCGGACCACGGGATGGCCGGGCAAATAAGGCGCCAGATGTTCCGCCACGCAGATGGGGCCCATGCCCGGGCCGCCGCCGCCGTGCGGAATGGTGAACGTCTTGTGCAGGTTCAGGTGGCACACGTCGGCGCCAAAGTGGCCGGGGCGCGCCAGGCCCACCATGGCGTTCATGTTGGCGCCGTCCAGGTAAACTTGCCCGCCATTCTCGTGCACGATGCGGCAGATATCCTTGATGCCCGGCTCAAAAACGCCGTGCGTCGAGGGGTAGGTCACCATGAGCGCGGCCAGGTTGTCGCGGTGCTTTTCGGCCTTGGCTTGCAGGTCGCCCAGGTCGATGTTGCCATGATCATCACAGGCAACCACCACCACTTCCAGGCCGGCCAATACGGCGCTGGCCGGGTTGGTGCCATGCGCCGAGCTGGGGATGAGGCAAATTTTACGGTGGCTATCGCCGCGATCTTGGTGATAGGCGCGGATCACCTTGAGGCCGGTATACTCGCCCTGCGATCCGGCGTTTGGCTGCAGCGAGGTCGCCGCAAAGCCGGTGATCTCCGCCAGCCACTGTTCCAGTCGCTGGAACAGCTTGCGATAGCCCGTAGTCTGCTCGGCGGGCGCGAAGGGGTGCAGGTTGGCGAACTCCGGCCAGGTCACCGCCGCCATCTCCGAAGTTGCGTTCAGCTTCATGGTGCAGGAGCCCAGGGGGATCATAGAGTAGGTCAGCGACAGGTCGCGCCCTTGCAGCTTGAAGATGTAGCGCAGCATCTCTGTTTCGGAGTGGTGGCTATTGAACACAGGATGCGTCAGATAGTCGCTCTGGCGCGCCAAGGGCTGCTCGTAGCTCAGGGGCGCCTCTTGCGCCGCGCTTTGCAGGTCGAAGGAAGCCGCGTCCTGGCCAAATACGTCCAGGAGGTCCAGCAGGTCTTGCGGCGTGGCCGTCTCGTCCAGCGAGACGCCCACGGCGCCGTCGAAGGAGCGCAGGTTGATCTCTTTGGCCAGGGCCGCCTGCAGTAGCTGCTCTGCCGTGCGCGGGCCGTCGCTGACTTTGAACGTATCGAACAGCGGGCCGGCGGTGATGGTATAGCCGACGTCTTGCAGGGCGTTGGCCAGGATGCCCGTCAGTAGCTGCACGCGCTGTGCGATGCGGCGCAAGCCTTTGGGTCCGTGATACACGGCATACATCGAAGCCATGATCGCCAGCAGCACCTGCGCCGTGCAGATGTTGCTGGTGGCGCGCTCGCGGCGAATGTGCTGTTCGCGCGTTTGCAGCGCCAGGCGCAGGGCCGGCGCGCCGCTGGCATCCACAGAGACGCCAACCAGGCGGCCCGGAATCTGGCGCGCGTAATCGTCGTGCGTGGCCATGAAGGCCGCGTGCGGGCCGCCAAAAGCCATGGGCACGCCGAAACGCTGGCTGTTGCCCACGGCCACGTCGGCGCCAAACTCGCCCGGAGCGCGCAGTACGGTGAGCGCCAGCAGGTCCGTGGCTACCACGGTTAAGGCGCCGGCCTCGTGCGCTTTGGCGAAGAATGGTTGGTAATCAAAGATAGCGCCATCGGTGGCCGGGTATTGCACCAGCACGCCGAAGATTTCGCCGTCCGGCTCGAAGCTGCGATGGTCGCCCACCACCACCTCAATGCCCAGGGCGCGCGCGCGCGTGCGCACCACGGCGATGGTCTGCGGGTGGCACAGCTCCGACACGAAGAAGGTGTTGGCCCTGGAGCGGCGGCCCTGGGCGCGCAGGCAGAGGGTCATGGCTTCGGCGGCCGCCGTGCCCTCGTCGAGCATCGAGGCGTTGGCAATATCCAGGCCGGTGAGCTCGCTGACCATCGTCTGGAAGTTCAACAACGCTTCCAGTCGGCCCTGGGCGATTTCTGCCTGGTAAGGCGTGTACTGCGTATACCAGCCGGGGTTTTCCAGGATATTGCGCTGGATGACGCCGGGCACCAGCGTGCCATAGTAGCCCATGCCGATATAGGAGCGAAACACCTGATTCTGTCGCGCCAGATCTCGCAGCTCGGCCAAGATCTCCGACTCGCTGGCTGCCGGCGGTAGATCCAAAGGCGTTTCATCGCGTATGGCTTGCGGCGCGGTCAGCTCTACCAGCTCGTCCAGCGACGACAGGCCCAGGGTTTCGAGCATTTGCGCCACAGCCGGGCCTTTGGGGCCGTTGTGGCGCGATACAAAATGATCAATGGGTTGTAACAAATCTTGCGGTTTTTCTTCTGAGTGGCTCAGGTGGGACATACAATACCTCCAGTTGGCGCGCCGCAGGTCAAAGCGCGGCGACCTTATCCGCGCTCGTCGACGTAGGCGCGGTAGGCGTCGGCGTCCATCAGCTCGTCTAGCTGGCTCTTGTCGCTCAGACGCACGCGCACCATCCAGGCCCGGCCATACGGATCTTCGTTTACCGCCTCAGGCTCGTCGAGCAGCGCTTCGTTCACGGCGACAATCTCGCCGGACGCCGGCATATACAGGTCGGCGGCCGCTTTGACCGATTCGATGACGCCGAAGGTGTCGCCTTCTTCGTACGAATCGCCCACATCTGGCAGTTCCAAGTAGACAATGTCAGACAAAGAGTCCTGGGCATAATCGCTTACGCCCACGGTTGCCTCGTCGCCTTCCACGCGAACCCACTCGTCGTCCCTGGTGTACAGCAAATCAGTTTCAATCCTGGTCATGAGACGGCCTCCTATTGCCGGTAGAAATAAAAAGACGGCATACAACCCCAATCGGTTGCTGCCGTCCTCTGTCGGATACCTGAGAGATTCGCCGTATGATCACCGGCTTGCCCCGTCGGTGCTTACGACGCGCCCGCCATAAGCTTTCCAGAAACGCCCGAATGTCCGGTCCTTTTGCCTGAGAGTTTCGCCTCCTGTTTCAGCTAAAACAGGAGGCTTGCCCCTTCGGCGTCCTTTATCAAAAAAGAGCTCTCCCGAACAGTCGCTTGGCCCTATTCTTGTGTTATAACAAAAATTGTACTGTCCTGGGCAGGCATGTGCAAGCAAGTTGCCGTCTTCCTGGTGCAACGAAACTCAGATGTCGGGTAAAATGTCGCCATGTCTGTGATTAACGAGGCCACCATCACCACCAACGGCGTGGTGCGGCCTACTTATGTGGAGGTGCGCCTGGACCGCCTGACGCAGAATCTGGCGGCGATCCGGCGGCGTGTGGCTCCGGCGCGGGTGATGGCCGTGCTGAAAGCAAACGCCTACGGCCATGGCCTGGTAGACGTGGCGCGCCACTTGACGCGCCAGGGCATCGACTACCTCGGCGTGGCCTTCCTGGAAGAGGGTATCTTGCTGCGCGAACAGGGCGTGAGCGCACCCATTCTGGTGCTGGGTGGCATCATGGGCAACCAGGTACCCCTGTTCCTCGATTATGATCTGGCGCTGACCGCCTCGTCGGTGGAGAAGCTGATGCACGTGGAGGCCGAAGCGCGCCGCCGCGGCGTGACGGCGCGCGTGCATCTGAAGATCGATACGGGCATGGAGCGCATCGGCGTGCACTATTACAGCGCGGGCGAGCTGCTAGACGCCGCGCTGAGCTGCAGCCATTGTCAGGTCGAAGGCATTTACTCGCACTTTGCCAATTCCGATGCCGCGGATCTGGGCTCGGCCCAGGTGCAGCTTGAGCGCTTCATGGAGGTGCTGCAAGCGTGTGAGCAGCGCGGCCTGCACCCGCCGCTGCGGCACATTGCCAATTCGGGAGCCATCGCGCAGTTGCCGCAAAGCCACCTGGACATGGTGCGCGCCGGCATCCTGCTCTATGGCGTGTATCCTTCTGACGAGACGCCGCGCACCGTGGCCGTGCAGCCGGCGCTGAGCTGGAAGTCGCACGTGGTCTATTTCAAGGTGGTGCAGCCGGGCCACGCGATCAGCTATGGCTCCACTTGGCAGAGCGACCATATGGTGCGCGTGGTGACTGTGCCCGTGGGCTACGGCGACGGCTATTTCCGCAGCCTTTCCAACCACGCGGAAGTGATCATCCGCGGCAAGCGCTATGGCGTGGTGGGCCGCGTGTGCATGGACCAGCTGATGGTCAACATCGAGTGGCAGACGGCCTACAATGGGGATGAAGTGATCTTGCTGGGTGAGAGCGGCGACGTGGCCATCACCGCCGCCGAGCTAGCGCAGTGGGCGGGCACCATCCCTTACGAGATTCTGACCAATATTAATACGCGCGTGCCGCGGCTCTATCTCAGCGCAGGGCCATAAAAGCATTCGGCCCCGATCCAGGAGGGGAAGATCGGGGCCGAACACTTCTTGGCGACTTCAGGCTCCAGGATAACAACGCTGCCTGAGATTTCTTTAAGACGGCGATGAGCAAAAGGTGAATTTTGCGCGGCTTAATATTCGGCGCCGGCAAAGGTGTTTACGCCAGCGTGGCGTCCCAGCCGTTTGCTCATGCGCAGGCCATCCCACTGCAGGCCGATGGCCTCTAGAATGCCGTCGTGAATGGCCCAGGCGCGCCCGCGCACCGTGCGCCACTGCTGTGGCTGCCGGAAGGGCGAGCTGCCGTCGAGCGCCGCGTGCAGCGCGCCGCCGGGCCGGAACTCGCGGTCGATGGCCTCCATCGCCCGCCGCCCGGAGACATAGGAAAAGCCGCGCTGTTCAAAGAGGATGGCCGCGGCGTAGGTCAGTGGCTCGCCATAGTAGACGTCGTGACCCAGCAGCGCCAGGAACGCTTCGAGGTGCAGCTGGGCCGAGCCAGAAGCGCGCAGGCCGGCGCGCACCTGGGCCGGCGCCAGGCCTGCCTGCATCGCCGCCTGCTCGGCGGCCAGGTTGCGCTGCAGCGTGCCAAACAGGGTGGGGCGGCCGGCCTCGTCTACATCGGTATCGAAACGAGGCGCATGCGGGTCGTTCAGCACCAGCAGCACCACATTGATGCTGTTAAAAGGGGTATCCACCAGCTCGATATAGGCCAGCGGGTCGCGAGCGCCGGCCTCATGCCGCGCCACGATTTTCACCTGGCCCTTATCGGGCGGCGCCACGGCGAGCACGTGGCGGCTGCCGTCGGCTCCCAGCCAGGTGATGGGGTCGATGTGATAGGCCACCAGCAGATCCGGCGGCAGCAGCGTGCGGTAGATGCGCTGTCTGGCGCCCTCGGGGAACTGGTTCACGGCATACAACGACACCGAAAGCTCTGGATCGCGCATCAACTGCAAGGCGGAGAGCACATTCTCCGGGAACGGCGTCTCGTCGTCCTGTGCGCCACCGCCTGCTTTTTCCGCGGCCGCGAAATAGCTGTGCCAGAAGGCCTGCACGTCGGGCAGCCCCCCTTTGCCGGCGCTCATGCGTCACGGTCCTCTATGGCGGCCAGCGTGCTGAAGCGGCTGTGCTGGTAGTGGGTCAGGGCGACGGCCAGGCCGTCGGCGGCGTCGTCGGGCCGCGGCGTTTCGTCCAGGCGCAGCAGGTTGCGCACCATGAGCTGCACCTGGTGCTTATCGGCCTTGCCATAACCGGTGACGGCATCTTTTACCCTGGGCGGTGAATATTCGGCGACGGTCAGGCCGGCGTTGGCCAGCGCCAGAATCAGCACACCGCGCGCCTGGCCCACGCTAATGGCCGTGGTGATATTGCGCCCGAAAAAGACTTCCTCGATGGCCGCAGCGTCCGGTTTGTGCTCGTCCAGCAGGGCTACCAGTTGCGAATAAATGATCTGCAGCCGCTGTGGCGTCTCGTCGTCTGGTGTTGTCACAATGGCGCCCCAGGTCACCACCTGCGGCTCGCCGCCGACAATGTCGATGATGCCGTAGCCTGTGGTGGCCGTGCCCGGATCCAGGCCGATAATACGCACCGGCTAAGCCTCTTCCATGGCGGCGATGGCCTCGTCGGTGATGTGCAGCGCCGAGTAGACGTTCTGCACGTCGTCCAGGTCTTCCACTTCCTCAATGGCGCGCATCACCTGCACGGATTCGCGTTGGCCCAGCGATACGGGATTCTTCGGCTCGTAAATCATCGTCGCCTCGTCCAGGGTGTAGCCCGCCTGCTCGAGCCCTTCGCGCACCTGCGAGAAGGCGTCGAGGCTGGTGTACACTTCGGCGACGCCGTTTTCAAAGCGCACATCTTCCGCGCCGGCATCGGCGGCCACCAGGAACAGCTCGTCCTGGTCGCCGGCCTCTTTCACGCTGAGAAAGCCCATGCGCTGGAATTGCCAGGCTACCGAGCCGGCGTCGGCCATCGAGCCGCCCTGGCGCGTGAGCACGTGGCGCAGCTCGGCCACGGCGCGATTGCGGTTATCGGTGACGATCTCCACGATGAGCCCCACGCCATGCGGCGCCACGCCCTCATAGACGATTTCCTGCAGCTCGGCGCCGGCCAGCTCCCCCGTGCCGCGCTTAATGGCCCGCTCGATGTTGTCCTTGGGCATGTTGGCTTCCTTGGCATTGTCGACGGCCAGGCGCAGCCGAGGGTTCGACTCCACATCGCCGCCGCGCTCGCGGGCGGCGATGGTGATCTCTTTGGTCAGGCGCGTAAACAGCTTGCCGCGCTTGGCGTCCGCGGCCGCTTTCTTATGTTTGATGGTGGACCATTTTGAATGTCCAGACATGTGTCTCTCAATCTCCCGGCTAATGCTAAAATCGTAACCGCTGGCCACGCACGACGGTGACCGTGCCTTTCAATTATAACACAACAAGGTTTCGCCTGACTTCACATCCCAGCGCTATCCGGGAAACAACGTATCCAGCAACTGCGGCGCGTAGCGCCGGGTCATGTCGCTGCTGATGCTGCCGCTCTGGCAGATTTCGCGGTACAGGTGCGCGCTTTGCCGCCAGGCGCGCTGCTGCGTCTCTGGCTCCAGCCGTATCAGCCCAAAGCGTTGCGTCCAGCCGCGGTCCCACTCAAAGTTGTCCACCAGGCTCCAATGATAGTAGCCCATAATGCGCCAGTTGAAGCTCACCGCGCGCCAGATTTCGCGCAGATGCGCAAGCAGAAAGGCCGGGCGCAGGCGATCCACGGCGTCGGGCACGCCGTTTTCGGTGATGTAAATCGGCTTGTGATAGCGGCGTACGTGTTTGATCACGCGGAAAAGGCCCTGTGGGTACACCTCGCCGTAGTCGCCGTCGCTCACCACGGCGTCGCCCGGCCACTTGCGCTCGTACAGGCGCGGAAAACGGACGCGGAAGCGCGTGTAGTAGTTGACCCCTGTGAAGTCGAATGAGCCGGCAAGCCCGTTAATCGCGCCGCGGCCCAGGGGCCGGCGCAGCCGGCCATCGCTCATGGCTTGCATCCACCAGTCATTGTACAGCCACGAAATCTGGCGCGCCCACCAGCGGTCGACAGCGTGGGCCCCCGGCCGCGGGTCGAAGACGATCAGGTTTTTGGCCACGCCGACAGAGGCTTCGGGGTACGTCTCTTTGATCGTATGGTAGGCCGCGGCGTGACAGCGCAGCATGTGCTGCAAGGCGCGCGCCGCCGCGCCCCAACCTTTCTCGCGCGCCGGCGGAAAAACGCCTTCCAGGTAGCGGCTGAAGGCATAGACCACTGGCTCGTTAATCGTCACCCATTTGGGGATCAGGTCTCCCAGCGCCTGCACCACGCGCGCCGTGTAGCGACGGAAGTAGTCCACCACCAGGTCGCTGCCGAAGTCCCCTTTTTCTGCGAGCCACAGCGGGTTTGAAAAGTGATGCAGGGTGACCATGGGCTCGATGCCGCGCTCGTGCAGCGCCTGCAGCATCTGGCGGTAGCGCTGCAGGGCGCTATCGTCGAAGACGCTGGGTTCCGGCTCAATGCGGCTCCACTCCAGCGACAGGCGATGGGCGTTGGTGCCCAGGGCTACGGCCTGGTCGAAATCTTGTTCGGCGTTGGCCCACCAGTCGCAGGCGGCGCCCGATCGATCTCCTTGCAGAATAGCCCCTGGCTGCTGCTCCCACTGCCACCAGTCGTTGTTCGTGTTGTAACCCTCCACCTGGTGCGCTGCCGTAGCAGTGCCCCACAGGAAGTCGGAGGGGAAAGTCATTGTTGCTTCTGCCATTGCCCTCGAAAGCTCAAACGGCCGCTTCTGAAACGCGGTCTACGCGCTGTGTACCCTCAGCTTGTGCGGGCTGAGGCGCGGCTCATTGTACCACTATGACCTATATTTCCTATATTCCGGCTTTGTATCACCGTAGGGCCCTTGCTATACTTAAAATGACCGCGTTTTTCTGCCGGCATACTAAATGACAAACCGTTTGCAGCGAGCAGCGGAGGTTTCCGTGAGAGAGTTGGTTCCCCCCAGCGGCTACTACTACCCTAACAAGATGGCGCGCATCTTTCTCCTGGCTCTGGAGGAGGTGATGGGCCGCAATGGCCTGAATGCGCTGCTCAACCTCATCGATTTGCGGCAGCACATTCATGAGCTGCCGCCGGACAATCTGGAACGAGAATTTGATTTTGCCCATATCTCCAACATCAACATCGGGCTGGAAGATATCTACGGCCCACGCGGTGGGCGGGGCCTGGCCTTGCGCGGCGGCCGCGCCATTTTTTCGCACGGGCTGAAAGGCTTCGGCGCGCTGGCCGGCGTCGGCGACCTGGCCTTTAAGGTGCTGCCGCTGAAGACCAAGCTGCGCATTGGCGTGCCGGCCGTGGCCCGCATTTTCACGCAGTTTAGCGACCAGACCAGCCGCGTGGAAGATCATGGCGACCATTTCCTCTATTACATAGACCGCTGCTCGATGTGCTGGGGCCGTAGTGAGTGCGAGCGGCCCGTTGGCTTTGTGGCCGTGGGCATTTTGCAAGAGACTCTGCGCTGGGTGAGCGGCGGCCTGGAGTTCCGCGTAGAAGAGCTCGAATGTATCTGCCAGGGCGCGCTGTCTGGCGTGTTCCGTATCGACAAAGAACCTATCCGCTAACAGCCACCGATGAGCGACGCCGAGAAACACAGCATTTTTGTCGTCGATGACGACGTCGAACTAACCGAGATGTTACACGCCTTCTTTGGCGGGCAGGGCTATGCCGTCGAATCTGAAAGCTTTGGCGAGCCGGCAGTGTCCCGCATCCAGGCCGACCTGCCCGACGTGGTCCTCCTGGACATTCACCTGCCGGACATCGACGGCTACGAGATTTGCCGCCGCCTGCGCCAGTCGCACCGCGCGCGCCATATTCCGGTGATCTTCTTAACCAGCCGCCGCGAGCGCAACGACCGCCTTGCGGGGCTGGAGATGGGCGCCGTGGATTACATCACCAAGCCGTTTGATATCCAGGAGCTGCGGCTGCGCGTGCGCAACGCCCTCAACCGCTCGCGCATGCACGCGCTGCACAACCCCATCACCGGCCTGCCGGAAGGCCTGCTGGTGAAAGAACAGCTAGAAGAGGCCCTGCAGCGCCCGGATTGGGGCGTGGTCTTGGCCACAGTGCGCGGCCTGGACGCGTTTCGCGATCTTTACGGCTTCGTGGCCGCCGACGACGTGCTGCGCGCTGTGGGCCTGATGGTCAGCAACATGCTCAACGAAGAAGGTGAAGGCGGCGCGTTCATCGGCCATAGCGATGTGCACGACTTCCTGGTGCTCACCTCCGCCGCGCGCTGTGCGGCGCTGGCGCAGCGCTGCCAGGAGCGGCTGGCCTCGTCGATCCAATACTTCTACCCTGCCGCGGCCCGCGCGAAGCTCAACGAGCAGCCGCAAAGCGGCCATCTAAGCGTGCAGGTTGCCTGCCTCAGCGCCGGCGACGGCGACTTTCGCACGGTGCAAGACGTGGGCCAGGCGCTGCACACGCTGCTCTCCTGACTGGCATCCCCCTATACAGTTGTTAGAATAGTCGTTCTTGCAGCAACGCCGGGCCCCTACAGGGCCCTGGCTCGTATCTGGCTGCGGCAATATTGGACCACGTGCACAGGACAGTGGATGTCGAAAATCTGGGTCGTTATCCCTACCTACAACGAGGTAAATAACCTGCCTCTCTTAGCGGCCGAGATATGGGCCCTGAACATTCCCGGCCTGGCCATCCTGGTGGTCGATGGCGCTTCGCCCGACGGCACAGGCCTCATTGCCGAGGAGCTGGCGGCGCAGCGGCCGGGCGCGCTGGCTGTGATGCACTGCCCGGAACGTGCCGGCCTGGGCGCGGCCTATATCAATGGCTTCCAATGGGCCCTGCGCCAGGACGCGCGTGTGGTGCTGCAGATGGACTGCGACTTTTCGCATTCGCCAGAGCACATTCCGCAAATGCTGTACGAGCTGCGCGACTGCGACGTGGTGGTCGGCTCGCGCTACGTCGGCGGCGGGCAGATAGACGAGCGCTGGGAAACGGCGCGCTATTTGCTCAGTTGGTGGGCCAACGCCGTGTACACGCGCTTCATCTTAAACCTGGCGGTGAAAGACGCCACATCGGGCTTCAAATGCTGGCGCGCCGCCGTGCTGCGCAGCATCGACCTGCAGGCCCTCAGCTCCCACGGCTACAGCTTCCAGATCGAAATGGCCTACCTCACACAAAAGCTAGGCTATCAGATTAAAGAGATCCCCATTTATTTTGAAGACCGCCGCATCGGCCGCTCGCGGCTCAACCTGCTGGTGAAGCTAGAAGCCGCCGTGCGCGTCTGGTACATTCTCTGGCAGTATCGTCGGCTCACGCCCGCAGATCGCCTGCCACAGGGACAACAGTCCGCGGCGACCGGCGGGGAGCCCGGCGCCATCCCCTAGCGTCAAAGGCCGGCGCGCCCGCACTTATGAATCGCCTCCGAAGAGTCAAACCCGATCTGATCATCGCCGCCGCCTTTTTGCTGCTGCCCCTGATCTTGTTCGGCGACGTCACGCTGGGCGCTCAGACTATGCTGCCGGTCGACAACCTGTTTCAGTGGCAGCCGTGGGCCGCCGGCGCCGCCGAGCTGGGCGTGGGGCCGCCGCACAACAGCCTGATCAGCGACCTGATCCTGCAAAATTACGTCTGGCGCCAGTTTATCCTGGACAGCCTGGCCAACGGCGAAATCCCGCTGTGGAACCCCCATCTCTTCGCCGGAGCGCCTTTTCTGGCGGCGGGCCAGAGCGCGCCATATTATCCCTTCAGCATCTTCTTCCTGCTGCTGCCGCTGGCTAAAGCGTATGGCTGGTACACGGTTAGCCAACTGTGGCTGGCGGGCCTGTTTGGCTACCTCTATGGCCGCGTGATGGACCTGCGCCGGCCCGCGTCGGCCATGGTGGGCCTGGTGTTTCAGGGCTCCGGCTTCATGCTGGTCAGCGCCGCCGTTTTTCCCATGATCATCGGCGCCGCCATCTGGCTGCCGCTCTTGCTGCTGTGCCTGGAGATGGTGGCCCGCGCCAGCATGTCGCCGCGCGGCGCGGGCAAAACGCTACCCTGGATGGCGCTGGGCGCTGTGGCCCTCGGCTGCCAGGTTCTGGCCGGCCACATCGAGATCACCTACTATACCTTGCTGGTGATGGCCGCTTATGCCGCCTGGCGGCTGCTGACGCGCATTGTCCGCCACCGCGCCGGCCCTGCGCCGCCAGAGCGCGCCGCGCGCGAGCCGTGGCTCAGAAGCGCGGCCAAGAGCGCTGGCTGGTTCCTGGCCCTGGTCGCCCTGGGCCTTATGCTGGGCGCCATCCAGTTCATCCCATTTTACGAAGTGGGCCAGACAAACTTCCGCGAGGGCTCCGCCTCGCTGGCCGAGGTGCGCGACTGGGCCTTCCCGCCGCGCCGCATCCTGGCCCTGGCCATGCCCAACTTCTTCGGCAACCCCACGCACCATCACTACCTCGACGTCTTTAGCGGCGAGCGCACGCCGTTCACCGTCAATTATGAGGGCCAAGCCAACCCCCACGGCGCAGGCAGCAGCGATTGGGGTATGAAGAATTACGTAGAGGGCGGCGTCTACCTGGGCCTGCTGCCTCTGCTGCTGGCGGCCCTCGGTCTATTCTCCTGGCGCGCCCGCTCGTCGGGGCAGCGCTCGGCCATTCTCTTCTTTAGCCTGCTGGCCCTATTTTCGCTGGCCTTCATCTTTGGCACGCCACTATATGCCCTGCTGTATTACGGCCTGCCGGGCATCAACCAGCTCCATTCGCCCTTCCGCTGGGTCTTTCCCTTGTCGCTGGCGGCGGCCATGCTGGCGGGCTATGGCCTGGACTACGCGGCGCGGCGCGGCGAACAAGGCGCCGAGGCAGCGCCGGCGGCGAAACGCCAGACGCCGGCCGTGACGGCGCTGGCGACCCTGGCTTTGGGCGCCGGAGTGGCCCTGCTGGCGGCGTTGCTGGCCTCGCGCCTGCTGTACGCGGGCATCGAGCCGGCCCTGGAAGCCCTCTTTCTGGGGTTGGCGCGGGCGCCCGACGCCTTTCCCACCACCCGCGCCTTCTATAGCTACCAGTTCTGGAACGTGCTGCTGCTGGCGCTGATGCTCATCTTCTCCGGCCTGATCTTGCGCCTCAGCAGGCGCCCGCCCGCCGCCAACCCGAAGCGAAATCTGTGGGCCCTGGCTGCCCTGGGCCTGGTGGCCATCGACCTGCTCATCGCCAACTGGGGCTTTCACGCCGCCGCAGACCCGGCGCTGCTGGCCCACGAGCCGGAGCTGGTGCAGTGGCTGCGGGCGCAGCCGGGCCAGTGGCGCCTCACCACCTTCACGCCGCAGGGCGACAAACCGCTAAACGCCAACAGCGCCTGGATGGTTGGCCTGCAGGATGTGCGCGGCTACGACTCGATTATTCCGCGCCAGTATGTGAATTACATGCGCGCCATCGAGCCGCAAAATGAGCTGCTGTTTAATCGCATCCAGCCCATTACAAACTGGGAGTCGCTCAACTCGCCGCTGCTCGACCTGCTGGGCGTGCGCTATGTGATCACGGCCGAGACCATCGAGCTGCCCAAATACGAGCTTGTGCGCCAGGGCGAGGGGCTGAACGTCTACGAGAATCTGGGCGCCGTCTCGCGCGCCTTCAGCTTGCCGCAGGGCGCTACCGTGCTGGCCGATGACCCCCTGCAGGCCATGCAGCAAGCCGATGCACGGCAATACGTGGTCATCGCGCGCGACGAGTGGCAAGCGGCTGCCCTGGACCTGGCCATAGGGCCGTCGCCGGCCGCGCCGGGCGAGCTGCACAGCCAGCAGATTGCGGCTTACGGCAACATCGAGGTGCTGGTGGAGGCCACGGTCGACGAGCCATCCTGGCTGCTGCTCAACGATAGCTACTTCCCCGGCTGGAAGGTGTTCATTCGCCCCCAGGGCGCGGGCGGAGAGGGCGAAGTGGAAGGCCCTATCGTGCGCGCGAACGGCAACTTCCGCGCCACGCCCCTGGATGCCGGAAGCTGGACCGTGCGCTTTCGCTACAGCCCGCTCAGCTTCCGCCTGGGCGGCCTCACCAGCGCCATGGCGGCCATTACGCTGGCCTTTGCCTTTGGCGTGTGGGGCTGGCGGCGCTTTTATAACCCGCAGCAGGAGCTGAGCAGCGCGCGCAGCCTGGCCAAGAACAGCCTGGTGCCGACCCTGCTGAATCTGCTGAATCGCGCCATCGACTTTCTCTTCGCCGCATTCTATCTGCGCGTGCTGGGGCCGGCCGACGCCGGCAGCTACGCCAACGCCATCGCCGTGGCCGGCTGGTTTGAGATCATCTCTAACTTTGGGCTGAACACGCTGGTGATCCGCGTGGTATCCCAGGACCGCAGCCGCGCCGGCCAGTATCTGCTGAACAGCATCGTCCTGCGCCTGCTCACCACGGTGGTGGCGGCGCTGCCCATCTTCCTCTATTTGTGGGCCGTGGGCCTGGGCAGTAACCCGCTGAGCGCGGAGGCCGTGGCCGCTATTTTGCTGCTGATGGTGGGTATGATATTTTCCGGCGCGGCGCAAAGCTTCACCGGTCTGTTTTATGCCTTCGAGAAAGCAGAGACGCCGGCGGCCATCGCCACGGTCACGACCATCCTGAAGGTGGGTCTGGGCGTGGTGGCCCTGCTGCTGGGCTATGGCTTTGTGGGCCTGGCGGGCGCCTCCATCCTGGTCAACATCATCACCCTGGCCGTGCTGGCAGCCGCGGCCTTTCGCAGCCTGGCCATCCACGGCCCCTGGCGCTTGGCTTTTGGCCTGCAGCGGCGCATGCTGGCAGACAGCTACCCACTGATGCTCAATCACCTGTTTGCCACCATCTTCTTCTTCATCGACGTGCCGCTGATGCAGCAGATCAACGGCGAAGAGCCGGTTGGCTGGTACAACAGCGCCTTCAAATGGGTTAATGCGCTCAACGTGATCCCCAGCTTCTTTACCTTTGCCCTCTTCCCGGTCATCTCACGCCAGATCCGGCACGACTTACAGGAAGCGCGGCGCACGTTCCGGCTGTCGATCAAGCTCATGGTGCTGATTTCGCTGCCCCTGGCGGCCCTCACCACGCTGGCCGCACCGCTGCTGATCGGCATTTTGGGCGGCGCAGAATATCTGCCGGACGGCGCTTACGCCCTGCAGATCATCATCTGGTCCATCCCCATCGGCTGGATGAACAGCGTCACCAACTATGTGCTTATTGCCCTGGGCCAGGAACGGATCCAGATACGCGCCTTCCTGGCCGGCGTGTCGTTTAATGTGGCCGCCAACCTGATCTTCCTGCCGCTGTTCAGCTATCGCGCCGCGGCGGCGACCACCATTCTGTCGGAGATTCTGCTGCTCTCTATCTTTGCGGTCTACTTGCGGCGAGGGATGCCAGATGTAGGCTGGCGCAACCTGCTGGCGCGGCCCGTTGTGGCCACCGTAGTGATGATCCTGTTCATGGCCCTTGGCGCGCGCGTGCACGTGGGCCTGGGGCTGCTGCTGGGGCTGCTGGTGTATCCCGCGGGCCTGTGGCTGCTGCGCGTCTTTGGCCAGGACGAACGGCGCATCCTGCAAATGGTGTTGCCCGCGCCGCTCGCGGCGCGCCTGGGCCTGGGCGAGGCGTGAGGTGAGCGCCGCACATGGCTGAGCAACGCGCGATCTGGCCCTGGCGCTTGCTGCCCGTGCTGCTGCTGGGCGCTGGCCTGCGCCTCTACGGCTTAAACAACGTCTCGCCGCCGGGCCTTGAGCACGACGAAGTGGCCAACTGGCTGATCGACCGCGCCATCCTCGGCGGGCGCCACGCCATTTATTTCAGCGAAGCCTACGGCCACGAGGCCGGCTTTCATTATGTGCAGGCCGCCTTTGTGGCCCTGATCGGCGACAATGCCCTGGCGCTGCGGCTGCCGGCGGCCTTCATGGGCCTGCTGGTCGTGGCCGTGGCCTTTGCCCTGGCGCGCCAGATGTTCGGCCCTCGCGTCGCCTTCGTCAGCGCTGCGCTGCTCGCCGTGCTCTTTTTTCCCGTCTTCTACAGCCGGCTGGCACTCAGAGCGATCATGCTGCCGCTTTTATCCGGGCTGTCGGCCACCTTCTGGTGGCAGGGCTGGCAATTAGAGCAGCAGGCCGCGCCGCACGGACAGGGCAGCGTGGTGCAGCGACTGCTCAGGGGGGCCCCGCATCGGCCGCGACTGGCGCCGGATACTGGCCGCGAAAGCCGTTATCTGCTGCTGGCCGGCATCTTTGCCGGGCTAAGCGTGCATACCTACATGGCCGCGCGCGTCGTGCCTATCTTCTACGCCCTGTTTACCGTGGCCCTGCTGCTGGTGAAGCCGGCCATGGTGCGTGCGCGCCGCCGACAGCTCATCCTTTTCTGGGCGGCCTTTATGGCCATTGCCGCGCCGCTCTTTGTCTACCTGCTGCTGAACCCCGGCGCAGAGTTTCGCATTAGCGAAATCGACGCCCCCTTGCGCGCCCTGCGCCAGGGTGATTTGCGGCCCGTTGTGGATAACTTTGTGGATATCGTGGCCGGCTTCGGCTTTCGCGGCGACCCCTTGTGGCGGCAAAATGTGGCCTATTTGCCCCTCTTTGACCCGCTGCTGGCGCTACTCTTTTATGCTTGTTCTGGGTTGGCGCTCCTATATAGTCGTGATGTGCGTTATCTATTCGTTATACTTTGGGCACTCACGGCAACTATTCCCAGTATGGTAACTATAGACGCGCCCAGTAACATACGTATGATCAATATACTACCGGTTCTCACGCTCCTACCGGCCATACTTATGCACAATCTGGCGCGCTTATCCACAGAAAAAGATCAGTTATCCACAGCCACGGTGGAAAAGTGGATTGCGCCGCTGCTCATTTTGGGCCTGGTCTTGCTGCACAGCGCACGCACGGTGCAGGCCTTGTTTGTGACCTGGCCGGCCAACGAGGAAGTGCGTTTCGTGTGGCAGGAAGCGCTGACAGACGCCGCCGGCTTTGTGGATGGCGTGTCGCACATTCAGGATGTGGCCCTTGGCGGTTGGACGCCGGACACGATGGATGCGCCGACAATGGCCCTGACCTTGCGCCGCGAGGATCTGCTGCTGCGCCACTTCGACCCGCGCCAGTCGGTCATCTTGCCGGCGGCGACGGCCGGTGCGCCAGCCTATATCCTGCGCCCGGCCATCTTGCCCTTCGACGGCGCTCTACAGCAACCGCTGCAGGCGGCGGGCGCCATCAGCGAGACGCACGGCAGCTTTGTGGCCTACCGGCTGCTTCAGCCGGCTCAGGCCACGCCCGCCGTAGGCGCCGGCGCGCCATTTGGCGATGAGCTGACGTTCCTGGGCTACACGCCCGCTGCTGCCTGCTTCGGCGGCGGCCAGGAACCCGATTGCAGCATCGTTACCTACTGGCTCGTGCGGCAAAGGCCGGCGGGCGAGCGCCACATATTTATGCACGTGCTGGATCAGGCGGGCGGGGTGGCGGCCTATGCCGACGCGCTGGGAGCGCCTTCGGGCTATTGGCAGGCCGGCGACCTCATTCTACAGAAACATCTCGTGCCGGCGGACCTGCTGGCGGGCGGCGCGGCGGTCAATCTCGGCGTCTACGATCCCGCCAGCGGCCGGCGCTTGCCGTCGGCCGGCGGGCAAGAGTTCGTAACGATTCAGCCCAGGGCGCGACCCTGAGGGGCTGCTGCTCCCAACGGATTGTCAGGCGATTTTCTTGATTTTTAGCTCGATGCCGCCGGCGGGGGTCTCCACGCTGACAACCTGGCCCTTCTTGGCGCCAAGCAGGGCTTTGCCGAAAGGCGATTCATTGGAGATGTAGCCGTTGGCCGGGTCTGCTTCTTGAACGCCCACGATACGGTACGTTTCCTCGCCGTTGTCCGCTTCCACGTCGACCACGGTAACCGTGCTGCCCACGCGCACGCGGTCGCTGGCGCCGTCGTTGGTAATGAGTTTGGCCCGGCGCAGCGAATCTTCTAGATCCAGGATGCGGCCTTCGAGGAAAGCCTGCTCTTGCTTGGCATACTCATAGTCGGCGTTTTCCGAGAGATCGCCCTGAGCAATGGCTTCCTGGAGGCGCTCTGAAATCTCGGCGCGCTTCACCTTCTTCAAGTGCTCAAGCTCATCCTTCAGCTTCTGCATACCTTCTTCAGTAACGTAAACGATGTTCTCATCGATCATAACGACAACCCTTCCTGCCAACCCTTCTTTTTGATTGCGTGTGAATTCAGGGGTCTGTAATAACAATAGCCCCGCAGGATTGCGGGGCTGCTCAATTTGCTCGTGATGGCCCTATTATAGCGCACATTGGTGGCGCTGTCTAATGGCCCCATCAGTGTTAAAATCGTGTCATGCACAACAGAAGCTCACCGCCGTCCCCGCCCCTCCGTGTCCTGCTCGCTTTGCTCATTCCGGCCGTCAGCGGGCTCATCTTACATACGCTCTATAGCGCGGCGCTGGGCGCCCCGCCCTCGGCGCTGCCCGAGGAACAGGGCGGCGCTTCGCTGCTGCTGGCAGGCGCCGGCGGCGCGGGCCTTTTGCTCGGCTGGCGCTGGTATGGCTTTGCGCAGCTTGGGCTGCGTGGCGGGCGCCCGCTCTATTCCAGCATCGGCTTTGCCACGTTGGGCTGGGTGGTCATTTTCATCGCGCGCCTCGTGGTGGTGAGCAGCAATCCAGCGCTGGTGGTATCGGCCACCCTGGGCCGTGACTTTATCTACCTGCTGTTGTTTGAAGCGCTGGCGCTGCAGCTGTGGGCCTTTGGCCTGCTGTTTCGCGCCATCGCCGGCTGGCGTGGCCCCTTAACTGCGGCCATTGGCTCCGGCCTGCTCTTTGGCGTTGTTGCCTATCTGTTGTTCGACGAGGCCTTTGTGGCCAGCGTGCAAAGCCTGCTCTTCTTTTTATCCTGGGGCATTTTCTACGGTCTCATCCGCTTGCGCACAGGCAGCATCCTAGGCACGGTCATCATCCAGGCCATGCAAAGCCTGACCACCTGGTATATCCTGCTGCCAGAGCTGCAGCCTGTGCCCTATGAGCTGGGCCTGATGTACGCCATCGTCGCCACCTTCTTCGTGCTCTTTATCTGGCGCTTATGGCCCAAACAAGAATCCGATTATCGCGTGTAATCTTTGCCGAATAGTTATCATGAGGAGCATCATATGGCCGATCAGAGTATCCTGACGTGGATCGAAAAGGGCGTGGGCGTGGTACAGTTGAACCGGCCCCAGGCCCTGAACGCCCTGAACCGCGAAATGATGGCCGATGTCATCGCGGCTTTGGAACAGTTCGACGGTGATAGGGAGGTGGGCTGCCTGCTGGTGACGGGCAACGAGCGCGCCTTTGCCGCCGGCGCCGACATCAAGCAAATGGCCCAGGCGCAGCCCGTCGATATGCTGGACAACCCCTTTATCGACTATTGGGACCGCCTGCAGCGGCTGCATAAGCCGCTCATTGCCGCGGTGTCGGGCTTTGCCCTGGGCGGCGGCTGCGAATTTGCCATGGCCTGCGACATGATTATCGCCAGCGACTCGGCGCAGTTTGGCCAGCCTGAGATCAACCTGGGCGTGATACCCGGGGCAGGCGGCACGCAGCGCCTGACGCGCGCCGTGGGCAAGGCCATTGCCATGGAAATGGTGCTCAATGACCGCCGCCTGAACGCCGATGAAGCGCTGCACTTTGGCTTGGTGAATCGCGTGGTACCCAGGGAGACTTATCTGCAGGAAGCCATCGCCTTTGGCGCGCAAATCGCCGCGCGCGCCCCGGTGGCCATGCGTCTGGCCAAAGAAGCGATTAATGGCGCTTTTGAAATGCCGCTGCAGGCATCGCTGGCTCACGAGCGCCGCCTCTTTTACCTGTTGTTCAGCACGCTCGACCAGAAGGAAGGCATGCAGGCCTTCACCGAGAAGCGGGCGGCTGAGTGGCAGGGGAAGTAGCCGCAGGGCAGCAGGCTGCTACGCTTCTGTGGTCGCCGCGCGCCGTTCCTCGGTGAGCGTCAGCAGTGCTGACCGTGGCCAGGGCAAAGGCGGCGCTCAGTTAAGCCATAGAGTGTATAGCCGCCGTGCCACGAACGGTCCGTTTCTAAATAGCGGCTGCGGATGGCATGCAGCGCCGCGGCTTCTCCCGGCGTCAAAGGATCATCGCTATGATCGCGCACAAAGTCTAGACCGCTATCAAATAGCAGAATATGCGTAATCTGGTTCTGGCGCCAATTGCTTATAATGCCCTCAGCGCTGTCGTGCAGATGATACAGGTGCTCAAAGCGGTCTAGTATGGAATCTGGGCGACAATCATGGTCGCAGTAGTAGCTGCGCGGCTCCCAGAGGAACTCAATGACGGCGCCCTCGGGCAACAGACGGTTCAGGTCTTCCATCACCTGGTAGTGCAGGCCCAGGGTGCGGCTCAGGTATTCGGCGCGGCTTTCGGCGCCCAGCAAGTAGGCCGGCGGGTAGTGGTGCGCCCAGGCGCGCGCCTGCGCTAGGGTGAGCAGCGCGATCACAAACAGCAGCACGAGCCGCATGAAGCGCCGCAGCGAAAAGTGTCGCTGGTCGAAACGCCCCAAATCCTCCCAGATCCACGCCAGCAGCGGGCAAAGGGCCACGATGCCCGGCAGCAGCAGGCGCGCCTGCCACAGGCTGGCCGAGTTGACCACGCCCACAACCCAGAACAGGTAAAGCGCCGCGGCGTAGGCCAGAATGGCGTGGAAGGCCGGCGGCGCGGACTTGCGCAGCGCGCTAAAGGCGTAAAGCAACAGCAGCGGCAGGAAAATGAGATACAGCGGCCCGATGGGCCCTTCCTGGCTGGCGTCGGCGTAGCCCAGGGTCATGTCGTAGGGCAGGCGCAAGATGGCCAGCGCATCCAGGCCTATGCCCGTGCCCGCGTCAGCATACTCGGCTGCCCGAAAGGCGTCCCAATAACGCCCTGCGAAAACGAACGGGTACAGCGGGTTGCCCGTAAAAGCCCAATTCTTGAGCAGCCAGGGCGCAACGAGCGCGGCGGCCGGCAGGCCAAAGCGCAGCAAAGCATCCATGGCGCGGCGCAGGTCGCGCCGCCCATGCCAGGCGATGAAGGCCACGAAGAAGAGCGACGGCACGATGGCCGTGTACTTCATGCCCATCATGAAGCCGGCAAAGACGCCGCCGAGCAGGGGCCACCGGGGTTGGCCGTCCTGCTGCCAGCGCAGCAAGGCATAGAGCGCCGCCAGCCCGTAGAAAGCCAGGGCTAGGTCGTTGTAGGCCCAGCCGGCCACCACCAGCACAAGCGGCGTCGCCGCAAGGAACAGCAGCGCCAGCCAGCTATTCTTCACCAGCAGCAGGCGGTCGCTAATTAGATAAACAACTCCTCCCAAAAGCAGCAGGTAAACAAAATGCAGCAGCTTGGCCGCCACGTCGCTGCGCAGGGCCATGCCGGCAAGCAGCAGCATCTCGAACAGCGAGGGAAAATGGAGGTGCGGAATGTCGCCGGCCGGGCTAATGCGTCCGGCCTGCAAATACAATTTGGGCCCTTTTAGATGGTAAAAGAGGCCGTCCCAACTGCTCGGCGGCAGCAGGGCAACGGTTAGCGTCATGCCCAGAATCAGGGCCAGATAGGCCATGACCCAGGTGGGGGGTCGTTGCCAGCGCAGGCGGCGCAGCGCGGCAAGTGTCTCGCGGCTGCCGATCACGGTCATCGCGCTCAACAGAAGCAGAAAAACTGTGCGCGAAAGGAGCCCCAGCAACCCCAACGCCAACGTCGCCAGTGCCAGTGTGCCCAGGCCCAAGCTTGTGGCAAAGATGATTGCGCCGGCGGTGTCGCCCGCCTCAGGCGCCAGGCGCCGCCACACCCACAGGCCCAGGCTCAGCGCCGCCAGGGCGATCCACGCCGCCGCGCCCATGTCCAGGGCCGTGCGCCCCAGGGCGCCCGCCAGGTGGCCCAGCGACGGCAGCGCGCTGCTCACGGCGGGCAACTGCGGCAGCGACGGCCGGTTAACCACAAAGTAGCTGCTGATCGTGAAAATAAGCCACACAAGGTAGGCGGCGATTAACAGCCAGCGCAGGGGTAAGGGATTACGGCGCAACGTCATGGCGCGAGAGTCGGGACGAACGGTAAGGCAGGGTGCTGCATGATCAGGGTTCTTAGCTCCAGGCGACCGCTTCTGGCGTTTCGCCGCGAAGCATAGCACACGGCCGCAGGGGTCACAATGGCCCATCGTGGCTAAGCCGGTGAACGTTTCTTAGCGTGGGTTGACTTTGCCGCTCAAGGGTAATAAAAATCAGGTGTCGTATTGTAAAGCGTCGCCCCGGAGGAAACCATGCACGGGTCGCTCTTGATTCGCGGCTTCCTATTCTTGCTCTTCTTACCTCTCACCCAGGTGGCCACCACGCAGCAGGCGCCAGACGGCATCTTCGCCGCCGACCGCTGGTTTCAGGCCGCCGACTTTGCCGCGGGCCAGGCGGAAAACACGGTTGCCGGGCCGGCCGGCCTGGCCATGGCTCAGAACGTCACGCGCGCCGTCTATACCTCGCCACCCTTTGATGCGCCGATTCCCTTTAACGCGCTGTGGACAGAATGGCAGGCCGACACGCCGCAGCACGACGAGCACAATCATCCTCTGGAATTTGAGTTTCGCACGGCGAAGGCGGGCACCTGGACAGAGTGGCTGCCCGTGCACCAGAGCCATGACAACGACGACGGCGACGGCGACACGATCATCGGCGACATGCTGGTGGTTCCGGCGCAAGATGTGACGCACACGCGCGCCCAGTTCCGCGTGACCCTGACGCGCCTGCCCGGCAGCGACGGGCCGCGCCTGAGGGGCCTGCGCCTGACCTTTATCGACTCGACCGCCGGGCCTACCACTGAAGAGCTGTTGGCGCAGCAGAGTGCGCCAGAGCCGGGGCAGGCAGAGGGCAGCTTCCCCAAGCCGGCGGTTATTCCGCGCAGCAGTTGGTGCACGGCCCCCGACTGCAATTATAGTGATGGCCTGCAATATCGCTCCGTGACGCACCTCATCCTGCACCATACCGTAACCAGCAGCGGCGGCGACAGCGCCGCCACGGTGCGCGCCATCTGGTATGGCCATACGTATAACAACCGCTGGGGCGATATCGGTTACAACTACCTCATCGACGTCAACGGCGTGATCTTTGAAGGCCACCTGGGCGGCGACGATGTGGTGGGCACGCACGCCGCCGGCGCCAATCGCGGCAGTATGGCCGCCTCGCTCATCGGCAACTTCGTCAGCGTCACGCCGCCGCCGGCCATGCTCAACGCCGCCGCCGACCTGTTTGCCTGGAAAGCGGCGCAGAAGAACATCGACATTTACGACAGCGGCATGCTGCCGGACATGGATTGGGGGCTGCCCAAACTGATGGGCCATCGCGACGTCTACGGCACCACGCAATGCCCCGGAGACAGGGCCCACGCCTTACTGCCCACGCTGCGCCAGATGATTGCCCAGCGCCTCAACTTCACGCCGCCGTACGTCTACTATGACGAGCGCAACCCGACCACCCATTTCAGCCGCAGCAACGCGACCTGGCTGGTGGGTCCCGCCGCTTGCGGCTTCGACGTCCATGCTTACTACGCCTGGTCTACGACCAACTCCGCCGAAAGCGAGCATGTGGCCACCTGGCGGCCGCAGGTTAATGTGCCCGGCGATTACGAGCTGTCGGTCTACGCGCCCTATTGCCGCACCAGGGCCCGCGACACCAACGGCGCCGTCTTTCGTATCGAAGACCCGCGTGGCAGCAGCACGGTTGTGGTGAACCAGGAAGCCAACCTGGGCTTATGGGTGCCCATTGGCACCTATGCCTTCAACGGCACGAGCACCACCATCACCCTGTCGAACCTGACTTCGACCGACACCAATTATGGCGTCTGGTTCGACGCCATCCGCCTGCGCTACCTGGACCCGGGGGCGCTGAACCGCGAGCCGGTCGATGGCAGTTGGAGCCGTTCGCGCGCCGTGACCTTCCAATGGAGCGTCACCAGCAGCTCGGCCGTGAGCCACCAGATTTTGCAGGTCGCCGGCGAGCCGCTCTTTCAGAACCCAATGCTCAGCCGCAACCTGGCGGCCGACGCGCGCAGCTTCACGCACACTTTTGGGCAGGAGCACGCGCAGCTATACTGGCGTGTGGTATTGGTGACGAGCGGCGGGCAGTTGATCCATTCCACGGCCACGCGCTTTGGCATCGACACCGGGCCGCCGTCTTCGCTGGTTTATGCCGTGCTCCGTTTTCCGGACGACCGCCTGATGGTGGTGTGGCAGGGCCAAGATGATGGATCGGGCATCTCTGGATACAATATCGATTATCGCGCCGAGGGCAGCAGCAGTTGGGTGCGCTGGCAGGAAAATACTCAGGCGACGCAGGCCGGCTTTACGCCGCCAATCGCGGGCACGGTATACTGGTTCCGCAGCCAGGCCATGGACCACTCTGGGCTCACCGAAGCGCCTCACGCCGGTAATGGTGACAGTCATACAGCGCAAGCAAAATTTATGGCTTATGAGCTACGTTTCCCCTTGATTCAGCGCTAGAGTCGGCCTGTCGTTTTCGCCGAATGCGTGGCTGCCATATAGGAGCAAGGAGTAAATGTCTCAGGTAGTAGAAGTTGATGTCCTGATCGTGGGTTCCGGCCCTTCTGGCATATCGACGGCCCTGCACCTGCTGCAGGCCGACCCTTCGTGGGCACAGCGCATCGTGGTTGTAGACAAAGCCTCGCACCCCAGAGAAAAGCTGTGCGGCGGCGGCGTGACGCACCTGGGCACCGACGTGCTGGCGCGCCTGGGCCTGCGCTTCGAGCCGCAGCACTTCCTGGTGCGCGAGGTACAGCTCAGATACGAAGAGAGACTGTACACCATGCAGGCCAACCCCGCCTTCCGCATCACGAGGCGCGACGAATTCGACCATTGGCTGGCGCGCGTGGCCCAGGAGCAGGGCCTCGACCTGCGGGAAAACGAGGCGCTGAAACAGATCGCGCTGCACGAGCAGTATGTCGAAGTGACCACCGAGCGCGCCGTTTATCATGCACAGCTCGTGGTGGGCGCCGACGGATCGCGCAGCGTGGTGCGTAGCCGCCTGAAGTGGGACGACGAATCGCGCGTGGCGCGCCTGCTGGAGGTGCTGACGCCCGAAGACGGCCAACGCCAGGTCGAGTTTCGCAATGGCGTGGCCGTTTTCGACTTCACGCCCATGAAAGACGGCTTGCAGGGCTACTATTGGGACTTTCCCAGCTATGTGCAGGGAGAGCCGTTCATGAACCGCGGTGTCTTCGACAGCCGCGCTCGCCCTGAGCGCGAAAAGGCCGATCTCCCGGCCGTGCTCGAAAAGTCGATGGCCGCGCGGCAGCGCCGCCTGCAAGATTACGAGCTGAAAGGCCACCCCATCCGCTGGTTCGATGCGCGCGGGCGCTTTGCCATGCCGCGCGTGCTGCTGGTGGGCGACGCCGCCGGGGCCGACCCGCTCTTTGGCGAAGGCATCTCCTTTGCCCTGGGCTACGGTGCGGTAGCCGCGCCCGTCATCGCCGATGCCTTTGCGCGGCAAGATTTCAGCCTGGCCTCCTACCGCGAGCGGCTGCTGCAAGACTCGCTATTCCGCCATCTAGAGCTGCGCACGCGCCTGGCGCGCAAAGCTTATTTGCTCAATTACCCCTGGCTGGTGCGCATCGGCTGGAGCATCGCGCGCCTTGCCGTCCGTTTGACGCGCTGGCGCGATCGTGATTACCGGCCCGGCGAGGCTCCCCGCTTACTCTTCGAATAGGCGCGCTGCTACTGCTTTTTGCGCGGGTGGCCATAGAGCCACCAATACTTATCGCGCGGGTAGGCCGGCTGCCACTCTTTTGGCCACACAAAGCTGCCCGGCTCCCACACCTGCCGCAGCTCACGATCCAGGGCGGCCAGCCGGCGAGGCGCTTCTTCCTGAAGCTGGTACGGCTGCACGCGAAGCTGAGCCATGAGGGCATCGATCATCGCCCGTGGCTCCACGGCCGACTCATAATAAGCCACGCCGGCGCCTTTCTTCACCTCGGCGACGTACGTCTGCCACTGCCTCATACGCGCCCCCAACTCCTCGTGTGCCTTCGTTTCCAAGCGCACCACCTTTTCTTCAAGGGCCTCGTGATACACGTTAATCGCTCTGTGCAGCCTTTCCTGCTGCTCCATGGTCAGCAAGTCGCGCAAGCCCAGCAGCCGGTGCTGGCGCAGCAGGTAGCCGCCCAGGGTCAATCGGGGCACGCCGCCCTGGCTCATGGGCCAGAACAACAGGTCGCTCTTAAGGTAGTGGTCCATTTCGGCGGCCATGGCTTCCAGGACGACCAAATCCCGCTGTAGTTTTTCAGTCCCTTCCATCACGTCGCTCCTTTACCACGCTTTCTTGCTCCAATTGTAGCAGCAAGCGGCCAATAATCGTATGATCTACCGCGTAACATTTCCTGTAGAATGTTCCTGGCGGGCCAGGGCCATCTAAGCCATCATAGCATTGGCCCAGCGGCAGCCTCAGGACCCATGGTCGCCTGAGCGTACCCTGGCATGAAAAGACCAAAGGAAGGCAAAAACTGAACCGCGCGCTCCTCGTGATCTTCATAACCTTATTGATTAGCCTGGCAGCTACGGCGCCGGCGCAGGGCAGGGCGGCCGCCTTGCAGCAGCCGGTGGACGAGCTGCAATGGCTGACCATCGACCTGTGGCCGGACTACGATCGCAGCTCGGTGTTGGTGCTCATGACCGGCGCGCTGGCGGCCGATGCGCCGCTGCCGGCGCAAGTAAGCCTGCCGCTGCCGGCCAACGCCACGCTCAATGCCGTCGCGCGCATCGACGACGCCGGGCAGATGATCGACGACATCGTCTTTGAAAACAGCGGCGGCCTCCTGACCCTCACCACGCCCGACAGGCGCTTCCGCGTCGAGTATTACCTGCCCTATAGCGGCGACGGATTGCAGCGGCAATTTACCTTTAACTGGCCCGGTGGGCCCGGCGCGGCGCAAATGGACCTTAGCGTGCAGCAGCCGCTGGCCGCCGCCTCGATCGCGGTGCAGCCTGAGCCGGAGACGGTGATCACCGGCAGCGATGGCCTGCAATACCACAACCTGCCCATGCGCGCGCTGGGCGCGGCCGAAGCCTTCTCCGTGACGGTGAGCTACATCATGACCGCCGAGCAGCTTTCGGCCACCGGCCTGGCGCCGGGGCCCGCCGCGCCGGCTGATGGCGCCACAACCGCCGCCGGCGCAGCCAACTGGCCGCTCATTCTGGGGGCCGCCGGCGCAGGGCTGCTGGTAGCGGCCGTGGGCTGGCACCTTTATAGCAGCCGAACGGCGCGCCGGGCGCCGCCCAAGCCGCGCCCGGCGCGGGCCGGCGCCCCAGGCCGCGCCGCCTTCTGCCATGAATGCGGCGCCCAGGCCAGCGCCGAAGACCGCTTTTGCCGGCAGTGTGGAACGCGGCTGAAGCGCGGCCAGCCGTAGCCCTGGCATCATCTTGAGATGAAAAAGGCCGGTGCACGCTAGCGTGCACCGGCCTTTTGGATCTGTCTTTCGGGATCGAAGTGGCGCTAGGGCATCTCGATGTCCGCTGAGCTCTCGAACTGGCCGGTTCCCAGCAAGTAAGAAATCACGTCGGCCATATCCTGGCCGTTCATGCGCGTGGGGAAGTCGTGCGGCATGCCGCTGGGGTCGCTGCACGGCCCAAGCGGACATTCTGGCGCGATCACGGCGTCGGGGTTCAGGATAGACTCGTAGATGTAATCGGCTGGCGTATAACCGTCGCGACGTTCCGAGGCCACCGTTTCAATGTCGCCGAGCCAGGGGGCGATGGTCTCCGAACCGCTCTGCTGCGGGTCGCCGTGGCACGTCTGGCAGCCAAAGGTCACAGCGTACTTCTGCTGTCCTGCTTCTGGGTCACCTTGGGGCAGCTCGGCCACAGAGGCCGGCCAGGCGAACGGCTCCGGCGTGGGCTCGGCGCAAAGCATCTCGTTCTCCCAGTTCAGCACGAACAGCGTCACGTCGTTCACCTGATTTTCCTGCAGCGGTCCGCCAAACTGCTCGCCCCAGGTTGGCATGCCGTTCCAAGGCCGTCCGGCGGAAATGGTGCTGTGAATGAAATCGGCTTTGGCCCCGCTCCACGACAGGGCTTCCATACGCTGCGAGCGCGAGCCGCAAACCAGGGCGGCGCTGTTCAGCGGCAGGCCGGCGCAGCCCACCTGCTCGCCGGAGGAAGGGTCATAACACTCCTGCGCGCGGCCGTTGACCCCATGACACGTAGAGCAGTTGTTCATGAAAATCTCGGCGCCATTCTCCACCGAGCGGCCCAGATAAGCGTCTGTAAAGCGTACCATGCGCGCCGGCTCACGCAACGCCACGAAGCCGACGATGATCATCGTCAACATGAAAGCGATGGTCCCGATGATTATCTTGACTTGCATGATTATTCTTCCTCGTAATTCGACAGCTCATGGCGGTAGGCCGTGCGATCGTACTGGTAGAGGAACCTTTCCGAATCCTCGGGATTCGGCACCTCGAATGATAGTATCAGCCGGCGCATGTTGTGCTGGATGTCGTCGATCGTCAGCCAGGCCTCCGGATTGGGCATGGCTTCGTTGGTGAAGCCGTTGGCGTACCTGGGGCCTTCTGTGCCTTGCGTAATGCGGCACGTGGGCCATGGCGCGTCTGTGCCCGGCAGCGAGCAGCTTCGCCGCTGCATGGCCGCCTCAAACTCCTCAAGCGCCGCGGTCAGGTGCGGGTTGTCCGGCACCACGTCGCCGGGACGGTAAACCCCCGGCTCCAGGTCGTGGTATGGAACCTCTTTGAGCCGGCTATGGCCTTCCTGCGGCAGCAGCTCCTGGCTCACCTCCTGTTCCGGCGAGCTTTGCACGCGATATTCCGGCGAGCCCATCCAGTTCGACATCCACATGAAGGCGATGAACAGCATAGAAACGGTCAGGCCTACGCGCCGGTCGGCGTAGCGCCGGCTTTTGCCCACTTCAACATACGGCATCACAAAGAAGGCCGTGGCCAGTGCGGGGATGAAGATGAAAGCCACAAACACCTTGTCGGCAAGCTTCAGCCAACCCTGCGACCAGGCCAGATACCATGGCGCAACCACGTGCAGCGGCGTGACCAGCGGGTTGGCCTGCCGTTCGAGCGGCGCGTTGTAGAACCAGATAGAGCCGGCTACCAGGAACAGAGTGGCCAGCGCCGTCCACATCAACTCGCTGGTTAGAATGTCGGGGATGAAATAAGTACGTTCGTCGCGCGGCACGCGCTTGCCCGTATCTTCGCCAATGGCCTCGCGGCCGGGCGGCAGCGAGTGGCCGTGGATCACCACTTTGTAATAGTGCACGAAGAAGAAGATGGCCAACAGCAGCGGCAGGGCCAGCACGTGCAGCAGATAGAAGCGCAGCAAACCGCCCGCGCCAATGGTGGGCGCGCCGCGCAGCAACAGGTTCACGTTGGTGCCCAGCACTTCGGGGCCGGGCATGGCTTCGGCCGCGCTGACGGCCACGGTCACAGCCCAGTAGGCTAGCTGGTCCCAGGGCAGCAGGTAACCGCTAAAGCTCAAGACTAAGGTCAGCACCAGCAGGATCATGCCCGTAAACCAGGTGAACTGGCGGGGGTGTTTATAACTGCCGGTGACAAACGTTCGCAACATGTGCAGGGCAACCACCACCACCATCACTTCTGCGCCAAAACGGTGCAGGTTGCGCATGAGCTGGCCCAGGGGCACGTTGCCTAAGATGTTCCAGATGTCCTGATAGGCCACGTTGGGCGACGGCGTATAGAAGATCATCAGGAAAATGCCGGTGATCGTCTCCCACACAAACATGAAGGTCGATAACCAGCCCAGACGGAAGGTCGGGTAGATGTGGGTGACCTCCGTATGGTAGAAGCTGGGGCGGATGTGCAGCCAGAAGCCGTCGGCGTGGGGCCGCAAGCGCGGATTCGGGCGGCGCGGCTCGTCGCCGCGCAGCGCCGCACGAATGTCATTAACGTTCATGCCGGCCGTCAGGCGTTCGACGGCTTCGTCTACTTTGGCGATGGTGGCCTGCTTGAGACCCAACTCACTTACTTGTTCAAAAAAAGTAGCCATGGTTCGTCCTCGCTCGCCTTAAGGGCAGTTGTCACGCAGATCGCAAATAAGCGGCTGGTCGGGGCCGTCGGCTCGCGCTCCGGTGTTGACCTGAATCTGAGTAGCGCCGGAGGGCAGCGCCAGCTCCACATAGGTACCGTTAGGCCCCAGCTCCGAGACGGCCAGCACCTCGTTGTTCGCATCCAGCGCCGCCAGCTCAAAACGGTCGAGCGAGCGGGGCGCCGGCGCTTCGATGCGCCGCCCATCCAGGCGGTATTTTGAGCCGTGACAGGGGCATTCGAAACGCTCGTTGTTGGCGTTCCAGTCGTAAATGCAGCCCAGATGCGTACATACTTTGTAGATAGCCGCCACCCCCACGATGGGCGTGCTCTCATCTTCGGCCAGATACATGCGCTCCGATCCCTCGCTGGTCGAGGTGTCCAGGTTTACCAACCAGAAGCGACCCTCGGGCACGTCGCGCGGGGCGGCGTTTTTTTCAGGGAGTGTATCGACGGGAACGGTAAACGTTCCACCAAACTCGCCTTCTCGGAACTTAGGGATAGCGAACCAGATGATAAGGCCAGTGAGCTCGGCGGTGAACAGCGCCATGGATGCGCCCCAGATGTAATACAGAAACTCGCGGCGCGTCATGCCTCCATTGCTGACTGCTGCTTCTGCCATAATTTCTTCTCCATACTGTAAACGGTGATCGCGAAACGAGGTCTGGCGCCAACTCGTGACATTTGTCACCAGTTATGTGTGCTTTTTGTCACAAAATAAGACGTCAGGGATTATAGCAAACTACGGGGCGAGATCAAGAAACGGGGATGGGCGCTGAGGGACTCGAACCCCCGACCTCTTCGGTGTAAACGAAGCGCTCTAACCAACTGAGCTAAGCGCCCGAACGAGTCTAAGAATTATACCGTTAGCCGCGCAAAGATGCCACTGCAGCAGCGATAATGTTGAGCGCAGCGAAGTATCTTGCAATTTGAACTCGCGGCTGTAGGTTCTACGTTCTGACATATTGCCTCCTCACTTCTAGCGACCATGCTCCGGTCTTATCACAGTCGCGGGGAGGCTCAGGTAGGCTGGCGCGCCAGTTGTGCCCCGGATAGTTCTTGAAGATGTATCTGTATATACATCTCGGCGTGGGGGGCGTGGCCTATAATGGGGGTGAAGTGAGGCGTGGCGCCTGATTGTGCCAGGCCGGAATTGTAGGCTTTAGCAACCCAAGATGGAGGATCCTGATGAGCGAAGATCGCCGCTTTAACGACCCTTACGATAGACGCCGGCAAGAAGAGCTGGAGGAAGAAGAAGATTACGCTCGCGGGCAGCGCGAGGGCCGCGACGAGGAAGAGCATCCTGACTTTGCCCGTGGACAGCGCGAGGGCTACGACGAGGAAGAGCATCCTGACTTTGCCCGCGGACAGCGCCATGGCCCGGAGCCAACGGAAGACGAATCGGACTTCGCCCGCGGCCAGCGTGGCCACGAGCGCAGCTTGCGCGACATCGATCCGTTCGACGACGATGATGACGACGACCTGTTCGACGACGACGATGACCTGTTCGAGGATGACGACGACCTGTTTGAAGACGACGACGACTTGCTGGACGACGACGATTATTAGTTTAGGCGCCGTTTAGCAGCAGTTCAGACAGAGTAGACGTGGTGGGCCCGCGCCGGCAGTGGCGCGGGCCGTTTGTGTTTGCCGCAAGGCCGCTACTTGCCTGCGCGCTGCATACGCGTCGCCTGCCCGTTCTCGTCCCACGCCACGGGCTGCCAACCCTCCATTTCAAGCTTTTCCACCAGTGAGCGGCCCTGGCGTTGCAAGCGCTGCTCAAATTCATATTGCGCCACGGTAGGCAGCGCCGTCTCAGGCTCATCGGTTAGACGTAGGCGCGTGCCCTGCCCGCCGCTCCATTCTCGCAGCGGCTGCGAGGCGGCGATCAGTTGCTCACCGTCGGCGCGTATCTGCACCGCTGACCAGATTGCCCATCGTTTATCGCCTTCGAACAGGTAACCACGCCGGATGTGCAGCGTTTCTAGTTCTACTTCACTTTTCATGTGAGCAGCAAGCGGCGCGACGTGGCTTGTGACCTACAACAAGGCCACGGCGCGCTTCAAATCGGCGGTCTCGAACCCTTCTTGAAACCAATCAACATGCTCTTGTAGCAGGGCGTGCGCTTCAGCGGCGCGCCCCTGTTTTTGCCATAGGCCGGCCAGGTCGGTAGCGGCGCGCAGGCCGGGCGTGCGCGCGTTTTGGCGCTGCGCGGCCTTCAGGGCCTGTTGCAGGCAGGCTTCGGCCAGCGGCACGCTGCCCTCGCCGGCCAGGGCCAGCAGCAGCCGGGCGCGCTGGCGCCACAGCTCGGCGTCCCAGAAGAAGGCAGCCCGTTTCTTATCCGCGTGGCCCTCCTCCAGGGCCAACTCCACAGCCTGCAGCGCTTCGGCAGGGCGGCCGGCGCGCTCCAGGGCTTCGGCCAGCAGCCCTCGGAAGTAAGGCAGGTCGAGGCAGCCGCCCATGGCGATGACCTCGTCGAGCCCTTGCTCCATCAGCGCCAGCGCCTGCTTCATGGCCGGCGACGAGGCGCCGGCCTCCATGGCCTGCGCCCAACCCAGTAACACACGCAGCTCGGCCTGGCGATAGCTGTTGTTCAGGGCCACGGCCAGCGGCAGCGCCTCCTCGGCCGCCGCGCGTGTGTGGCCATGCTCGCTGCGGAACTGGTGCAGAAAGGCGGCCTGCACCAGGGCCACGCTAAGGCTGTGATCGTGGCGCATGTCGCGCGCCGCGGCCAGGGCGCGTTTCATGGCTGCCAGGCTCTGGTCAGCATAGCCCAGGAACCAGAGGGCGTGCGCTTCCCAGGTGTGGCAGGCGGGCAGCAAGGCCTGTTCCTGCAGCGTGGGGGGCTCGCCGGACGACTGCGGGGTGGCCAGGGCCAGGCCCTGGCGCGCGTGGCCCAGGGCCTCGGCGAACATGCCCTGATGGAACGTGGAGCAGGCCAGCAGCTCGCGCGACTCGACATGCAGGGTGGTATCGCCGGCGGCGTGCGGCAGGCGCAGGCGTCGTTCGAGCAGCGCCTGCGACTGGGCATAGTTGCCCTGGTACTCGCGCAAGGTGGCCAGGCCGTACAGCACGTCGCCGAGCTTCGCCGTATCGTTTAGCTGCTCGGCAAGCTGCAGGGCGCGCAAATAGGCGCTTTCGGCGTCGGGGTCGGCCACGCCCAGGGTGGTGACCAGGGCTCTGGCGCGCAAGAGTTGCAGGCGCAGCTCCAGCTCGGCGCGCACTTTGCCTTCGGGCAGCGCGGCCAGCAGCTCCAGGGCGTGCTCCAGTCGGCGCATGGCTTCGCTGAACACGCCGCGGCGCATGGCCTGCTCGGCGGCCAGTTTCAGATAGCCGATGGTTTCGGGGGTCAGCGCGGCCTGCTCGAAGTGCAGGGCCAGCTCCATGGCCACGTCGACGGCCTGGTCGCCATAGAGCGCGGCCAGGGCGCGGCCCACTTCTTCGTGCTGGTACACGCGCTCGATGTCGTCGAGGCTGTTATAGAGGTAGCGCTGGATGAGGTTGTGGCGGAAGCCGTAGCGCGACAGGCGGCGCTCGCCGTTGTGCGCGATGCCCAGCGAGCGCACCATGCGGTGCTGGCGGTCGAGCTGCCGGCTGAGCATCTGCACCACGTTGCGCGGCGGCAGGCCCAGCACGCCGGCAACCACTTCGGCGGTGAACTCTTCGCCTTCCACGCTGGCCACTTGCAGCAGCTCCAACAGGCGGGCGTCGAGGCGGCCCAGGCGCTCGCCGATGGCCCCTTCCACGCGCGCGGGCAGAGTTTGCCAGTCGAGGGCCGCGCTCACGCGCCACTGCCCTTCGCCGTCCTGCACCAGGTCGCCGCGCTCCTGCATGCCGCGCAACAGCTCGATGGCGAACAGCGGATTGCCGCGCGTCAGCCGGAACAAGGTGTCGCGAAAGTCGGGGGCCAGGCGGTTGGGGTAGGCGTCGAGCAGGGCATCGACAAAGGCGCGGCCCTCCACCTGGTTGAGGTCCACCACGAGCGGGCTTAAATCGCGCTGCAGCTCGCCGAGAGCCCACTGCAGGGCCTGGCGGCCATCTTCGCCGCGGCTCGTCAGGTGGCCGGGCCGGTAGGCCAGGGCCAGCAGCAGGCGCGCGCCGCCCAGGCGGCGGCCCAGGTGCAGCAGCAGGCTGGCCGACGCTTCGTCGACCCACTGCACGTCATCGAGCAGCAGCAGCAGCGGGCGTTGGTCGGTGAGTCGCTGCAGCACGCGGGCGTATTGCTCGAAGAGGGCGTTGGGCGCGGGGCCGGACATGGTTTGCTGCAGCGACCATTCGGCGGCCATGGCCTTTAGCTGGCCGGTCCAACCGTTGCCGGCCAGGGCCAAGTCGCCATGGCCCGTGGCCCGCTGCAGCAGGCGCTCTGGCGAGAGCATGGTCTTCAGCAAGTCGGGCCCTTCTTCGACAAGGGCGGCGATGGCCAGGGGCGCGGCGGCCTGCAGGCGCTGCGTATCATAGGGGCTTAGTTGGCCGTAGGCGCTTGGCGCGCGCACTTCGCCGGTCAGCATCTCTAATATTTCGCGGAAGGGCAAGAAGGGGTCGCCGCTGCCGGAGAAGGCGTTGCCTTCGCCGCCGGCCACGAGCAACTGGGGCATGGCGGCCTGCGCGGCGCGGGCGAAGGTTTGCATCAGGGTGGTTTTGCCGGCGCCGGCCTCGCCCACGATGAAGGCGGCCTGCGGCTGGCCGGCCAGGGCCAGCTCCAACTGGCCCAAGAGGGCCTCCAGCTCCGTCTGGCGGCCCACAAAGAGCGAATCTTCGGCGGAAGAGGAACGCAACGCGCTGGCGGCGCTGCGAACGGCCGGCGGCGCGGCTTGCCGCGCGCTGTCGGCAAGGCGCGGCCGGGCGGGCTCCGGTTCCAGGCCCAGGCGCAGGCCGGCTGCCCCGGGCCACTCGTGGCGCAGGGCCTCTAGGCCGGCGGCAATGAGGCGCATACTGTAGATGCGCGCCTCGCGGTCTTTAGTGAGCATGCGCCGCAGCAGGGCGGCCAGGCCCGGCGATAGGTCGGGGCGCACTTGCTCCAGGGCCGGCGCCGGATCGTTGAGGATGGAGGTGAGGATGTGGGCCATCTGCTGGCCGGGAAAGGGAGGCTGGCCGGTGAGCATCTCGAAGAGCAGCGCGCCGAAAGACCAGATGTCGCTGCGCTCGTCTAGCTCTTCGCCGCGCAGGGCTTCGGGGCTCATATAGTAGGGAGTGCCCAGCAGCGTGCCGGTGGGTGTGAGGTCCAGGCGCTGCCGGCGCAGGCGGGCCAGGCCGAAATCGGTGAGCCGCGGCGCGCCGTCGGCGGCGATGAGCACGTTGGCCGGCTTCACGTCGCGGTGGATGATGCCCAGGTGGTGCGCGCGGCCGAGGGCGTCGGCCAGCTCTATGCCAATTTCCAGCGCGCGCTTTTCGGGCAGGGGGCCGTGCGCCTGCAGCAGGTCGCGCAGGCTGCCGCCTTCCACAAATTCCATCACCAGGCAATGCTTGCCATCGTCATCGTAGGTGGCCAGCACGCGCACAATGTTGGGGTGGTTCAGGCGGCGCAGCATCTCGCCTTCGCGCACAAAGCGCGCCACGTAATCAGGGTTGTTGAGCTGTTCGGGCCGTAGCTGTTTAATGACGACGGCTTCGCCGGAGAGGTGGTCGACGCCGCGGAACAAGGCGCCCTGCCCGCCGGCAGGCATCGGTTCGCGCAGCTCGAAGCGGCGCTGGGCGGCCTGATCATGTTCGCCGCGCAGGCGGTGGTGATCGACCAGGCGCTGCCGGGCGCTGCTGTGCTGGCGCAACAGGGTGTCGGCGGCGACGGATTGCCAGGCGGCGAAAGCGGGCGCGTCCGGCAGGCTAAAGCCGTCGAGAAAGGCAGCGGTGTGCAGGGTGGTGGCCTCTTGCAGCGCCGCCAGGCAGTCGGCGCAGTTTGTTTGCGGGAAGTGGTCGTGCTCCTGCACCAGGGCGATGCATTGACGGAAGCGGCGTACGTCGAGCCACAGTCCGGCAGGGGCCTGGCCCGGCGGCGGCTGCAGATCGCTGAAGGCGGGGCCGATGTCGCGGCGCAGGCGCGCCAGCTCGCGCCGCAGCCTGTCGCGTGCTGCGGGCGGCTCAAGCTCGGGCCAAATCAGGGCCGCGAGCGCTTCGCGGTCGGTTGGCTGCTCGCCCAGGGCCAGGTACGCCAGCAAGGCAATGCTCTCGTGCCTGTGGATGGCGGTGATCGCGCCGTGGCGATCCAGGCGCGGATTTCCGAACAAGTACAACTTGACGTCTGACATAGATGCGATCCTGCTGTGTGCCGGTCTGGGCAAGCGCCCTTTATTATAGCAGCAAACGCAAGGGCATAAACAAGCCGTGAGGATCAGAAATTGGGCATAGACAGCGCTGCTGCGACAGGTTATTATGTGCCAAACACATTGTGAGGATGGGGATGCGCGCCGCAAACATCGGTAGACGGAAAGTAGCAATCGGGAACGATAGGTGTGTCTGAGCCGAAGAGCGAGCTGATTCCGGAGGATGTTGCCGGGCATATCAGGCAGCTCCAGGCACTAATCGAGTCGGCGCCACAAGGCTTGCTGCTATTAGACGATCGGCAGCGGTTGCTGGTTGGCAACAGCATGGGGCTCGACTTTTTACAACTGCTCCTTCCCGATGCTACTCCCCGTCCGCTGGGCCCGGGCAGCTTTATTGGCGCCCTGGGCGGGATGCCCCTCGCTGCGCTGCTGGACGGCGAAAGCCACGAGATCGACCTGGAGGCGCAGCAAAATGGCCGCCGCTTCACGGTGACGAGCCATGCGGTGGCCGGCGCGGGGCCGGGAGAGCCGTCGTGGACCGTTATTATTCACGACGTTACCGAGCGCCGCCGCCAGTCGGAGCTATCGCGGCAGCAAGAGCGCCTGGCGGCCGTAGGTCAGCTTGCGGCGGGCATTGCGCACGACTTCAACAACATCCTCTCTTCCGTTGTGCTCTACGCGCAGTTGCTGGAAAGGGAGCCACAGCTCAGCGCCGATGGCCAGCGCCGCCTGAACGTGATCCAGGAGCAGGTGCGGCGCGCCAGCGAGCTGGTGCGGCAGTTGCTGGACTTCAGCCGGCGCTCGGTGCTGCAGCGGCATGAGGTGGAGCTGGTGTCGCTCTGCTATGAGCTGGTGGAAGGCTGGCGGCGCACGCTGCTGGCTACCATCGACATCCATTTTCACCACCACGCCGACCGCTACGTGGTGGAAGGCGACGCCTCGCGCCTAAAGCAGGCGCTTTTGAACCTGGCGCTGAACGCCCAGGAGGCCATGCACCGCGGCGGCTCGCTGTCGCTGGCGCTGACGCACCGGCGCATTGGTCCCGGCGACACGGTGCCGCAACTGGGCATGGACCCCGGCCTGTGGCTGCAGCTGACGGTGGCCGACAGCGGCGCGGGCATTCCGCCAGAGGCGCTGCCGCACGTGTTTGAGCCATTTTTCAGCACCAAGCCGCTGCACGAAGGCGCGGGCCTGGGTCTGGCGCAGGTGCACGGCATCGTGCACCAGCATGGCGGGCACGTGAAGATTCAAAGCGAGCCGAACCGCGGCACGCTGGTGACCGTCTATCTGCCGCTGCGAGACGTGGGCCTGCCGGCCGTGGCCGCGCCGGCCGCCGGCCGGCCGGCGGTGCTGATCGTGGAGCAAGACGACCGGCTGCGCAAGGCGTTGGGCGACGCGCTGCAGCCGCGCGTGGACGAGCTGGGGCACCGGCTGATTCCTCTGGGCGCGGGGCAGGAAGCCGTGGACCTGGTGCGCCGCCAGTCGCTGCACCCGGCGCTGATAATTGGCGACCTGGCCCTGCCGCGCATGAGCGGCCTGGCGCTGCTGCAAGCGATGCGCAGCCTGAACCCCGACTGCCGCATGATCATCATTTCCAGCTACCCTATGCCGGCCAATAGCAGCCATCTACACGCCGCAGGCATCGCGGCCTGGCTGCCCAAGCCGTTTACTATGCCCGACCTGCTGCAGCAGGTAGAAAAAGTGCTGGCGCCTTGACCCAATCTTCCTCCAAAGAGGCATCCTATATGGTGGTGAAGCTGGATGAAACGGGGCGTGAGCTGTGGCGTTACGCGGCGCGCGTATTGCGGCGCGAGCCGCAGGCCATTATGGTGGAAGCGTTCTTCGACCTGGAGGCCGCCTATATTGGCCCCGCCGTTTTCCGGCGCGGCGATCGCTTTGTGGAAAGCTATTACAGCGATCGCTGGTATAACGTATTCGCCGTGTATGACGGCCAGACGGGGCCGCTGAAGGGCTGGTATTGCAACATCTGTTACCCGGCGGACATTGGGCCGCGGCAGGTGAGCTTTAAGGACCTGGCCCTGGATGTGTGGGCCTCGCCCACAGGGCAAACGTACGTGCTGGACGAAGACGAATTTCAGGAGCTCGCGCTGAGCGCCGAGCATCGCGCCCAGGCGCGCACAGCGCTGGCGCAGGTGGTGGCGCTGGCGGAGGCGGGAGGGCTGCCTAAATGAAGTTTCACTTATTGATGCGATAACGCTGTCAGCCAATATGTAGCCGCGCGTTCTTAGCGCGTGGGTTGACGGTCTGAAGAGCGCGGAAGCGATTCCGTGGCTACCTGGTTTGCGAGCCGGTTGCCGGCCACTCGCGGCCAGGATGGCTGCGCTGCATGGTTTGCCAAGCTGAAGGGAAAGCGCCTGGTTGGGGGCATCAACCAGGCGCTATGATGACAAGTTAGCCGCGTGCGCGGCCGGCGATTACGACCTGTTGCGCTGGAAGGCGGGCCACAACACGCCGCCGATGGCGCCGAGGATTAGGCCAAATACCAGCGAAATACAGACGCTGCCCACCAGGGTGACGAGGCCTGCGCTGGCGCCGACGGCAAGGTCGGCGTCTTCGAGCATGGCGGCGGCGCCGGCGTTGGTAAACATGCTGATCAGGCCGTTAACCAGGCCATAGACCAGGCCACCGAAGGCGCCGGCCAGCGCGCCGCCGGTGGCGCTCTGCGCCGTACTTTCCTGCCCCGGCGTGAAGTAACCATAGCCCATGCCGGCGCCAATGGGCAATAGCACGGCGCCGATGCACAGCAGGGGGAAAATAAGGCAGTTGAGAAAGGGGATTGCCCCCAGCAGAGCCAGAACCAGGCCAATTATTGCCGCCAGACCGCCGGCTTTGACTACACTTCCGGTATTAATGTTCACCTGTCTGTTACCTCCTGATTGATTGATGACCGGTAGAAAGCGCTATGCCGGGGCGGACCATGATTTGCTTTTGCGCCGGCGGCGGTAGCGTAACACAACAAAGAGAACGAGGGCAACTAGCAGCAGCAGGGCCAGGATGGGCAGCAAGATGGAGAGGATGGAGAGTCCGACGGCTACGATGTCTTCGATGAGGCTGACCAGCCAGTTGCCTGTGCCGGCGGTGGTGGCGGTGACGGCGGGCCGGGCAATGCCTTTGGCCGCGTGCACGCCGCCGGCCAGCAGGAGGCCGGCGATGATGGCCACGACGGGGCTCATCTCGGTGATGACGTTGGCGTTGGCGGCAAAGAGCAGGGCGCCGGCGGCGGGGCGCACGAAGGTTTGTAGGGCGTCGTTGATCGTGTCGACTGCCGGAATCTTGTCCACGGTCATCTCGATGAACAGCAGCACCACGAGCACGGCAATGACCCAGCCGTTGGCCAGCAGGTTGTAGGGTTCGCCCAGCTTGAGCAGGGGGTTAGCCAGCGGCAGGCGCGCCGCCAGGGCCACCACCAGCAGCGGGATGTAGGCATTGAGCCCCGCGCTGCCGGACAGGCCAAAGGCCGCGCCGATGCCGCCAAGAGCAGAAATTATCTCCATCACCTACCTCCAAAGCGCCCGGCTCGCTGCCTGCGCCGGCGTCGCGCCTCATTCATTACATTCCCGGTAAGCCGACCATCGTGCCGGTGAGCTTATAGCGCACGACGCTCACCAGCGTCACCTGCAGCAACGCCAGGCCCAGGCCCAGCAGCAGGGGCGCGACAATCTGCTTGCCGTGCACGGCGCGGGCGTCGCGTTTTGAGAACAAGAGGACCATGATCGTATTGAGCGTGGCGAGCATGGCGACGACCGCGGCCGCGCTTACAAGAGACAATACGTATAAGATAGGCTCCTGGTTGCTCAGCAGCAGCAAGACCAGCAGCAGGCCCAGGGCCAGCAGGCCGGCCAGCTCGCGCCCATTTTGCAGCGAGGCGCGCCGCGTCTGCTGCGCCCACAGGGTCTGCGCCAGGGCGGGAAAGGCCACGCTGCCCATGGCCAGGCCCACGCCCATGCCGGTGCTCAGCCGCAGCCAGTTGCGCGGCGTGTAGAGATGGGGTGCGTCGGGGAAGAAGTGGCTGTAGGAGTTGAGGCCGTCGACGCCCATCAGCGCCAGCAGCAGGCCAAAGGCCAGCAGGATGGGCAAGGAAGGCAGCTCGGACCAGCGGCCGCGCCCGGCCAGCAGCAGCACGACGTAGGCCAGGGCAATGCCCAGATACATGCCCGTGCAGCGCGCGCACAGGGCCATTTGCCGGCCGGCAAAGAGAAAGGAGTGCGCCGTGAGGCGGTGGCAGACGGTGTAGCCGGCGTAATCGGCGGCGCCGAGGAGGTGATCGTGCGCCAGGCGCTGCGGATCGGAGAGCGAATAAAAGGCCATCAGCAGCAAACAGAGCACCACGATGAGAAGTAGCGCAGCGCGCCGGCGCAACTGCGGCCGTCCGGCGCCGGCCAGGCCCGATTCAGTCACGGCTCACCGTAACCGCAGCGCCCGGTGTGTGTTACCGTTGTATAGGAAATGGTGCGCGCGTTGTTTCATGTAAGGTAATTATAACGAGAAGCGGGTATTATTAAAGGTCCGACGTGAAGAGCCGACAGGTTTTAACAAGCTGTCGGGTCTCGCGGTGGAAGTTGACGCAGATCCGGGCGAGTGCTAGGATCTGCGCACCAAGTTGGCCGGGTGATCGCGGCCGGGCCTGAGGCCTGGTCGAGGAAAGTCCGCACTCCACAGAGCACGGCGCCGGCTAATAGCCGGGCGGGGCGACCCGACGGCAAGTGCAACAGAGAGGTAGATTGCCGAGCACCGGGCCTAAGAACCCGGCACGCGGCGAGGGTGAAACGGTGGTGTAAGAGACCACCGGCAGCGGCAGTAATGTCGCTGGCCAGGCAAACCCCGCCGGGAGCAAGGCCAAGCAGGACGCAGCGCAGGCGTTGTCTCGCAAGAGACGGCGCAGGCCACGGGGCGGCTCGCTCCGTTTGAAGTCCAGGTAGGCTGCATGAGATCGCCGGCGACGGCGGTCCGAGATAGATGATCACCGCCCGAAAGGGTACAGAATGCGGCTTATAGGCCAACTTGGTGACGAAAAGGAAAGGTTTATCACAGCAGAGGGCCGCCGTGGCCAGTACGGCGGCCACACGCAAGCCGCTGCGAATTGTGGCGCAGGCGCCTGGCATCATGATCAAGATTTTGTTTCTTTGTCTGGGTAACATCTGCCGATCGCCCATGGCCGAGGCTGTATTTAAGCAATTGATTGATGAGCAAGGCGTGGGCCACCTGATGCAGGTCGATTCGGCGGGCACAGGCGCGTGGCATGTGGGCGAGCGAGCGCACGAGGGCACACGGCGCGTGCTGCGGCAGCAGGGCATCGGCTATGAGGGGCGCGCGCGGCAGATTGCCTATGCGGACGTAGACGGCGATACTTACATCATTGCCATGAGCCAGGCGAACGTGCAGGATTTTCGGCAGCGTTTTGGCGATTACGGGCGCCTGTATCGTTTGCTGGACTTTGCGGCCGAGGCCGATGAGCGCGACGTGCCCGACCCCTACTACACGGGCAACTTCGCCTATGTCTACCAGCTTGTGCAGGAAGGTTGCCGCGGATTGCTAAGGTTTATACGCGAGCAGGAGGAGATTTGAATGGCGCATGACGTAATCGTGGTGGGCGCGGGGCCCGGCGGCGCGACGGCGGCTATGGCCCTGGCGCAGAAAGGGTACGATGTGCTGCTGCTGGACCGGCAGGCGTTTCCGCGCGACAAGATTTGCGGCGACGCTATCCCGGCCTCGGCGCTGGATCTGCTTTACGGCCTGGGCATGGAGGAGAAGATCCGGGCGGCGGACTTCTACTATATCGACAAGATGCGCCTGGTATCGCCTAAGGGCTACAGCATGGACGCCAACATGGAGGAGGAAGACCACCTGACCCATTCGGCAATTGTGCCGCGCGAAACGTTCGATGTGCTGCTGCAAGAGCACGCTGTGGCTTCGGGCGCCACCTTTTTGCGGGCGCATGTGAAGGAGCCCATCGTGGAAGACGGCAAGGTGACGGGCGTGCAGGCGCGGGTGAACGGCGCGGTGAAGGAGTTTCGCAGCAGGATTGTGATTGGCGCAGACGGCGTGACCTCGGCCATCGCGCGGCAGATTCGCAGCGACGAGCACGACGATCACCATCGCGCCGTGGCCTTGCGCGCGTACATTGAAGACATTGAAGAGCTGCCGCACCAGGTGGAGTTTTACCTATATAACGAGATTTTGCCGGGCTACGCCTGGATCTTCCCTCTGGGTGAGGGCCAAGCCAATATCGGCCTGGGCATGCGCCTGGATACCTTCCGCGAGAAAGATTACAATCTGAAGAAGATGCTTCATGATTTCATGGAGATGCCGGACATTAAGAAGCGGCTGCGCAACGGCGGCAAGCTGCGCGGCGTGGCCACCTGGCAGCTCAATTTTGGCTCGCAGAAGGACATTCAACGGGTGTATGACGGCGCGCTGCTGGTGGGCGACGCCGCCGGCCTGATCAACCCGCTGACGGGCGGGGGCATCAGCAACGCAGTGATCTCGGCGCGGCTGGCGGCGGAAACGGTGCACCAGGCTTTCTTGAAGGAAGATTTCTCTAAGGAGACCCTGCGCGTGTATGCCGACTATTGTAAGCGTGAGCTGTGGCGCGGTTTGCGGCGCTCGTATTATTTGCAGCGCGTGATGGAAATCACGCCGTTTGCCGTGGACTGGCTGGTGAAGCGCGCGCAGACGAGCAGCGAGTTTGCCCAGGTGTTTATGACCAAGCTGTGAGGCCGGCGACGGCTCAGTGCAGGCTGCCTAGCTGGCCGGTGGGCACCAGGTAGTTGGCCAGCCGCAGCGGGATGTCATAAACCGGCGTCTCTTTGTTGAGGATGGCGTTGGCGCCGGCGGTGAAGCTGTGGTTGCGCGTGCTATCTCGTTCGTCGGCGGTGTACATGACGATGCGCGGTCGCCGTTCGTGCTCTGAGCGAATGCGGCGGCAGACCTCGATGCCGTCCATGCCAGGCATCATCACGTCTAGCAGAACCAGGTCTGGCGGGTCTTCGGTGATCATGTTCAATGCCTCCCGCCCGCTATGAGCGCCGCGCACGTCGAAGCCGGCGGCCTCCAGGATGATCTGGCAAAGCTCCACTAGGGAGCGTTCGTCGTCTACGATGAGGATCTTCTTTGTTCTTGCCATGCTGTGATTCTACGTGTAGTCTGGGTCGGCGTAAATAGGCTTGTAGACCCAGTACTCACGTGCAGACATGACAGGTTTTGGAAACCTGTCATGTCTTGGTGCAACGAGGAGGTATGTGATGACCCACCTTTTGATACGTTGGGCCGTGAACGCGCTAGCGTTGTGGGTGGCGGTGGCCATTGTGCCGGGGCTGGCATATCGCGGCGAGTCGGCGGTGTCGCTGCTGATTATCGCCCTTATTTTCGGCCTGGTGAACGCCCTGGTGCGGCCCATTTTGGTGCTACTCACCTGCCCGCTGATCGTGCTCACGTTGGGTTTGTTTGTGCTGATCATCAACGGGGTGATGCTGTCGCTGACGATCTGGCTTTCGGACATGCTGAACCTGGGTCTGGTGTCGGATAGCTTTCTATCGACGATGTTGGGCGCGCTGGTGATCAGTGTGGTGAGCGGGGTGATTAACCTGGTGGTGCGAGACGACGGCGACCGCGACTGAGATTCTTCGCTGCGCGCAGAATGACGGGGCGCGAGGGTGTTGGGTTCGTAGTACCGCGATTCATCGCGCCGACGGGGGCGGACGGGCAATGAGTTGCCAACCTACGAGCCTTTGGCGCCTTGAGGGCGGTTGCGGAGGGTGGCTTCGATGAAGAGGCTTTCGCCACCGGCGGCGGTGAAGCCCAGGGCGCGGGCCAGGGTTCGCGACGCTTCGTTGTGTGGCGAGACTTCGTAGAGCGGCGTTTTGCCGCTGTCGAGCAGGTCGCGGGCCAGGGCGGAGACCACGCTGCGGCCCCAGCCGCGGTTGCGGTATTGCGGGTTGGTGTGCACGGTGATTTCGGCAAAGTGCGGCGACTGCCAGTTGAGCGTGGCCGAAGCGCCCACCTGGTCGCCGGCGCCGGCGTGCGTGGGCCGGATGATGGTGCGCGGCAGGCCGTCGGGCGTGGAGGAGCGCATCACCAGCACGTTGACCACGGGCTGAAAGGCGCTGGCGGTGAGCCTGAAGAGCTGCAGCTCCTGCTGGGTTTGAATATCGAACAAAGCGGCCAGCAGCGGGCCGTAGCGCAGGGGTACATGGATGAAGACGCTGGCGCCGCGCGGCAGGGCGCCGTGAATCAGGTCGGCAGCGCCTTGGGGGTCGGCCATGTTCAGGCGCATGGTCAGCAGCGGCCGGAACAGGTCGATGCCCGTGCGGCAGACGGCCACATAGGCCTCGGCCAGGCCCGCGCGGTTCTGGCGCACGAAGAGCTGCGTGCGCTCGTCGGGGTGGTGGAAGGCGTAGTAGACGGCCATGGCGTCGAGCGGGTCGCGCTGGTCGAGCAGCCGGCCAATCAGGCGGCGCTCCTGGTGCAGGGGCGATGAGGGGTTGGTCATCCGGCTTCGGCCGTTTGCGCCAGCGCGCGCAGGGCGATTTCGATTTCGTCTTCTACGGCCTGCTGCACGATGGCGCGGTGTGGATCGTAGACGTCCATGCGCTCGCCCTTCTCCAGCACGTTGCCGTCGACGGCCAGGATGGCCGCGGTCTGCACGCCGCGCAGGGCGCCGACCTTAAAGAGCGCGGCGCACTCCATTTCCACGGCCAGCACATGGGCCGCGGAGAGTGTGGCGTAATGGGGCGTTTCGGGGGTGGGTACGCCGGCGTAAAATTGGTCGTTGGTCAGCACCAGGCCGGCGCTGACGGGCCGCTCGCCGGAGGCGGCCACCAGCGCCTGCACCAGGCGCCAGTGGGCCACGGCGGGGTAGCCGGGCGGCGTGGCCAGGCGGCCATAACCCGTGGCGTCGACGGCCGCCGTAGCAATGACGAGGTGGCCATCCTGGATGGCCGGCTGCAGGCCGCCACAGGTGCCAATGCGGATGATGCGCCGCGCTCCGGCGGCGATAAGCTCTTCAAAGGCAATGGCAGCGCCAGCGGCGCCCACGCCGTGCGAGCAGATGGCCACGGGCGTGGACTGGTAGTGGCCGTGGTAGGCGCGGTATTCGCGCCGCTCGCTCAATAGCGCGGCGTCTTGCAGATGGTCCGCCGCCCTGGCAGCACGCGCCGGGTCGCCGCAGACGAGCACGGCGGCGGGCACGCCGCCCAGCGGCAGGCCGGTGATGGGCAGGGTGCCGGCGGGGTCATTCATGAATCAAATCTTTCTAGAGATAGCCGGCGGGCGGTTGTGGTTTGTTATCGAGAATGGCCTCGATGCGCTGCTGAATGTCGGGCGTCAGCGCGCTGACGAGTTCTGTGGCCTGCATATTATCATGGATCTGGCTAATTTTCGAGGCGCCGGTGATGACGGTGCTGACGTGGGGATTGAGGAGGCACCAGGCGATGGCCAGGCGCGGCATGGTGGTGTTTAGCTCGCGGGCGATGGCGGCCAACTGGGCCACTTTTTCTAGCTTGAGCCGGCCGATCTCGCTGCTGAGCTGTTCTTTGAGCCATTCATAGCCTTTCAGGTTGACACGCGAGTCGTCGGGGATGCCGTCGTTGTATTTGCCGGTGAGAAAGCCGGAGGCCAGCGGCGACCAGATGGTGGTGCCCAGGCCATACTGGCGGTAGAGCGGCTCGTATTCCACTTCCACGCGCTGGCGATGAAACATATTATATTGGGGCTGCTCCATCGTGGGCGGCTCCAGGCCATAACGGTAAGCCACTTCGTAGGCTTCGGTGAGCTGCCGCGCCGTCCATTCTGATGTGCCCCAGTAGAGCAGTTTGCCCTGGCGCACGAGGTCGGTCATGGCACGGACGGTCTCTTCGATGGGCGTATCGTAGTCTGGACGATGGCAGAAATACAGGTCCAGATAATCCAACTGGAGACGCTGTAAAGCTTGATGGCAGGCTTCGGTGACGTGTTTGCGGCTGAGGCCACGCTGCGTCGGCTCGGGATTTTCTACGGCGCCCCAGAACACTTTGCTGGATACAATATAGGTGTCGCGGGGCCATTTGAGCTGCTGCAGGGCCTGGCCCATGATGCGCTCTGATTCGCCGGAGGCGTATGCTTCGGCGTTGTCGAAAAAGTTGACGCCGTAATCGCGCGCCGCGGCCATCGATTCGCGCGCAGCGGCGACGTTGAGCTGGTTTGAGAAGGTGACCCAGGATCCAAAGGAAAGCTCGCTGACCCGCAGGCCGGCCTTTCCTAAGCGTCGATAGTGCATGGTTTTGCTCCGTTTTTGAGTGAGTGTACTGTATTTGCGCCGTTCTTCACAATTCAGGATGCAACCTGACAGGTTCAGGACGAGACGTGGCAGGTTCAGGACGAGACGTGACAGGTTTCTAAATTCTGTCAGGTCTTTTGGCTTCGACGGTATAATATTGGGGGTATGAGCACATCTCTAACACGATTCTTGCGTCTTTGCGGCATTCTACTTTCTTGCCGCGATAGATTTTTTCGGGAGGTTTTGTGAACAATCTGGGCGTTTATTCTCGCCTTTTGGCTTACCTCCGCCCGCACTGGAAGCAGGTTGTATTGGCTTATGGCTCGATGCTGGTGGTTACGGCGCTGAACCTGGCGGTGCCGCAGATCATTAAAGACGCCATCGACAGCGGGCTGGCGGCGGGGCACGCCAGCGCCCTGTTCCTGGCGGGCGGCCTCATTCTGGCCATCGCCGTGGTGCGCGGCATCGCCGGCTTTGGGCAGCGCTTCTATGGCGAGTGGCTGACGTATCGCTTCGCCTATGACATCCGCAACGACTTTTTCGAGCGCGTGCAAGCCCTGCCCTTCTCGTTTCACGATCGCACACAGACGGGCGATCTGATGAGCCGCGTCACCAGCGACATCACGGAGACGGAGCGCTTTGTGGGCATCGGCCTGATGGATTTGTTGTCGGCCATGCTGCTGCTCACCGGCGTGATCGGCGCGATGCTGCTGGAGAATACGAGCCTGGCGCTGCTGGGCCTGATTCCGGTGCCGGCGCTGATTGCCATGACCATCCGTTTTGGCAATACGGTGCGGCCGCTGTTCAAGGTGATCCAGGAGCAGATGGGGGTATTGTCTTCGACGATGCAGGAGAGCCTCACCGGCATCCGGCTGGTGAAGTCGTTTGCGCGCGAGCCTTATGAGCTGCAGAAATTTGACGCGGAGAACGAGAATTGGTTTGAGCGGCGCTACGAGCTGATCCAGACGTGGGCCAATAACTGGCCCTTGTTCAGCTTCTTGCTGATGATCAGCGTGTTTCTGCTGCTGTGGTTTGGCGGGCCGCGCGCGCTGTCCGGCGAGATTACGGTGGGCTCGCTTTTTGCCATGATTTCTTACGTGCTGCTGCTGAACGGCCCGGTGCAGCGGCTGGGGTTTTTGGTGAACCTGGCGGCCACGGCAGGGGCCAGCGCCTCGCGCGCCTTTGAGATCATCGACACGCCCAATGAGATCGCCGACAAGCCCGGCGCCATCGAGCTGCAAGACGTGGCCGGCGACGTGGTCTTTGAAAATGTCAGCTTCGCCTACCACGCCGGCGGCGAGATGATTTTGCATGACGTATCGTTGCACGCGCAGCCTGGCGAAACCATTGCCCTGATTGGGCCCACGGGCTCCGGCAAATCGACGCTGATTAACCTGATTCCGCGCTTCTACGACGTCACGGCCGGGCGCGTGCTGGTGGACGGCCACGACGTGCGCGACGTGACCGCGCGCAGCCTGCGCCGGCATATCGGCGCGGTGATGCAGGAATCGATCCTCTTCAGCTCGAACATTGCCGGCAACATCGCCTATGGCCGGCCCAACGCCAGCCAGGAGGAGATTGAGGCGGCGGCCAAGGCGGCGCGGGCGCACGACTTCATCCTCAGCTTCCCCGAAGGCTATGAGACGATGGTGGGCGAGCGCGGCGTGACCGTGAGCGGCGGGCAGAAGCAGCGCATCGCCATCGCCCGCGCCCTGCTCACCAACCCGCGCATTCTGATTCTCGACGACTCGCTGAGCAGCGTGGATACGGAGACAGAATATTTGATCCAGCAGGCGCTGGCCGTGCTGATGCGCGGCCGCACCACGTTTGTAATTGCGCAGCGGCTGGTGACGCTGAAGAACGCGGACCGCATATTGGTGCTGGACGACGGGCGCATTGTGCAGAGCGGATCGCACGATGAGCTGCTGGCGCGCGGCGGCCTGTACCGCCAGATCTATGATTTGCAGCTAAAGGACCAGGAAGAATTCATGGCCCTGCAGCAGCAACTATCGTAAATGAGATGCAGCGACGAGAAGAACCTTGATGAGTAAGCAAAACGGGCGCCGGGACAGAGTACGGCGCGAGAGCATTGATTTGGGCCTGTCCCTGGAAGAGCAGGAGCGCCGGCTACGCGAAGAGAAGATTCAGGATCTGCTGCCTGATGAAGATGAAGCCTTAGGCAAGGCGTATGACGCCGGCCTGGTGCGCCGGCTGCTGAGCCAGACGCTGCCGTATAAGGGCCAGCTCATCGCGGCCATCGTGCTGATGGCTATCAGCGCCCTGCTCAGCGTGTCGATCCCCTGGATGATTGGGCGAGCCATCGACTATGGCATCCGCGCCGGCGAGCTGGACCAGATCCACGCCTGGACACTGGCCTTTTTGCGGCTGCTGGGGGGCGAAGGCGCGGGAGGCCCGCTGGACATTCTGCGCTTCTGGACGATCGTGGTGATTATTGCGGCCACGGGCGAGTGGATCACCAACCGCGCGCGAATTGCGATCATGGCCTACGTGGGCACGCGCATCGTGGCCGATATCCGCAGCAAGCTGTTCCGCCATCTGCACACGCTTTCGCTCAATTTCTACAACAATTACAGCGTGGGCCGGCTGATGAGCCGGCTGATTAGCGACGTGGGCGTGCTGCAAGACTTTGTGTCCTGGTCGCTGACGGGCCTGGCGCGGGCCGCGTTTACGCTGTTGGGCATCGTGGTGGCCATGGTGGCGCTGAACTGGCAGCTGGCGCTGGTGACCTTTGGCGTGCTGCCGCTGATGATTGCGCTGACCAATTACTGGCGGGCGCGCGTGCGCGAGGCTTATCGCGCCACGCGCCAACGGCTGTCGCTGATTAACGGCTACCTGAACGAGGCTTTCAGCGGCATCCGCGTGACCAAGAGCTTTACGCGCGAGCGGCACAACTTGAGCCACTTTAACGACCTGAACCTCTCGTATTATGACGCCAATATCGAGGCCACGCGGCTGGCGGCCATCTTCTTCCCGGGGGTCGATTTCATGGGCTCGCTGGCCACGGCCCTGGTGGTGGGCGTGGGCGGCTACCTGGTGCTGGGCGAATCGCTCACTGCCGGTACGCTGGTGGCTTTTGTGCTGTACGTGGAGCGCTTTTTCGAGCCAATCCGCGAGCTGGCGCAGCGCTATAACACTTTCCAGGCCACGATGGCCGCCAGCGAGCGCATCTTCAACCTGCTGGATAATGAGCCGGATCTGAAAGATGCGCCGGGCGCCACAGAGCTGCCGTCGCTTGCAGGCCGGGTGCAGTTTGACGACGTGCACTTCAGCTACCACGACGGCGAGACCGTGCTGGATGGCATTAACCTGGAGGTGCAGCCGGGCCAGCGCATCGCCCTGGTGGGCGAGACGGGCGCGGGCAAGAGCACAATCATCCGCTTGCTGGCGCGCTTCTTTGATATCGACGGCGGCTCGCTGATGATTGACGGTCACGATGTGCGCGAGGTGACGCGCGCCAGCCTGCGCCGGCAGCTAGGCATTGTGCTGCAAGATACCTTCTTGTTCTCCGGCACGATTGCCGACAACATTCGCTATGGCCGCCTGGACGCGAGCATGGACGACGTGGTGGCCGCGGCCAAGGCTGTGGGCGCGGACGAGTTCATCATGCGCGCGCCGCGCGGCTACCAGACGGAAGCGGGCGAAAATGGCGTGAATCTGAGCGTGGGGCAGCGGCAGATGATTTCGTTTGCGCGAGCTATTTTGGCCGACCCGCGCATTCTGATCCTCGACGAGGCCACCAGCAGCGTGGATACGGCCACGGAGAAACATATCGAGCAGGCCCTGGACCGCCTGATGGAAGGCCGCACGACGTTTGTGATCGCCCACCGCCTGAGCACCATCGTCAACGCGGACCAGATTGTGGTGCTGGACGAGGGGCGCATTGTGGAGGCGGGCAACCACGAAGAGCTGCTGGCGCGGCGCGGGCGGTATTATAATCTGTACACGATGCAGTGGGCGGCGCAAGGTTCGTAGGGGCGTGATTCATCGCGTCTTCGCGCCGCGGACGGGCAATGGGCGGCGGAGCCGGCGAGTGGTTCGTAGAGGGCACGCCATGCGCCGTGGGCCTCGCGCGCAGTGGAATGCGCGGCTACAGTTGGCCTGCGCCGCTGTCCCATTGGCTCAGCAGGCGGCGGTAGGCGGGGTCGTCGTAGCGCTGTAGGGTGAAGGCGGGGGCGTAGGCGGGCAGCGCGCTGCCGGTGAGATGCGCGGCCAACAGCTCGGCGGCGGCCTGCGAGGCCATGATGCCGTAGCCGGACAGCGCGCCAACGACGTAGGCGCCATCGACGGGCAGCGGGCCAATGAGGGGCCGGTTTTCGCGCGTCTTGCAGTAGTAGCCGCCGTCGACGTACAGGTTGCGCAGCCGGCCCAGGTAGGTGGCCAGGCCGGGAACCATGCGCGTGAGGCCGCGCAGGATGATCTCTGGGTAGAAGGGGTCGAAGTGCGGCGGCCAGCGGGGCTCCATCACTTCCACCTCGTAGGTCCAGAGGGCTAACAGCACGGCGCTATGCTCGCTGCCCTCCGGCCGGAAATGGACGCCGGCGGGGAAGGCATCGAGGAGCCAGCGCGTCTCGTCGTCCAGGGCCAGCTCCTCACGCTCTTCTTCGCTCCACAACAGATTTAGAGGGTCATTCCAGATCATGAGCGGCGCGTCGCGGGGCACCACGCCGCGGTAGTCGTCGAAGGAGATCTTGCCGTGCAGCTCGTTAAAGACGGGCAGATCGACCTCGAGCATGCGTCCAATTTCGGCGAGCAGCGGCCCGGCGGCGTTGACAAAGGCGCCGGTTGCAATACGCTGGTCGCCCACCTGCACGGCCTGCACGCGGCCGTTTTGCACTTCGACGTGGCGCACGCGGCCGTTCAGGAAGCGCACGCCGTGCGCCCGCGCCTGCTGCAGCAGGGTCATGCCTAGCTGCTGGGCGCTGAGCCAGCCACAGCGGCGCGCATGCAGCAGGGCCACGGCATCTTCGGCGATAAAGGGAAACTGCCGGCTGATGAGCTGCGGGTCCAGCAGCAGGTCGGCGCCTGGCGGCTGGCCTGTGTAGCCCTCGGCCGGCGCCGGCGTGTAGGGCTGTGGGCCGGGGTGCAGGCGCAGCGGCCCGGCGCCCAGGCGCGAGCTTTGCTCGGCGGCTTCGTACATGGGGCGCACGGCGGCTTCGTCGGCGGTGATAAAGACGTAGCCGCGGCGATTCATTAAGAAGCTGTTGTCGCTCTGCTCGGCCAGCTCCTCCAGTAGGTCGATGCTGCGGTTCATCAGGCGCACCATGTCGTCGCCCGGGCCGGGCCACCAGTTGCGGTAGGCTTCGGTCGATTTGTCGCTGGTGAGCGAGAGGGGCGCGCGCTCGTCGACCAGCAGCACGCGCTGCAGGCCGTGGCGCACGGCCAGATGGTAGGCGGCGCTAATGCCGGCGATGCCCGCGCCGCAAATGACGACATCGGCTGTGGAATCGTTCATTGTCTGCAAGGTCCTTTATGCGTCGCGGGGCTGTCCGAAGCGCCGGTTGGGCAGGCGCCGCACCTTCTCACGGCTAATCTGGAAGTGGTCCAGGTCGCGCGCCACGTAACTGTTGGGGAAGATGGCGCGGGCTTCGGCGCGCACTTCGTGGCCTGCGTAGCGGCGCGACAGGTGGGTGAGAATGAGCGTTTGCACGTTGGCCTCACGCGCCAGGCGCGCCGCCTGCGCGGCGGTGAGGTGGCCAAAGGCGCGGGCCAGCTCGACCTCCTGGTCAATGTAGGTCGCTTCAATGGTCAGGGCGTTGGCGTTGCGGCAGACGTGTAGAATGTCGTCGGTGCGCCCGGCGTCGCCCACGTGCACGTAGCGCGTGCCGGCGATTTGCTCGCCCAGCACATCGTCGGGCCGGATGACGCGCCCGTCAGCCAGGGTAATGGCCTCGCCGCGCACCAGGCGGCCGCGTTCCGGGCCAAAGGGCACGCCCAGGGCTTCGGCGCGCTGCGGCACGAAGGGCCGACGCGGCTTCTCTTCAAACAGAAAACCGTAGCTGTCGGGGCCGCGGTGCGAGACGGGGAAGGTTGAGAGGCAAAAGTTTTCGTCTTCCAGCAGCGTCATGTCCGGCTGCAAGGGGATCAGCTTAATCTCCGCGGGCGGGCGATGGCCGCGCCACACCACACGGAAAATCAGGTCGGCCACGCGGTCGAGGGTGGCCTGGCCGCCGAAAATCTCGATATCCTCCAGCGCTTCCCAGCGCGCCAGGGTGGAGAGCAGGCCGGCCAGCCCCAGAATGTGGTCCAGGTGGCTGTGGGTGAGCAAGATGCGGTTGAGGCCCTTAAAGCCCAGGCCGCTGCGCAATATCTGGCGCTGCGTGCCTTCGCCGCAATCCAGCAGGAAGCGATATTGGCGATAGAGGATGATGTGCGACGTGAGGCCGCGATGGCTGGAAGGGGATGAGGCCGAGGTGCCCAGAAAAACGACTTCAAACATAAGCTTAAGATCCAGAAGCCCTGGGCCGGGCGAACTGCCGCGACGCTGCGGCCTAGGCCGCGAGGCTAATTGAGCGTGAAACCGGCCCCTACCACGGAGACGGTTCCCGGCTGCCCCGGCCGCCCGGAAACAGACAGTTCTACGCCGAGCCATTGGCGCACAATGGACGCATTGGTGAGCGTGTGCGAGGAAAGCTGATTGGTTGTGAATGTAGATGGCCCGCTTGCCAGGGCCATTGGGATGAGCAACTGATCCGCCAGATGAGGATCCACGGCAGCGGGTCCATTTTCTATGAAAGTGAGCAGTTCGGCAACCGCGTCGTCGGCGACGCGATCGGCGGGGTAGCCTTTGCGGCCAAGCTGCCCAAAGCCGGCCTGCGGCAGCCAGAGGAAGATGCCGGCGCCCGGCCCGGCGGCGCGCTCGCGGCGCGCCTGGATGGCCGGCTGCAGGCGGCGCTGGCGCAGCAGGTTGGCGGCGCGGTTGGCCATGCGCTGCGCGATGTGCGCCGGCAGGTTGGTCACCGCCGCCAGGCCCTCGACGACGTCGTAAGCCGGCGGCCGGAAGGCCACGCCGTGCAGGCGGCCGGCGGGCTGCACCAGGGCGCTTAGCTGGCCCTCGCCGGCCGGCAGCCAGCCCCAGGCGTCGAGCTGCAGGACCACGTCGGCGCCGAAGCGGGCCACGGCGGGGGCAAAGACGCGCTGCAGATAGTGGAAAGGCGGGCTAAAGGGCACGTGTGTGCCGCCGCGCAGGGTGACTTGTGATGGCCCGGCGGCGAAAAGCAGCGGCCAGAGCATGGCCTGCAAGATGAGCGTGGCCGCGCCGGCCGAGCCGTGCGCCGCGGCGTCTTGCACGTCGAAATGGTAGTCGCCGGCCTGCGGCGGGGCTTCTGGAGTGAAGTACAGCTCCTGCGAGTCGATTTCGTCGCCCTGCAGGCGCGCGCGGCAGATGGCGGCGACGGCGCGCACGGCGGTGAGGTGCTGCGGGCGCAGGCCGGGCCGCGAGCGGCCAGCGCGGACGGCCACCAGCTTAAGCGGGCGCCCAGTGAGCGCCGATAGGCTGAGGCTGGTGCGCAACACCTGCCCGCCCCCTTCGCCCTGGCTGCCGTCGATGGTTAATGGCTGCGCGCTTTGATTGCTGCTCATGGGCGCTCAGGCCACATAAATCTGCACCTGCGCGCCGTCGCCGCCGTCGATGTCAATGCTGATGGGGTCGCGCTGCTCGCCGCGCTGCACACCCTCGATGAAGGCTGCGGCGTAATCTAGCTGCTCGGCGGCGGCCTCATCGGCGAAGCCGCGCGCCAGCTCCAGGGCGGCGCGCAGCAGGGGCAGCAGCAGGGGAATGGTGAGCCGCACGTTGTGGCCGCCTGGCTCGCGCACGTTGATGTGCAACCAGGGCGCGTTGCGGCTCCAGAAGCCAATGAGCGCCGCGCCGGCGCCGGCCAGCAGCGTGAGCCAGGCGCCGAGGCGGCTGAAGAGGTTGCCGCGGCGGCGGCGCATCAGGCCCAGCAGGCCAAAGCCGGCGAGAACAATGCCGCCGAAGAAAGGCGCTTCCCAGGGCCGGTTTGGCGTAGGGCCGGCAATGTAGGCCGGCACGGCGGCGCTTTCGCCTTCCAGCGCGGCCAGCAGCTCGGCGCCTTCGGCGGCGTTAATCGCGCCGCTTTCTACCATTTTCAGGATACGATCTCGTTCAGCAGACACGTGGCCCTCCTTAGAATTTTATACGGCTGTGGCAATGGCCGTGAACAGGAGCACGGCTGCGGCACAAACCATGTTTAGCTTCAGCAGGCGCATCTCCTGCTGCTCCAGGGCGCGCTGCTCTTGCGCGGCCATTTGCGGTTTCTTTTGCTGTAAGAGCTGCAGGCGGTCCATGGCCGGGTAGATGCGCAACTGCACGACGGCGCCGATGAGCATCATGGCTGCCACGGCCACATGCTTGGCCAGGATGGCCTGCGACCAGGTGGTGTTGACCTGCAGGAAGCCTTCGTAATTGACGTCGTTGGTCATTTGCACAAAGCCGGTAATCAGCAGCAGTACCAGGCTGGCGTTGACCCAGGGCGTGAAGCGTTTTTGCAGCGCCAGCCACTGGTTCGATTGCAGGGTCTCCTGGCGCAGGGCGGGCCAGGCCACCAGGCCCATCAGCGCCAGGCCGCCCAGCCAGATCACGGTTGCCAGTAGGTGAATCCAGTAACTGATGGCCAATATCCAGAAGGTCATCGCCGCCGCTTGCCTTTCTCTTGCTGTCTCTGCTTACTTCGACATTTGCTTCAGTGCGTGGTACGCCGGGCGCGGCGTGCCGTCTGGCAGGGTAATGGCCCACCAATACTGCTCATTTTCCTCGGTCCAGGTGTAATCGGCAATATAAATCGTGGTCATCAGGCCGATCCACGGCTGCCAGTTGTCGCGGGCAAATTCGTAGGCGCGCACCAGGTAATCGGCCTGCGTCTGTTCGTCGACGGCATGCCAAAGGTAGCCTGGGTTGACCTGGTCGGTGGTCCAGCCCATTTCCAGGACGGCGACCTGTTTCGCCTCATCGCCGTTCTCGATCATAATCTGGCGCATATCCTCGACGCGGCGAAACGTGAACGAACGATGGTTATAGACCTGCTCGGCCTCTGCGGGAGACATCTCCGGCGGGGCGGCATAGCCCGGCGCGTTGACGCCGAGAACGTCGAAATAAGCCGCCGCGCCGGCGTCGTACATGCCTTGCAGGAACGTTGTGTCGGGGATGGCAATGGGCGGGGTCTGGCCCGTGGGCGCCAGGCCGGCGGAGATGACGATGGCCTGGGGGTCGGCGTCCTTGATGGCCTCATAGCAGACGCGCAGTAGCGCGGTATAGGCGGCCGGATCGGGCAGTTCGTTGCCCCACTCGCGTGTCAGGTTGGGCTCGTTCCACACCTGGTAGGCGGCAATATGCCCTTTGTAGCGCGCCGCGACTTCGCGGCAATAGTCGGCGAAGTCTTGCAGGTCGGCCGGCGGCGCGTTTTCTAAAGGCGGGAAGGGCGTGGCCTGCGACCAGAAGGGCTGGTGGTCGAGGCGCACGAGCAGCTGCAGGCCGGCGTCTTCGACCTGCTTCACAATGTTGTCAGACTTCCACCAATCAAAGCGGCCCTTTTCGTTGGTTTCGATGTCGCGCCAGGCGAAGGTTTGTTTCACCCAGCCAAAGCCCATATCGCGCACAAGCTGCAGGTCGCGCTCGGCCAGGTCGGGGCGCCACCACATGAAGGCCTGCACGCCGTATTCTGGCGAGGCGAAGGAAGCGTTCTCTGCTGCGCTTGTGGAAGTGGCCGAAGGCGCCTGTGGGGAGGGCGTGGGCGCCCGCGTCGTGGCCGTGGCTGCGGGCGCGGGCGCCGAGGCGGGCGGCGTGGCGCTGTGCGATGCGCCCGGCGTGGGCGCATCGCCGCCACAAGCGCTGCCGGCCAGCAAGAGCAGCAAGAGGGCGGCGATGCAGGTGAGTTTCATGAGTGCGTTGTTTGCCCGGCTGCGGCCGCACGCCTATCGTTAGCCTGGTCCGCTCAGGGCGTCTTTTCCATTTCGGCCACCGCGCCAAAGGCGGGGCGCGGCGCGCCGTTGATATCGAGGATGCTGTAGGGCACGGTGTCGTCTTGTGGGCCGCTGCCTTTGTTGCCGTAGTCGAAGTTGAACAGGAAGGCCAGCCAGACGTCCTCTGAGTCGCGCATCTGGTTAAAGGCCTGCACGATGTATTGCGCCTGTTCTTCGAGGCTGTTATCCAGGGCAAAGCCAAAGCCCTCTGGCGCGGCCTCGTAGCCTTCGCTGCTGGCCCAGCCGAACTCGGTGACGCATAGCTTTTTGTCGGGGTCGACGGCCTGCACGCGCTGGGCATAGCCGTCGATGGTCGTCCGGAAACTCCAGCTATGGTGTGGGTTGTCGTAGGGGCCGCGGAACTGGGCCGTGGAGACTTCTTCAAAGGCGCCGGCCTGGTCGAAGGCCACGTCGGGCGGCAGGTTGATGCCATTGTGGTGCGCGCCGACGCAGTCGGCATATTCCAGCATGCCGGCGGCCAGGGCGCGGTCCATGTAGGCAAAGTCGTCGGCCCAACGCACCCAGTCGCCGTCGCCCGTGGGCGAAAGCGCGCCGCTGATGACGATGATGTCGGGGTTGTGGGCCTTGATGGCGTCGTAGGCTAGCTGCAGGAAGCGGACGTAATCTTCGGGGCTAATGCCGTTGGGCGTGGTCCATTCGCGATCCAGGTTTTGCTCGTTCCACACCTCGATGGCGTGAATTTTGCCTTCGTAGCGCGCCAGAACCTCGTTTAAGAAAGCGACATACAGGTTGTAATCGTCTGGCGGACCATTTTCGCCGCCGGTGGCGCGGGTCCATTCCGGCGCGCCGACGATACTTAGAAGCAGGTTCAGGCCGTGGGCATTGGCTTCGTCGACGACGCCGTCGTAGAAGAACCATTGCTCGGCGTCGGGGCTGGGATGCACCACGGGCCATTTGAGCTGGACTTTCACCCAGTCCATGCCGAGCTGGTTGGCCACGGTACCGGCCACTTCTCGCGGGTCGCCCACGGTAGCGTTGCCATGAATCTGAATGCCGTAACCGAAGTTGTCCGTGGGCCAGGGGAAGGTGGGCGTGGGGCCGGCCGGCGCTTCAGGGCCAGGCACGCCGGGCCCGTCGCCGTTGTCTCCAGGCTCCTGGGTTTGCGGCTCGCCGACGTCGGGCGCCTCGCCTTCGACCACGGGCGGCGGCAGCGTGGCGGCCGTGGGCGGCGCCAGGGTATCCTGCGTGGGGATTTCGGGCGCTTCGACCACCGGCGTTTCTAGCGCCGGAGGCTCGGCCTCGCCGCAAGCTACGAGCAGCAGCGCCAATAGCAGCAAGAGAAGTGTCGTTAAACGGTTCATACGAGTCTCGTCCTTCCTAGAGCGGCTAGCGCCCCATTGCGCCGCGCAAGGTGCTGCACGAAGGGCAGCTACCGTCGGGCCGCAGCATGGCGAAGCCAGCCTGTGGGTCGTCGCTCCAATGGGTGAAGTCCACGTTGAACACGATAACCATGCGCACCTTGCCGCTGTTACCGGCGAGGCTCACGGCCTCGCCCAACCATTGGGCGTGCTGCGCCACGCTGGTGCCGGCCGCCCAGCTAAAGCGGCTGGGCACGCCGCCAAAGTCTTGCCCCGACAGGTAGCCCAGCTCGGTGAAGCAAACGGGGCGCGCGCCGCCAAAGGCGTTGTAGTACATGTTTAGGGTGGGCATGAAGAACCAGCTATAGTGGTTGTTGCCGGCGGGGTGGCCGCTGGTGGCGCTGGGCGGCGTGGCGCCGGCGTTGTGGTGCACGCCAATGCAGTCCATGTAGTTGGCGCCACCGGCTGCGGCCACACCGGCCATGTAGCGGTCGTCGGCCCAGGCGTTGGTGCCGTTGTCGAAGCCCGTGGGCGCCGGCGCGCCGCTGATGACCATGACGTTGGGATTGGCCGACTTAATGGCCTGGTAAGCCGGGCGCAGCATGTTATTGACATAAGACGCGGGGTCAATCTGGCCAGCGGGCCACTCGAAGTCGATATTCATCTCGTTCCAGATCTCGATGGCGTCGGGACCCAGGGCGGCGACGCCGCGCAGGAACTCCACGTAGGCGTTGAAGTCGATGCTGCTGGGGTAAGTGGCAGCGCCGGGGATGCTGAGGAGCACTTTGAAGCCGTTGCCGTGGGCATGGCCGATGCGCCCGGCCACGGCGTCGGGCGAATCGCCCGGGCCCCACTTGTGCTGGAATTTAACCCAGTTCATGCCCGCCTGCTGCATGAGCGTGGGGTTGGCCAGGGTGTGCGTCTGGCCGCCCAGCTCGAAGCCGGTGTTGGCGATTGGCGGCGGAGGCGGCGGCGCGGGATCATCGCCGACCATGGGCGGGTCGACCTCGACCACGGCCAGGCCACCGGTGTTGACGCCAGAATTAATGGTCAGCAGGTTGTTAAAGAGCCAGCCTTGCTTCTCTGTGCCTACCACGCGCACCTGGTACCAGTCGCTGGCGGCATTACGACCAATGAGCGACAGCTTGCTGCCCGCGGGCAGCACTTCGATGACGCGGTAGCCCAGGCCAGGGCCTTCGCGGAAGTTGGCCGCGATGTTGGTGACGGCGTCATCGGCGCCGGGGTCGAGGCCGGTGACGGGGGCCGCAGGCGTGCCGGCCGGCGCAGCGACCGTGGGCTCTTCCGTGGCTTCGGCGGTTGGCTCTGGCGTGGGCGTGGGCGTGGCCAGCGCGGCGACCTCGACGACGACGGAGCCTAAGTCGGCGACGGCTTCGCCCTGGGCAAACTGGGCGTGGATGGTATAGGCGCCAGGCTGCTCGGCGCCTTCCCAGCGATAGGTCAACGCTTCACCGCTGGCGCTGGCGACCACGCTGCTGTCGCCGTCTTCGACGGTCCAGACAATGGCCGCGCCGCCGGGCTCTGGCGAGCCGGCGTCGCTGAGGAAGCTGTCGATAGCCTGGGCGTAGCCCGCGCCATCGGCCACGTGGCCCAGGCCACGCAGGCTGACGCCGCGCAGGTGGTAGGGCCCGGCCAGGCGAATGCGCTCGCCCAGGGCGGCTTCATTGTTCAGCCAGACGGTGTGATCCTGGCCCGCCTGTTCATATTCATAGCGGTACATCATGGCCTCGGCGTCCCATTCCAGGGGACCGGCCGAGCCGGCAAGGCCTACTTCGATGGGCGTGCCCGGCTCTACTTCTGCGGCGCCATCTAGCAGGCTCAGCTCGCCAAAGTGGGCCAGGGCGCTGCTGTTAGGCAGCTCGCGGAACGCGCCGCCGACGGCGTCGACGGCGTTGGTGGTAAGCAGCAGGCTCAGCTTGTGGCGGTGGACCTGGGTAACGGCCCAGTCGACGAGCTGCTCGGCTTCGCCGCCTTGGGCATAGGCGGCGGGGTGCAGGGGCATCTGCAGGTATACGGCATCGGCCGCCTGGCCGATGGCCGCCCAATCCTGGCCGCCGCTATCCCACTGCCCCGCGCCGCTGGCCAGCGGCGTGCCCAGGGTGACGATCAGGCCGCGATCTGCGGCGCGCAGCGCGGACGCAAGATCCGAGACAAAGGCCGAAAATTGCTGGCGCTGGCCGGGTGGCACGCCCTGGTAGTCGAGGTTGACCCCGGCGAAGCCATCGGCAGCGTTGGTCAGCGCCGTGACATGCTGGTCGACCAGCGACTGGTTCTCTAACATGGAGGCCAGCGAGGGCTGGTCGACGACAATGCCCACGTTGGTGGCGCGCACGTATTGGCCGTAACCGCCCTCGGTCGTGGGCGCTGCCTCGCCATTGAGCGCTCCGTTGGGGCCGAGGGTGAGCGCGCCGACGGCCAGCTCGGTGAGCGGCGGCAAGATGCTGCCGGGCAGCTCCTGCGTGGGCAGCAGCTCGGCGCCCACGGCCACGGTTTCTGGCGCGCTGCTCTGGACAAAAGCGACGGCGCGCGGCAAAGCGAGCGTGGTCGATTCCCAGGCGGCGCCGTCGATGGCGCGCACGGGCACCAGGCGCCAGGCCGCGCCGTCCCAACCCAGCAGGTCGCTGGTGCGCGGCGTGGCGCCATTGGGCGCGGCGATGCGCAGCGAGCCGCTTGGCGCGGGGCCGTCGTAGCTCAGCAGGTAAACGTCGCTCTGAAGCTGCGAGCCGACGGGCAGGGCCGCGGCCATTTGCGCCGTGGCTTCGTCGGCGGCAAATTCAGAGGCGGCCACCGTGTCTACGCCGACGCCGGCCGAACCGTCGGCCAGGCGCAGGGCGAATTCGCTTTCGTCTACGTTGACGCTGCCGCCGGGCGCAGCGTTGTCGCCGCCGAAGCCCAGCCGCTGTCCCAGGGAAACGGGCGGCAGGAATAGCCCGGCGATGAGCAGGCTGACCACCAGTACCCCACCGACTAGCAGCGCTCCGGGAAGCGGGCGGCGCATGCCGTCTACGGGCGCCATGGTCGCCGTGGATTCAGGACCATCGTAGCTCGATCCTGTTTCATTGATAAGTCGATCCTCTTCCATTTAACCTTGCCTCCTACGGCACGATTTCAAGCCGGCTCCACGCAATTCGCCCAAGGGCTTCATATTCAAACAAAGAGCGGCGCAGTGGCCGCTGTTCACGAATTCAAGACAACGGGGCACATTCTAGCAAATCAGGAAAACAGGCGCCAACTGGCCGCTGGCCCATGCGCCCGTTGATTAGTGTGAGGTTAGAGGCGCGGCTTGACTGTGAGGGGCGCCTGGCTATACTTGCCGCGCGGACGGCAATGAATTGCCTACTACGAGCCTTTGGGTTCGTGGCAGGCGCTTTCGCGCCGGGGCGGACGGCAATGAATGGCCCTTTTGTAGGGTTGGAGGATAGTTTGATGGCGACGATAGAAGAGATTTTCGAGCAGATGCCGCGGGTGTTTAAGAGCGATAAGGCGGGTAATTTTAAGGCCGCTATTCAGTTCGACCTGTCTGGCGAGGATGGCGGGCAGTGGGTGGTGTCGATTGCCGACGGCAGCGCCGCGGTGCAGAAGGGCGTGGCCGATGACCCCAAGGCGGTGATTCGCATGGATGCTTCGGACTTTGCGGATATGATGAGCGGTAAGCTGGATCCGATGAATGCCTTTATGTTGGGCAAGGTGAAGGTGGAAGGGGACTTGAATAGTGTGATGAAGTTCCAGACGTTGTTTGGTTGACGCGTCACGCTTCGTGGGCCAGGGCGGCGTAGTCCTGGCGTTGGACTTCGTCGGGTTCGATGCCCAATAGCTGCAGCAGCTCGGAGATGAGCTCTGCTTTGCGCTCGGCGTCGCGACGCGACCAGGTGCGTGATTTTATTTCGAGGAAGAGGGGCGAGAGCGCGGGGCGGCTCATCTTATCGAGGTTCAGGGCGAAATCGGTGTCTTTGTATAGGATGCGCCAGCGGCGGCGCTCTTTGTGCACTTCTACTTCGCGCTGCGGGTCGAAATATTCGCGGTAGAAGCGCAGGCTCTGTTCGGCGGGCGCCAGGTAGCGCGAGCGCGAGAGCATCACGGCGTTGGGATACTCTTCTAAATTCCCCCGCCCCAGCAGGGTGAGCCGGCTGCGGGCGTCATACACCTCGCCTTTGGGCCCAATGAACTCGTCTTCGCGGTAGCGCAGGCGGTCGGCGTCGGGGTCGCGGCCGTCGAAAAAGAAGTAGTGGTCGTATTGGCGGTAGATAGACTGCTTGGTGATCTCGATTTCGGGCCCCTGCAGCACTTGCAGCAGCCGTTTATCGTCTTTGATGGCGGCCTTGAGCTGCACTTCATAGCTTTCCTGGCGCTGTACGCCGGCCAGCACCACCAGCTTATTGTAGGGGCTGGATTCGCGCTCGAGCACGAAGGCATCGATGCGCTGCGCCACCTCGGCCGCCTCGCGCTGCGCCTGCTCGGCGTCGACGGTCAGGAGCCGGCGGTCGCGCATCAGCCAGCGACCATGGCACAGCACGTGGCTGACGTCGGTGCTTTTGGTGGCGTAGACCAGACGCGAGTAGATGGCGTCTTCGTGGCTGGCAAAGTGGGGCCAGTTGTGCAGATCGGCGACGGCGACCACGGCGATGTCGGCGCGCTTGCCGGCTTCCAGGCTGCCGGTGATGGCGCTGAGGTGCGCGGCGCGCGCGCCGCCGATGGTGGCCAGCTCCAGGGCGCTGCGAGCGGGCAGCACGGTGGGGTCGTTGCTCACGGCCTTGGCCAGCAGGGCGGCCAGATGCATCTCCTGGAACATGTCCAGATCGTTGTTGCTGGCAGCACCGTCGGTGCCCACGCCCACGTTGAGGCCCATGTCCAGCATCTGGCCCACCTGCGCGAAGCCGCTGGCAAGCTTGAGGTTGCTAGAGGGGCAGTGAGCCACGCCGGCCCCAGCTTTCTTCAGATCGTACATCTCGCCGCGGTCCAGGTGCACGCAGTGGGCCGCCAGCAGTTTGGTCTCCAGGATGCCGTGCTTGGCGTTCCAGGGTACTACGGGCATGTTGTTTTGCTCTTTGCTGTTTTGCACTTCCAGGGCGGTTTCGGCAATGTGTGTGTGCAGGGGCACGTCGTAACTGCGGGCCAGGTCGGCGCACGCGCGCAGCAGGTCGGGCGTGGCTGTATACCAGGCGTGCGGCGCGACGGCGGGCAGGATCAGCTCGTGGCCGCGCCACTTCTCGATGAAGCGGCGGCAGAGGATGAGGCCCTCTTCGAAGTTCTCGGCGTCGGGTGCGGGGAAGATCAGGATGGTCTGGCCCAGCAGGGCGCGCATGCCAATCTCGGCGGTGGCTTCGGCGATGGCATCCTCGAAATAGTACATATCGGCGAAGGTGGTAACGCCGGAGCGGATCATCTCGGCGCAGGCCAGGCGCGTGCCCAGCTTGACGAATTGGGGGTTGACGAACTCGCGCTCCACGGGCATCAGGTAGCCCAGCCACACGTCCAGACGCAGGTCGTCGTTCAGGCCGCGCAGCAAGGTCATGGGCACGTGGGTGTGGGCGTTCACCAGCCCGGGCATGATCACCTGGCCGCTGCAATCGACGGTTTCGCGCCCCTGGTAGGCCTGCAGCAGCTCGTCGCGCGGACCCACGGCGACGATATTATGGCCGTCGATAGCCACGGCGCCCTCTGGTAACAGGTCAAAGGCGTCGTTCATCGTGACAACCGTGCCGCCGCTTAAGATCAGGTCTACTTCTTTCGCCACGAGAGCCTCCAGGAACGGGGTTACCTAACCATCTGACAGAGTAGGGAGCGCGGGCATCTTGCCCGCCACTCGCGGCCAGGATGGCCACACTCCACCTGAAATTATACGGCTTTATGGTAAAGTTTCTAAATGTTATAATTGGAGGCGCTATGAGCTTGAACATGGTGAGGATCATCGAGCGCAAACGGGATGGGGCGGCGCTCAGCACAGAAGAGATCAACTGGTTTATAAGCGGCGTAACGCGCGACGAGATTCCCGATTACCAGGTCGCCGCCCTGCTGATGGCCATTTTCCTGCAGGGCATGAACCGCCGCGAGACGGTGGAGCTGACCCTGGCCATGGCGCGCTCGGGCGATGAGCTGGATTTGCACGATGTGGCGCCTTTTGTGGTGGATAAGCATTCGTCGGGCGGCGTGGGCGATAAGACCACGCTGGTGGTGCAGCCGCTGGCAGCGGCCTGCGGCGTGCCCGTGGGCAAGATGAGCGGCCGCGGCCTGGGTTCCAGCGGCGGTACGCTGGATAAGATGGAGTCGATCCGCGGCTGGTCGCCCGACGTGAGCCTGGCGCGCTTTAAGCAGCAACTTGCAGACATTGGCCTGGTGCTGGCGGGGCAGACGACGGTCCTGGCGCCGGCCGACGGCAAGCTGTACGCCCTGCGTGATGTGACGGGCACGGTGAGTAGCCTGCCGCTAATTGCGGCTTCGATCATGTCTAAAAAGCTGGCTGGCGGGGCCGACGCCATCGTGCTGGACGTGAAGCTGGGCAGCGGCGCTTTCGTGCCCGACGAAACGACGGCGCGCGAGCTGGCGCAGACGATGGTCGATATTGGCGTGGATTCCGGACGCAAAGTGACGGCGCTGCTGTCGGATATGAACCAGCCGCTGGGGCACGCCGTGGGTAACGCGCTGGAAGTGGCCGAAGCCATCGCCACGCTGCAGGGTGGCGGGCCGGCGGACTTCTGGGAGCATTGCCTGGCGGTGACGGCGCACATGCTGCTGCTGAGCGCGAAAGCAGAGGACGAGCAGCAGGCGCGCGAGCTGGTGTCGCAGGCGCGCCAGAACGGCCGGGCGCTACAAAAGTTTCGCGACATGGTGACAGCGCAGGGCGGCAACGGCCGGCAGGTGGATGCGCCGCAATCCTTGCCGCGGGCCGCCGTGCTGCACATGGTGGAAGCGCCGCAAGAGGGTTATGTGGCGGCCATGGACACGGGCGCGCTGGGCTGGGCCGCGGTGAACCTGGGCGCGGGCCGGCAGAAAAAGGGGCAGGCCATCGACCACGCCGTGGGCTTTGTGCTGCCGGTTAAGGTGGGCGACCGGCTGCACCGCGGGCAGCCGCTGGCCACGGTGCACGCGCAGACGGAGCAGCAGGCGCAGCGCGCCGAGCAGGAGATCCTGGCGGCGTTGAGCTGGTCGCAAGAGCAGGTTGCGCCGCTGCCGCACTTCTACGGAACCATTCAAGGAGGTTAGCATGATGCGCCTGGGCGTGGATATTGGTGGATCGGGAATTAAGGCGGCGCTGGTGGATACGGAGCGCGGCGAGTTCGTGGGCGAGCGCCATCGCCTGCCCACGCCGCCTTCGCTGCTGCCCGAAGAGGTGCTGGAGACCGTGGCGCAGTGTGTGCAGACCTTTGAGGGCTATGACGGCGCGATTGGCATTGGCTTTCCGGCGGTGGTGGTGGACGGCGCGCCGGGCTCGCCCTTTACGGCGCACCATGTGCCGGGCTGGATTGGCTATCCGGTGGCGCGTACCCTCAGCGAGCGCCTGCAGCGGCCGGTGGTGATGCTCAACGATGCCGACGCGGCGGGCATTGCCGAGATGCGTTTCGGCAATGGGCGCGGTGAGCACGGCGTGGTGCTGGTGCTGACGCTGGGCACGGGGATCGGCAGCGCCTTATTTATGGATGGCCGCCTGGTGCCCAACATGGAGCTGGGCAACCTGTACCTGCGCAAGCGGAAAGAGGTGGCCGAACGGCGCGCCTCGGCGCTGGCCATGGAGGAAGAGGAGCTGAAGTGGGGCCAATATGCCAAGCGCCTTGACGCCTACCTGCAGCACGTCAACCGCTTGTTTTCGCCGCGGCTGGTGATCATTGGCGGCGGCATCAGCAAGCAGCACGACAAGTTTTTGCCGCGGCTGACGGTGAAGAGCCGCGTGATCCCGGCCGCGCTGCGCAACCGCGCGGGCATTATTGGCGCGGCGATGGCGACGTTGGATGACGGGCAATAAATTGCCCTACTACGAACCGGGGCGGGCAATAAATTGCCCTACTACGAACCGGAACGGGCAATAAATTGGGC
>CAYLJW010000002.1:133261-173100 GCA_964384155.1 uncultured Ardenticatenaceae bacterium
TACTACGAACCGGGACGGGCAATAAATTGCTCTACTACGAACCGGGACGGGCAATAAATTGGGCTACTACGAACCGGGACGGGCAATAAATTGCTCTACTACGAACCGGGACGGGCAATGAATTGGCCCTACTACGCGCCTGGGGTTAGCGCACGCCTTCTTTGTTTAGCTCGTCTACCATCTTGTTGACGTGTTCCAGCATCTTTTCGCCGCGGACGCTGCCGTAGAGCAGGCGCGCGGCGACTTCGGTGTCGATTTCGTCGACGGAGCCCACTTTGCGCGCGATCTTTTGCAGCAGGCCGCGGTCGCAGCGGTGTAGGAGCTGCGCCGGGCTTTTTACGTCGCTGCTGAGGGAAACCTTGCGGTCCCACAGGCGCACGTCGTCGCCATATTTGCTGTCGTCCGGATCGAACTGCAAGCAGTAGGTGCGGAAGAGCTGGTGCACGGTTTCATGGACGTATTGCCACTTCACGTTGGGCGCGGTCTCTTCAAAGAAAGCGTGCAGCTCTTCCTTGAGCGCCGAGAGGGTACTGTCGGGGTTGTTACGATACAGGTTGTAGAACTTCAAGATAATGCGCGGGCGGTGTTCGGTGGGCGTCATGCGCACCTTTTGCTGCGCCAGGTATCTGAGATAGCGATCGAGCAGCGCGGCGGGGCCTTCGGCGCTGGTAGAAGGGCTGCTCTCGTCTTCCGGTAGGATCTGCACTTCCAGATGGCCGCCTTCGGAGGCCGTGCGCAGCTGTACGATGTCGCCCTGCCCCGCCAGGAACGATTTGAAGCTATCAAAGCTGTAGTTGTGTTCGTTGAAGGCGGGGTTGAGGCGCAGCATGGCGTCTTTTACCTGGCCGCCGTTAACCCATTCCTCTTCGCGCGTCTGCAAGGCGCGGCGCAGCAACTGGCGCGCTTCGCTCACGTCAAAAGCGGCCTGCGATGACTCGCCATGCTCGTCGCTGTGGTCTGTTTCGGGCGCCACATTGGCGATCACGTCGTAGAAAATGAACTGGTCACAGGCATTGATAAGGTATTCGGCGCTGGCGCCGCTGACGCCCAGGCCCACGACCACTTTGCCATAGCCGCGCAGGCGGTGTACCAGCTCGGTGAAGTCGCCGTCGCCGGAGACGAGCAGCACGTGGCTAATGTTGGCGTGCTCGCCCATCAACATTTCCAGCGCGTCGATGACGATGCGGATATCGGCGGCGTTTTTGCCTCGTTTGGAGGGCACATGCACCACTTCCACGCCCAGGCCCAACAGCTCGCGCTGACCGCTGCTAAATATCGACCAATCGGCATAAGAGCGGCGGATGACCACGCGACCAAGATCGACGGCGGTCTCCAGAACGGTCTGCCAGTCGACTTCGACGTTGCTGCCCATCTTCTCGCGGCAGCTTAACTCAATATTTTCATAGTCAATAAATACTGCTACCTGACTATCATCTCCAATCATGCAATTGTTTCTCCCTGCAATCGTATTAATGGCTCTGCCTCGCCCCAAATATGGCGCGACAAAGCTAAGGTTGTCCTCTATTGTACCCGTTATTTCTCTAGCGGCAGAGAAAGGGAAGCGGATCATACATCATTGATACAATTCGCCAAAGGCGTGGCGGCAGGTACAATTGTGCCGGCGTTTTCTCACAGCGCGACACTTTGTGGAGGCAACCTCAAGGAATGAAAGAGCTGTCACACCTGCTAGCAAATATTCCCCCTTCGGTGACCCTGGCGGTCAACGACAAGGCCAAGGCGTTGCAGCGCGAGGGCAAAGACGTGATCGCCCTGGCGGGCGGCGACCCCGACTTCGCCACGCCGCCGCATATTGTGGAGGCGGCCGTGCGCGCGCTGAATGAGGGCCACACGCACTACCCCGCGCCGGCCAAGGGCCTGAACGGTACGTTGGAAGCCATTGCGGCGAAGATGGAGCGCGAAAACGGCGTGGTGGTTAACCCGGCCACGGATATCATGGTCACTCCCGGCAGCAAGTGGGCCCTGTACTTGGCGCTGGCGGCGCTGGTGAATCCCGGCGACGAAGTGCTCTATCTGGAGCCGGTGTGGGTTTCGTACCCGCCCATGATCCGCATCGCCGGCGGTGTGCCGGTGGCCGTGACGCTGCCGGAGGAAACCAACTTCACGGTTACCGAAGAGCTGCTGCGCGCCCACGTGTCGCCGAAGAGCAAGGCGATCATGGTTAACTCGCCGTGCAACCCGTCGGGCCGCGTGCTGACGCAGGCGGAGATCGACGCCATTGTCAGGGTGGCTATGGACGAAGATTTGTACGTGATTACGGACGAAGTGTACGAAAAGCTGGTGTTTGACGACCACGTGCACCGCTCGATTGCCGCGGAGCCGGGCATGGCCGAGCGCACGCTGACCACCAATGGCCTGTCTAAAGGCTACGCCATGACCGGTTGGCGCCTGGGCTGGCTGGCAGGGCCGGCCGCTGTGCTGAAGCTGGCGGCGCGCATGCACAGCCAGACCATTACCTCGGCGGCGACGTTTACGATGGTTGCGGCGCAGGCGGCGCTAAACGGGCCGCAAGAGCTGGTGGAGGAGATGCGCTGCTCTTATCAGGAGCGCCGCGATTTCATGGTGCAGGCGTTGAATGAGATTGAAGGAATTGAATGCCGTAACACGGAAGGCGCCTTTTACTTGATGCCGCGCTTCCCCAACAGCAGCAAGAACAGCGTAGAGCTGGCCGACGCGCTGCTGGAAGAGGCCATGGTGGCGGCCACGCCGGGCATTGCCTTTGGCCAGAGCACCGAGGGCCACGTGCGCTTCTCGATTGCCACGGCCATGAGCGACCTGCAGCGCGCCGTGGAGCGGTTGGCGAAGGTGGGCCCCCGGCTGTAGGCCGCGGCGCGGCGGGCGGGCCCGCGGCGTGGGCCTAATGCTGCAATATCTGGCTGAGGAATAGCTTGGTGCGCTCGTGGTCGGGGTCGCCGAAGAATTTGGTGGGGCTATTCTCTTCGACAATTTCGCCGTTGTCCATAAAGACGATGCGGTCGGCGACGCTGCGGGCGAAGCCCATCTCGTGGGTCACCACCAGCATGGTGTAGCCTGCTTCTGCCAGATCGCGCATCACGTCCAGCACCTCTTTAATCATTTCCGGGTCGAGGGCCGACGTAGGCTCGTCGAAGAGCAAGATTTTGGGCTCCATGGCCAGGGCGCGGGCGATGGCCACGCGCTGCTGCTGGCCGCCGGAGAGCTGTACGGGGTACTTATTGGCCTGTTCGGGAATACCCACGCGCGTCAGCCACTTCATGGCCACCTCGCGCGATCTGGCTTTGGACCATTTGCGCACGATCCTGGGAGCCAGGGTGACGTTTTCCAGGGCTGTGAGGTGCGGAAAGAGGTTGAACTGCTGGAAGACCATGCCCACTTCACGGCGAATTTCGGCGATGTTGCGCGTATTGTGCGTGAGTGGAATACCGTCGACGATGATTTCGCCTTGCTGGTGCTCTTCCAGGCGGTTGATGGTGCGAATAAAGGTTGATTTGCCCGAACCAGACGGGCCGATGATGACGATGACCTCGCCCTGCCGCACGTGCATGCTGACGCCGCGCAGGGCGTGAAAATCGCCATACCATTTATGCACATCGTCACATATGATGATGTTCTCGAAGCTTTGTGCCATGAGCTAATTCCAGATATGGGGGCAAGCGCCGGAGAGGCGCGCCGTATGCGGCTTCCACTCTCCTCCCCCGTGCTGCGTGAGTGCTGCTCTTGTTAGTGCTGTAAGATCTGTGACAGGAACAGCTTGGTGCGCTCTTCCTGCGGGTTGTTAAAAATCTGGTCGGGCGTGCCCGACTCTACAATAACGCCGTTGTCAAAGAAAACAAGGCGGTCGGCCGCGGCGCGGGCGAAGCCCATCTCATGGGTCACGACCAGCATGGTCATGCCGCTGTCGGCCAGCTCTTGCATCACGTCCAGCACCTCTTTAATCATCTCCGGGTCGAGGGCCGAAGTGGGCTCGTCGAAGAGCATGATTTTGGGCTGCATGGCCAGGGCGCGGGCGATGGCTACGCGCTGCTGCTGGCCGCCGGAGAGCTGCGCGGGGTATTTGCGCGCCTGTTCGGGGATGCCCACGCGCTCCAGCAGCTCCATGGCCACCTCTTCGGCGCGCTGTTTGGGCCAGCGGCGCACCCAGATGGGGCCCAGGGTGATGTTCTGGATGGCCGTGAGGTGCGGGAAGAGGTTGAACTGCTGGAAGACCATGCCCACTTCGCGGCGGATGGCCTCGATATTGCGAATGTCGTGCGACAGCAGAATGCCGTCGACGACAATTTCGCCCTGCTGGTGCTCTTCGAGCCGGTTCAGGGTGCGGATGAACGTCGATTTGCCAGAGCCCGACGGGCCGAAAATGATCACCACTTCGCCGGCGTGGACGGTGAGGTCGATGCCTTTGAGCACGTGGAAATCGTCGAACCATTTGTGCACGCCATGGCACGTGATGATCTGGCCATTGGCCTGGCTGCCGTTAAATTGTGGCACACGAACCTCCCAAACTAAAGCTTTTTGTTACCCGGCTGTGGTCGCCCAGACGCCTGTTAGCGGACGCCCACGCCCAGCGCGCGCTCCAGGCGCCGGCTGCTGTAGGACATGGCGTAGGTGAAAACCCAGAAGACCAGAGCGATGTAGACATACACTTCCATGTGCGCCGTTAGCCAGGCCGGGTTGCCCAGAACAATCGACTTACCAATACCTAATATCTCGTTGATGCCCACGATGATGAGCAGCGTGGTATCCTTGAATAAGGCGATGAACTGGCCGACGATGGCCGGAATGACGATGCGCAGCGCCTGGGGCAAGATGATCAGAATGGTGGTGAGGAAGCCGTTGAGCCCAATGGCCTTAGCCGCCTCATACTGGCCTTCGGGAATAGCCTGCAGGCCGCCGCGAATATTTTCGGCCATGTAGGCCGCGGTGAACAGGGTGATGCCCAGAATGGCGCGGATGACGCGATCGATGCGGATGTTCTCCGGCAGGAAGAGGGGCAGCAGCAGGGAGCCCATGAAGAGGATGGTAATCAGGGGCACACCGCGCACCAGCTCAATGAAGGCCGTGGAGAAAAAGCGCACGACGGGCAGCTCGCTGCGCCGGCCCAGGGCCAGCAAGACGCCCAGGGGGAAGCTGGCCACGATGCCCACGGCGGCGACCATCAGGTTGAGCATCAGGCCGCCCCAGCGCGTGGTTTGCACCACGGGCAGCGCTTCGTTACCCGCCGCGCCGCGCAGCAGGGCGATGATGGCGATGAACGACAGCAGGCCGAGGGCCAGCACCCAGCGCGTCGTGCCCAGGCCTGTCTTGCGGCCCAGGGCCATGCCGCCGATGACCACGGCAATGTTAGCCGCCAGGAAGAGGCGCGTGGTGAGCGCGATGGAGTCCAGGCTGACGGGCAGCAGGGCCGCCAGGGCGTAGCCGGCCATCAGGACCATGGCGAAGGTGCGCGTGAGGCCGCCCCAGGCGCCCCAGCTAAGGCCAAAGGAGAGCGAAACCAGCAGCAGGCCCACGCCCACGCGCCACAGCTCGGAGGAGGGATATTGGCCCACAAAGTAGAGAATGGGGCTGGTGAGGATGGGAGCGAGGTTGGCGCCGAGCGCCCAGCGCAGCGCGCCGGGCACGATGCGCGCCAGAGCCCACAGCACGAGGATGGTGAGCAGCGCGTTGTACCAGGTGTTGAACAGGTTTTTGCGCACCCACACCAGGGGCCGCAACTGCTGAGTGGGGCGCTGCATCTCTTGAAGCATACCAGTTGAGCTCATTTTAGCGCTCCACGAAGCGGATTCGTTTGTTGTAGAAATTGAGAATCACGGAATAGGTGAGGCTGATAGTCAGATAGACGGCCATGATGAGCACGAAAACTGGCACGGCGCGCCCGGCCTGATCGATGATTGTCTTGCCCACGGAAAAGAGGTCTTTGAAGCCGATGGCCACCGCCAAGCTCGAGTTCTTGGTTAAATTGAGGTACTGGCTGATGAGCGGCGGGATGATGACGCGCAGGGCTTGTGGAAAGATGACCAGGCGCATGGCCTGAAGGCCGCTGAGGCCGATGGCGCGCGCCGCTTCTACTTGGCCGCGCGAGACGGCCTGGATGCCGGCGCGTACAATTTCGGCAATGAATGAGGCGGTGTAGATGACCAGGCCCACCAGCAGGGCGGCAAACTGCGCGGTGATGGTGGTGCCCCCCGTATAGTTGAAGCGCCCCAGCACGGGGAAATCGGCGCTGAGTGGGCTGTTGGGCAGCACGAACCAGGTAATAACAGGAATAAGGACGATAATGGCAATGGCTGTGATAAAGGGATAGGTGACGCGGCCGGTGCGCACCTGGTATCTGAGCAAGGCACGGCCGGCCACAATGCCGGCCACAAGGGCCAGCGCGACGGCAATGATCCAGGGCGTGAAGGCAGGGCCGGGCCGTAAGGCGGCCAAATAGACGCCCCGTTGATTGAGAATGAGATAGTCGCCGATGGCAAGGCTCTCGGTTACAGGGGGAAGCTGCTGGAAGACGGCAAAGAACCAGAAGAAGAGCTGAACCAGCAGCGGGATGTTACGGATGGTTTCGACGTAGCCGTTGGCCAGCATGCGCACCAGCCAGTTGCTGGAGAGGCGCGACAGGCCGACGATGATGCCCAGGGTGGTGGCCAGCACGATGCCCAACAAGGCCACGCGGATGGTGTTGAGCAGGCCCACGAGCAGGGCGCGACCGAAGGTGTCGGAGGGGTCGAAGGGGATGGGCGCGTCGTCAATGGCAAAGCCGGCCGAATGCTGCAGCCAGTCGAAGCCGTCGCCCAGGCCGCGCGCCTGCATGGCCTCGTAGGCGTTGAGCACCAGAAAGCCGACAAGGCCTAAGATTAAGATGGCGGAGACGATCTGAGCTATCCAGCGCAGCACGCGCACATCGCGCCAGAATGGCGTTGCTTCGACGCCTATTGTTGGAATTGGGAGCTGACCGTGATCCATGGTCGTGCAGTCCTGGTGGGTTGGCCCCGATGGCCAGAATGAGCCATCGGGGCCGCAATTTTCAGTCGGGCGCCCTACATGGGCGCCGGTCCTGTACCGTCAGAATTAGCGCAGCGGCGGCGCGTAGATCAGGCCGCCTTCCGTCCAGATGTTGTTCTGTTCGCGCGGCAGGGTGAAGGAGAGGCCATCAGGGCCCATGTAGCGATCATACATCTCGCCGTAGTTGCCCAACTCGCGGATCACGTTGGCCGCAAAGTCGGCGTCCAGGCCCAAGTCGGACTGCCCAAACTCGCCTTCCTGGCCCAGCATGCGGCGAATCTCGATGACGTCACTGGACATCATTTCGTCCACATTGTCCGAATTGACGCCAAGCATTTCGGCGTTCACCAGCACCATGAAGACCAGCTTCACCAGGTCGAACCATTGGTCGTCGCCATGGGGCACGACAGGCGTCAGGGGCTCTTCAGAAATGGTGACAGGCAAGATGCGGTGGGCGCTGGGATCTTCCAGGCCGGTCTGAATGGCCGCAAGCTGTGATTTATCGCTGGTGGCCGCGTCACAGCCGCCGCTTTCGTAGGTGCCGTACACGGTAGCCGTATCTTCATAAGCGTTAGCCGTGAAGTCGAGCCCTCGCTGGCGGAAGGCGTCGGCCAGGTTTAGCTCGGTTGTGGTGCCGCTAGTGACGCAAACGGTGGCGCCGTCCAGGTCTTCGAGCTCCTGGACGTCGCTGTCGGCGCGTACCATGAAGCCCTGGCCATCATAGAAGTTGACGAAGGTGAAGTTGCCCCACTGCGCGTCGCGCGAGGAAGTCCAGCTCACATTACGCGAGAGCAGGTCCACTTCGGCGGTTTGAATGGAAGGACCACGATCGGGCGATGTAAGCGGAACAACCTCGACTACGGTGGGATCGTTGAACAGGGCTACGGCCACGGCGCGGCAGAAGTCGATGTCGAAGCCGGCGTTCTCGCCGTTTTCGTCCAGATAGCCGAAGCCGGCCAGGTCGGTGCGCGCGCCGCAGATCACACGGCCGCGCTCGCGCACGCGGTTTAAGATCGCGCCTGTGCCCACCGGCGCGGGCGCCGCGCCATCGCCGTCGCTCGGCGCTTCGACGATGCGCGTCACTTCCACGATGCGGGTCACTTCGACGGTCTCGCCGGCTTGCGGCGCTTCCTGACAGGCCGCCAGCACAAAGAGCAAGGCAAGGGCAAAGGCTGCCAGCATGGTCATTTTTCTCATTTTCATCTCCAATCCTCCATTGGTGCTATCATGATAATTGCCTGGCGCCAGGAGGCCGCCGGCAGTGCCGGCCCGGCCTCGCCTGCAGCGGCATGCGACCACAAGATGCTTCGTTTCATTCAGCATGACACGTTGTGAACCTGATGCTTACGAAATTAGCTTGCCGGCGCTCACCTCCTTCATCCCTTGCAGCAGTCCTGCGACAGGACCCTCTGTCGTCGCTGACACGACATAGCGAGCCACAGATCGAACAACTGAATGCCGCGTCTTGTTGGTGGAACGGCGCTAGCGCCCAACTGAGGCGCAAATTTGACGGGAAACCACTGGGTAATGAGCATAAGTATAGCGTTCCATTAAGAATGGGCAAGCAAGCTCGGGCTGTTTATACGGAACAAATTGTCGCTGCCTAGCGTCCTTAAGATGACAACCTATCAAACGGTCTATGCAGGCCAATAGTAACGGGAGATGTTTTTTATGACTCAGAATACAGGACATTTGATGCGATTAGCCCTGGGCGCGGTGCTTTTGTTTGTGCTGCTGGTTGCCTGCACCGCCCCGCCCGGCGACGAACCTGGTGCGGGCCTGGACCCAACGGCCACGCCGGCGGCGGACGACCCCGTGGGCAGCGATGACGCCACGGCGACCCCCGGCGTTGAAGAAGAGGACCCCGGCGACGGCGAGATGCTGATCCGGGACGCGGTGATCACCGAGGTTGAGGTGCTTATAATGGAATCGTGGCCGCTGCAGGCGCGCGTGGAGATAGACGGCGAGCTGGGCGACGGTTGTACCGAGCTGGAGCCGATCACCACGGAGCGCGAAGGCGACACGTTCTTCATCACCGTACGCACGGCAAGACCGGTAGACGCCGTCTGCACCCTAGAGCTGCGCTTCTTCTCGGAATCGGTGGCCCTGGACATTGAAGGCCTGGAGGCCGGAACGTACACGGTGGATGTAAACGGTGTGACCGAGACATTCACGCTGGATCGCGACAACGTGGCCCAGCCCGGCGAGGACGAACAGAACGGCAGCGGTGAGATGGCCCTGAGCACAGAAGAGCAGGGCGAGCTGATTCGCCTGACGCTGCAGCGCGCGCTGGTGGAGCAGGAGATCCCGGATTACGCCTTGCTGGCGGACCAGGCGGCGATTGTGCTCTCCACGGAGAACATCGACGCGTCGCTTGTTCCTGAGCTGGAAGGTGTTGCCCTGGAGCTGCTGACGCCGGAAGAGATCCAGGCGCGCGCGGACGCGCAAGGCGACTTCCCCTACCTTGCGTTCAGCCGTTTTGAATCGGCTGGCGACAATGAGGCGTCGGTCTCGTTAGGCAGCCGCTGGGCCGTCGCGGCCGACTCGGACATGATCTATCTGAGCGGCGGCGGCTTTACCATTGAGTACACCAGAATGGGCGAAAGCTGGTTCGGCGAGATTACTGAAACTTGGATTTCGTAATGACACGCCAGGTTCGTAGTGGCGCGGAGGCGCGATGAAGCGCGCCACTACGAGCTTTTTTGTTGGCGTTGTATAGGAATCTGGGGGCCCGGCGCCGGCAACCGTGCAGGGTGGCTGTTTCGTGGGTAGTATTGGGCCTGTCGCGCCTGTTGTGCGAGGCAAGGAAAAGGTCGGAAAGGCAGCGCTTGATAGGAGTGAGCTATGGAAAGTAGTGAGAACGGAACGCGTTCGGAGATCGCCACACTGGCCGGCGGCTGTTTCTGGTGCCTGGAGGCAGTCTACGACGAGCTGCGGGGCGTGCAGCGGGTGGCGTCGGGCTATATGGGCGGCGAAACGGAGAACCCCACCTACCAGCAGGTTTGCACGGGCACGACAGGCCACGCCGAGGTGGTGCGCCTAGAGTATGACCCGGAGGTGGTCTCGTATCGTGACCTGCTGGAAATCTTCTTCACCATCCACGACCCCACCACCCTGAACCGGCAGGGCGCCGATGTAGGCACGCAATACCGCTCGGCCATCTTTTACCACGACGAGGCGCAGCGCGAGCAGGCCGAAGCTATTGTGGCCGAGCTGGAGCGCGAAGGGGCGTTTAAGGACCCCATCGTCACCGAAGTGACGGAGGCGGACGTTTTTTATCCCGCCGAAGATTACCACCAAGATTACTACGAAAATAATCCCTACCAGCCTTACTGCATGGTGGTTGTGGCGCCCAAGGTGGCCAAGTTCCGCAAGAAGTTCGCCGAGCTGCGCAAGGCGTAGCGTGGGCACGCCGTATGGCGCCGGAAATTGAGGGTTGGAAGCACGTGCGCCGGGCGTAGGCTTGGCGCACGGATGGCGTTAGCCTTGCGGCAATCTCCTGGCCATGGATCCCTGCTATACTATTGTTAAGTTAAGCTAGAAGGGTCAGGTAAGGGAGGTATGTCATGGGGCGCAGGATATTACCCCTTTCGTTCTTGTTCATTGTTGTGATGCTCACGGGCCTGGCGCTGGCTGTGGAGGGCGCGCCCCCTATGGATACGGAGCTGGCCGAGGAGAGCGCGTTGTGGATCAGCCACGGGCCGCGCGGCGGGCGGGCGCTGGCGTTGGAGGCGTCGCCGGCTTTCGCCGCCGACGGCGTGGCCTTTAGCGGGGAGTGGCTCAGCAGCCTGCGATTCACCGAGTCGGGCATGGGCATTGTGCGCTCGGCCGATTGGGGCCGCAACTGGAACATTTCCGATGCGGGGACCACGGAGGTGCTGTACGCCTCGGCGGTGCACGACTTGTCTTTTTCGCCGTCATTCGCCACAGATCAGACCGTATTCGCCGCCACCTGGGGCGGCCTGTTCAAATCGGTGGACGGCGGCCTGAGCTGGAGCTGGCTGGAAGCGGCTTATTCGGGGCCGCCGGGCGCTTACAGCAGCATCGCCGTTGCGCCCGATTATGCCGCCAGCAGCCAGGTGCTGGCGGGCGATACGGGCGGCTTGCTGCGCAGCGACGACGGCGGCGCGAGCTGGCTGCGCCTGGACGATGTGGGCGCCGCCGCCGATATCGCCTACGCGCCGCCGACGGCGGCAGGAATCACCGTTTTCGCCGCCGACGGCGCGGCGCTGTTTCGCAGCCCCGATGCGGCTGTGAGCTGGAGCCACGTGCTGACCGCGCCGGTTACGTCGCTGGCCGTCTCGCCCGCCTTTGCCACGGACCAGACGGTATACGCCGCGGGCGGAGCGCGGCTTTACCTGTCGCAAGATGGCGGCCACACCTGGAGCGACGAGGCTGTTGCGGCCGAGGTAACGTCGATTCACGCGCTGGCCATCTCGCCGCAATTTGCTGCAGATCAGACATTGTTCGCGGGTACGGCCGAGGGCCTCTATTGGAGCCGTGACGGCGGCGCAAGCTGGCAGGCCATCGCCGCTTACGAAGGCCTGGCAATCCGCGCCCTGGCCATCTCGCCGCAGTGGCCGCAGCACGCGGTGTTGCTGGTGGGAACCGACGAAGGGGTCAGCCGCATGCTGACGGCCGACACGGCCGCGGGCGTAGTGCGCGAGCAGGCCGCCGGTTTCGCGCCGCTGGCGGCATCGCCGCTGGATTGGTCGGCGGCGGCCAACTTGCTGCTGACGGCGACGAGCAATCATGGCCTGTATGGCAGCGACGACGGCGGCAAGCGCTGGCAGGCCATGGGACTGCAGGCGGCCGGCAGCTATTACAGCTTCTCAGATGTGGCCATCTCGCCGGCATTTGAGCAGGACCGTACGTTGTTTGCGGCCTATCTGAGCGGAACGGGCATCGGCGGCTCGGTGTACCGCAGCCGCGACGGCGGCGAGACGTGGCAAAACGTCTATAGCACCGATTATGTGGGCGACCTGGCCTTTTCGCCGCAGTATGCCAGCGACCAGACAATCTTCGCCACAAGCGGCGACCATGCCCTGGTGCGTTCCACGAACGGCGGCGACGACTGGGAGGAAGTGGGCACATGGCCCGGCGGCGGGGCCAACGGCATTGCTCTCTATATTGCCCTGCCGCCCAATTACCCCGACGATAGCAGCCTGTTTGTGGGCGGCAGCCGCGGCTTCTGGCGCTTGCCGCCAGGCGAGAGTGTATGGCAGCCCTCGCTTTCGGGGCTTTCTAACCAGCATACGGTTGTCTCGTTGGCCATCTCGCCGGACTTCGAGAACGACAACACGCTGCTGGCCGTGGCCCACAGCGCCGCGCCGGGCGGGTCGTTGTATGGCGTGTTTCGCTCGCTGGACGGCGGCGTGAACTGGCACCCGACCAACGCCGGGACAGGGACCGCGGCGCTGTTCGACGTCAGCTTCTCGCCCGACTATGCGCAAGACCGCACGGCCTACCTGACCACGGCGGCGGGCGAGCTGTACCAGTCGCTAGACGGTGGCGAAAACTGGCTCTCACTGGGCAGCCCGCCCGGCGCGCCGCAGCTCTTCGACGTGATCGTGCGCGAAGATGGCAGCGTCTTTGTGGGCTCTCAGGCCGGCGTGTGGCAATACGTCGCCGAGCCGTTTTACAGCCATTTGCCGTTGTTTTATGGGCGGGCGTTGCCGGACTGAGGTTGAATGTGAACTTGACGATCGACGAATCCTTGCTGCGGCAAGTTGACGAAATTGCAGACGAATGGATCAGCGAGCAAGATTGGGGGGGCCCGCAGCGATGACCGGGCCAGAAATCGTGGCGCTTTTGCTGCATGGCAACCAATTGAAACGCACGGCGCGCACGGGGTGGGCGCAGCGCGGTGTGCCGGGCGGCGAAAGTGTGGCGGCGCACAGCTATGGCGTGGCGTACATCACCCTGGTGCTGGCGCAGCTGCTGGGCGAGGAGGTGAACCTGGAGCGGGCGCTGGCCATGGCCCTGCTGCATGATCTGCCCGAAGGCATGACGTCGGATATTCCGGCGCCGGCCTTGCGCTTTCTCTCGCGCGAGCTGAAGGGCAAGATGGAGGAGGCGGCGCTGCTGGAGATGACTGGCGGCACGCCGCTTCAGGCGCCGTTTAGCGCCTGGTGGCAGGAGCTGGGGGCCAACGAGAGCGTGGAGGCGCGCCTGGTGCACGACGCGGACCGCATCGACCTCTTTTTGCAGGCACTGATCTTTGAGGAGCAGACGGGCAACCGCCAGCTTGCCGCTTTCTGGGAGCGGCCCGTGACGTTTAACTTTGAGCCATCGCAGCGCGTTTTTGACACGCTGCAGGCGCGGCGCGACGCGCTGCGGACCTGATTTGGGCGGCGGCGCGGCCTGGACTATACTGGCAAGATGAGTGCAACGCGGCGCATTGTGCATGTGGAAAGTGGGCGCACGCTCGTGGAGCGCGCCAAGTGGTGCGATTCGTTCGGCAGCAAGCTGCGCGGCTTCACCTGGCGCCGGGTTTTGCCGCCGAGCGAGGGCCTGGTGTTGGTGGAAAAGCAAGAAAGCCGGCTCAACAGCGCCATCCACATGCTGTTCGTCTTCTTTGACCTGGGCGTGTTGTGGGTGAATGAGGAAGGCTGTGTGGTGGACAAGAGGCTGGCGCAGCCGTGGCGCCTCTCTTATGCGCCGCGCCGGCCGGCGCGCTATGTGGTAGAAGCGGCGCCGGGCATCTTAGAGCAAGTCAGCGTGGGCGACCACGTTCGTTTTATCGAAGTGAATGGAGATTAGAGCATGCAGCGAGAAACAGTTGCCACAGAGAATGCGCCGGCGGCCGTGGGCCCTTATTCCCAGGCTATTGCCGTGGGCCAGCTCGTCTACACCGCGGGGCAGATCGCGCTCGACAGGCGCACGGGCAAGCTGGTGGAGGGTGGCGTTCAGGAGCAGGCGGAACAGGTTCTGAAAAACCTGCAGGCGGTGTTAGAAGCGGCGGGCAGCAGCCTGGAGCAGGTGGTGAAGACCACGGTCTTCTTACAAAATATGGCCGATTATGCCGCGGTGAACGAGGTATATGGGCGCTACTTTAGCGGCAGCGCCCCGGCGCGCTCGGCCGTGGCCGTGGCCGGCTTGCCGCTGGGCGCGCTGGTGGAAATTGAAGCCGTGGCCCTGCGCCGGCAGGAATAGGCCTCAGTCGTCGGGCCCTATGAAAACATAGCCCAGGCCGGAGCGTGTGACGATGTATTCCCACTGCCCGTGTTCGCCTTTCAGCTTCTGGCGCAGACGGTAGATGGCCACGTAGAGCCGGTCTTCGCTGGCTTGTTCTGAGGGCCAGATGCGCTGCAGCAGGCGATCCGTAGGGATGACGCGGCCGCGGTTGTTCACCAGAATTTCAAGCAGCTTGTTTTCTGTGGGCGTGAGCGGCACGGCTTCGCCGTCGACCACCGCTTCCTGGGCCGAGAAATCGATCTGCAGGCGCTTGTCGACGCTCACCAGGGGGTCGGAGCGATAGTCGAAGTTATCGACGCGCCGCAGCACGCGGTGCACGCGCGCGATGAGCTCGTTGACATGGAACGGCTTGACGATGTAGTCGTCGGCATACCGTTCCAGGCCCTCGACGACCATGCCTTCCTGGTCGACGGCCGTTAGAAAGATGACCGGCAGGTCGCTGGTTTCGCGAATGGAGCGCGCCAGCTCAAAGCCGCTCATTTCGGGCATGTTAATGTCGAGCAGGGCCAGATGAGGCACGCCGCGGCGGCGCAACACTAGCAGCGCCTCCTCGCCGGATGCCGCGGTGAGCACCTCGAAGCCCGCCTGTTCCAGGATGACCTGAAGCAACATGCGCATGTTTTCGTTGTCGTCTACTGCAAGGATTTGCTGCACTTCCATATCCTGATAGCGGGCCCGTCACCGTTACATCACGTTTACAAAGCCCCTCCATTTCCGTTACACTGTAAACGCAGGCGCTCGGCGAATTCGCTGAGCATCATCGCCGTTGCGCCCCACACTTTATGCCCCTCGATGTCAAAGTAAGGTACCTGCACGGCCAGGCCGTTGCGCTGCCAGACCTCTTCGCGACGCGCGCGGTTGTCGAGCAGGCGCGCCAGCGGCGCCTCGATGATCTCGGCGACTTCTGATAGCTGCGGCACGAAGGCCGGTTTCTCCGGGTACCAGCCCACAAAGGGGTGTACTTCGAAATCGGACGGCGCGACATAGAGAGGCGCCAGCCGGCCCAGAATGGTTATCTTCTGCGGATCGATGCCGATCTCTTCGTAGCTTTCGCGTAAGGCTGCTTGGCGCAAACTCTCCCCTGCTTCGCGCCGTCCACCGGGAAAAGAGACCTGCCCGGCATGCGACGGCAGGTCTTCGCGGCGCCTGGTTAAGACAAAGTGCACCTGTTCCTGGTCGTCGTACAGCAGCAGCAGCACGGCCCCCTGACGCGGGTTGCCCGGCCGCTGTGGCTCGCGCTGTGTGGCACGTGGCGCGGGCGTCATGCGGGCCTGGGCGGCTGCGCTATCGAATGCGGCATGCTGCAATGCCTGGCGAACTACCTCCAACGATGGCGACACAATCCTATCGCAATATCCCTCAAGCGAGACGCCGGGCAGCTTACGCCGGGCCTGGCCGCGGCTGGAAACGGTAGCCCACACCGCGTTCTGAGACCACATATTGGTGCCTATCGTCCACTTCCTTCAGCTTGTTGCGCAGCCTATGTACGTACACGTGCAGCCTGTCTTCGTAGGTGATTTCGCGTGGCCACATGCGCCGCAGTAAGAACTCCGTCTCCACCGTTTCGCCGCTGTGGCGCATTAAGATATAAAGCAACCGCGCCTCGGTGGGCGTCAACGAAGACGTCTCGCCTTTCCTGATAAGTTTACGCGTCGGAAAATCGATGCTTAAGCCCGGATCGACGCGCACGGGGGCTGAAGCAGAGTACGGAAAGTGACCGACGCGCTCCAGCACGCGGCGAATGCGCGCCGCCAGCTCACTGGGGCTGAAGGGCTTAATGACATAATCTTCGGCGAACTGTTGAATGGCGCGAACGACTGTTTCCGCCTCATCGACGGCCGTGAGCATAATCACGGGAATATCAGAGAATTGATTCATGCGCTCGCACAGTTCGAAGCCGTCGATGCCTGGCGGCATGTGCAGATCCACAATGGCCAGGTGCGGCATGCCGCGCTCGATGATTATGTCCAGGGCTTCTTCACCGGAAATCGCGGTCCAAATCTCATAGCTGCCGCGCTCCAGCGTGCGACGCAGGATCTCCAACGCTTCCACGCTATCGTCTACGACCAGAATGGTGGTCCGCTGCGCGCCGTTCATGTCTTGCTCACCGTCGCGGTGGTTGACTTCAAAGCTCATCGTCGTTCGTGTCATCGCTTCCATATTTTATCACATCCGTTAAACTATTGTAGCTATGACCATTATCTACGTCGCGGCCCTGTGGTGCCTGGGCATCTGGGTCGCGGTGTCTTCCGGCGGCGCGTCAACGCTGTGGGGCGCCGGCATCGTGGCCAGCACCCTTTTCGCCTTCCTCTCTCGCGGCCGGCGACAACTGTTCGTCGCCGCGGTTTGCGTTGTTAGTTTCTGCGCAGGCGCATTACGGGCCAGTACCACTTCCTCAGCTATAAACGTAGATCACTTTGTGTTTTACGGCAATGACCCGGAAGTCACACTTAGTGGAACTATCATAGAGCCGCCGCGTGTTTATGAAACATCCATGCTGCTGACGGTGCAGGTGGAGGCCGTGCACGGCGCGGGGCAGGAGGCGCGTGAGGCTCAAGGCCGCGTGCTGCTGCACGCGCCGCGCTTTCCGCCGCTGGGCTACGGTGACCGCCTGCGGTTCACGGGCCGGCCTGAGCGGGTGCAGAACTGGGGGGATTTCGACTACCGCGAGTTTATGGCGCGCCAGGGCGTTCACTATGAGCTGCGCGGCGCGCAAATCAGCGTGTTGCAAGAGGGGCAAGGACATCGTTTATATCAGGCGCTCTATGGCCTGCGCGGCCACGCGCAGGGCGTAATCGCGCACCTGTTACCCAGCCCCGAGAGCGCGCTGCTCAGCGGCATCTTGTTGGGCGACGACAGCGGCATGCCGCGCGACTTGCGCGCCGACTTTCGGACTACGGGCATGAGCCATATTATTGCCATTTCGGGCTTTAACATTGCCATCCTGGCCGGCGCTTTGTTGCGCGGCGGGCGGCGCTTGTTGGGCCTGCGCGCGTCGGGCTGGGTCGCATTGGCGGGCATCCTCATTTACACGCTGTTTGTGGGTGCGGGTCCCTCTGTGGTGCGCGCGGCAATCATGGGCGGCCTGTATATCTTCTCCAACCGCGTGTTGGGACGGCCCACGTTTGCGCCGGCCGGGCTATTTGTGGCGGCCTTGTTGATGTCGCTGCTGAACCCGTTTGTGCTGTGGGAGATTGGCTTCCAGTTGAGTTTTGCTGCCACGCTGGGCCTAATGTTGTTTGTGGAGCCGGCGGGCGCTTTTGTGCAGGCCAGGCTGGCGCGCCGCCTGCCGGGCGAGGCGGCAGACCGCCTGATGCCGCTGCTCAGCGACGTGGTGATCGTGACCGTGGCCGCGCAACTGATGACCTTGCCGCTGCTAGCCTACCATTTTGGCGAGGTTTCGCCGGTGAGCCTGCTGGCCAACTTGCTCATCTTGCCGGCGCAGCCCGGCGTGATGCTGTGGGGCGGCGCGGCGGCGCTGTTGGGGCTGCTGTCGCCGGCGCTGGCGCAGCCCATCGCCTGGGTGGCGTGGCTCTTCTTAAGCTACAGCACGCACCTGGTGGCGCTGCTGGCGCGCCTGCCCTACGCCGTGGTCGCCGTGCGGCCCGGCTTCTGGACCGTGGCCCTGTGCTACGCGCTGCTGGGGGCCGCCGCCTGGCTGGCCTACCAGCCGCGAGAACGGCGCGCGTCGCTGTGGGGCCAGGCGCGCGGCCGCGCGCTGCGCAGCGCGCCGGCGTTGATGGGCCTGTCGCTGGGCCTGGCCCTGCTCTGGTCGCGCAGCCAGCCAGATGGCCACCTGCACGTCGTCTTTCTGGACGTGGGCCAGGGCGACGCCATTTTCATCCAGACGCCCGGCGGGCGGCAGATGCTAGTGGACGGCGGGCAGTTCCCGGCGGCGTTGAACGCGCACCTGGGCCGGCAAATGCCGTTCTGGGACCGCAGCCTGGATATGGTGGTGGCTACGCATCCGGACGACGACCACGTGGCCGGGCTGCCGGAGCTGTTCGACCGCTATCGCGTGGACCTGCTGCTGACCAACGGCGCAGCGCCCGGCGCCTCGCGGGCCTATGAGCAGCTATTGCGCCAGGCGGCGGGCGGCGGCGCCTTGATCCGCACGCCGGCCGTGGGCGAGCGCCTGGAGATGGCCGATGGCGTGACGCTGACGTTCTTGCACCCTGCGGCGACGCCGCTGCCGGCGGACAACGACAACTCGGTGGCCCTGCACCTGGCCTATGGCCAGTTTAGCCTGCTGCTCACCGGCGATGGCGAGCTGGAGGCGGAGCGGGCGATGATGGCCAGCGGCCTGCCGCTGCGCGCGCTGGTGTTCAAGGCCGGGCATCACGGCTCGCGCACGTCCAGCAACCGCTTTTTCCTGGAGGCGGTGCAGCCGCAGATTGTGGTCATTTCGGCCGGCGCAGACAACCACTTCGACCACCCGCACGAAGAGCTGCTAGAACGCGCCGCCGAGGTGGGCGCGACGGTGCTGCGCACGGATGAGCTGGGGACGATTGAGATGGTGACGGATGGTGAGCGGATGTGGTGGACGGCAGAGCGCTGAAGGCGTCTAGCTACAGTAGGGGCAGCTCTTTGAGCATGAGGATGCGGGGGCGGTTGTGGGGGGTGAAGGCCAGCAGGCTGAGGGCGGGGCAGATGGCGTCGTGGTGCGCGCTGCTGCCGAAGTGCAGGTCGAGGCCGTCGAGGCCGCCGGCCGCGGGCAGCAGCGCGTCTAAGAGGCTAAACAACAGGTTGGGCTGGTCCCAGCAGCCGTGGCGCAGGAGCACCCTGACGGTGGGCCAGGTGGCCGGGCCGCCGCGCCACAGGCAGCCGATGACGTCGGATCCCTGCTGCGCGGACCAAAACGTTCCGCCGGGCGGCGGGCCTTCGTCGAAATCTTCGCGGATCAGGCGCGCGGCCCAGGGGTCGCCCTCGCGGCGCGCCAGGTCGGCGTACTGCTTCCATAGGCGCTCGCCCTCTGGCCGCGCCAGCGCCTGGACCTGCAGGCCCTCGGCGCTGCTTCGGGGCAGCAGGGCGGGGTGCGCGCTGCGCAGGAAGCGATGGTGATAGCTGTGATAGCCCAGCGACTCGTACAGCCGCTGCGCCGGCGCGTTGCCGTCGTCGAGGTGCAGGCCCACCCAGCGGCGGCCCAGGCGCCGCACTTCGCGCTCGACATGCTCCATCAGCGCACGGCCAATGCCTTTGCGCCGGTAGGGGCCGTTGACATTGACGTTATAAACGAAGCCCGTCAGGCGGCGCATGTTCAGAAAGGCGCAACCCACGATGTGGCCGCCGACCACGGCTTTGTAGCCGCGGCCGGAAGTGAGCAGGTAAAGCGGCAGGATCACAGCGCCCAGCGCATGGCCCAGCGGCCCGCTCGTGGAGCGCGTGAACTCCCTGTCCACACCGGTCATGTTGGCGAAGGCCATGCGTGTGAGGGTAAACATATCCCACGGCCGCACCGGCTCGATGGAGAATTGTGGATCGCTCACAAGGCCATTCTACTGTATTTTGCGCGGAACTGGCAGCGGCGCCGGTCTGAAGCGCCGAATTATAGGAATAATGGGCGCGCCGCGAAAGCCATATGCGATGTATAATCGGTGCCTAACATCATAGGAGGTTGCACCATGGCTGTTCGTGAAGGGCTGTGGGATTGCCAGTATTGCGGGACAATGGGCATCCTCGGTCGGCATAAGGTCTGTCCCAACTGTGCCCGCTCCAGGCCGGCCGGCACGAGGTTTTACCTGCCTGAAGAGGCGGAAGTGGTAGAGAGCGATAAGCTGAAAGAGCAGGCGCGCATCGGGCCGGACTGGATCTGTGCCTTTTGCGCCTCCAGCAATCCGGCCAACCTGGATGTCTGCCGCCACTGCAACGCGCCGCGCGAGGCGCTCTCTGAGCAGCAGTTGGTGCAGGAGTTTGCGCCGGGAGGAGCGCCCAAGAGCGGCGACATGACCGTCGCCGACGCGCACGAAGCGCACCGCCAGCCGCCGCCGCCGAAGGCCCGCCCGGCCTGGCTGCTGCCGCTGATTGGCATTGCCATTTTGCTGGCCTGCCTGGTGGGCGGCATGATGCTGTTCGGCAGCGACCCGCTGGAGGCCAGCGTCGAGCAGTTTCAGTGGCAAAGAACCGTCACGGTGGAAACGCTGCAGACGGTGGTGGAGGAGGATTGGGAGCTGCCGCAAGGGGCGCGGCTGATTAGCCAGCGCGAGGACGTGCACCACTTTAACCCGGTGGTGGTGGGCCATGAGACGCGGCAGCGCACGGTTTCGGAACAGGTGCAGGTGGGCGAGCGCACCTACGTGTGTGGACAGCGCGACCTGGGCAACGGCTTCTTTGAGGATATCGAGTGCTCGGAGCCGGTCTATGAAACGCAGCAGCGGGTGGAGGAGTATGAAGAGCCCATCGTGCAGCAAGTGCCGGTGTACGCTACCAAGTATGAATACGAGGTGGACCGTTGGGTAGCAGCGCGCACAGAGCGGGCCACAGGCAACGACAACCAGCCGTTCTGGCCGGAGCTGAGTTTGCGCGCCGGCGAGCGCGAAGGCCCGCGCGAGGAAGCGTACAGCATCGTGTTTCGTGACGGCGAGGGCCGGCGCTACGAGCTGAGCTTCCCCTACGAGGAGTGGCTGACGTTTGAAAGCCGGGGAAGCTATACGCTGCGCGTTAACTCGCTGGGCCAGGCCACGGGCGTGGAACGGTAGGAGCCGGCGCCGTGCCCGACAAGCAGCGTACCTTCGGGCAGTTTGAAACGCCGCCGGCGGTAGCGGACCTGCTGCTGGCGCTGTGTGTGCGTCGCGACGGCGACCGCGTGCTGGACCCGAGCTGCGGCAGCGGCCTGTTGCTGGCGCGGGCTGCGCGCCGGCAGGCGTGGCTGGGCGGCGATGAGCGCGCTGCCGGCGGCAACTTATGGGGCGTGGAGCTGGACGAGGCCACGGCGGCCGCGGCGCGCGGCCGTTTGCCGGGCGTGCACATCTTGCAGCAAAACTTCTTCACCATCGAGCCGGGCGAGCCGTTCGACGCCGTTGTGGGCAACCCACCTTACACGCGCGCCGAATGGTTTGAAAAGCTGCAAAGCCAGGCGGCGCAGCAACTGGCGTTGTTTGGGCAGGCGGGCAGCGCAAGCGGCGACGACAAGAGCGCCATTATCCCCGGCGAGCTGTGGCGGCAGCCGCTCAGCCGCCGGGCGGGCCTGCATGCGTATTTCATCTTGCACGGCGCCCGCTTCCTGCGCGAAGGCGGGCGCTTTGGTTTTGTGCTGCCCAACAATTGGCTGGATGTGGGTTACGGCGAAGGGCTGAAACGCTTTCTGCTGGAGCAGTTCAAGATCATTGCGCTGATCGAGTCGACAGCCGAGCGCTGGTTTGCCGAGGCCAGGGTGAACACTTGCCTGCTGATTATGGAAAAGTGCCGCTTTGCCGAGGAGCGCGCGGCGCAGCCGGTGCGCTTTGTGCAGCTGCGGCAGCCGCTGGCCGAGCTGCTGCCGGGAGGGGCCGGGTACGCAGCGGCGTTTCAGGCTATCGAACGGCTGAGCCTGAGCTTGCTGCCGGCGCAAGACCGCACCAGCCGTTCCGTGCGCATCCGCGTGGCGCAGCAGGGCGGGCTGCGGGCGCGCGACAAGTGGAGCGTGTTGTGGCGCGCGCCGCTGGTCTACCGGCAGGCCAGGGGCCAGGCGGCGCGGCGCAACCTGGCGCCGCTGAAGGCGTGGGCCACGGTGCGGCGGGGCTACACCACGGGAGCCAACGCCTTTTTTTATCTGGACGTGGAAACGGCGGACCGCTGGCAGATTGAGGGCCACTTTCGGCGGCCACTGCTCAAGTCGCTGCGCGCCGTGCGCAGCCTGACGCCCGATGCCGCCACAGACAGTGAGGTGCTGGCCATTGCGCCGACCGCTGTGCTGGCCGGCGGCGTGGGCGCTTATGTGGCCTGGGGCGAAAGCCAGGGTTTTGACCAGCGCCGCACATGTCGCGCGCGGCAGCCGTGGTATGCCCTACCCTACCAGGAGCCGGCGCGCCTGGCGCTGGCTAAAGGGATCTGGGAGCGGCACCTGGCGCCCCTGTTGCAGACGCCGCTCTTGATTGACCAGCAGCTCTACGGCGTGGCGCCGCTGCCGGGCGTGGCCCTGCGTGTGGCGGCAGCCATCCTCAACGGCTCGTGGACGGCGCTGCAGATGGAGCTGCAGGGGCGCGTGAACTTTGGCGAAGGCGTGCTGTGGCTGGCCACGTATGAGGTGGAAAACTTGCTGTTGCCTGATGTGCGCCGCTTGCCGCCCGACGTGCAGCAGCTTCTGGCGCAATGCTTCACAGAGCTGAGCGCAGAAGTGGCGGCGGGCGGGCATGACGGCGCCGCGCGCCGGCGGCTGGACGATGCGCTGTTCCAGGTGATCGGCCTGTCGCAGACGGAAGCGGCAATTGTGTTGGAGACGCTGCAGGAGCGTATGGCCGCGCGGCAGGCCGCGGCGCAATAACGCCTGTTACCCGTTCGTATCGCTCTGGCGAGTCGAGTACAATAGCGGCATGGCGTTGCACACCGACCTGCACACCAAATATCGCGCCATCTATGAGCTGTTGGCTGAGGCCTACGGCGAAGCGCAGCGGCGGCGGTATCTGCCGCCGGTTGATCAGCTTGTCAACACCATCCTGTCACAGCAGACCACGGGCATCAACCGCGAAAGGGCCTTTCAGGGCTTAAAGGCGGTCTTTAGCGGCTGGGAAGCGGTGATGGATGCGGAGCCGGGGGCGGTGCGCGAGGTGATCGCGCCGGCGGGGCTGGCCAACCAGAAGGGGCCGCGCATTCAGGAGGCGCTGCGCTTTATTATGCGCGAGCGGGGTGAGCTGAGCCTGGATTTTCTGGCGGAGATCCCGGTGCAAGAAGCTAAAGCCTGGCTGATGCAGATCCGCGGCGTGGGCCCCAAGACGGCGTCGATCATTCTGCTGTTCACCTTCGGGCTGCCGGCTTTTCCTGTGGACACGCACGTGCACCGCGTGACAAAACGGCTGGGCCTGATTGGCACAAAAGTAACGGCTGACAAAGCCCATGAAATCCTGGAAAATATAGTGGAGCCCGCTGCCTACTACGCGTTTCACATCAACCTCATCAGGCACGGGCGTGGAGTATGCCACGCGCGCCAGCCGCAGTGCCACATCTGTGTGCTGCAGGAGTGGTGCGACTATTTCAACGGCCGCGGCCATTGGCGGCCAGAGGCCACAGGCGAAACATTATGAGCACAGCAGAGATTGCAGCAGGGCAGCAGCAGCGCCTAGCCGCGCTGGCCGAAGCCGGCGCGCAGTTGAGAGACGCCGGGGATCTGAGCGAGCTGCTGGACCGCGCGCTGGCGGCCATGATGCGGCTTACGGGCGCCGAGCGCGGCTGCCTGTATTTGCAGAACGAGCCTGGCGACGACTTGCAGTGTGCGGCTGCACATCATTTCGAGCCAGAGGCACCGGCCCCCGACCTCGTGCATCGGGCGCTAAGCAGCGGCGATCCCATTCTGGAGGGCAGTGCCATGTGTGTGGCCATGCGCGCGGGCGGGCGCAGCATTGGCGCGGCTTACGTGGACAGCAAGCCGGCGGCCGCAGCGTTCACGACCGATGAGCTGGCGCTGCTGGCGGCTTTTGCCGGGCACGCGGCGGCGGCCATCGATGCGGCGCGGCTGCGCGAGGCCGTGCAGGCGGCTAACGAGGCCAAAAGCGAGTTCATTTCGCTGATGACGCATGAGCTGCGCATCCCACTGACCTCTATTCGCGGCTATACCGACCTGCTGCTTAAAGAGATGGCCGGCCCGCTGAACGATTCGCAGCGGCAATTCCTGAGCACGGTGCGGCGCAACCTGGACCGCATGAGCGTTCTGATCCGCGACCTCTCGGATATGAACCGCATCGAGAGCGGGCGCATGCATTTTGAGTGTGTGCCCTTTGCCCTGCACGGGCTGCTGCGCACGGCGGCCGGCGACATGCAAGAGGCTTTCACGCAGCGCGCGCAAACGATCAGCTTCTCTTTCCCGGACCAACAGACCATGGTGCGGGCCGACCGCAGCCGAGTGGCGCACATCGTCGCCAATCTACTGAGCAATGCCCACAATTACACGCCAGAGGGAGGCCAGATAGAGCTGCGCGTGCACAGCGCAGGGGGCATGGCGCAGGTAACCGTGGCCGATAAGGGCATTGGCATCCCGGAAGCAGACCTGCAACAGCTATTCACGCCCTTCTTCCGCGGCGAAGCGGCGGCCGTGCGCGAGCAGAGCGGCTGGGGCCTGGGGCTGGCGCTGGCGCGCCTGCTGGTGGAGGCGCAGGGCGGCGAGATTCGCTGCACCAGCCGCGCTGGGGAGGGCAGCACGTTCACCTTTAGCCTGCCCCTGGCCAGGCCAGAGGAGGACAGCCATTGAAAGAGAGCGATAGCGGTTACAAGCTGCTGCTGACCTATGACGTGGGCAGCGACCATTTGCAGGAGTATTATCGCTTTGTGCTGGGGCGCTACGTGCCGGTGATGCAGGGCATGGGGTTGGAGATGAGCGACGCCTGGCACACGGCTTACGGCGATTTCCCCAATCGTCTGATCGGATTTGTGGCCCGCGACAGCGCCACCTTAGAGCGCGTGCTGTATGACGACGCCTGGCTGGCGCTAAACGAAGAGCTCAAGCAGTTCGTTACCAGCTTCCGCTACAAGGTCGTGAACTACAAAGAGGGCTTTCAGTTCTAAGCCAGGCCAATCTGCCCCGTTACATAGCGGCGCGCCGTTTCGGCCAGAATGGCCGCGCCGAGGGGCATCACGTTCTCGTCGATGTCGAATATGGGCGTGTGATGGCCGCGCGCCACGTTATCGTCGATGGCTGCGCCCAGCATAAACATGGCCCCTGGCGCAAGCTGCATCATGTAGGCGAAATCCTCGGCGCCCATGCCAAAGTCGGTATCGACCACCTGATCCGCACCGGAGAATTCGCGCACCACGTCGCGCATCCAATCGTTCACCTGCTCGTCGTTGAAGGCAGAGGGGTAGCCCTCCTGTAGCTCGAAACGGTAGTTGCCACCCAGGGCCTGGCTGAGGGCAAAGGCCTGTTCCACCTCGCGCCACAGCTGGCGGCGCACGTCGTCCTGGTAAGAGCGAATGGTGCCCTGCACGTAGACTTCGCTGGGGATCACATTGCTGGCGCTGCCGCCGGCGATGTGACCCAGGCTGACCACGCAGGAGTGCAGGGGGTTGACGCGGCGCGAGGGGATGGCATAGAGCGTGGTGAGAATGGGGCCCAGCATGTAAAGCGGATCTGTGGCGCGATGGGGGTAGGCGCCGTGGCCGCCGCTGCCGGTGATCCAGGCGCGGAAGGAATCGACGGCGGCGTGACTGTAGCCGTCGTCGAACTGGCAGAGGCCGGCGCGCACGTTGGAATCGACATGGAGGGCGATCACGGCATCCACGCCCTCCATGGCGCCGTCGGCAATCATGGCCATCGCGCCGCTGATGCCGTCCTCGTCGGACATCTCTTCGGACGGTTGGAACAGCAGGCGCACGTTGCCCTGCCAGCCATCGTTCACAAAGCTCTGGCGCAGCAGGTGGGCCGCGCCCAGCAAAATGGCCGTGTGCGCATCGTGGCCGCAGGCGTGCATCACGCCGTCTTCTTGCGAGCAGTAGTCGGCGTCGCTTTGCTCGCGGATGGGCAGCGCATCCATGTCGGCACGGATGGCGATGGTCGGGCCCTGGCCGCTGCCTAGCTGCCCCACCACGCCCGTGCGCCCAACGCCGGTTTTCACTTCAAAGCCGCCAATTTCGGCCAGGGTCTCGGCCACGAGCGCGGCGGTGCGGAACTCGCGAAAGCCCAGCTCGGGGTGGCGGTGAATCTCGCGACGTAGACGAACTAACTCGTCAGAGAGTGTCCTGGCGCGCTTCAGCATGTTGTCCATGGCTCAGTGTAAGCTCCTTTCGTAAATGCGATATTTTTTGTAAACCTCGGCGCCCAGCATTTCGATGGCGCGGTTCATGTTGTCGTTGGTTTCCAGGATCCACGATGCTTCCGCGAGGTGGTAGCCCCGTTTGACAGCGGCCTGCGCCGTCTCATAGTAGAGCAGCGCGTCGACGCCGCGGCCGCGGAAGCCCGGCAGCACGCCCAGAGCCCATACGCGAATCATACCGGTGTTAAAGCGCTGCAAATAGAGGCGCGCCGCGGCCACGTAAGAGCCCAGCAGAGAGGGGCCGGGCCGGATGCGCTGTAAGGGCTGGTTCACATCGGGCAGCGATAGGGCCACTCCCACCACCTCGCCCTCGTGCTCGACCATAAAGACGATATTGGGATCCATGAGCGTCTTCAGGCTAGCGGCGAGATGATCGATTTCGGAATCGGTCATGGGCACAAAACCCCAGTTTTGCTCCCAGGCGCTGTTGTAAACGCGCTTGACGTTGGCTACTTCATCGTCCCAGCGGCTGGTGTCGATGGGCCGTACGTCTAGCTTATAGCGTTGCTTCACGCGCTCGATCACGCGCAGCAGCTTCGGCGGCATGCTAGCCACCAGGTCATCCATGTCGCGAATCCAGGCCAGCAGGTCCATGGCCTTTACAAAGCCGGCCTGTTCGATCAAGTCGTTGTAATAAGGCGGATTGTAGGGCGTTAGAACCACGGGCGGGCGGTCGAAGCCTTCGATTAGGGCGCCGCACTCGTCGTGCGAGGTAAAGCTCATAGGACCCAAGATGCGATCCGCGCCATGCTTGGCGGCCCAGTCGCAGGCCGTGTCGAGCAAGACAGTAGCCGCTTCGCGGTCGTTGAGCACCTCGAAGACGCCAAAATGGGCCACGTTTTCCTGGTGAAACTCATTGTGCCGGTGGTTGAGGATGGCGGCGATGATGCCCACAGGCCGGCCGTCGCGGTGGGCCATGAAATAGTCGGCTTCGGCGTGTTCAAAGAAGGGATTCTTCTGCTTGTCGAAGAAAGTGAGCCGTTCGAAAAAGAGCCAGGGAACCCAGTTGGGTTCCTTTTCGTAGACGCGCCAGGGAAATGCGATAAACCGGCGCAGGTCAGCCGGCGACTGCACTTTCTGAACTTGGATGCTCATGGAGTAGCGTAACCCTCAAACTCTTACGGTTGAAAACGCAGCGCCGATTGTAGCACGCGCCGTGATGGCAGGCCAAGCTGGCGCGAGGCCAGACAGGAGCCCCGACAGATTTTTGAAACCTGTCGGGGCTTGCGACTGGCCTACTGACAGCGCCGGCCCTTTATGATAAACTCGCCAAACAGTACAAAGGAGTTTGGAAATACAGCAATGATCGATGTGAACCAGTTACGGCGCGGGACCACCTTCGAGCACGATGGCAGCCTGTACAAAGTTACGGAGTATTCGCACAATAAGCCCGGCCGCGGCAAGGCCACCATCCGCGTGAGCGTGCGCGACATGCGTTCAGGGGCCAACCTGCAGCTTACCTTTTCCTCTGGCGACCGCGTGGAAGACGTGCGCCTGGACAAGCGGCCGATGCAGTATCTGTACGACGACGGCATTTTTTATGTGTTTATGGACCAGGATTCTTACGAGCAGCGGCGCGTTAACCACGATGTGATGGGCGACGACGCCAAATTCCTCAAGGATAATATGGAGCTGGAGCTGCTGCTGTATGAAGGGGAAGTGATCGACTACAACCTGCCGCCGAACGTGGATCTGGAAGTGGTGGACTCGGAGATGGCCGTGGCCGGGGACACGGCCACAGGCGCGACGAAGGAAGTGGTGCTGGAGACCGGCCTGAAGGTGCGCACGCCGCTGTTTGTGGAGGTAGGTGATGTGGTGCGCGTGGATACGCGCACGCTGGAGTATGTGACGCGGGTGTAGCGTGATGCGTGATGCGTGAGAATTGACAAATCTCCAAGATTTGTCAGACTATGCAGCGCTAGGACTAGGGCTTGAGCTGGCGGGCGATGAAGGCGTCTAGCCAGCGGTCGGGCAGCAGGCGGGGCAGGATCCAGCCAGTGAGCCATTTGCGGGGGATGGCGTAGCGTGTTTTGGGGCTGGGGCTCTCGATGGCCTGGCGGATGGCGCGGGTGACGGATGCCACGGGCAGGGCGGTCTGCTGGCGGCGCGCCACCTGGCGGGCCACGCCTTCGAGAATCGGCCCGTAATCTGTGTGGCGGTAGCTTGCAATGTGTTCGGCAAATTTACCCACGATGGGCGTGCGCACGGTGCCGGGTTGGATGACGACGACGTCGACGTCGTAGAGCAGCAGCTCGCGGCGCAAGGCGTCGGATAAGGCTTCGACGGCATGTTTGGAGGCGGCATAGGCGCCCATGAAGGGATAGGCCACGCGGCCGCTGACGGAGCTGATGTTGACGATACGACGACGCGGCCGCGGCGCGTCGTGGCGCGCGCAAAGCAGTGGAGCAAAGCGCTGGCTAACGTAAAAGAGACCCATAACGTTGACTTCCAGCGACTGCCGCAGGGTGTCCGGCGGCATGTGCAGCAGCGGGCCGGGCAGGCTGACGCCGGCATTGTTCACCAGGGCCCGAAGATTTCGCCCCTGCAGCATGGCGCTCACGGCCTGCGCCGCCTGGTCCACGGCGGCAAAGTCGGTCACGTCGAATTGCAGCACGCTGAAGCGCTCGCCCAGCTCCGCAGACAGCCGCTCGGCGTCGGCGGCCGAGCGCACGCTGCCCAGAACGTGGTAACCGGCGGCGACCAATTCGCGCGCCGCCGCATGGCCAATGCCCGTGGAGACTCCGGTTATCAGTACGCGGTTCATGTGGGCCTCGCTGTTTGTCACGCCTATTCGCCTCCCTGGTACACAATGCGGTAGATATAACCGCCCTTATCGTCGCTGACATATAGCTCGCCCGCCGGGCCCACCACCACGTCCACCGGGCGCCCGCTGGAGCGGTTGGTTTGCTCATCCAGCCAGCCGTTGGCGAAGGGCTCTACGGCTGCGGCGGGCTGCCCGTCTTGAATGGGCAGGCGCACGACGTTGTAGCCGGTGGGCACGCTGCGGTTCCAGGAGCCGTGAAAGGCGATGAACAGATCGCCACGGTATTCTTCGGGGAACATGTCGCCGTCATAGAAGGCAATACCCAGCGGCGCCGAGTGCGCCTGCATCTCCACCACCGGCTGCTGTACCCCGTCGCAAGCGCCCGGCGCGCCCAGGTCGGGGTCTATGATGCGGCCGCTGTGGCATGCGGGCCAGCCGTAATCGGCGCCGTCGCGCACGAGGTAGATGTTTTCCGGCGGGCTATCGTCGCCCATCAGGTCGCGGCCGTTGTTGCTGGCCCACAGCTCGCCCGTTTGCGGGTGCACGGCCAGGCCCACGGCGTTGCGCAGGCCGCGGGCAAAGATGCGCTCGCCGCCGCCGGCGGGGCCATTGTAAATGATAATGGCTGCGCGGCGCGGGTCGTCCTCCTCACAGACGTTGCAGCTAGAGCCCACAGAGACCACCATGCGGCCATCGGGCAGAAAGGCTACGGTTCGCGTGTTGTGGCCGCCGGTGGGATAGTCGTCGACGATGGTCTGGCGGCTGTCGGCGAGGCCATCGCCGTCGCTATCCTCGAGACGTACCACGCCGGTGGGCACGCCTACATACCAGGCGCCCTCAAAGAACGCCAGGCTGTGCGGCGCGTCAAGGTCTGCGGCAAAGGTGCGGATTTCGTCGGCCACGCCGTCGCCATCGGCGTCGCGCAGCGCGGCCACGCGGCCATTGCCGCGGTCGGCGACGTACAGCGCGCCGTCGGGGCCAATGGCCATGAAGCGCGGGCCGTCGAGGCCCTGGGCAAAGACGTTGGCCTGAAAGCCGGGCGGCAGGCGCAGGGCCGCGACGGCGCCTGAGCCTTGCAGCGGCGCCAAGTTCACGCGGCTGGAAAGGGCGCGGACAAGCAGATAGCCGCCGGCAATGGCCAGAAGGCCGGCGACGGCCACGATCAAGAGACAGCTTCGTCGCGAAATGGGCATCGGTTAAACTCCTTTGCTGCCTGTTAGTATAACCGAAGCGCGAAATGGTGCGTCCATTCACGGCGCGCGCTGTGCAGCGGATCATGGCCGCGCCGCGGCGCGGACCGGCTTAGACCACGAGGTTAATGACGCGGCCGGGCACAATGACGGTGCGGCGCACGGCTTTGTGGCCCACATGGCGCTGCACGGCGGCGCTGGCCAGGGCCAGGGCCCGCAGCGTCTCGTCGTCGCTGTCGGCCGGGGCCATGATGGTGTCGCGCAGCCGGCCGTTCACCTGCACGGCGAATTGCTGTTCGGCGGTCTGCAGCAGCGCGGGGTCGTAGGCCGGCCAGGCCTGCAGGTGCACCGACTGTTCGTGGCCCAGGGCCTCTTGCCACAGCTCTTCGGCGATGAAGGGCGCAATGGGCGCCAGCAGCAGGCAGAAGGTTTGCAGCGCTTCGCGCCACTGCGCCGCGGGGATGGGCCTGTCGCGCGCCGCCGCCAGCTCGTTAAGCCAGGCCATCAGGGCCGCGACGGCGGTGTTGAACTTGTAGGCCTCCATATCCTCGCTCACGCGGCGGATGGCCTGGTGCATGGCGCGGGCAAAGGGCCGGTCGTAGGCCGCCCCGGCGCCCTCGCCGTCGCGAGCCACCTCGTGCGCCAGCTTCCACAAGCGCTCCAGGAAGCGCGTGACGCCGCGAATACCGCGATCGTCCCACACCACATTGGCGTCGAAAGGCCCCATGAAGACGATGTAGGCGCGCAGGGCGTCGACGCCATATTGCGCCGCCACTTCGTCGGGCGTGATCACGTTGCCGCGCGACTTGGACATGCGCTGGCCGTCGGGGGCGTGCAGCACGCCCTGATTGCGCAGCTGGCGGAACGGCTCGTGGAAGTCGATCAGGCCGGCGTCGTACATCACCTTGGTCCAGAAGCGCGCATACAGCAGGTGCAGCACGGCATGTTCCGCGCCGCCAACATAGACGTCAACCGGCAGCCAATGGCGCACGGCCTGGGGGTCGAATGGCCGCTGCGCCTCGTGCGGGCTGGCGAAGCGCAAGAAGTACCACGAGGAGCAGGCAAAGCCGTCCATGGTGTCGGTTTCGCGCTGCGCTTGGCCGCCGCAGGCCGGGCAGGTGGTCTGTACCCAACTGCTCAGCCGCGCCAGCGGCGAGCGGCCGTCGCCGGCGGGGGCAAAGTCGTCGATGTCCGGCAGCAGCAGGGGCAGTTGATCTTCGGGCAGGGGCACGGCGCCGCAGCGCGCGCAGTGCACGATGGGGATAGGCGCGCCCCAGTAGCGCTGACGGCTGATCAGCCAGTCTCGCAGCCGGTAGCGTACGACCGCCTGGCCGTTGCCCGCGGCCTGTAGATGGCGCGTGATGCGCTGCGCGGCTTCCTGAGAGGAGTGGCCATCATAAGCGCCGCTGTTGGTCATGATGCCGTGGCCCGTGTACGCGCCGTTGGGCTCGGCCGCCCGCGGCGGCGCGATGACCTGACGCTGCGGCAGGTGGAAGCGGTGGGCGAAAGCGTGATCGCGCTCGTCGTGCGCCGGCACGCCCATCACCGCGCCGCTGCCATAGGCCATCAGCACATAGTCGGCGATCCAGATGGGAATGGGCTCTCCGGTTAGCGGGTGCAGGGCGTAGCGGCCGCTAAAGACGCCGGCGGCGGCCGCGTCGCCGGACTCGTGGCGCCGGTCGCCGGCGCGCTGCACGGCGCCGGCGACAAAGGCGGCCGTGGCTTCTTGCTGCCCGGCCGTGGCCAGCGAGCGCGCCAGGGGGTGTTCGGGAGACAGCGCCAGGAAGGTGACGCCCAGCAGCGTGTCGGGCCGCGTGGTGAAGACGGAAATGACCTCTGGCGACCCCTGGATCTCAAACTGCACATCCACGCCTTCAGAGCGGCCGATCCAGTTGCGCTGCATGGCCACGATGGAATCAGGCCAGTTAATTGTCTCCAGGTCATGGAGTAGGCGCTCGGCGTAGGCCGTGATTTTGAAATACCACTGCTCCAGGGTCTTCTTCTGCACCGGCGAACCGCAGCGCCAGCAGCGGCCATCTTCGACCTGCTCGTTGGCCAGGATGGTCTGGTCTACGGGGCACCACCACTGGTCGGCGGCGGCGCGGTAGGCCAGGCCACGGCGGTATAGCAGCAAGAAGAACCACTGCGTCCAGCGGTAAAAATCGGGGTCGCTGGAGTCGATTTCTCGCGACCAGTCGTATGAGCATTCGATCAACTGCAGCTGGCGGCGGTAGGTGGCCGCGTTGCGCGCCGTGGTGACGCGCGGATGCACACCGTGGCGGATGGCGTAGTTTTCGGCCGGCAAGCCAAAGGCGTCCCAACCCATGGGGTGCAGGACGTTGTGGCCGTTCATGCGGCGGTAGCGGGCGGCGATGCAGGTGGGAATGTAGTTGCGGCAGTGGCCCACGGAGAGCCCGGCGCCGGAGGGATAGGGAAAGAAGTCGAGCAGGTAATGGCTGGGCTTGTGCGGATCTGTGCCCGTGCGGTACAGGTCCATGGTCTGCCAGCGGGCGCGCCACTTTTGTTCAATGGTTGCACTGTCGTAAGAGATTGTCATTCTCGGCCTCATAGAAAAGGGTAAGCTGGTTTGCATGCCAAACAAAAAAGACCACAGCGCCGGAAGCGTCTGTGGCCTTTGACCCGTTGTTGGTTAAGTAGTGGCAGGTCGGCTACTGGCCAAGCGACACGCTCCGGCGAACCCGGTTATCGAGGCTAAGAAGCAGCTGCTGCCAGCGATCAGGTTTGCCGAAGCGATTCACGTCATTCCTCTCAGGATAGATTAACTGTTCATAGCTTAGCATAGGTTGCGCGGCAGATCAACGGCGGCATAGGCAAGGGCTGCCTGAGCATCGGTCGCTGAGAGCTGTGCTCCACCTTCTTGCTCGTGGACTCCAGCCCTATAGTACGGTTTACCGGGGGGGCGATCGTCACTATAATGCGCCGTATGGCGCTGAACATTCTGTTTGTATTCATTGGACTTGTGGTGGCCGTTGTGCTGAACGTGCTGGCCGACGACCTACCGGCGCGCGTTGCGCCGTCTGCGCCGCGCTGTCCGGCCTGCCGGCAGACGTTCCGGCCGTCGCGCTGGCTGGCGCTGGTGCGGCTGGTGAGGGGCGGGCAGTGCCCGCATTGTGGCGAGCCGGTGGGCCAGCGCCATCTGCTGGTGGAGATACTAACGCCGCTGGTCTTTGCCTTTCTGCCGTCGCTGCTGGCACGGCCAGCCGACCTGATTTTCGGCGCGGCTTATGTGGCCATCCTGATCCTGATCATCATCATCGACCTGGAGCACCGCCTGATCCTGCACAAGGTCACCTTCCCCAGCACGGCGCTGGCGCTGGTGGGCAGCCTGTTCATCTCCCACAATAATCTGCTGCTGGCGCTGATCGGCGCGGCGCTGGGCTTCATCATCTTCTTCGGGCTTTATTTGCTGGGGCGGCAGCTATTTGGGCCTGGCGCGCTGGGCTTCGGCGATGTGACGCTGTCGATGACTATGGGGGCCATGCTCGGTTTTCCTTACATTGTGTTTGCCCTGGTCATCGGCATCGTGTTGGGCGGCCTGATTAGCTTCACGCTCATCGTCACGGGCCGGCTTTCGATGCGTTCCTACGTTGCCTATGGCCCATTCCTGGCATTGGCGGGTATTATTACCGTACTTTGGGGCGAATCGATCTTATCCTGGTACATTACGGGATAAGTCTGGCCCCGGCACAAATTCATTCCGCTTCAAGGGCTAAAACGAGGAATTATGGCTATCGACATCCGTCGTGTTAAGGACGACGCAGATTTTCGCAAGCTGGAAGATCTGCAGCGTCTCATCTGGAATATGGTTGACATTGAGGTGATCCCGGCGCGCACGATGCACGCCATCGACTTCAACGGCGGCGTACTGCTGGGGGCCTATGACGGCGAGGAGCTGATCGGCTTTGTTTTCGGCGTGATCGGCACGGTGCAAGGGCTTAACCAGCGCATCGACCAGGTAGCCGCGGCGCGCCTGCAGCTTTATTCCACGATCATGGGCGTGCACCCCGCCTACCAGGGCCAGGGCGTTGGCTATCAGCTCAAGCTGGCGCAGCGCGAGTTTGCCCTGCAACAGGGTTTGCGCCTGGTGACATGGACCTACGATCCGCTGGAGAGCCGCGCCGCGCGCCTGAACATCTCCAAGCTGGGCGCCATCTCCCACCGCTACCTGCGCGACTTCCACGGCCCGATGACGGGCATCAACGCCGGACTGGCCACAGACCGCTTCTATGTGGAGTGGTGGGTGACAGGCAACCGCGTGCAGAGCCGCGTGGAACGGCAGCGTGGCGCGCTAAGCTTCGACCAAATGATTGCCGGGCGCGCCGAGCTGGTGAACGCCGCGGAGTTTCGCGGTGGGCGCCCGGTTCCGCCAGAGCGCTTCATGCACAGCGAGCGCAACCTGGTGTTGGTCGAGATCCCGGCCCATTTTCACCTTCTGAAACAGGACGATCTGGAGCTGGCCGAGCAGTGGCGCGAGCACACGCGGCAGCTTTTCGAGCATTACTTTGCCCTGCAATATGTGGCTACGGACTTCACGGGGCATGAAGATGAGCACGGCCAGCAGCGCGCCTATTACGTGCTCACGTTTCAACATGTCTGATGAAAATTGACTCTGTGGCGCTGCGCGCCATCAAGCAGCCGCTGGTCGCGCCCTTCGTCACCAGCTTTGGGCCGCAGGAAGATAAGGAAGCGCTAATCGTCACGGTTCATGCCAACGGCTTAAGCGGCTGGGGCGAATGTGTGGCCTCGCGTGAACCGGGCTATAGCTACGAGACCACGGCAACGGCCTGGCACATTTTGCAGGATTTTCTGATCCCGGCCATTGTGCAGTGGCAGTTCGACGAGCCGTGGCAGTTGGCGGAACGGCTGCGCTTTGTGCGCGGCCATCCGCTGGCCAAGGCCGCACTGGATCAGGCGCTGTGGGACCTGGCGGCGCAGCGCGACGGGCTGAGCCTGGCGCAGAAGCTGGCGGAGCCTTACGAGGAAGGGCCGCGCGCCCGCGTGGCCGTGGGCGTGAGCGTGGGCATCCAGGCGGGCATCGCGCAGACGATAGACGTGGTGCAGGGCTATCTGGATCAGGGCTATGGGCGCATCAAGTTAAAGATTAAGCCGGGCTACGATGCGGCGCTGGCGCGGGCGGCGCGCGCGGCCTTTCCGCAGACGCCGCTCATGCTCGACGCCAATTCGGCCTACACGCTGCAAGACGCGGCCCTGTTCCGGCAGTTGGACGACCTGAAGCTGCTGATGCTGGAGCAGCCGCTGGGTTATGAGGATATTTACGACCACAGCCGGCTCAGGCCACAGATCCAGACGCCGCTGTGCCTGGACGAGAGCATCCATTCGGCGGATCACGCGCGCTATGCGCTGGCCATCGGCGCCTGCGACATCATCAATATCAAGCCGGCACGCGTGGGCGGCTGGAGCGAAGCGCGGCGCGTACACGACCTGTGCCGCCAGGCGCAGATCCCGGTGTGGTGCGGCGGCATGCTGGAGACGGGCATAGGCCGCGCGGCGCAACTGGCGCTGGCCTCGCTGCCCGGCTTCAGCCTGCCGGGCGACATTTCGGCCACGGACCGCTATTTTCATCGAGATATCACCGCGCCGTTCTTTTTGAATAGGGAAGACAGCACCATCACCGTGCCCACGGCGCCGGGTCTTGGCGTGGAAATTGACCATAAGCAGTTGCAGAAGGTGACTGTGAGCGAGATGAGGTTTTGAGCCATGTTTGAAGACATTACCATCGCCTTTATCGGCAGCGGGGCCATGGCCGAGGCCATGATCCGCGGCCTGCTGGCGCAAGAAATCGTGGCGCCGCAGCAGATCATTGCCGCCGGACCGCGGCCGGAGCGCGGCGCGGAGCTGCAGGACAAACATGGCGTGCAGGTGACTAGGGATAACCGCTTGGCGGCGGAAGAAGGGCAAATTGTGGTCTTAGCGACCAAGCCCCAGGTTTTGCCCATTGTGATGCCCGAAATACGGGGGCATTTGCGGCGGCGCGATTTGCTGCTCTCTATTCTGGCCGGCGTGCCCATCCGTAAACTGGCCGACGGCCTGGCGCACGCGGCCGTGGTGCGCGCCATGCCCAACACGCCGGCGCAAATCGGCGCGGGCATCACGGTGTGGACAGCGACGCCAGAGGTGGGCGCGGTGCAGAAGCAGCAGGCGCGGGCCATTCTGGGCTCGCTGGGCGATGAGCTGTTTATGGACCAGGAAGATTATCTGGATATGGCCACCGCGCTCAGCGGCACAGGGCCGGCCTATGTCTTCATGGTGATGGAAGCGATGATTGACGCCGGGGTGCACATGGGCTTCTCGCGGCGGGTGGCCTCGCAGCTCGTCTTTCAAACCATTCGCGGCTCGCTGGAATACGCCGCGCAGTCGGGCAAGCACGTGGCCGAGCTGCGCAACCAGGTGACCTCGCCGGGCGGCACCACGGCCGAGGCCCTGTACCACCTGGAAAAGGGCGGCCTGCGCACGGTCATTTCGCGGGGCATCTTCGCCGCCTACCAGCGCTCTATCGCCCTGGGGCGCGGCAAGAAGCAGGTAAACGTGGACGTCGAAGGCTGAGCGGATCTTAGAAGCCTGCCGCCGCTTAGGGTATAATGAGGGCAACCGACGAACGGCAATGGAGTGACCCCCGAAGCCCATGCAAAAAAAATTAGAGTTATTAGCCGGCCTGAACGCAGCACAAAAAGAGGCAGTCACCGTCGAGCCCGGCCCGGTGCTGGTGTTAGCCGGCCCGGGCAGCGGCAAGACGCGGGTGCTGACCAACCGCATCGCCTACCTCATCCAGTCGCTGGATGTGCCGCCGTGGCAGATCGTGGCTGTCACCTTCACCAACAAGGCGGCGCGCGAGATGGCGCAGCGCCTGGAATCGCTGCTGGGCGCGCGGCTGCGCGGGCTGACGGTGGGCACCTTTCACGCCACGTGCGCGCGCATTTTGCGCCGCGAAACGAGCAACTTGCTAGGCTACGACCGCGATTTTGTGATATTTGACCGCGATGACCAGCTCCAGGTGGTGAAACAGGCGCTGGCGGAGCTTAATATCGACGATAAGAAGTTTGCGCCGGCGCGCATGCTAAACGGCATCAGCCATGCCAAGAATGAGCTGGTGACCCCGCAAGAGTACGCCGCCGAGAATTACCTCTCGGAGGTGATTAAGCGAGTCTATGGCCTGTATCAAGAGATGCTGATGAACAACAACGCCATGGACTTCGACGATTTGCTTTTCAACACGGTGCTGCTGTTCAGGGAGCGGCCCGACATTTTGCAGAAGTACCAGCAGCAGGTGCAGCACGTGCTGGTGGACGAGTTCCAGGACACGAACACGACGCAGTATGAGCTGCTGCGGCTGCTGGCGGCGCCGCAAGACAACCTATTTGTGGTGGGCGACAGCGATCAGTCGATTTACAAATGGCGCGGCGCAGACTTCCGCAACATTAATCGCTTCCGCAGCGATTACCCCCACGCGGCGGTTGTCTTGTTGGAGCAAAATTACCGCTCAACACAGATCATCCTGGACGCGGCCAAAGCGATCATCCGCCACAACCCGGATCGCGTGGACAAAGAGCTGTTTACCGAACGGGAAGGCGGGGCGCGCATTGTGCTTCGCGAGGCCTATAACGAGGCCGAAGAGGCGGACATGGTGGTGGACACCATTCAGGCGGCGCGGCTGCAAGGGTACCGCCCCGGCGACTGCGCCGTGATGTACCGCACCAACGCCCAGTCGCGCGCCGTGGAAGAGGCTTTTCTGCGCCACAACATGCCTTATAAGCTGGTTGGCGCCACGCGCTTCTATGGGCGGCGTGAAATCCGCGACATCGTGGCTTACCTGCGCCTGATCCACAATCCGGCCGATTCTGTGAGCCTGAACCGGGTGCTGAACACGCCGCCGCGCGGCATTGGCGCCAAGACGCAGCAGGAGCTAGAGAAGTGGGCGCAGAAGCAGCGCTGGCAGCCCGCCGAAGCCCTGGTGCGGCTGGCCACAGATGCCGACGTGCAGCACCGCTTTGGCAGCCGTGCGCTGCGCGTGCTGAGCGATTTTGGCGAGCTGCTGCATGCCTGGCTGACGGTGCGCGACAGCGCCACGGTGGCCGAGCTGCTGGACCTGGTTCTGGAGCAAACGGATTACCGGCGCTTTATCGACGACGGCACAGACGAAGGCCAGGAGCGGTGGGCCAACGTGATGGAGTTCCGCACCGTGGCCACCCTGGCCGAAGAAGCGCCCTTAAGCGAGTTTCTGGAACAGGTGGCCCTGGTTTCAGAGGTGGATAACCTGAATGAGGCGGACAACAACGCGGCGACGCTGCTGACGCTGCACGCGGCCAAGGGGCTGGAGTTTCCCATTGTGTTCATCACCGGCCTGGAGGAAGGCATCTTGCCGCACAGCCGTTCGCTGGAGGACATGGAGGAGCTGGCGGAAGAGCGGCGGCTGTTTTATGTGGGCCTGACGCGGGCCAAAGACCGCGTTTATCTGCTGCACACGTTCCGGCGCACGTTTTTTGGCGAAGCGAGCGTGGGCACGCCGTCGCGCTTCCTGGCCGAGATCCCGCACGACCTGGTGGAAGGGTTGGGCACGGCGCAGCGGCGGCAGGAGAGCGTGACGCGCGCAAGTAGCTGGAGCTGGGAGCAGGGCCGCAGCCTGCCGCGGCGCAGCGCCCGGCAAGCCGGCGCCTGGGATGAGCCGCCGCGGCCCGCCGAACGCGCCCAGCGCGGGCGCAAAGCGCGGGCGCAGGCGCAAGAGGCCGCGCCCGGCGGCGAGAATGGCGGGGCGAAAGCGCAGTATCGCACCGGCCAAAAGGTGCGCCACGCCCGCTTTGGCGAGGGCATTGTGATCGAGAGCAAGCTCACGGGCAACGACGAAGAAGTGACGGTGGCTTTCAAGAAGGAGGGATTGAAGAAGCTGGCGGCCAGCTTCGCCAACCTGGAAATTGCGGAGTCGTAGACCCTAGACCCTTCACCTTCGTTCAGGGTGACATTACCTTGCACTATTTAATTGACGGGCACAACCTGATAGCGCGGCTTAGCGACATTCGGCTGTCCGATGCGGACGACGAGGAACAGTTGGTGCGGCGCTTGCAGCAGTGGATGGCGGCGGGGCGCAAGCGGCGTGTGACGCTGTACTTTGACGGCGGGCTGCCGGGTGGTCCCGCACCGCACTTATCGCGCGGTGCGCTGAAAGTGATTTTCGCCTCCGCCGGGCGCGAGGCCGATAGCCTGCTCATACAGCGCATTCGCAAGGTGCGCAACCCGCCGGAGTTCACGCTGGTCAGCTCGGATCGGGCCATTGTGGCCGCCGCGCAGGCGCGCGGCATGCCCGTGACGGATGCGGCGACGTTCGCACAGATGATGGAGGAGGAACGGGGCCGGCGCGCAGCCGGCGACACGAAACCGTGGGCCAAGCAGGAGCCGGCGATGGATGAGCGGGAGCTGGCCGAGTGGCTGAAGCTTTTCGGCGGTGGCGACGGCCGCAATTGAGGCAGCCCGTGGCGCCGGGCGGACCGGTTGTCGCGACTGCTCTCATATTCCTCTTATGCTAAATCAATGTTTTGTTTACACAAACGGCCTATGATTATGCTAAGTTTGGTTAGGGTTTAATTTTTGAGGAACTTCCCCTCCCCCTAAACTGGCACGAGAGAAACGCGACTGGAACACCCGGCCAAACCCAGGACAATGCCTGCCCCTCCCTCAAATTTTGGCATTGCCCGTACATAACTTTTGCTTCCCTCCTGGCGAAAGTTATACGGA
>CAYLJW010000002.1:173200-269646 GCA_964384155.1 uncultured Ardenticatenaceae bacterium
TTTTGGCATTGCCCGTACATAACTTTTGCTTCCCTCCTGGCGAAAGTTATACGGACAAACCGCCGTTTCCTCCCTGGAAACGGCGGTTTTCTTTTTGCAGCTTGACGCCAGAAAGCGAAAACGGGCGTCTGCAGGACGCCCGTTTTTCAGCTCACCCCCCTCTCACCCCCCCAACTTATCCAGTAATGTGTGAAAGGAAAAGGAAAGTCAGAGACTTTTCTTTAAAAGAGTGGCCTGTTAAGGTGATTCCATAATAACAGAAACAGCCATGACAATCAGTGACGAATGTCATGATTAAAAGGTGACCTTGAGGCTTGAGGTCCTACGCGCTGTCGAGGAGCTGCTGGCTTTCGTCTTCGCGGGCCTGATATAGCTCTAGTAAGACGCCCTGAGTGCTGCGCGGGTGGATGAAGGCATAGCGCCGGCCATCGTCGGCGACGCGCGGCGTTTCGTTAATGAGCTCGGCGCCATATTGCTGCAGGCGCTGCATGGCGGCCTCGATGTCGGGCACTTCCAGGCAGAGGTGGTGCATGCCGGGCCCGCGCTTTTGCATATAGCTGGCGATGCCGCTGCCGGAGGCAACGGGCTGCACCAGCTCGATGGCGCTGGGGCCGGCGGGTATGAAGGCCACGCGCACGCCCTCGGCCGGCACATCTTCTACGTGCGCCAGGGGCAGGCCTAAGGCTTCGACCCAGAAGCGCTGCGCTTCGTCGAGGTCGCTCACGGCAATGGCAATGTGGTTGATAGTGATCATGTTCGCTCGCTTAGTTGGTTGTCCTTGGCGGGAGATCCTTCGCTCGGCGGAGTGCGCTCAGGGTGACGGGTGGGGTCATAGGTCGTAGTTGGGCCGGTATTCGCCCCAGACCTCGCGCAGGGTGTTGCAGATTTCACCCAGGGTTACATCTCCTTGCACACAGGCAATGAGCACGGGCATCAGGTTATTGTCGCTACGCGCCGCGTCTGCAAGCTGGCTGCGAAGCGCGGCCACTCTGTCGCCGTCGCGCTCAGCCCTCAACGCCTGCAAGCGGCGGCGCTGGTTTTCTTCGATGCGCGGGTCTAGCTTCAGCAGATTGGGCATAACCGTCTCTTCTTCCAGGAAGTGGTTTATACCAACGACCACGGCTTCGCCGCTTTCCAGGTCGCGCTGGTAACGGTAGGCCGTTTCCTGAATTTCGCGCTGCACATAGCCGCTCTCAATGGCCGGCAACATGCCGCCCATCGCGGCGATCGCCTCCAGATAAGCGTCGACGCGCGCCTCTAGCTCGTCGGTCAGCGCTTCTAGGTAGTAGGAGCCGGCCAGCGGATCTACGGTGTCTGGCACGCCGCTCTCGTAGGCAATGACCTGCTGTGTGCGCAGGGCCAGCCGGGCCGCTTCTTCGGTAGGGAGGGCCAGGGCTTCGTCGTAGCCGTTGGTGTGCAGGCTTTGCACGCCGCCCATCACCGCCGCCAGCGCCTGTAGGGCCACGCGCACGATGTTGTTTTGCGGCTGCTGCGCCGTAAGCGTGCTGCCGCCGGTCTGGGCGTGGAAGCGCAGGCGCCAGCTCCGCGGGTCGCGGGCGCCGAACTGCTGGCGCATAATGCGCGCCCAGATGCGGCGCGCGGCGCGGAACTTGGCTACTTCTTCCAGGAAGTTGTTGTGAGCGTTGAAAAAGAAGGAGATCTGGCCAGCGAAGGCGTCTATGTCGAGGCCGGCGTCGATGGCCGCCTGCACGTAGGCCATGCCGTTCGCCAGGGTGAAGGCCAGCTCTTGCACCGCCGTGCTGCCGGCTTCGCGGATGTGGTAGCCGGAAATGGAGATAGTGTTCCAGTGCGGCACTTCGCGGCTGCAATAGGCGAACAGGTCGGTAATGAGGCGCATTGACGGCTGCGGCGGGAAGATGTAGGTACCGCGAGCGATGTACTCTTTCAGAATGTCGTTTTGCACGGTGCCGCGCAAGACGGCCGGCGGCAGGCCCTGCTGCCGCGCCACGGCGATGACCATGGCCAGCAGGATGGCCGCGGGCGCGTTGATGGTCATGCTGATGCTCACTTTATCCAAGGGGATGCCGTCTAAGAGCTGCATCATGTCGCGCAGGCTGGTGATGCTGACGCCGACGCGGCCTACTTCGCCCAGGGCCATGGCGTCGTCGGCGTCGTAGCCAATTTGCGTGGGCAGGTCGAAGGCTACCGAAAGACCCCTGGCGCCCTGGCTCAGCAGATACTTGTAGCGCCGGTTCGACTCTTTGGCGGTGCCGAAGCCCGCATACTGGCGCATGGTCCACAGCCGGCCGCGATACATGGTGGGCTGGACGCCGCGCGTGTAGGGGTATTCGCCGGGAAAGCCAAGCTTCTGTAAATAGTCGTCGCGCTCATCTGGAAGATAAAGACGCTCGACGGCGATGCCTGAGCCGGTCTCAAAATGGTCGCGGCGCTCTGGCGATTCTTGCAGCGTGGGGCGCAGGGTTTCTTGCTGCCAGCGTTGGCGGGCGTCATCTACATTGCTCATCGAGCTTTCTCCATAGCGGCGCCCGTGGCCGGCGCCGTGCGTTTAAGATTATGGCACGCCGGGGCAGGATGGCAAGGCGGGCGGCGCGAACGAACGTTGCCCTGTGCCTATGTGATACTAACATTGGCCTGCTATGCTGCGATGGTTCTGTTTAACAGGCATTTTAGCTCTAGCTTGCGGGGAGCGAGCCTGGCGGACTAACCATTCTACAATACAAGGAGGCACAACTCTATCATGGCTGTACGTTCAGCAGATGCAGTGTGGAAAGGAAGTTTGAGAGAAGGCACAGGATCCATGAAAATGGCTAGCGGCGCTTATGAGGGCGCCTATTCCTTTAGCTCGCGCTTTGAGGAAGGAGAAGGCACGAACCCCGAAGAGCTTATTGCCGCAGCGCACGCCGGTTGTTACTCGATGGCCCTATCTGGCGAGCTGGGGCGGGCCGGCTATTCACCAGAAGAAATCAGCACCACCGCTCAGGTGCATCTGACCCGTGGCGAGAGCGGTTTCCGAATTTCGCGCATTCATCTCATCACCGAGGCGCGCGTGCCCGATATTGACGATAGCGCCTTCCAGGAGAGCGTCGAAAAGGCCAGGAAAGGCTGCCCCGTCTCGCAGGCGTTGGGCGGCGTGGGAGAGGTCACCGTGGAGGCGACGCTGCGTAGTTAAGGCGGCGCAGACCTGACAGAGCTTGCAGACCTGACAGGTTTTAGAGACCTGTCAGGTCTGGAGCGAGAGCGGCGATACAAACAGCAGACCATGCTAAAATTTGATTCAACGGCGAGCCTGGAACAGTGGCTGCTGGCGCGTGGCGTCGATACGTCGCCCTGGGGGCGCGGCGCGGCCAAGACGGTGGCGAATCTCTTAACCGAGTTAGAAAAGGGCGAGAGCGAACTGCGCGACGCGCCGCCCTTGCGCAGCGTGAACGTGGTGCGCGTGCTGCTGCAGCGTGACGATCATATCCTGATTGAGGCGGCGCAAGGCTTTGGCGGCGGGCGGCGGCGCGAGCGCGGCCGTCCGCCATCGGAGAAGATGTTGCCCGGCGAGCATTTCGCCGCGGCCGCTTTGCGCTGCCTGCACGAAGAGCTGGGCCTGACGCCGCAGCAGGTGGCGCTTGAGCCAGAGAGTTACCGGCGCAAGGAGTGGCGCGGCGAGACCGAGTCGTACCCTGGCCTGCCGACGTACTATACCTTTCACATCGTAGCGGCCCAGGCGCAGGGCTTGCCTGAGCAGCCGTTTACGACTGTCGAAGCGGCGGCGGGGCCTGGCGAGCCGGTGGCTGTGCATTATTGGGAATGGCGCCTGCGCGAGGCTGCGCCGATGGACCAGATAGGTTTTTGAAACCTGTCCGGTCTTCTCGCAACTACGGATACATATATCGCAGAGTGCGGGGGAAGGGACTTGTTTCGCGAATATGGTGGATGCCGCAAAGCCAGGCCACGGTGCGCTCGACGCCCAGGCCGAAGCCGCTGTGCGGCACGCTGCCATAGCGGCGCAGGTCTACGTACCAGTGGTAATGCTCCAAAGGCAGCTCGTGCCGCCGAATGGCTTCTAGCAGCACCTCGGGGTTGCTAATGCGCTCGCTGCCGCCGATGATCTCGCCATAGCCTTCGGGCGCCAGCAGATCGACGCTCTTGCACACTTCGGGCCGGCCGGGCCAGGGTTCCATGTAAAAAGCCTTAACCTGCGTGGGGTAGCCGTAGACGAAGACTGGGCGGTCAAACTGCCGCGCCAGCTCGACCTCGTGCGGCGCGCCGAAATCCTCGCCCCACTCGATTTTCAGCAGCTCGCGCTGCTCGGGGTCATCCGTTTGCTGGCGGGCGGCATGCAGGCGCTCGATAGCTTCGTCGTAGCTGATGCGTGGGAAGGGCGGCTGCACGCGCTCCAGGGCCGCGGTGTCGCGCTGCAGCAGGGCCAGCTCGTGCCGCCGCTTTTGCAGCGTGGTCTGCACCAGATAGCTGACAAACTGCTCTTCAACCTCCATGAGCTGCTCGAGGTCACAGAAGGCAATTTCAGGCTCTACCATCCAGAACTCGGCCAGATGGCGGCGCGTCTTGGACTTTTCAGCGCGGAAGGTGGGGCCGAAACAGTAGACGCGGCCAAAGGCCATGATGTTGGCCTCGTTGTAGAGCTGCCCCGTCTGCGCCAAGTAGGCCCTCTCGTCGAAATAGTCGACCTCGAACAGAGTGCTGGTGCCTTCGGCGGCCGCGGGCGTGATGATCGGTGTATCGACGTTTAGAAAGCCGTGGTCGTCGAGCCAATCCGCAATGGCGCGCTTGATGGTGGCGCGCACGCGCAGAATGGCCCACTGTTGGCTGGAGCGAATCCACAGGTGCCGGTTTTCCATGAGGAATTCGACCCCGTGCTCCTTGGGTGTGATGGGATAGTCGTCGACGCTCTGCAGCACCTCGAGCGTCTTGATGCCCAGCTCGTAGCCGCCGGGAACGCCCGGCGCGCGATCGTCTTTGCGCACGGAGCCGGTGACTACCAGCGAGGATTCCTGGCCCAGGCGCCGGATCTGCTCGAACAGGTCGGGGTCAAGGTCTGGCTTAAAGGCCACGGCCTGCACGATGCCCGAGCCGTCGCGTAGCTGTAAGAACTGCAGGCGGCCCTTGCCCGTGAGGTTATAAAGCCAGCCTTTAATGGTCACATCCTGGCCTTCGTGCCGGGCGATGTCTTCAATGCGTATGTCGTTTGTCATGATGTTTGCTTATCCTCGTTAACGGGCTGGATGCTATCATGGGCCCTATGGGCCGTCAACCACGGGCGTGGCGCCATTACAGGGTGAACAGGCGGCGACGCCAGCCGCCGCGCCGTAAGAAGGCCAGGTGATCGACCAGGCGCTCGGCGCGGAAGCCGAAGGTGTGCGGTACGCTGTCGAACGGCGCGACGTCGGGAAGGGAGAAGCGGTTGAGAGCGTAGGAGGTCACCGGCGGGCGGCGCCACCAGGCCATGGTCAGGACGCTCAGTGGGCGCACGATGCGTAGATCGACCTTCACGGGGATGCGCTTCAGCCCGGCGGCGGCCGCAACCATCAGCGCCAGCTCGCGGTAGCGCAGCCGGTCCTCGCCGGCAATAGAGAGGGTCTGCCCGGCAAGATCGGGGCGCTGCGCCAGGGCCGTGAGGCAGCGAGCCATGTCTTCGACCCACAGCGGCTGCTGCGCGCCTTCCCCGCCGCCCGGCAGCCACAGCAGCGGCCAGGTCCAGGCCGCCAGGGAAGCGATGAGGTTCAGGTAGCGGTCTTCGGGGCCGAAGAGCGAGGCCGAGCGCACGATGGTATAGGCAATGCCGCTCTGGCGTATCAGGCGCTCCGCTTCGCCTTTGGCGCGCAGGAGGGGAAAGATGCTGTTGGGGTTGGCATGGAGGCGGCTGACCAGCACGATGCGTTGCACGCCCGTGGTGTGCGCTGCGCGGACGAGGCTGGCGGCGCCCTGCACGTCGATATGCTGTAAATAGCGTGGCCGGCCACGCGCTTCGGCGCTGGCCAGGTGGTAGACCAGCTCTACGTCGCGCAGTGCGGCGGTAAGCTGTTCGCGGTCGTTGATGTGGCCTCTGTAGGCGCGTGGCTCGTGGCCCTTGCGCTGCAAGGCGCGCATCAGCGAGCGGCCGATAAAACCCGTTGCACCGGTGACGAGAATCATGGCTGTGGCAGAGGGAGCACGGCCGGCGCCGGCAGCCGTTTAATTGGACGCAAGCTGTGGGCGGCGCTGCAAGTAGTCCTCGACCATGGCGCGCAGCCCTTCTTCAAAGGGCGTGCTGGCTTCAAAACCAAACAGCGCGTTGGCGCGGGAGGTGTCGAGCTTGCGGCGCGGCTGGCCGTTTGGTTTGCCGGTGTCCCAGCTTATGCGTCCGGAAAAGCCGGTTAGCTGTACAATCTTCTCTGCGAGGTCGCGGATGGAGATCTCGTAGCTGGAGCCGAGGTTAACCGGCTCAGGGCCGTTGAAGCGCTCGGCGGCCAGAATGATGCCCTCGGCGGCGTCCTCTACATAAAGGAATTCACGCGTAGGGCTGCCGTCGCCCCAGACTACGATCTCCTCGCTGCCTGTTTCGATGGCCTGCACGCATTTGTGTATCAACGCGGGAATGACGTGCGAGGAGCGCGGGTCGAAGTTGTCGCCGGGCCCGTAGAGGTTGACGGGCAGCAGGAAGATGCTGTTGAAGCCGTATTGTTGGCGATAGGCCTGGCCCTGTACCAGCAGCATCTTCTTGGCCAGGCCGTAAGGCGCGTTGGTTTCTTCGGGATAACCGCGCCACAGGTCTTCTTCCAGAAAGGGTACCGGTGTGAACTTGGGGTAGGCGCAGATGGTGCCGATGGCCACGAATTTCTGCACGCCGCGCTGCCGCGCCAGCTCCATGAGCTGGGCGCCCATCATGATATTGTCATAGAACAGCTCGCCGGGGTGCTCGCGGTTATAGCCAATGCCGCCCACGTTGCCCGCCAGGTGCATCACCAGCGTGCGCTCTGGCGGCGTGCCCGACGACCTTTCGGCATCGGCGAAAAGCTGTTGTGCGGCGTCCCAATGACGCAAGTCGTATTGCGCCCTGCGCGGCACGGTGATTTGCGCGGCGTCCAGGCCGTACTGCTCTAGCTGGCGCACCAGGTGCGAGCCTAGAAAGCCGGACCCACCGGTGACGATCAGATGGCGATCAGCCCATTCAAAAGTAGGCCACTGTCCGTTCTTCTGTTCCATAGTTCGGCAACTCCCTTGCGTCAGGATGGGCCGCCACCCAATGGCCGGCCCGTGGTTTAACTCGCCGCCCATTATCCAGAGGCGGGGGCATCCTGGCAAGCTGGTTATGGGGTGGCAAGTATAGCGTTGTGACAATGGTTCAATACTCCTTTGTGGACGGTGGATCAGAAGCTGGTGAATGCCGTTGGCCAACCGTGGGTCAGGCTCGCTGCCGCGGGATGACCATCTACTAACCTCAAGTTATAATCACCCGTTCTATGCAAACTGGCAGAACCAAGGCGCTGAGCGTCTGTTATTTTGGCACGTATCGCCGGCAGTACGGGCGCAACCAGATATTGATGGCCGGCTTGCGCTCGCAGGGCGTGCAGGTTACCGAATGCCACGCCACGTTGTGGCACGGAATTGAGGATCGCGTGCAGCAGGTGCAGGGCGGTTTCTTGCGTCCTGCCCTGTGGCGCAGGCTGATCGCGGCCTATTGGCGCCTGATCCGGCAGCACAGGCGAACGCCGGCCTACGACGTGATGATCATCGGCTATCCTGGCCCATTCGACGCCTTTCTGGGGCGGCTGTTGAGCTTCGTGCGCCGCAAGCCGCTTATTCTGGACCATTATATGTCGCTGTACCTGATTGCCCTGGAGCGCGGCCTGGTGACGCCCACTTCCTTAAAGGGCCGCCTGCTGCGCTTCGTGGAAGGCCTGGGCCTGCGGCTGCCGGATTTACTGCTGTCGGATACCGCAGAGTACATCGCTTACCACTCCCAGACCTACGGCCTGCGCCCTGAGCGCTTTAGCCTGGTTCCTGCGGGGGCCGACGAACGGCTCTATAGCCCGCGACCGGAGCTCCAGCCACCGCCCGACTGCTTCCGCGTGACCTACTATGGCACCTTCATTCCCAACCACGGCGTGGGCACGATGATCCGCGCCGCAAACCTGCTGCAAGATCACAAGGAGATCCTGTTTGAGTTCTATGGTGAGGGTCCCGAGCTGGCTGCGGCACAAGCAGCGGCGGCGGAGGCCGGCTTAAGCAACGTCCGCTTTCACGGCTGGCTGGCAAAAGAGGCGCTGCCGGCAATGATGGCCCAATCGCAGCTGTGCCTGGGCGTCTTTGGCCAGACGCCGCAATCGCTGATGACGGTGCAGAACAAGATCTGGGAAGCGGCGGCCATGGCGCGGCCGATGATTAGCGGCGATTCGCCTACTATGCGCAACACGTTCACGCACGGCAAAGAGCTGTATCTGGTTGACCGCGCCGACCCGCAGGCACTGGCCGATGGCATCCTGGCGCTGCAGGCCGACGCCGGGCTGCGTGAGCGCATGGCCCGGGCGGCACGCGAGCGATTTCTGGCCGGCAATTCGATGGCCGCGCTGGGCGCCAGGCTGTGCGAGGCCATCGACGATTTACGGAGAGATGCGTAGCATGCGCGACCACGGGCGCTGTCCAGGCCCCTTGCGCAGCGCGTAACCTGATGAGAGAAGCCACAGAAGCGACCACCAGCCCGGCCGTCTGCGTCATTATCATCACCTGGAATGGTCGGGAAGACACGCTGGCCTGCCTGGAAACGGTGTACGCGCAGCAGGAGGCCAACTTATCGGCCATCGTGGTGGACAACGGCTCGGAAGACGGCACGGCCGAGGCCATTGCGCAGCGCTTCCCGCAAACCACGCTGCTTAAGCTGCCCGAAAACATTGGCGCGGTGCGCGGTTACAACGTTGGTTTCCGCAAGGCGTTAGAAGGCAGCGCCCCTTACCTCTTCTTATTGAACAACGACACGCTGCTGGCGCCGGACTGCATCGCCCAGCTGGTGCGAGAGGCCGAGAGCGCGCTGGACATTGGCCTGGTGATGCCCAAGATCTATTATGCCGGCGAGCCCCAGCGCATCTGGAGCGTGGGCACGCGCGCCAACCCGTTAAATCTGGAGATCGTGCAGCTAGGCCAGAATGAATTGGACGAGGGCCAATGGCAGGAGGCCCAGGACATCGACGATGCGCCGTTCTGCGCCGTGCTGATGAAGCGCAAGATGATGGACGAGGTGGGCCTGCCCGACGAGATCTTTTACTTCTATTATGAAGACATGGATTACTGCCTGCGCGCGCGGCGGCAGGGCTACCGCCTGCGCCTGGAACCGGCGGCGACGATGTGGCACAAGGTGTCGCGCAGCAGCGGCGGCAGCGACACGCCGCGCGAGCGGTATTGGATGGCGCGTTCCAGCGTGCTCTACTTCCGGAAGCACGCGCGCGCCTGGCAGTGGCCCATTATCTTGTTCTGGCGCACGGCCAGCGCGCTGCGCACGTCGCTGCGCCTGCTGCGCAAACGGCGCTTCGATTCGCTGAAGGCATACTGGCGCGGACTGTGGCACGGCATCAGAGAGCGCCTGTAGCAGCAGGCCCGGCGCAGGGCCCGCTGCGCATGCTGTATCTCTCCTTCAACCGCACGGGGCGCGGCACGTATTGGCGGGCGCTGGGCTTTGCCGAGGCGCTGGCGCAGATGGGCCATGAGGTGACCTTGCTGAGCGCCGGGCCAGAGAGCGCCGTGAGCACGGACACAGACGGCGGCGGGCGGCTGACGCGCGTGGCGCTGCCGGACCTGCACCGCGGCTCGGGTTACGACCCGCTGCAGGCGCTGCGGCGCATGCGCTGGCTGCGCGAAGGCGGGCGCGGCGCAGGGTTCGACCTGGCGCACCTCTTTGAGACGCGCCCGACCAATCTCATGCCGGGTCTGGCGCTGCGGCGGCGCTATCAGGTTCCCCTGTTCACCGACTGGTGCGACTGGTTTGGCCGCGGCGGCTCGGTGGAAGAACGCAGCAACCCGCTGCTGCGCCGGCTGCTGCGGCCGGTGGAGACCTTTTTTGAAGAGCGCTTTCGCGCGGCGGCCGTGGGCACGACGGTGATTAATTCGGTGCTGCGACAAAAGGCTCTGGCCCTGGGCCTGGCGCCGGATTCCATCTTGCTGCTGCCTAACGGCGCCAACGTGGCGCAGATCCGGCCGCAGCCGCAGGCCGAGGTGCGGCAGCGCCTGGGCCTGGCGCCAGAGCGCAGCTACCTGGCCTACACCGGCTCGCTATTCAGGCGCGACGCGCAGCTAATGGCTGAGGCTTTCGACCGCATCCACGAGGCCAACGCCAACATATTGTTGCTGATGATCGGCTACTGTAATATCTCGCTGAAAGAGCTCGTGCGGCGACCTGAGGCGGTGGTTGAAAGCGGCCCGGTTGCTTATGAGCGGCTGGCCGATTATGTGGCCGCAGCCGACGTGGGCTGGCTGCCTTTGAGCGACAGCGGCGCGAACCAGGGCCGCTTTCCGATGAAGGCGCACGATTTCATCGCCGCCGGACGCCCGCTGTTGGTCAGCGACGTGGGCGACCTGGGCGCTTTCGTGCGCCAGTTCGACATTGGCCGCGTGGCTGCGCCAGAGCCGCAGGCGCAGGTCGATGCTGCCCTGCAGATGCTGGCCGATGCGCCGCTGCTACGCGACATGGGCCAGCGCGCGCGCACCGTGGCCGTACAGCAGCGCGCCTGGCCGGTGGTGGCGCAGTCGCTGCAAGGCTTCTATGTCAGCCGCCTGGCGCAGCAGCGGGCGGCTTAGCGAGGAACGTGTGACCAAGCGCCCGCACAGCCCCCCGTTAGAGCGCGCCGCCTGTTTCTTCGGGCACCAGCGGCCGCCTGAGCGGCTGTTTGAACGGCCGGACTGGTGGCTGGGCTGCCCGGGCGACTTTGCCTGGATGCGCTGCCCGCAGTGCGGCCTGCACTTTTTGAGCCCGCGACCGCCGCTGGCGGACATTGCGGCCTACTACCCCGAGCATTACGCCGCCTATCGCGGGGCTATCGACCGCGAGCGCTGGCGGCTGATGCGCTGGAAACGACGCCGCAATCTGTATCCGGCGGTTAGGGCTATCGCCGGCTTTTTTACGCAGCCGGGCAGCCTGCTGGACGTTGGCTGCGCCACGGGCAATTACCTGGCAGAAATGCGGCGGCGCGGCTGGCGCGTGCAGGGCGTGGAGATTCAACCAGAGGCGGCGGCCTATGCGCGCCAGGCGCTGGGCCTCGACGTGTTCACCGGCGACTTGCTGGATGCGCCTTTTAACCGCGCCAGCTTCGACGCCATCACGCTGTGGGATGTGCTGGAGCACACGCACGATCCGCTGGCCATATTGCGCGCCGCGGGCCACTTGCTGAAGCCGGGCGGTGTGTTGGCCTTCTCGGTTCCCGACTTGCAGAGCGCAGACGCCGCTTTGTTTGACAAATATTGGATTGGCTTCGACGCGCCGCGGCACTTGTTTCTCTTCGAGGAGCAGACGATGAGCCTGCTGCTGCGCGAGGCGCGATTAGAGTATCTGGGCCGCAGTCACTTTCTGGGCACCTACCACACGTGGCTCGCCGCGCTGCAAACCTGGCTCAATGCGCAGCTGCCTGAGGGCGCGCTGCGCCGGGGGCTGGCGCGGCTTGCCGGCCTGCCGTGGTGGGCGCCGCTTAGCGCCCCGTACTTTGCGCTGCTGAACAGGCGGGGAAAGGGCAGCGTGGTGACTATCTTTGCGCGGGCGGCGCACGAGGCATGATCAGCCTGCGCCGGCGCGTGCTGCAAAATTCGCTGCTGAACCTGCTGGCCAGTGTGGGCCAGCGGGCGGGGCAGGCGCTGGTGTTTATTCTCATCGCGCGCCTGCTGGGCGACGAGGACGCCGGCGTGTATAGCCTGGCCAACAGCTACACAGGCATTTTGCTGGCCTTTTCGTTGTGGGGCCTGGACCAGTTGCTGATTCGCGAAGTGGCCAAACGGGCGGAAGAGGCGGCCCGCTACCTGGGCGCCTTTTTGCTGCTGCGGCTGGCGCTGGCCTTGCTGCTGTGGGCCGGCCTGGCGCTGATCATGCCTTTGCTGCCGTATAGCACGGCGGCCAAGCAGCTCATCCTGCTGATGGCCCTGAGCATCGTGCCCGCCAGCCTCACCAACCTGTACCAGTCGCTGTGGGTGGCTTTTGAAGATGTGCGCGCCGTCTCGGTGATTATGATCGCCGGCAGCGTGGCGCGCTTCGCCGGCGGGGCGTGGCTGCTGTTTACGGGGCGGGCACTGTTGTGGATTGGCGCTCTGTTTCTGGGAGTGAGCGTACTGGAGCTGCTGGCGCACGTGTGGGTCACCTCGTGGCGCCGCGGCGCACACCAGGTGCGCTCCGGCAGCCTGCGCCCGGACGCCGCTTTCTGGCTCAGCAGCCTGAAGACGGCCACGCCGCTGATTATCGTCTCGCTGGTGCTGATCGTGGAGTACCAGTTCGACGTGGTGATCCTGTCGCTGTTTCACGCCGAGGCCGAAGTGGGCGTTTACAGCAAGGCGTCGATGCTGCTGACTTTGATGCTGTTTCTGACGCGCAGTTACCAGCTGGCCATCTTTCCGGCCATCGCGCGGGCCTACGAGCAGGGCCGCGAACGGTTACAGCGCGTCTATGGCCGCTCGCTGAGCCTGCTGCTGGGCGGCGCGCTGCTGATTGCCCTGGCGATGCTCTTATTGGCCGAGCCGGCGCTCAATGTGCTGTATGGCGCGGGCAGTGAGCGTTCGGCGCTGATTTTGCGCATTCTAGTGTGGGCTTTTGTGTTTTCGGCCTTTAATGTGCCCAACTCGCGGCTGATTATCGCCGCCGACCAGCAGAAGGTGATTGCTTATTTTGCGCTGATGAGCATGAGCGGCAACCTGTTGCTGAACCTGCTGCTGGCGCCGGCCTACGGCGGCGTGGGCTCGGCGATTGCGCGCGTGGCGGCCATGCCGTTGTATAGCCTGCCGGCTTTTTTGTATGTGCAGCGGCGTATTTGTCCGATCAGGTTGCGGCATTTGTGGCCGGGTAAGGTGTGGCGCGATGCGTGATGCGTGTGGCGTGATGCGTGTAGCGTGAAGATTGCTAAGGTTGCCAAGTGCGAGAGATTTTCAGGTTGCTTCTCTTCCGTTCAGATGATCACTCTATCTAGCAACACGGCGAACCACGGAGACAGGTGTGCCTGGGCGCCGGCAAGCGGTGTCCACCATAACTCGAACAGAATGGGGCCTTCGACGCCGCCGGAGGGGGTCATCTCCCAATGTTGCCAGCGCTCGGAGGCTTCTCCGTTGCAGCGCAGGTGGAAAAAGTGGCGGCGAATGGTGGTCGTCCCCTCGCGCTCATCGGCAAATGTGGCGCTGTGCTGCCCCAGGTAGGCGACGATTTCCAGATCGTGCAGCCCTGTCTCTTCCTCCGCCTCGCGCAACACGGCCTTTCGCAGATCCTCAGCAGGTTCCACCGTCCCCGCCGGTACCTGTACGCCCACTTCCGGAGCGGCCGGCTGGCTGAAGACCAGCAACTGCTCTCCGCGCGTGATGTAGGCGGCGACTTTTTCAATCAGTTCGGGCATGATAACGGCAGTAAGCCTGACACTGTCAGGGCATGGCCTCAAACGATCGGCCGATAGCCTTGAACTCCTTTAGATAAGGATATTATATCACAGCGGGCGTGGAGCTGATGGCCAGGGAAAGAGCGATCGGGCCAGAGGCGATCGCCAGTATGTTGCCCGGGTGTTCGTCATGGAGGAATTGACGATGGATGATAGACGCGAGATTGTGGAGCGGGATTATACGATTTCCATGCTGGCGGCGAATGTCTGGGGGACGGTGTTAGGGTTGGCGACGGCGGGGGTGTTGGTGGTGTTATTCTGGTTGGTGTGGCGGGGGCGAGAGCTGCCGGGGTCGGCGATTTCAGTGTGGTGGCTGCTGCTGAGCGTGGCGGGCGGTATTGTGGTGCATGAGCTGCTGCATGGCCTGGGCTGGATGCTGTTTGGCGGCGTGCCGCGGCAGGCGATGCGCTTTGGCGTGAAGTGGAAGATGTTGACGCCGTACGCTCATAGCAGCGAAAGTATGCCCGTGCGCGGTTACCGTTGGGGCATCTTGCTGCCGGGGCTGGTGTTGGGTCTGCTGCCGGGAGTGCTGGCGCTGGCGAGCGGTTCGCTGGCGCTGCTGGGTTTCGCCGCGCTGTTCACGCTGGCGGCGGGCGGCGACTTCCTGATGTTGTGGCTGCTGCGGGCCGTGCCGCCGCAGGCCCTGGCGCGGGACCATCCTACGAAGGTTGGGGCGATCGTTAGCCTGTAAGGGTTGATGCAAGCGGGCGGAGGTGGCACGTTGGGCGGCGATGGGCAGGGCTGTGTTATTCCAGGTAGCCTAGCTCGCGCAGTTGGCGCACGATTTCCGGGTCGTCTTCTTCTCTGGTGGCGGCGGCGCTGGCGGGTTGGGCCCAGTGAATGAACTGCTGCAGGGCGGCGGCCATCTGGCGCGCCTGTTCTGGCGCGGCGTGCAGCAGGTTATGCACTTCGGCGGGGTCGTGCGCCAGGTCGTAAAGCTCGCTCCAGGCGTCGCCGGCAAGCAGCTTGTAACCATCGTGGCGTATGGCGCGCACCATCTCTGTATGGCCCTGTTCGCGGGCACGCTGCGCCTTTTCGCCGGCCAGCCGGCCCACGGCCCACTGCAGGGGGAAGCCTTCGCTCACCGCGCCCGCCAGGCCGGGCGCCTCGTCGCCGTCGAGCAGGCTTAGCGCGGCCTCGGCGGCGGTGGCTGCGCCGCCGGCCTGTAGCATGGTGTGGAACAGGCGCCGGGTGGAAACCGCTTCTTCGCGCACCGCCCCGGGGACCAGGCGCTGCTGCGGGTCGTGGATGATGAGGGGCACGTGCACCAGCGGCTGGTAGACGCCAAAGCCATGATTGACGCGATCCTTCTCGCCGAGATGGTCGCCATGATCGGCGACCACGGCCAGGAATCTGTTTGGCAGGCCCTGCGCCTGATGCAGGGCTTCTAAGAAGCTGCCCACGTGCGCATCCTGAGTGGCCACTTCGGCGTCGTAGATGGCGTTGAGAAGCTGGCGCTCGGCCGCGGGCAGCGGTTGGTCGATCCAGTTGCGCACGTCGATTTGAAGCTGGTTGGCCCAGCGCAGCAGGCCGCTGGTGGGCCGCGCCCGCTGTGCGGGCGGCAGGCTGCGCTGCAAGATATGGCGGTCGGGGTCATAGGGCACATGAGCGCCCATGAGGTTGATGAAGAGGAAGATGGGCTGGCCCGGCGCGCAGCCTTCGCGGTCGATCAGCAGGCGGCTGGCGCGGCGCAGCAGGCGCGCGGTGACGGCGCTCTTAGAGCGGCCCTGCGCCTGTAAGAAGCGCTGCCAGACGGGACCTAACAGGGGCGCTAGACGCTGCAGGGGTGTTTCGTAGCTGTAGCCCAGCGACTCGGCCAGCAGCCAGCGCGCGGCCATCTGCAGGCGCTTACCTAAGGCCACGGCGCCCTGCGGACGATTGAGGCGTGTGGTGAGCAGGATGTTGCCCAGCAGGTGGCTGTTCTCAAAACGGTGAAAGCCGCGATCGAGGTGATTCTTTACCAGGCCGATCAACGGATTCTGCGAAAAGCCGGCGGTGAAATAGCCGTGCTCGGCCAGCCGCTGCGCCAGCGTGGGCAGGCCGGCGGGCAACACTGAGTTCATTTGGTGCGCCGTGTGCTGCGAGGGATAGAGACCGGTGAACAGCGAGGCATGGCTGGGCACGGTCCATTGTGCGGGCGCCGTGGCCGCCGCGAAGCGCACAGCGCCTGCGGCCAGCGCATCGAGATGGGGCGTGGTTGCGCGCTCATAGCCATAACAAGAGAGGCGATCCGCGCGCTGGGTATCGAGAAGCAGCAAGATGATGTCGGGCCGCTCAGCCATGCAAGTACTCAGGAACGACAGGTTGGTAGACGGTTAACATGGGCCGATTATACCGTTGGTGGCCGCTGTAACAGGCCTGATCGGCGCAAAATAACCCCCAAATACCCCATTAGTAGTATTGGTTCGGCTCTTTAGATGGCCTAGAATGTTAGCTAGTAGAAATCAGAGATCTTTTAGTTCGCTTGGAGGAACCTCGTATGAAGAAAAAGTTTTTGGCATTTATCATCGTTTTTGCGCTGGTGTTTGCCTTTGCCAGCGTGAGCAGCGCCGCGCTGCCCGGTAGCGGCTGGTGGCAGGGCGCTTCGTTCCAGAACGTCGGTTCGGGCTCGGCGACGGTTGTGTTGACGGCCTATGATTCGGTTTCTAGCGCCACGTACAACCATCAGCTGACCATCGCCCAAGGCGCTTCGGAGACCGTGCTGCCCAACGATATCCCGGGCCTGCCCAGCGGCTTCCTGGGTTCGATTGCTGCCAGCTCTGACCAACCGCTTGCAGCGCAGGTCAACGTGACCAACCGTCAGGCCGCCGGTTTTGGCGTCGCCGGTGGTAAGGCTGCGGCCTACTACAACGGCGTGAATGGCGATCAGACGGGCACGTCCTGGCTGTTCCCCCTGGTGAAGCACAACCACTTCAACAAGACCACCACCTTCTATCTGCAAAATGCTGGCTCTGCCAGCACGACGGTGGACGTTGAGTTTATGGTGGGCGGCAGCACCTACAACTACACCACGCCGCCCGTTGGCCCCGGCCAGATGGTCGCCGTGGATCCCGGCCTGGCGGCTGTGCCCAGCGGCAACGGCAACATCGGCGCCATGGAAGCCACTTCCAGCCAGCCGATCGCCGCAGTGATGCTGGAGCATGAGCACACTGCTTCTGTAGCCGTAGTGCTGCAGGGCAGCGGCGGCTTCACGCCGTCCGGCCTCGGCAGCCAGGTGTACTGCCCGCTGTACAAGAAGAACTACTTCGGCCGTAACAGTGGTATGCAGGTACAGAACGCGCACGGCAGCTCGCAGAACGTTACGGTTACCTTCGTGAGCGCTTCGGGCACTGAATATACCAGCACGTCCAACAACGTGGCCTCCGGCGCCTCGGTGCTGTTCTACGGCCCCGACATCGGCAACCTGCCCGGCGGCAACACCAATGGTCTGTACTCGGCTCGTGTGGAAGGCAGCGCCGGTAGCGTCGCGGTTGTGGTTAACGAATCCGAGTTGCCTCTGGTGAACCCGGTTCAGACGTCCACGACCTATGCCTGCCAGGCCAGCACGTCGGCCACCACCACGGTGTCCTACCCGGCCTACAAGCAGAACTGGTTCGGCCGCTCGACCGGTATGCAGGTTCAGAACGTCGGTTCCTCCAACGCCACGAATGTGCGCATGACCTTCGTCGACAACAATGGCGCCACCTTCACCACCAACGCCCTGAGCATCAATGCTGGCGCAGCGCTCAACATCGTGAACGCGCACACCATGAACATCTGGAGCGGCGCTTCGCTGCCCAACAGCACGCTCTCCGGTGTGATGATCACCAGCGACCAGCCTCTGATGGTCGTGTCTAACGAGTCTAGCTGGACGGGCACCGCGCCCAACAATGGACCAACCTCCTTCGATAAGTCGAACGCGGAAGGCTTCAACCTCGACTAAGCTCGTTATCGACAATTAGCATCACATAAAGAAAGCCATCTGCTGATAGATGGCTTTCTTTTTGTTCATTATGATCCACGCCATGATTCACAAATCTGTCAACTTTCGTGTCCTCATTCTTTTTACTTTATTACTGATGCTGGCCACTGCCGCCTGCGGCCCGGCGCCGGAGGCTGAGCAGCCGCCTACGGTCACGGCGCAGGGGCCGGAGCAGCAAGACGGCTATCCGGCGCCCACAGCCGGCGAAGAGGAAAGCTACCCACCGCCGCCGCCGACCGCGGCAGTGAACGACGGCCCATATCCGCCGCCCACGGCGCCCCCACCCACGGCCATGCTGTCGTATCCCGAACCGGAGATCATGAATACCCCCGAAGGGGCCATCTTATTTGCATTTGAACGGCCCGTTGCCGCCGGCGACACGACGATTCGCGGCGTAGGGCCGGCCGGACTGGCCATCCAGATCCTCAACGTGACCTTTATGGGCCAGGAGATGGCGTCCACGACCATTGGCGACGATGGGCGCTTTGAGGTTTCTGTGCCGCCCCTGGAACCGGGCGTGCGTGTTGGGCTTAGCGCCGACCTTGAAGGCACCGAGCTGGGGCAGCGCATCTGGCCCGGAGAAGGCGCGCTGGGCCTTCCCCAGGTGGGCTACTTCTTTGACACGGTGGTCATTGTGGCGGAGCAAGCGGATAGCTGACATCGGGTCAGGATGACTGCTGCACGGCAGTATCTAAGCGCTAAACGCTTGCGGCAGGCCGAGAACCTTATAAAATTCAAACAGCATTGCCGCCGGCGATGCTGTTTTTTTGGGCGGCGAGCGCCACGAAAAGGCATGGGTGTTTCAACAATTAAGTGGGCTCGTAAGATGCCCGTGGTATCGTGCAGGCATACACCTGACAGTAGGAGGTCCCTAGCGGACGGTAGACAGTATGACACAGAAACAGAAAACAAAATTAATCGCACCCTATGGCGGCGAACTGGTGGACCTGATGGTCTCGCGACAGCAGCTAGAAGAGCGCCGGGCCTATGCCGGCCGCCTGCCGGCCATCCAGCTATCACAACGCAGCATGTGCGACCTGGAGCTTTTGGCCGTGGGCGGCTTTTCGCCGCTCGACCGCTTCATGACGCAGGCGGACTTCCAGCGTGTGCTGGACGAAATGCGCCTGGCGAGCGGCCACTTATTCCCCATACCGCTTACGTTGCCGGTGGACAACGACGTGGAGCTGAGCCTGGACCAGGAGATTGCCCTGCGCGACGAGCAAAACGAAATCGTGGCGATCATGACCGTCGAAGAGATCTACGAATGGGATTTGGCAGAAACGGCGGCCAAGGTCTTTGGTAAGAACGACGCGCGCCATCCCCTGGTCGCGGAGATGCACCGCTGGGGCAAGCGTAACATTTCGGGCAAGCTGGAGGTCATTCGGACGCCGCACCATTATGACTTTGTGGACCTGCGGCTTACGCCGCGCCAGACGCGGGCCAGACTGGAAGCCTTCGGCCATGAAAACGTGGTCGCTTTTCAGACGCGCAACCCGCTGCACCGGGTGCACGAAGAGCTGACCAAGCGCGCGGCGCAAGAGGTTGACGGCGTGCTGCTGCTGCACCCGTCGGTGGGCATGACTAAGCCCGGGGACGTGGATCACTACACCCGCGTGCGCACCTACAAGGCGCTGGCCAGCCGCTATTACGATCCGGACCGGATTCTGGTCTCTTTGCTGCCGCTGGCCATGCGCATGGGCGGACCGCGCGAAGCGCTGTGGCATGCCATCATCCGCCGCAACTACGGCGCGAATCACCTGATCGTCGGGCGCGATCACGCGGGGCCGGGCAACGATTCGGAAGGCAATCCTTTCTACGGCCCGTATGATGCGCAAAACCTGGTGGAGGCCCACGGCGAGGAGATTGGCGTGAAGGTGGTGCCTTTCCGTATGCTGGTGTACCTGCCCGACGAAGGACGCTATGAAGAAGTGACCAACGTGCCCAAAGAAGCGCGCATCGCCTCCATTTCGGGCACCCAGGTGCGCGAAGAGTATCTGCAAAATGGCCGGCCGCTGCCGCAATGGTTCACGCGCCCGGAGGTAGCCACCATCCTTTCGGAAATTCACCCACCGCTGTACAAACAGGGCGTGTGCGTGTGGCTGACGGGCCTGACCAACGCCGGCAAATCGACCACGGCAAATATTCTGACGACCCTGCTGCAAGAGCACGGCCGGCAGGTTACGCTGCTGGACGGCGACGTGGTGCGCAGCCACTTCTCCGAAGGCTTAGGCTTTAGCAAAGAAGATCGTGACGCCAACGTGCGCCGCATGGGCTTTGTGGCTTCGGAAATCGTGCGCCACGGCGGCTGCGTGATTTGCGCGGCCGTGAGCCCCTATCGCGCCACGAGGAACGACGTGCGCAACACGGTGGGCAAGGAGCGTTACGTGGAGATCTTTGTGGACACGCCCATCGAGGTTTGCGAGCAGCGCGACACGAAGGGACTATACGCCAAGGCGCGGCGCGGCGAGCTAGAAGGCTTTACCGGCGTGGACGACCCCTATGAGCCGCCCCTGCACCCGGAGCTCAAATTGGACACCGTGCACTACACGGCCGAAGAGAATGCCCGGCGCATCCTCGACTACCTGATGCGCCGCGGCTATGTGCGCCAGGACGAAATCATTCAAGAGGAACAGGAAACAACAGCGTGAAGTTAACTGATACTGCTCATCCCGGTTTTGTTTTATGGATGACCGGCCTTTCGGGTGCCGGCAAGACGACCATTGCGCTCATCCTGGTAGATGAGCTGAAACGGCGCGGCATGAAAGTAGAGCGCCTGGACGGCGACGTGGTGCGCCAAAGCCTAACGCGCGACCTGGGTTTTTCCAAAGAAGATCGCGACAAAAACATCGAGCGCGTGGCCTTTGTGGCCAAGCTGCTGTCGCGCAATGGCGTGGCCTGCATCTGCTCCTTTATCTCGCCGTATCGGGCCGTGCGCGACCAGGTGCGCGCCGACACCACCAACTTCCTGGAAGTGTTTATCGACGCGCCGCTGGAGGTTGTACAGGAGCGCGATGTGAAGGGGCTGTATCAGAAGGCCATCGCCGGCGAGATACCCAACTTCACCGGCATTTCGGACCCCTTTGAGGCGCCCAGCAGGCCCGACATCCATGTGCGCACAGACCGCCAGACGCCGCTAGAGAGCGCGCAGGTGATCCTGGAGCACCTGGAAGCGCGCGGCTTTCTGGCGCCTGAGCCACAGCCGCAGTTAGAGGCTTAGCGCGGCCGGCCCGGCGCCACAAGCCGGCGGCAAGTATGCAGATGAGCATCCGTGAAGCGCTGCAGTGGGCGCGCAGGCGGCTGGCGGCCTCGCCGACGCCGCATGAAGACGCCCGGCTGCTACTGCAGCACGTGTTGGCCGCGGGGCACACCTACCTGGCGGCAAACCCTGAGCAAGCGCTGTCCGTGGCCCAGGAAGATGACTTCCGCACCCTGGTGGCGCGGGCCGCACGGCTGGAGCCGGTGCCCTACCTCACAGGCAGCGCCGACTTTTGTGGCCTGGCGTTTCACGTATCGCCGGCGGTGCTCATTCCACGCCCGGAAACGGAGCTGCTGGTGGAAGCGGCCGTGGCCTGGGCGGCGCAGGCAGACGTGCGCCACATTGTGGATGTGGGAACGGGCAGCGGCTGTATTGCCGTGGCCCTGGCACGCCGGCTGCCGGCGGCGCGGGTGACGGCCGTAGACATCTCGGCGCGGGCCCTGAAAGTGGCGCGCAGCAACGTGCTGCGCCACGGCGTGGCCGGGCAAGTGCGGCTGCAGCAGGCGTCGCTGCTGGAGCAGATAGACGAGCCGGTTGATTTGCTGGCGGCCAACCTGCCCTATGTGGGCGACGCAGAGTGGACGGCGCTTGACGATGGGGTAAAATTGTATGAACCGGTCGAAGCCCTGCGCGGTGGCCCGGATGGCCTCGATTTAATTGACGCTCTTCTCCAACAGGCCACTTACCATCTGCGCCCACGCGGCGCAATTTTTCTGGAAATTGGCTGGCAGCAAGGCGAAGCCGCGCGACGGGTTGCGGCTGCACACTTTGGCGCGGCGCGCATCCACAGCCGCTCCGATTATAGTGGGCACGACCGGCTGATCATTGTGGAGACAAGCAACGAAAACGACTATTTCTGCTAAATCAGGAGCATGATCCCTGAGACGCACGTTATGAAAGCTGAGATTCTTCCTGCTGAAAAGCCCGGTGCAATCGAGCGCGCAGCCGCTCTGTTGCAGGCAGGACGGCTGGTGGTTTTTCCAACCGATACGCTGTACGGCGTGGGCGCACAGGCCTTTGACGACGCCGCTGTGACAGCCCTCTTTGAGGTAAAAGAGCGCTCACTGCAAAAGGGCATCCCCATCTTGCTGGCCGATGTGCACGACCTGGCCCTGGTGGCGCGCGCCATTCCGGCGGCGGCTGAGCGCCTGATGGGCCAATTCTGGCCCGGCGCCTTGACGCTGATCGTGCCCAAGCAAGCAGGGCTGCCGGCGCAGCTCTCGCCGAACACCAACGTCGCCGTGCGCATTCCCGACCACCCCGTGGCCCGCGCCATCATTCGCGCCGCCGGCGGCGCAGTGGCGGCCAGCAGCGCCAATCTGTCTGGCGCACCCGCGGCCCGCGATGCGCAGCAAGCGGCCCGCGCGCTACATGGGCGCGTGGCGGCAGTGGTCGACGCCGGCCCGGCGCCGGCCGGCGTGGCCTCGACCATTGTAGATTGCACCGTCGATCCGCCGCAGATCCTACGGCAGGGCGCCCTCTCGGCGGAGCAGCTCCTGGCAGCAGCGTTATGAGCGGATCATTCTTACCCCTGTTTCTGGCGGCGCTTGCTTTTGTGGCGGCGCTGTTCACGTATCGCGATATACGGCGCGGCGGCGCGCGCTTCTATACCCTGGAACGCGAGGCTATCTTGCGCCGCGCCGGCTTTACGCTCATCGCAAGCACGCTACTCTTTTTCGCAGCCATTGGCCTGATGATGGTCGAGCGCCAGAATATCGCCAACCAGGTGGCGGTGTTGTCTGGCGAAGAAATTGAAGGGGTGCCCACGCCCACGGCCACGCTCTCTACCCTGCCGCCCACGCCCACGCCGACCTCCACGCCAGACCCCAACGCGCCCACGGAAACGCCGGCGCCGCTCATCTGTCGGGCCATCGTGCGCGAAACCGGCGGCAGCGGCCTGAACCTGCGCGATCAGCCCGGCGGCGCCGAGCTGATGGTGCTGCAGGAAGAAGAGATTGTGACGCTGCTGGAGACCGAGCCGCCCAGGGTGGTGGGCGGGGTCACCTGGGTGAACGTGCGCACCACGGTGACGCGCACAGACGGCTGGGTGGTGCTGGATTACCTGGTGATCGAGCGCGAGGAGTGCCTGGAGCGCTTGCAGCCATAGCGGCCGGCCCGACGGAGACGTGTGCCACAAGCTCGCCAACATGCGGCCCGGGGAATGGTTATAGGCATCGACGCCAGTCGCGCCGTCACAGCACGGCGCACGGGCACCGAAGCCTACGCGGCGCAGCTCATTGCCGCGCTGATCCCGCTCGCGGCGCAGCGCGGGCACACGCTGCGCCTCTATTTCAATGCGCCGCCGCCGCCGGGCCTGTTTGCCGCCGCGGCGCACGTCGAGCCGCTGGTGATACCCTTGCGGCGGCTGTGGAGCCATCTGCGGCTGGGGCACGAGCTGCGGCGGCGGCCGCCAGACCTGTTCTTCACGCCGGCGCACGTGATTCCTCTGGGCTATCGCGGCCGGGCGGCGGCGACGGTGCACGACCTTGGCTTTCACTATTTTCCCGAAGCACATACCCGCTTGCAGCGCGCCTATTTGCGCTGGAGCACGGGCCATAATGTGCGGCGCAGCCGCCGCGTGCTCGCCGACTCACAGGCCACCAAGACGGACCTGGAAAGATTTTATGACGCGCCGCCGCAAAAGATAGCCGTGGTGTACCCCGGCGTCGACCCCCACCTGCAGCCGGTAGACGACGCGCAAGAGCTGGCGCGCGTGCGCCAGAAGTATGGCATCAGGCAGCCGTATCTGCTCTATCTGGGTACGCTGCAGCCGCGCAAGAATATCGAGCGCCTGGTCGAAGCTTATGTGCAGAGCGGCGTGGGCCAACAGCTTGTGCTGGCAGGCCAGGCCGGCTGGCTGGCGGAGCCCATTTTGCAGGGGATTTCGCGCTATACGCAGAGCAGCGCCGACGCAGAGCGCATTCTGGTCACGGGCTATGTGCTCGAAGAGGACAAGGCGGCTCTGCTGAGCGGCGCGACGGCCCTGCTCTTTCCCTCGCTGTATGAAGGTTTTGGCTTTCCTATTCTGGAGGCGCAGCGCTGCCATACGGCCGTGCTGTGCGCCAATAACAGCTCGCAGCCAGAAGTGGCCGGCGACGCGGCGCTGCTGGTAGAGGCCCACGACGTGGCGGCCATTGCTGCGGGCATCGGCCGCCTGGCGCACGACGACGCGCTGCGGCGCAGGCTGGCGGCCACGGGCGTGGAAAACGCCAGGCGCTTCAGCTGGCCGGCCGCGGCGCGCCAGGCAATGGATATCCTGGAGGAAGCCGGCCCGTGACGCAGCCGCCGTACGCCAGATGAGCAGCTCGCCCGCAGCCAAACCGCCGCCGCCCGTCGCCATCCTGGGCGTTCCCGTGCATCCACTGACGATGGAGGCAACCTTGCGCCTGGCGCAGCAGTACATGAACGAGCCGCGCCTGCACCAGATCGCCACGGTGAATCCCGAATTTGTGATGGCAGCGCAGGCCGACGCCGACTTCCAGCGTGTGCTGTGGGCCGCGGACCTGTGCCTGGCCGACGGCGTGGGCCTGCTGCCCGCGGCGCGGCGCTATGACCGGCGGCTGCCGGAGCGCGTGCCAGGCTCTGAGCTGGTGTATCACCTGGCGCGCATGGCCGCGGCCGAGGGCTGGCGCCTCTTTTTGTTGGGCGCAGGGCCGGGTGTGGCCGGGGAAGCGGCGGCCATTTTGCAGCAGCGCTACCCGGGCCTGCAGATCGCTGGCGTGTACGGCGGCACGCCGGCCCTCGCGGAAAACGAGGCCATCGTGCAGCGCATCAACGCCAGCGACGCGCACCTGCTGTATGTGGCCTACGGGGCACCGAGGCAGGATAAGTGGATTGCGCGAAACCGGGAGGCGCTGCCCACCGTGCGCCTGGCGCTGGGCGTGGGCGGCGCGCTGGACTTCATAACGGGGCGCGCCGTGCGCGCGCCGCGCTGGGTGCAGCAGATGGGGCTGGAATGGCTGCACCGCCTGTGGCATGAGCCGTGGCGCTGGCGGCGCATGATGGCCCTGCCCCGCTTCGCGCTGCGCGTGCTGTTCAGACCGTGATAAAATTTGATTGAGGATCTTAAAAGGAGCTGCGATGCGCGTATTGATTACCGGTTCCAGTGGCCAGATTGGCACCAACCTGGCCCTGCAGTTGCTGGAAGAAGGGCATTACGTTTTCGGCATCGACATTCGGCCGAACACGTGGACCGGCGCGTTTGAGACGCTGCTGCAAGACCTGAGCGCGCCCGCGGCGCAGTTTCACGGGGGTATTGGCCACGCGCCCTACCCGCCTGACCTGGACGCCGTGGTGCACTTCGCGGCGCACGCCAAGGTGCACGAATTGGTGGAGCAGCCGGCACGAGCGCTGGCAAACATCGCCATGACCTACAACGTGCTGGAATATTGCCGGCACAACGGCCTGCCGCTGATCTTCAGCAGCTCGCGCGAAGTGTACGGCGACATTCACCGCTACATCACCGAGGAATCGTACGCCGATTTTGCCTTCACCGAAAGCCCCTACTCCGCCAGCAAGATTTCGGGCGAGGCGCTGATTTACGCCTACGCCCAATGCTACGGCCTGCGCTACCTGGTGTTCCGCTTCAGCAACGTGTACGGGCGCTATGACAACGACCTGGAGCGCATGGAGCGCGTGGTGCCGCTGTTCATCCGCCGCATTGGCCAACGCGAGCCGATCACCATCTATGGCCGCGACAAGGTGCTCGATTTCACCTATGTCGACGATTGTATCGCCGGCGTGCGCGCGGGCCTGGATCTGTTGCTGAGCGGGCGGGAAGCCAACCAGACGATCAACCTGGCTTATGGGCAGGGCAACAGCCTGGTCGACATGGCGCAAGCGATTGGCGAAGCGATGAACATCGAGCCGCAAATGACCGTGGAGCCATCGCGCGTGGGCGAAGTGACCCATTACGTGGCCAATATTGGCAAGGCGCGGGCGCTGCTGAACTATAACCCGCAGACGTCGCTGCAGGAAGGCATCCGCAAGGCCGTGGCCTGGAGCACGGCCTGGTGGGATGGGCGCCGCAGCGCGTGATTACGGTAGATGTTTCGGCGGCGGTGCACAGCCGCGCCGGCCTGGGGCGCTACAGCGAGCGGTTGGCCCTGGCGCTGCACGAGGCTTATCCGCAGCGCATCGGCCTGTTTCACAACCAGGGCGCAGACGGCCGGCTGCCGGCGTCGTTGGCCGGCATTCCGCGGCGCGCGGTGCGCCTGGGCTACAAGCCGTGGCGCCTGGCGGTGCTGCTGGGCCATTGGCTGGGCCTGGGCTTCAACCGGCTGACGCCGGGCACGCGTTTGTTTCACAGCACAGAGCACCTGCTGTTGCCCTTGCGCGGCGCCCCCACGGCGCTCACGGTGCACGACCTGATTTTCAGGCTGTACCCGCAATATCACAAACCGCTGAACTATTGGTACCTGAACCTGGCCATGCCCCTCTTCTGCCGCCGCGCCACGGCAATCATCGCCGTTTCGCAGGCTACGCGGCGCGATATCGTGCAGCATTACCAGATCGACGAGCGTAAGATCCACGTGGTTTATGAAGCCGCGGCGGAACATTTCCGGCCGCCGCGGGCTGAGGATATCCAGCGCGTGCGCCAGACGTACAACTTGCCGGACAGCTTTCTATTGCACCTGGGAACTGTGGAACCACGCAAGAATTTGCCGCGCCTGCTAGAGGCCATGCTGCGCCTGCGGCAGACACGTCCGGAGCTAACCCTGGTGTTGGCCGGCAGCAAAGGCTGGCTGTCGGACGACTTCTTTGCGCGCATTGATGACCCAGAGCTGCAGGGCAGCGTGCGCGCCCTGGGCTGGGCGCCAGACGAGGATTTGCCGGCGATCATTGGCGCGGCCGGCCTGGCCGTGCAGCCCAGCGTGTACGAGGGCTTCGGCCTGCCCATTCTGGAGCATATGGCCTGCGGCCAGGTGGTGGCCGCCAGCAACAGCAGCAGCCACCCGGAAGTGGGCGGCGAGGCCGCGGCTTATTTTGAGGCGGAAGATACGGAGCAAATGGCGGCGGTGATTGGCCGGTTGCTGGCCGACGAGGCCGAGCGCGCCTGGCGGCGCGAGGCGGGCCTGGCGCAGGCGGCAAAGTTTAGCTGGCAGCGGGCGGCCAGGGAGACGATGGCCGTGTATCAGGAGCTGCTTGGTGATTAAAGTGGACCGGCCAGCGGGCGCGCGCGCCGCGATGCGCCAGGCGCACCTGCGGCGGTTTGCGGGCTGGCTGCTGCTGATCATCCCTCTGCTCTACCTGCTGACCCTGGCGCGCAGCCTGGTGCTGGGCGACCCCACGGAATATACGCTGGTGGCGCACGTGCTGGGCATCGCACACCCACCGGGCTACGCCTTTTTTACGCTGCTGGGGAAGCTGTTTCAGACGATTATCCCCGTCGTTGCAATTCCCGTGCGCATGCACCTGCTGGCCGCCTTTAGCGCCACGCTGGCGGCCTTGCTGGCTTATGCCATTTTACGCACGGTGTTCCCGGCGCAGCGTGTGGCGGGGGCCCTGGGCGGCTTGTTTGCGGCGCTGGCGCTGGCCACGGGCGCCGATGTATGGCAGCACGCCATCCACGCCAACCCGCACATCGTCAGCGCTGCGTTCCTGATGGCCAATCTCTTCTTCCTCAGCCGTTGGCAGCGGCGGCAGGCGGCCAGCACCAACCGCGAGCAGGCGGCGCGCGCGGACCGCTGGCTGTTTGCCTTTTGTCTGTCGGCGGGCCTGGGCGTGACGCACCACCCGCTCACGGTGATTAGCTTCCCGGCTTACGCCGTTTTTATCGTGCTGGTGCGGCCGCGCCTGGTTTTTGAGGGGCGCACGCTGCTCAAGATGGCGGCCTGCGCCTTGGCAGGCCTCAGCGTGTGGCTTTACTACCCCATCCGCAGCGCCATGCAGCCGCTGTTTGGGCCGCACAATATGAACACGCTGCAAGGCTTTTTAGACCATGTGCTAGCGCGCGGGCTGACGGAGAGCCTGCCGTTCTTCGGCCTGCGCGACCAGCCCCTGCGCCTGCTGGTGTTCTGGAGCCTGACGCGCCTGCAATATTCGTTGACCACGCTTTTCCTGGCGGGCATGGGCCTGCTGTGGCTGGCGCGGCGGCCGCAGCGGCCCTTTCTGGCGCTGTACGGCCTGGCCTTTCTGTGCAACTATCTGTTTGTGATCAACCTGCGGGCGCAGGACATTATGGCCTATTCGCTGGGCCTGTTTATGCTGCTGGCGCTGTTCGCGGGCATGGGGCTGGCCTATCTGCTATCGCTGCTAGAGCGCCGGGTGCAGCCGGGCGCTGCGGGCAGCGCCGTGCCGGCGGGCATGCTGCTGGCGGCCCTCTTTCTGCTGGGGCCAGCGCTGCAAATTGGGCGCAACCTGCCGCGCATCTCCCTGCGGCAGTACGATGAAGGGAGCGCGCACGTGGAAGCCGTGTTCGACTATTTTGGTGGCCAGGGCCAGGGCGCGGTGCTGCTGCACGACTGGGAGCACATGACGCCGATGTGGTACGCGCGCTTCGTCGAAGCGCGCTGGCCTGACGAAAGCGACGTGAGCCCGGAGTTCGTGTCCACGCAGCGGCCCTGGGTGGAGAGCGTGTTTGCCACTTTGCCCGGCGGCCCTGTGTACCTCAATGGCTACCGCGGCGAGGTTGTGGGCGCCGGCTTTCGCCTGCGGCCGCGCGGCCCGTTCTACCAGGTGGTGGAGCCGGGCGACGAGAGTGTGCCGCCAGAGCTGACGCCCGCGCCGCCGGGCACTGCGGCCGACGGCGTGACGCTGCTGGCTTATGGCCTGCCGAAGACAGAGGTCACCGCGGGGCAGATCGTGCCTCTGACGCTGGCCATGCGCGCCGACGAGCCCATGCAGGAGGTGGTGGCGCCCGCGCTGCGCCTGGGCCGGGGGCCGGAGGCAATCGACTATCCCTTCACCACGGACCACCATCTGCTGACAACTCTATGGCAACCCGGCGAGGTGATTGTGGAACGGTTTGATCTGGCGCTGCCACACCACCTGCCGGCAGGCGACTATCCGCTGACGCTGCATTTGAACAACCTCAGCGCCGGGCGCTACGCGGCCTTCGAGCTGCCGCTGGGAAGCCTGCGCGTGGCGGCGCAGCGATACCCGCCGGCTACCAACCATCTGCTGGCCAATTTTGGGCAGCGCGTGGGCCTGGCGGGCGCCTGGGCCGGGCGCGGCTTGCAGTGGCGCAGCGCCATCTGGCACGAGCCGCTGGTGGCCAGGGCGGGCGAGCAGCTGCACCTGGCGCTGCAGTGGCAGAGCCTGGCGCCGGCCGAAGAAAGCTATACGGTTTTCGTGCACCTCATCGACGCCGCAAACCGGCCGCTGCTGACCCTGGACTACACGCCGCTGGGCGGCGCAGCGCCGACACATCTGTGGATCCCCAAATGGCTGCCCGGGCAGCGGCTGCTGGACCCATATCGCCTGCCGCTGGACGTGCCGCCGGGCGACTATTATCTGGAAGTGGGGCTTTACGAAATGACGGGGGGGCGGCGCCTACAGCGCGCCGATGCGCAGGGCAACCTGGTGGGGGATCGGATTATTCTAGGGCCGGTGCGTGTGGTTGAGTAGCGTAGACATGACAGGTTTTGGAGGCCTGTCATGTCTCGAGCAGCTCGTAGACGCGCACGGCGGAATCGCGGCCTTTGAGCTGTCGGTCGCCAACAAAGCGCAGGTTGGCCCAGCCGCAGACCTGGTCATAGACGGCCTGCGACACGAGAATCTGGTCGGCTTCGGCGATCTCCTGGAGGCGCTTGGCCAGGTTGACGGCGTCGCCGATTACGGAGTAATCTTTGCGAAAGTGGGTGCCGATGTTGCCCACCACGGACTCGCCGCTGTGGATACCCATGCTGAAGTGCAGGCGGCGCTCGCCGGCAAAGCTGCTCTGATAGGCGGCAATCTGCGCTCGGATTTCGAGGGCGGTGCGCACGGCGCGCTCGACATGGTCTTCTTGCGGATTGAGCGTGGTATTAAACTCGGTCATGAAGGCGTCGCCCATATATTTGTCGATCACGCCTTCGTAGCGGTTGATGACCTCGGCGGCCACAGAGAAGTAACCGTTTAGAATCTCCACCAGATCTTCGGGCAGCCAGTGCTCGCTGATGGCGCTGTAGCCGCGCACATCGCCAAAGAGCACGCTCATAAAGCGGCGCTGCGGCCGGCCGGCGGCGTCAAGGTCGCGAACTTGCTCTACGAGCGCCGGCGGCAGATAGCGGCGCACGCTTTCGAGGCGCTTCTTCTCGGTGAGGTCGTCGAGCACCACAGCCACGCCATGCACGTTTTCGCGCAGGTCCCACAGCGGCGAAAAGGTGAAGCTGAGGCTGGCGCGGCTGGCGCCGGGGCCCAGGGGCGCTTCGACTTCGACGGTGCGCTGGCGGCCATCGGCGCGCACCTGCTCCACCGCCGGCCCAAAGGCATCGATGGCCTGCAAAACTTCGTGGTAAGGGCGGCCCAGCACGTCGGCGGCGGGCAGGCCCAGAATGCGCTCGGCGGCGCGGTTAAAGAGGGCCACATGGTTTTGTGCATCCACGGTGATCACGCCGCTGGCAATGGAGGCGAAGACGTCGTCCATCAGATTCTTCATTTCGGTGATGTTGGCCAACTGTTCGCGCGTGCGTTGGAAGAGGCGCGCGTTGGCGATGGCCACGGCGGCCTGGTTGGCGAAGGCAGCCAGCAGGTCGCGGTCATCGTCGTCGAAGATGCCCGCCGTAATGCGGTTGTCGGCATAAATGACGCCGGTGATGCGGTGGCGAATGGTCAGCGGCACACAGAGAATGGAGCGCAGGTTGTAGCTGATGATGCTCTCCTGGCCCGAAAAGCGTGGATCCGTCTGGGCGTTGATCGTGACCACCTGCTCGCCGCTGCGCGCCACGCGCTGCACGATGCTGCGGCTGATGTCGAAGGAGGAGCGCTCGATGGTTTCGCGGTCCATGTTGCGCGCAACCTGCACCTCCATGGCCCCGCTCTCTTCATTACTCAGCATCAGGAAGCCGCGTTCTGCGCCGGTTAGCTCGATGATGGCGTCCATCACCTGGCGCAGCACTTCGGGAAGGTCGAGGGAGGAGTTGATGGTCCCCGAAATGGTCTGCAGCGCGTGAAGCTGCTCGCGCTCTTTTTCGTGGCTCTGCACGCGCTCGCGGAGCTGTTCCAGTGAATGGTTGAGCGAAGCCAGCAGCTGCACCATTTCGCCTGACGGCTGCGGCGCAGCGTCTTGCGCCTGTCTGGCGGTCTGCGTAAGCTGGGCCACGCGCGTGCTAAGCTCTTTAAAGAGCAGCTCGAGGCGCGTTATGCCATATTGCGTATCGTAAGAAGGCAACTCACTCTTTCCGGGGCCGGATGCGTAAGTTGCGGGCGTCGCGCAACCTACGGCGCAAGGTTTCTTTGGCTAATAAGGGGCGCAGGGCTTTCCACTCGCCGGCGGGATCGAATTCGTCGTCGCCGCGGTGGTCGGCGCTGAAGCGGCGCATGACATACTGGTGCGTAAGGCTGCGGATCGAATCACGTCCCCTAGGCACCACGTGCGCCAGGCGATCCGCTCGTTCATAGGGCGTGTCGACGCTGCGCAGTGGTATATTAAGCCAGCGCGCCCAGGTTGCCAAACGGCCGTAGCTTTTGTCCACATCGCCTTCCACGCGCCGGTTGGCCTGGTTGGCCACGGTCACCAGCCCGCCGGCGACCAGCAGCAGCACCCCGCCGCCCAGCACGCGGGCCACGCGCTCGTTACGCTGTGCGGCGGCGCGATCTTGCAGGCTGCCTTCGCCGTCCAGCAGATCCTGCAAACGCGCGTCGCGGTCCTGGGGATCTAATGTTTGCAGGTCGTCGTCGAGAACGGGCAGATCGTCGTCGATAATGGCCTGCAGCGGGTTGCCGGGACCAAAGGCGTCGCCGGGATTGCCGCCCGGGCCTTCAGGCCGTTCGGTGATGGGCAGAGCGGCCGTGGGCTCAAACTGCACCCAGCCATATTCGGGGAAGAAAACTTCGACCCAGGTATGGGCGTTGCTGGCGCGAACGCGATAGAGGTTGGCTTCTTCCAGCCACTCGCCCTGGGCGAAGCCGTTCACAATACGCGCGGGCACGCCCTGTGAGCGCAGCATCACCACCATGGCCGAGGCGTAATAGGTGCAGTAGGCTTCTTTGGACTCGAACAAGGTGTAATGGACGGGCTCGACACCGTCGGGCGGCGCCTGGATCTGGTCGTTGTAGACGATTTCGCTGCGCAAATAGTCGCGCACGGCGATGGCTTTGTCGAAGGCGTTGTCGTAAGACGCGGTTAACTGCTGGGCCAGGTTAATGGTTTCGGCCGTGATGCTGCCGGGCAACTGCAGGTAGGTGTCCGTTACCCACTGCGGATAATCCTCGCCCGCGGCGCGCAGGCTGGTCTTATCGGCGATGCTCACGGAAGAGAGCACCTCGTAGCTATCGCCCTGCCGCAGCACAAAGCGCGAGCGCACCCAATTGACGGTCATGATGCGCTCCTGGCGGCGGTGGGCGTCTATCAGCAACTGCTTGTCTGCGTAGGCCACGTCGGCTGCGCCATAGATGGTGCTGGTGTTGGGCAAATAGCTGGTGATGGTCTGCGTGACCACCTGACGCGCGGCATACTGCGGCATGTCGATGGCGCCCTCGTCTGGGAAGTGGGTGAGCGTGCGGTTGGAGTTGTTGGTCCACGAGCCATTGCCGCTGTAGGTGTCGAGGGCCACGCCGTGCCAGTAAACGTAGGCCAGGCGGTATGGCACGCCAATATCCATCACCAGGGTGTTGCTGATGTTGCGCGGGCCGCCCAGCACCAGGGAGTCGGCGTAGGCGTCGTTGGTGCCGACGCCATAAGAGCGCAGCGAGGAGAAGAGGCGCGTCCAGTTGTCCTGGAATTTGCGCCAGGGCTGGTTTACTTCTGAGAAAGCGCTGGAAACCTCGGCGCTGGCGCCCAGGGCGGGCAGGTTGCCGGCCAGCAGCAGGGCCAGCAGGGCCACGACAAAGCTGGCGCGCAGGAAGTCGAAGCGAATCTCGCCTTCGTAGCGCACGGCGCCGGAGCGCCACAGGCGTTCTTGCTGCACGAGATGGGTGCGCGCAATATAGAGCAGGGCCAGAAGGGCATAGATGCCCAGGTAGACGATGAGCGGCTTGGGGCCGAAGTAGTAGTAGATGACGCTCAGTAAGACCAAGCCCGTAGGCAGCACCACGCGCCACACGCGCGGCTGGCGGAAGGTGTACCACGAGGCGGTGTAGCCCAGGAACCAGAAGATGACCGAGGTTTGCAGGATGAAGATGATCGTGTCGCGGCTGATGCCGCCGTCGACGGCCCTGGCCATCCAGTCGGCCTGCCGCTGCACCAGGTCGAAGATGCGCGCGCGCCAGGTGAGATCGTCGGGCAGCAGGCCGCCCACGCAGTAAAAGATGAGTGCCAGGCCATAGACCAGCGACATGGCGTGCGCCAGGCGCGGCGGGAAGACGCTCTTGGCCAGCGCCAGCCCGGTGAGCACGCCGCCGCCGCCCACCAGCATCAGCACATACAGGCCCGAATCGGTTAGCTCGGCGGAGATAATGGTGGAGCCGGCCACGGCCACCAGGGACCAGACCAACAGGAGCGTCGTCCAACCTTCTTCAAGCTTCAGGCGCTCGAACATCGCGTTATTTCCTTCATACAGTTACTGATGTTGTTGTCGCTTACCGCACTGGATGACCACACCTGAATTATAGTTGAGGGCGGGAAGCGCTTCAATGCTCCCTGGCAAAATGCCCCTGCCAGGAGGGCAAGCGCAGGTTAACGTTCAGCCAATTTTAATATAGGGGCAAATGGGTGTCAATTTGGGGTCGGGCCTGCTGGCGGGCGACGAAGACTACGTAACCGACCGCCAGCATGGCTGCAAACAAGGCCCATTGGATGGCGTAGCCTAGGTGCGGGCCTTCGGAGAGATCGACTTGCGGCGTTTGGCGATAGGGTAGTTCCTGGTTGCCCTCGGCCGGCGGCGCTTGCAGGATGTAGACGGGCAGCAGCTCGTAGGGCACCTGGGCCTGGATAGCCTGCACGTCGACGCGGAACCAGTGCGATTGTGGCGTGGCCGGCGGGGCCACGCCGCGCGCCGTGACGGTGCGCTGAATCACGCCTTCCACGGTGACGGGACCGTGCTCGTCGAAGCTGGACCAGAAGGAGATGTCGGATTGCGCGTCGGGGATCCAGCCGCGATCGACCAGCACGGCCTGTTCTTTGCCTTCCAGCCGCAGGGGCGCCACGAGGTGGGCGCCGGCAGCGCCGTGGTAGCTCTGAACCTGCAGCAGGATCTGCTCGGAGAAGTCGTATTCGCCGACGGCGCGCACGCTGCGGTCGGGCATGGCTGTCAGATCGACGGCGGCGAGGTCGCTTTCGTTGAGCGACAGGGGTTCGGCTGCAAGCTGCTGGCGCAGCAGGGCATTGGCCGCGCGGCGTTCTTGCAGGCGGTCTAACTGCCAGATGCTTAAGCGCGCCATGACGCCGATGGCGAGGATGACCAGAAGGGTCACCCACCACCAGCGGCGGCTGAGCAGCGCGGCCACGGTTTGCTTAAGCACGAGCGCCTCTGGAGGCGTAGAAGACGTAGAAGCCGGCGACTGCGAGCAAGCCCACGGCGCCCAGCCACAGCCAGCTTGCGCTGCGGGCCTGTTCCACGGTGAGGGGAAACTGCGCTTCGCCGCTGCCCTGCGGGCCTGTGACCTGCACCAACACCAGCCACTCGCCGGCGACGGGCACAATCATGTCGGCTTCGTAGAACAGCCGGTTTGCCGATTGTTCGCTGGTGGCCATGGCGCGCACGTCGGACAGCCCGCCGGCGCGGGGGCTGACGGTGAGCTCTACGGTCGCGCCCAGCACGGGTGGCCCGCCCTGCTGCCCGGCCACTTCGCCTGGCTCGGCGACGGCCACAGTGATATGCAGCTGGCCTTCGCGCACGGGCTGGGGCGCAGTCCACACCGAAATCCAATAGGGGCCAATATCTTCATTGGTGAGGCGCGGCGTGCCGCCGCCGTGCGCCTCTGCGCCGGATGCGGCCAGGAAGAGGGCGCCCGCCAGGCACGCAGCCAGGAAAAGGCATGGTAATAGGTGGCGAATCGTTTTCATGAACGGCTCCTGTTTTTTAAGCGGCGGCGTTTGCGGCCAGGCGCGGGTCGCGGTTTCGCGCGTAAGGGATTCCGCGGCTACTTTCGCAGGCCGGGTGCGACCATGCGCTCTTCGGTGGCCCAGGCGGACATGGGCAGCGGCGGCTTGCGCTCTTCTTGCTGCAGCCAGCGCGCCGTCAGGATGAGCACGCTGATCAGGTAGTTCATGCTGCCCGGCACCCACATAATCACGCCGCCCAGCATTTGATCCTCCAGGGCTGAAATGCCCCAGATACGGGGCACGCCCAGGTAGTGGGTGTAGATCACGTTCTCGGAGAAGGCGATGGCGATGCCCGTGAGCATGTTGGGCGGGATGGCGGCGATGACGTAGGCAATGCGCGCGCCGTAGCTGTGGCGTTTGTGTATGTGCGGCGCGGCGCCCACCACGTGCCACGTAAAGAGCATGGCCGCCAGGAAGAAGCTGATGTGCTCCAGATCGTGGATGAAATCGTTGCGCAACGCGGCGTTGTAGAGGGTGGGATCGTGCCAGCCCAGTATCACAAAGACGTAGATCATCCAGGCCACGCCAGGGGAGGTGAGCTGGCGGATGAGCTTGCCGGAGGACGATTTGCGGCTTAGAAAGCGAGACAGCCTTTTGCCCGCCGGCCGGCGCAGCGGCGCGGGCAGGCCCCACAGCAAGAAGGGCAGCGGGTTGGCCAGCATGAGCAGCGGCGGCGCAATGCTGATGAGCACCATGTGCTGCACCATGTGCATGAAAAGAAACTGGTTGGCCAGAATGTCGATGGGCGACATGAGGGCCAGGCCGAGCAAGACCAGGGCCAGCCAGTAGCCGGCCAGGCGCCAGCCATTGGCCAGCTTTGCGCGGCGCGTGCCCTGTAGACGCAACCGGCGCCACCCTATGAAGTAGATGACGCCGGCTAGAATGAGCGGGCTGATGACTTCTGGGCGCCATTCCCAGGAACGGAGCATGGCGCTGGTAATAGGATCCATTTACATGCGTGAGGTGAACCGTTGGCGCGCGCGTGGTCGCTGCGCCGCGCCGGCGGTCAGTCTCCTGTTAGCCAATATGCACGCCCTGTCCGATGAGATAGAGGGCCGGATAAAAGAAGACCCAGATGACGTCGACAAAGTGCCAGTAAATGGCCGTGGCTTCTACGCCCCAGTGGTCTTCGGCCGTATACTTGCCTTTGCGGCCGTTCCACCAGACGATGAAGATGATAAAGAGGCCGATCACGATGTGCAGGGCGTGAAGGCCGGTCATGGCGTAGAAGATGGCGCCAAACGCGCCGTCGGTGGGCAGGATCTCGCCGCCCCATTCCAGGCCCACCACGCCGGCGAGGAAGAGCAGGCCTAAGACGCCGGTAAACAGCAAATTGCGTAGAAAACCTTTTTGGTCGCCGTGCTTCAGGGCGGTCTCGGACAGAGCCATGGTCAGGCTGCTGACCAGCAAGACACAGGTGGTGAGCAGGCCCAGCTCCTGGCTAAGGTCGGGCCGCACCACGGCGCCGGTGGCCGGGTCGCGCCACAGGTAGAAGCGGGCCATCAGCAGAGCGCCGAACAGGAACAGCTCGGAAAAACAGAACAGCCACAGGCCCATGCGGTTGTTGCGCAGGCGCTGGGCATAGGTTAGCTCCTCGGTGTGCGGCGCGTGAAGTTCATGACCTTCGGCGGTTGTGACGCTCATTAGTGCTCCTCCTGCCGCCATAGGCGGTAGATGTGCATAAAGAAGTGAACAATGAGCGCGGCTTTCGCCAGGGCAATCAGGAGCAGCAGCACCGTCGACTCCAGGGTGATGCTCACAAAATATTCGGCAGCCGTCAGCAGCGCCAGAATCACAAAGATGACATAGACTTGCCGGAAATCGGCCGCTTTGCGCTCTTCCACAGGCAATTCTCCTTTAGTCTCCAGCCGACGCCGGGTTCATGTTGACGTAGGTGGAATCGACAAGACCATAATCGTAGGGGTCGCCAACCACCTCAAAGGGCCGATCGTAGTTGAATTCGGGCATGGGCGAGGCCACCTGCCATTCGGGCGAGCGCGAGCCCCAGGGGTTCAGCGCGGCCACGCGCTCGGTGCGGGCGCTGCCGATCAGGTTGTAGAGCATGATGAGGATCGACCAGCCGATCACCAGCGCCGAAATGGTGATGAGCACGTGCGTGGTGTCGATATTTAGCGCCGGATCATAATCGGCGATGCGGCGGCGCATGCCCATCAGGCCGATGCGCATCTGGCCCAGGCTCATGAGCCAGAAGCCGGGCACCATGAGCCAGAAGTGCAGCTTACCCAGGGCTTCGTTGTACATGCGCCCGGTTACTTTGGGATACCAGTAGTAAATGGCAGCAAAGAAGGGGAAGACGAAGCCGCCGAACATGGTGGCGTGGAAGTGGCCGACGATCCAGTAGCTGTCGTGCAGGTGCAGGTCGGTGGGCACCGTGCCCAGAATGGGGCCCGTGACGCCGCCGATGAGGAACACGGATATGGCGCCCAGCACAAAGAGCATGGGCGTGGGAAATTCCAGCTTGCCACCCCACAAAGTGCCAATCCAGCTAAAGAATTTGACGCCGGTTGGCACGGCCACGAGCATGGTGGAGAACATGAAGGGCACGCGCAGGAAGTCGTTCATGCCCGAGGTGAACATGTGGTGCGCCCAGACGAGGAAGCCAACCAGGGCGATGGCGATGCTGGAAAGGGCAATCCACTTGTAGCCGAAGAGCGGCTTACGGGCGAAGACGGGCAACAGCTCGCTGATGATGCCCAGACCCGGCAGCACAAAGACATAGACGACGGGGTGTGAGTAGAACCAGAAGAGGTGCTGGTAGAGGATGGGGTCGCCGGGCGGAATGCCGGCGGCGGCCGTTGGTTCGAAGAAGCCCATGCCAAAGAGCCGCTGCAAGACCACCATGAGCAGGGCCAGGGCCACGGTTTGCGTGGCGCTAAACTGGATGAGCGAAGCGGCCACGGAACCCCAAACGAAGATGGGCATGCGGAACAGGCTCATGCCCGGCGCGCGCATGGTGAGCACGGTGACGATAATGTTGATGGAGCTGGCGATGGACGAAAAGCCGTTTATCAGGAAGCCGAGCAGGAAGAGCTGTGTGCCCAACGGGCCGCGCACGCTGAGGGGCGGGTAGGCCACCCAGCCGGTGTCCCAACCGCCGCCGATAAACATGGCGCCCACCAGCAGCACGGCGCTGGGCACGCCGATCCAATAGCTGAAAGCGTTGAGGCGGGGGAAGGCCATGTCGGAGGCGCCGATCATCATCGGCACCAGGTAGTTGCCCATGGCGCCAACGCCCAGCAGGATGCTGGCAATCATGATGATGCCATGTGCGCTGAAGATGGTGTTATAGCCGTCCATAGACAGGAACTGCATGCCGGGCATTGACAGCTCCAGGCGGAAGATGATGGCTAGGATACCGCCAACCATCAGCAGCAGAATGGAGGAGGCGCCGTACTGCACGCCAATGACTTTATGGTTGTAATCGACGCTAAAGTAGCGCGTCCAGTTTGGCTTGCCGGGCGGCGGCCCATGGCGCAGCGGCGGGTTCTTGCCAAAGATCCACTTGATCCAGTCTGTCAGCACGCCGGCAGCCAACAGCGAGCCGATGACGCCGACCACGGCGCCGAAAACCCAGCCCGGCTCTGGATCGTGCGGCAGGCCCACGGCCGCGCGAACGGCGGCGACCAGCCCATAGCCCAGGGCTGTGCCGATGACCTGGCCGATCAGGGCTCTTACAATGCCCAGCGACAAGATGGTAATCATTGGTTTCCTTCCTTCACTGTCCTTTATTCGCCGCCTGCGTCCTGTTCGTCTAGCGCGCGTATGAAAGCAATGAGCTCTTCGACAATATCGACCTCGCCACCGTGCCGTGCTTCTTCCTGCGCGAACTGTTGTTCAAAGGTGTCCGGCATCACCGGCAGGAAGCCCTGCACCAGCTCCGCATGCGGATCGAGGATGGCGCGCCGCAGGTATTCTTCGTCGGCAGTAACCGTCTGGCCATTATCCAGCGGCCGCTCGCTGCCATATAGGCCTTGCCAGCTCGGGCCGACCGCGGATGTGCCGTCGAGCGTATGGCAGCTCTGGCAGCCAAACTGGGCATACCACACTTCGCCGCGCTCTTCGGGGGGCAACTGCGTCACAGACACCGATTGCTCTTGCACCCAGGCGTCGAAGTCGGCGGCCGACAGGATGCGCACGGGCGCCAGCATACTAGCATGCAGCGTGCCGCATATCTCGGCGCAGCGCACCTTGTATTCGCCAATAATTGTGGGCGTAAAGCGCAGATCTCTGGGCTCTACAGGCAGCAGGTCTTGCTTGACGCGAAATTCGGGCACCCAGAAGGAGTGCAGCACGTCGAGCGAGACCATTTCCAGGAGCACGGGCTGGTCTACGGGCAGCACCAGCTCTGTGGTGCGCATGTCGTCGAACTCGGGGTATTCAAACGCCCAGGACCATTGCTGCCCGATGACACGCACCAGGGTCTCGTTGGGCTTGGGCTCGGTGATGTCGCCCAGCAACTGCGCGCCCCACACGCCGAAAAAGACTACGAGGCCCAGGGGGATGATCGTCCAGACGATTTCCAGGCCGGTGTGGCCATGAAAGTGGTGACCATCGCTATCGTCTCCGGGGCGACGGCGGAAGGCGACGATGCAGTAGAGCATGAAGCCGACCACCAGTGAGAAGAGAAAGGAGATGAGGATGAAGTGGCCTTCGAAGAGGGCGTCAATGCCTACGGCTTCGGCGCTGGCAGCCACGGGCAGTTGGTAAATGGCCCTGAGCAGCAGATAGACGATGATGGAAAGGACAATGACAACACCGGTAACCCCGACGAAATGTCTACCGTAATTCATAGGATATTTACCCGCAAGATCAATGATCTGGATAAGCTGGGGATGCGGATGACATGGAGAACTCCGACCCCACAATCACCTTGTGTGCATTTTATCACAAGCAGTGAGAGCAAGCAAAAATTATAGCTGTGCGCCTACGACTTCGGGATCGCTGGTTTCGAGGGCAAAGGCGGACGAACGGCGACGACGGCGCCAGGCCACGATGCCTAACAAAGGCAGCACCGAGCCTACGGCGGCGAGGCTATAATATAGCGGACGCCGCGTATTATGCCAGCGCCGCCGCTCGCGCCAAACGTCGTGCGCCAGAAGCTCGTCGTAGAGCAGCGTGCGAAATGGTTCGGGCGCGGCGATGGGCTGCAGGAGCTGCTTGAGGCGCAGAGCCAGGGCCATGAGCGCGAGCTGGTCTGGCGCCAGCGGCGCGTGCCGGCGCAAGAACCTTTGCGCTTCTTGCTCCCCTTCGTTCAGCTTATCTGCATGTGCGGATAACAATGTCCGTGCTGACTCGTATGGGCTCATCATTGATATCCTGCCGCCTGCGCAGAGCGCTACGAGGCGTCGATGGGCACGGCGGTGAGCCCCAGGGCTCCCGGCCCCAGGTTAATGGCCACCGCCACGGCCATATCCATGAAAAACAGCTCTTCCACGTTGAGCACAGTGCGCGCCTTTTCCAGCAGGGCCTCGCCCGCAGCCTGGTTATTGGCGTGCATCACCGCCAGGTTCACGCGCTTATTGCCCACATCTCTGGAGATGGCGTCTACCATCCAATCGAGGGCCTTTTTGTAGGTTCGCACCTTACCCGCTTCTACAATGATGCCGTCGTCGAGGGTCATGATCGGTTTAATGTTCAGCAGGCTGGCGAAACCGGCGCGCAGCGAGCTGACGCGGCCGCCTTTTACGGCATATTCCAGGCTGTCGATGAGGAAATAGATGCTGAAGCTCTGTTGTATGGCCTGCATGCGCGCGCGAATGGCGTCGGCGCTGCGCCCGGCGCGGGCCATGCGCGCTGCTTCCACGGCCATCAGGCCTTGCAGCGCGGAGCCGGCGCGGGAATCGACGAGGTGCACCTCGGCGCGGCCTTCCACGGCCTGCGCTGCAGCCACAGCCGAGGCGTAGGTGCCGCTGAGCTTTTCGCTAACGGTCACTACCAACATTTCCGTCTCTCCCTGGGCCATAAGCTCTTCAAAGGCCTGCTCAAACTGATAGGGCGTGGGCTGCGAGGTCTTGGGGAAATTGTGGTCGTCGACGGTGGCCGTCTTGGCATAGAAGGCGTCGTGGTCCATGGTGACGCCGGAGAGGAACTCCTCGGTGCCAAACATGATGTTCACGGGCAATACATAGATGTTGAGCTCTTCAAGCAGTTCTGCCGGCACGTCGCCGGCATCGTCCATCACAATCCTCATCCTTCCTCCTTCGTTCTCATCCTGATCCTCAAGCGCATTAACCGGCGCTTTTTTCGCCGGCATGGCTGCGCCACGGCGCGCGCAGCAGGGCGGCGCGGCGCGGCTTTTCGCCCAGCTCAGCGCGCAGCTCTTGCAGGGTGCGATAATAAAGCGATTTGATCGCCCCTTCGCTGCGCTGCATGATGGCGCCGATTTCGGCATTGGTAAGCTGCTCTACAAACTTGAACAACAGCAGATCCTGGCGCTCGGCCGGCAGCCGCTGCACGGCGCGCAGCAGGGCTTCGCGGTCGCCGAGCTGCTCGGCCTCCGATTCAGGCCCGTCCGAGGTGATGCGCCATTGATCCATATTTTCTATCGAGAACATCTGCCGCCGGCTATGGTCGCGGTGCCAGTTGGCCACCAGATTGTGCGCGATGCGGTAAAGCCATGCTGAAAAGGGAAAGCCCCGGTCTTCGTAACTCTCGATATGCTGCATCGCCCTAAAAAAGACGCGCGCCGTCAGATCTTCGGCCTCGCCCTCATTGCCTGTACGGTAGTAGATATAGCTGTAAATCTTGTCGACATATCGCTCGTAAAGTTGGCCAAAAGCCTCTTTGTCCGACTTGGCCTGCTTTATCAGTGTCGCTTCATCCATACCGGTTGTCATCTCAAGCCATGCCGGCATGTCTCAAAGTAAAGAACACGCCGCATGGGGAAAAGTTGCGTTTGTCGTCGGGGAACGCTGGACAGCTAGTTAACGTTAGAGATGAGTATAACAAAAGGCGGCGCAAGGGCCACATCTTGACGGCAAAGCGTAGTGTGCGTATGCTCACAAGGTCATGGTCAGACGAGGAACCGGTTCCCGAATTCAATTCGACGGCGTGGGCTGTGTGGGCCTGCTGCTGCTGATTGTGCTGCTGCTGTCGGCCGCCGGCGCCTTTGTCAATCGCCCGGAAAGCGTGAGCAGCGCTGCGGAGCTGCCGACTACGCCGGCAGAGGAGCTGGCCGCGGCGGCCCTACCCACGGAGACCAACACGCCGATCAATACCCTGGCGCCGCCGCTGGTGGCTACCTCGACCTCCTCGCCTACCCCGCTGGCCACGGCGACCAACACGGCCACGGCCACAGCCTCGCCCACCGCCGGCCCCACGCTGACGCCCTCCAACACGCCGCCGCCCACGGACACGCCCACGGCCACCAAGCCGCCGCCGCTGCCCACGCCCATCGGCTCCTACAGCCTCACGGTGCGCGTGCCGATCATGATGTACCATTATGTGAGCACGCCGCCGGAAGACGCCGACGAATACCGCACGGACCTTTCGGTGACCCCGGCCAACTTCCGCAGGCAGTTACAATATCTGAAGGACAATGGCTTCACGACCATCGACCTGTACGACCTGTCGCTGGCCGTGACGGCGCGGCGCGCGCTGCCCGAAAAGCCGGTGATCCTGACCTTTGACGACGGCTATCTGGACAATTATCAATACGCCTTCCCCCTGCTGAAGGAGTTCGGCTTTAGCGGCACCTTTTTCATCGTGACCGAGTTTGTGGACCATCAGAACCCGGCTTACATGAGCTGGGAGATGATTCGCGAGATGGCGGAGGCCGGCATGCGCATTGAAAACCATTCAAAGACGCACGCGGACATGACCACGCAGTCGCGCGACGGGCTGATCTGGCAAATACGCGGCGCGCAAGAGACGCTGGCGGCGCACCTGGGCTATACGCCGCGCTTTTTCTGCTATCCTGGCGGGCGCTTCGACGAGGACACCATCGCCATGCTGCAGGAGCTGGACATATGGGGCGCGGTGACCACCTCGGGCGGCAAGTGGCACACGTTCGACGGCCGTTACGAATGGTCGCGCCTGCGCATGCGCTATACCACCGACATGCCCACCTTCTCCGCCCTGGTTGAGCCGGCGCCGTGACAGTCTAAGGAGCACCATGCAAAGATGGACAAAATTTTTGTAAAGGATCTGTTGGTCCGCGGCATTATCGGCATCAATCCGGAAGAGCGCGTCAAACTGCAGGACATTGTGATCAACCTGACCATCTACGGCGACGTTCGCCGGGCAGCGGCCAGTGACGACATCGAGCACGCCGTGAACTACAAGTCGATCACCAAGCGCGTCATCGAGCATGTGGAAAGCTCTTCCGACTTTCTGGTGGAAAAGCTGGTCACGGACATCGCGCGCATCATCCTCAGCGAGTTTGAAGGTGTGCAGCGCGTGCGGGTGCGCGTGGAGAAGCCGGGGGCCATTCGCTTTGCGCAGTCGGTGGGTATTGAGATCGAACGCACAGTCGAGGATTTCGCCGCTTAGCATGTGGCGCCCCAGGGATCGACCTTATGCCAGGTGAGCGAAAGAACCGCGCGGTTATCAGCGTAGGCTCCAACATCAACAAAGAAGAGAACCTGCCCGAATCGATCCGCCTGCTGGCGCAGCATTGCCGGGTGGTGGCCGTCTCGCCAGTGTACGAGACGCTGCCCGTGGGCCTGCCGGACCAGCCCAACTTCTTCAATGCCGCGGTGATTGTGGAGACAGAGATGCAGCCGGCGGCGTTGAAGAAACAGGTGCTGGCGATGATTGAGGAGCGCCTGCAGCGGCAGAGAAGCCCCGACAGAAATGCGCCGCGCACGATCGACCTGGATCTGGCTCTGTATAACGACGAGATCGGGGAGTACGATGGGCATGAGCTGCCGGACCCCGACGTGCTGCGCTTCGCGCACGTGGCGGTGCCCATTGCGGACATGGCGCCGCAGATGGCGCATCCGCAAACAGGCGAAGCGATGCGCGCCATCGCCCGCCGCCTGCTGCGCGAAACGACGGCGGAGAATGATGGACGGCCTATTTTGTGGCGTAGGGCGGATATGAAGTTAGAGGAGGCGCTGGCCCATTATAGGGCAAGTTCGTAGTAGGGATTATTGCCCTTCTGCCGGCGTAAGAACGCGCGTGACGAGCGGGGATGGCGCGATGAATCGCGTCACTACGAGCCAAAACCTGGCCTAGTACGCTCCGTTCGGGCGTGTTTGAAGGCGGATTAGGGCGTGGGGGTGATTGTGGACTCTGGCGGGCGGGCGTCCTGGAAGGTGAGCCGCCAGCCGCCGGGGAGGCCGCCGGCTGTGGCTGAGCAGGTTTCGATGCGTAGGCCGCTGACCATGGGGCTGCCGGGGGCTAACTGCACGCTGTAGGAAACGCCGGCGTCCATGGCGAAGTCCCCGTAGCCGGGGCTTACATCGGGCCGGAAGCCGGTAAAAAAGCGATCGCTGCCGCCCTGCCAGGTCACCAGTACCTCGATGCCCGGCAGGGGCTCCTCTTCGCCGTCGAGCACCAGCACCTCGATGCGCCGGATGGCCACATCTTCGTCGCAAACACGCACCTGGCTCAGCAGGCGGAACTCTGGCTGCGGCGTGGCCGTGGCTGGCGGCGTGGCCGAGGGGGTGAGGGTGGACGGCGGCGTGCGCGTGGGCGGCGGGGTGGCCGAGGCCGTGGGCAGCAGGGTGGCCGTGGGCGTGGGCGGCGCGGGGGCCTGCGTGGGGGTTACGGGCGGCGCCTGGGGCGTGGGGCCAAAGAGCGACAGGGCCGGGCTGTGGGCGCCAAGCTGCTGCGTGAGCGCCGCCAAGTTGCGCACCTCGCCGGCGGGGCGCCCCTGGCGCAGGCTTTGCTCGAACAGGCCGGCCACCTGCTGGCCGGCGTCGGGCAGCTCCAGGGCTGCCAGGCGCTGCTGCGCTCGATCCCAGTCGCCGGTCAGCGCGTAACTCTGGCTCACCAGCCGCAGGTATTCCTGGATGTGCTGCGGGTTGAGGCGCGCGGGGGTGGCGTCGGTGTAGACCACGGGATTCAAGATCCAGGCATACAGCAAGCCGGCCGCCAGGCCCAACAGCAGGCCCAGCAGCAGGTAGCTGGCCGCGGCCACGCGCGGCGGCTGCTGGCCGCGCTGCCGCTCGCGGATCTCCTGGTAGCGCCTACTCCTGAACATCTTCTTCCGTTGGCTCGGCAGTCTCGTCCGCCGCGGGCGGGGCCGGCACATAGGGCGCCATGGCCGGGGAGCTGAGCCCCAGGTCGCTGGATAGGGTCACTAGCGGCAAGATGATCGTCTGCTCGTCCTGTCCCGACAATATGGCGTCGACGGTCATGGTGAGCAGCCAGCGGTCGGGCGCTTCGCCGCCCAGGCTGTAAAGCCGCCGCTGCGCCGCGGCCAGGTCGCCGTCGAGTGTGTAGGCGTGGGCGATCATCAGCGTGTAGTCGCGGCGGTAGTCCTCACGCAGAATGGTGGGATCGGCGTCGACAAACTCGGTGGGCCAGGCTACCCAGCCCAGGTAGAGGCCCAGGCCCAGGCCCAGGGCAAGCCCCAGGGCGATCCACAGCGCAGCGCGAAGCCAGGCAGACATAAGCTGCAAGTATTAAGGGTAGGGCGAAAGGTGTCAAGGGAAAATTGTACGGGGCCAGGCGCGCACTGGGCCTGAGAAGCAAAAAGCCGGCCAGGCGGAGGCAATTTGCCGCCGCTTTGCGCCGGGCTTATAATGCGCTGGGTTTGATGCCGAAGGTGGGAATCGAACCCACACTCCCGAAGGAACACGATTTTGAGTCGTGCGCGTCTGCCTGTTCCGCCACTTCGGCAGGTAGGGTGTGAGTATAGGTTATCGCGCCCATTCTGTCAACGTATCGAGCCCGGCGCAGACTCCTTTCTAACAGGGCGAACAGCAGGTGTGAAACACGTAATGGCAAGGCGCGACGGCGCGCGGAAGCTGAAGTTCAAAGGCACACGGCACGGGCGCCGCACGGCGGCTGCAACAACATGGACGAAGCAAAGCTAATTGGCCTGGCGCAACAGGGGGAGCTGACGGCTTACAACACGTTGGTGCTGCACTACCAGGATATCGTCTACAACGTGGCCTACCGCATTATGAGCGATCCGGCGTCGGCCGAGGACGCCACGCAAGAGGCCTTCATCTCCGCTTACAAGGCGATCAAGAGTTACCGCGGCGGCAGCTTTAAGAGCTGGCTGCTGCGCATCGTGACCAATACGTGCTACGACGAGCTGCGCCGGCGCAAGCGCCGGCCGCAATCGTCGCTGGATGAGCTCACCGAAGACAACCCGTCAGCCTCGTTCATGGCCGACGACCAGCCGGGGCCGGAGCAGCACCGGCAGCAGGTGGAACTGGTGGACGCCGTGAAGCGTTGTATGGATGAACTGCCCGACGAACAGCGCATCGCCGCCGTGCTGTGCGACATCGAGGGGCGCGACTACCAGGAGATTGCCGAGATCACCTCGGTTTCGCTGGGCACGGTGAAGTCGCGCATCAGCCGCGCACGCAGCCGATTACGCGATTGCCTCCAGGGTTTCAGGGAACTTATCCCTGCCGAATATCGTCTTAATACGTAGATGAACAGCCTTTGGAATGACGTGTAAATGACGTGTAACGGAAGATGATCGACTTTATTCGCAACCTCAGCAAACCGACGGCCGAAAAACGGCAGGAGCGCGCCAATGCTTACCTGGACGGCGCGCTTTCGGCGCAGGAACGGCGCAAGTTTGAGGCAGACCTGCAGCGCGACGCGGAGCTGCGCGCCGAGCTGGAAGCGCTGCGCTGGGTGAAGCTGAGTGTGCAGCAAGCGCCGCGCCTGCGCGCGCCGCGCAATTTTATCCTAGATCCGGCGCTGTATGGCCAGCGCGCACGGGCGGGCAGCGGCTGGTCGCTGTACCCTGCCCTGCGTGTGGCCACGGCGCTCACGGCCTTCTTCTTTATCCTGGCGCTGGCGCTGGATCTGGCCACGCCGCGGGGCGCGTTGAACCAACCATTGCTCAGCGGCCAGGGCGACGCCACGGTGGCCATGGAAGAAGCGCCGCGCCAGGCGGACGATGTGGCCATGCTGGCCGTGCCTGAAGAAGAGACGGCCGGAAGCCTGGAGGAAGATGCGGGCAACCTGGAGAGCGCCAGGGAGCCGGCGCCGACGGCCGCGGAAGCAGAGGGCGAGCGCGTGGCGGAAGAGGAGACAGCGCTGTTCGCGGCCACACCAGGGGCCGACGTGGGCGCGGCGGCCGACGAAGCGGCCTCGGAGATGGCCGACGAGCCGCAACTGCCCGGGGCCAGCGCCCCCTTAGAGGTTACGGGAGAGGCCGCGCCAGACGAGCCGGCGGCCGATGAAGCGCCGGTCGAGGTAGGGCCGCAGACGCCGGCTCTGGAGGAGAGCGCGGCGGAGGAGATTGCCGTGCAGGAAGCCCCTGGCACGCCCGACGCGCCGGCCCCGAGCCTGCCGCTGCTGCTGTTGGCAGAGATCGTGCTCGGCGCGGCGTTGGTGATGCTGGCAATCGCCACGCTGATTGCCCGCCGTGGAGCCTAGTGCGGCGTGATGTCCCAGTCGGCGCCCAACTCGTATGTTTATTGCCCCCGCTGCGCAACCCGCCTGGAAACGCGCCTGGTGGGCGACAAGGCGCGCCGCGCCTGCCCTGCCTGCGACTTCGTTTACTTCACGGACCCCAAGGTGGGCGTGGGTGTGCTGATTGTTGAAGATGGGCGCCTGCTGCTGGTGCGGCGCACCATGAACCCTGAGCGCGGTAAGTGGAGCATTCCGGCGGGCTTCGTGGACAGCGGCGAGGACCCGCGAGAGGTCGCGGCGCGCGAACTGTTCGAGGAGACGAATCTGCGGGCGGCGATTGAGGAGCTGCTGGACGTGTATTACAACCCGCCGGCGGCGCAGGGCGGCGCGTCGATCTTCATCCTGTACCGCGGCCGCCTGCTTGAGCAGCGCGAGCTGCGCGCCGGGGATGACGCCGACGCCGTAGCGTTTTTTCTTCCTTCGGAGCTGCCGGAGCTGGCTTTCGCCAGCACGCACGACGCGATTGAGCGCCTGCGCCGTGAGGCGAGATCTGGGGAGTAGGGGTGCGCGAGGAAGTATCTGGGGGCGGTGGGGATATTCACCGCAAAGGACGCAAAGGGCGCGAAGGGTGATACGGGCGGCCAAAGATCCTGCGGCGGGCCCAGGGTGATGGGGGCGTGGTTTGACGCGGTTACGGGCGGATCATACAATCCGCGGGAGGTAGGACCATCTTGGAGAGAGGCCAAGTCGATGGATATTTTTGAAAAAATCGTCCGTGATGAGCGGATGGAGCGGGCACGCGAAGTGAAAGAGCGTGGGCTGTACCCCTACTTCGTTCCTCTCGACGGCACCGAAGGCACGGAAGTGACCGTGGACGGTCGCACGGTGCTGATGATCGGCTCCAATAACTACCTGGGGCTCACCACGCACCCGCGCGTGCGGGAGGCGGTTAAGCAGGCCGTGGACGATTATGGCACGAGCTGCACCGGCTCGCGCTACCTGAACGGCACCCTGAAGCTGCACCAGGAGCTGGAAGCGCGGCTGGCGGCGTTTGTGGGCAAAGAGGCCGCCCTGGTGTTCAGTACGGGCATGCAGGCAAACCTGGGCGCCATTTCGTCGCTGGTGGGGCCAGACGACTATGTGGTGATGGACAAAGAGAACCATGCCAGCCTGGTGGACGGCGTGCGGCTGAGCCTGGGCACGATGAAGCGCTATCGGCACAACGACATCAGGCACCTGGAGCGGGTGTTAGACGGCATCCCCGATAAGGCCGGCCGGCTGGTGGTGGTGGATGGCGTATTCAGCATGGGCGGCGATATTGCGCCCCTGGATAAGCTCATTCCCGTGTGCCAGAAGTATGGCGCGCGGCTGTATGTGGACGACGCGCATTCGCTGGGCGTGCTGGGCGGGGGGCGCGGCACCGGCGCGCACTTTGGCCTGCAAGACGACGTGGACGTGGTGATGGGCACCTTCAGCAAGTCGTTTGCCTCGATTGGCGGCTTCATCGCCGCCGACGCCGAGGTCATCGCCTATATCCAGCACCACGCGCGGCCGCTCATTTTTAGCGCCAGCCTGCCCGCGCCGAACCTGATGGCCGTGATGGTGGCCCTGGATATTATGGAAACGGAGCCGGAGCACGTGCGCCGCCTGTGGCAAAATAGCGACTATATACTTCGCTGCCTCAAAGAGATGGGCTTCAATACAGGCCAGACGCAGACGCCGATCATCCCCCTGATTATTGGCGAAGACGGCCCGACTTTCCTCACCTGGAAGCTGCTGTACGAGCGCGGCCTGTATACCAACCCGGTGGTGACGCCCGCCGTGCCGCGCGGCCAGTCGATGCTGCGCACCAGCTACATGGCCACACACACGCGCGAACAGCTCGACCGCGCGCTGGGTATCCTCGGCGAGACGGGCAGGCAGTTGGGGTTGATTCCAGGGTAATGTCACGAGCGAGAGACCAGACAGGTTCTTGAAACCTGTCTGGTCTTGATCTTGCCCCGCGCTTATGCTAGACTGTTCTCATCTTAGCAACAAAGGAGGTGTGCAACGTGATGCAAGTCCCATATGCCGTTGTCGAACGTGGCGCGTGTTGCGTGTGCACGCCTGTAGGCTAAGCTTCTAACTCCCTATCTCACAGTGAGAGCCGCAGGTGCGCATGCCCTGTGGCTTTTTTGTTGTCTGGTCACGGACCCCCAACGCGCGTCTGGGCGCCCGTGGCCTGCTTGGGTCACGGCTCGTTGGGTCCGTGACCTTTTGCATTTCTGCTGCCGCAACTGTGATATAGGAGTATTTCCAACGATGAATCAGGTAGACCTCAACGAATGGTATGAGGAGTTTCATTACGAAGAAAACAGCCGCGACGCGCATCGCGCACGGCGGGGCAAGGACCCCAGCAACGAAGCGCAGCGCTACCGCCGCCAGAAGGCGCGGCGCATGGGCGAGATGAGCGATCGCATGGAGGATTTTGTACCAACCTATGCCGCCAATCTGGACCCCAAACATCATGAACGAAGCTGGGTGATCGATTCGCTGCGCAGCTTTTACGGCAACAGCCAGATCACGGACGTGCTGCGCCTGGTGAAAGGCGGCAAGGAAGCCAACGTCTACTGTTGCCAGGCCCATCCGCGCCTTGGCGCTTCGCTGCTGGCGGCGAAGCTGTACCGGCCGCGCATGCTGCGCCACCTGAAGAATAATGCCGTCTATAAGGCCGGCCGCGAGCTGCGCGACGCCGACGGCAAGCTAATTTTGGGCTCGCGCGAGGCGCGCGCCATGCACAAGAAGACGCGCTTCGGCCAGGAGCTCGACCTGTCGGCGTGGATCGAACACGAGTACCAGGTGCAGGTGCGCCTCTTCGAGGCGGGGGCCGATGTACCGCGGCCCATAGCCCACGGCGGCAACGTGATTCTCATGGAGTACCTGGGAGACGAGCATCTGCCGGCCCCCACCCTGCAAGAGGTAACCCTGGCGCCGCAAGAGGCCGAGCCTCTTTTCGCGCGCATCATGGCCAATGTGCAGACGATGCTGCGGCTGCACCAGGTGCACGGCGACCTATCGGCCTACAACGTGCTCTACTGGCATGGCGCGATCAAGCTGATCGACTTCCCGCAAATGGTAGACGCGCGCACAAACCCGCACGCCGAGGAGCTGCTGCGCCGCGATGTCACGCGCATCTGCGACTCCTTCGCCGCTTACGGCGCGGCGCCGAACGGGCCGGCGCTGGCCGCCGATTTGTGGCAGCGCTACATGCGGGCCGAGCTGGGCTGAGCGAGCGCCCGCTCACTTCTCGCCGACCAACACGATGTTGGTCGGCGGGTAGGCCAGGGGCAACAGCTCGCCGAGGGACATGCGCATCAGGGCCACTCTGTTGCGCCAACGATGGCGTACGATCCAGTCGCTGGTATAGACGCGCGAAGCTGAGCGCGGCGCGTTGGGGTTCTCCAGCACGCGGAAGCCGGCTTCGGCCAGCGCCGCCTTCCACTCGGAAAAGCTCCAGAAAGCAAAGGCTTCCTGCATTTCGCTTTGCCAGTTATCGACGTAATCCATTTTGCTCATGAATTCCACGGCGTCTTGCAGGCGCAGCACGACGAAGTGCAGGCCATCGTGCCGCGCCTCGCGGTAGGTCACTGTCTGGCGCGGGCCGCCGGCAGCGCCAGAATGCGGGTGGGCAAAGTCGTGGGCAAAGCGCAGGAAGCGGGCGTGCGTGGAGAGGCCGCTGAGATGGGCGGCCAGCGCCGGCGCATCGTCAAAGACGGCGTGCACGTCTTCGTTCGAGCCGTCGCCATGCTCCAGGCAGAGCCATACTTCGGCATCTTTGTTCTCAGGGCCCACGACGTCGCGAATGATGAGGCGGCCGCCCGGGCGCGTCTGCTCGTACTTGTGGCGCAGGTATTGGCGCACGGTCTGCTCGCCCCGGCCATAAGACCATAGCTCGTGGATCGTCGAGTTGCAGAGCGTGGCGTCGATGGCATTGGGCTCGAAAATGGGTTGGGTGAGGTTGCGCTGGTGGAAATGAACGAAGGTATTGCCAAACTGTCCGGCGCGTTGGCGCTCGTGACAGCGGGCCATGAACTCACCAGTTATCTCGATGCCGATGAGATCGGAATCGGGGAACTCTTGCGCCACGCGCATCAGCAGCGCGCCGTCGGCGCAGCCCTCGTCGGCTATTTTGCCGGGCACGATAGCCTCGCGAATGTCGTTGTACTTCACTTCGATGATTTCACTGTTGCCCATGCCCAGGGCGTAGCTGGCATAATCGCGCGTTGTGGTGAGGCTGCCTTCGTCGTTGAGCAGCGGATCGCGCCACAGGCGCATCACCCGCCGCAGCGCGTGGGGAAAGTCGCTCCACAGGTCGAAGGTGGTCGCATGTAGCTGCTGGCGAATGGCGGTCGTCTGCCGCCAGCTTTCGCCGGCGGCCACAATCTGCTGCATCAGCGCTGTGGGCGTGGGCGGAAGCGGCTCTGGCGCGCCAAATTCCGCAGGCAGGATACTGAAACCTAGCTCCTGGAACTGGTTGAATACGCCCGGCGTGGAGCACAGCAGCACGCAGTTGTGCGGCGTTAGCTGCAGCTCGCCTTCGCTTTGCTCGGCGATTTCCTTGAGCATGAACTGGGCGAAGCGCGGCGTGGGATTGTAGTGCGGGATGCCCACAATGCGGTAGGTGAAGCCGTAGGCCTGCTCCAGCGAGCGCGCGAAGCGGTCCACGCCGATGGCGCGCACGTGAAAGGGGAGCGGGTTGTAGCGCGAGTTTTGCTGGTTGCTGGAGGTGACGGCAAAGACGATCTGCGTGATGGGCGCAGCAGGCGTTGGCTGCCGGCCATCGAGAAAGGGCAACGCCGGCAGAGGCATTTGCAGCACCTGTCGCAAGTAGGCTGACTGGAAGCTGGTATGCAGCAGGTGGCGACCGGGAAATAATAAGGTTGTCACAGGCGACTGGATAGTGGCCTCTGGTTTAACATGCCACTGTAAGCGGATTTATTGTATCATAGCAGCGTCGTCGTTTCACGAATTGAAGTCGCACGCCCTGTGCCCGCGCAACACGTGAGCCTGGTTCAGGCGAAGGAGATAAAAGCATGTCAATCGTCGTTGTTCCGTTTGGCGTTCTTATTGGCTTTGTGGCCTGGTTTGCTTTCCGCTATGTGCTGGCGGGCCTATACACCGTGGACCAGAACGAGCGCGCGGTGAAGACCCGTTTTGGGCGGGCTGTGCGCATCGGCGAGGCCACCACGCTGGACGATCCCATCGCGGCGGCGCTGGATGAGAAGGATAGAGAACGGTACATCTATCCGCAGCTGCGCATCATTCAGCCCGGCGGCCCTTACTTTCGCTGGCCCTGGGAAAGGGTGTATAAGGCGTCTATTGCCACGGAAACGATCAACCTAGCCCTGGACCTGGAAACGCCCAGCGCCAACCAGAACGGCACCATTCTAGACGCGGTGACCAAGGACCAGTTGAACATCGGCCTGACGGGGCAGATCCGCTATCGCGTTTCCGAGCGCAACCTGTACGCCTACTTTTTTGGCGTGAAGAACCCCATCGTGCACGTGATGGGCTACTTTGTGGCCATTCTGCGCCAGCGTATCGCCAACTACGAATCGCGCGACAGCAGCTTGCTGGGCGAAGACGCGGACATCGACGTGGATCTGATGGGCGGCATTTCGATCAACGACCTGCGCAAAAACCTGAACGAGATTAACGACTACATGGAGCGCGAAGGCGCCTCGGCCGAGGCGCGCTATGGCGTGGAGTTCGACGCCTCGTTGATTACAGGCATCGACCCGCCGGCGGAGGTGGAATCGGCGCTGGCGGCCATTAACACGGCGCATAACGAGGTCTCGTCGGATATCAGCCTGGCCAAAGCGCGCGCCGACCAGACCATCGTGCAGTCGAAGCGCGCCGTGGAAATTGAAACGCTGCGCGCCGAGGCGGAAGTGGAGCCGCTGACTATGCTGGCCGAGCAGCTACGCCAGCTGCGCGACAGCGGACCCGATGTGCTGGCAGCCTATTTGCGCAATATCCGCCTGGACCTCTACAAGAAAGCGCGGCACGTGTACATGGAGACGAGCGAATGAACAACCTACTTCTGGTGATGCTTACGGCCATTTTGACCTTTTTTGCGCTGCTATTTGGCGAGCCCATTCTGCGCTGGCTAATGCGCGTGTTTGGTTTTTATGCCGTGGTCGAAGAAGGCACGGCGCACGTGTATGTCTTGTTCGGCAAGGTCGTCAGCGTGCTGCGCGAGCCCGGCCTGCACATGCTGTGGCTGCGCATGGGGCCGCGCGCCTTCGTGATTAACTGGCTGGGCCAGCGCCACGTTCTGGACATGCGCCTGGACCAGCAATATTTGCGCAGCCTGCCGGTGAACTCTGAGGAAGGCGCGCCGATGGGCATCGGCGTGTGGTACGAAATGAACATCAGCGATCCGGTGGCTTATCTGTTTAAGAACACGGATCCGCGCGGCTCGCTGTCGGCCAACGTCAGCAGCGCCACGGTGCGCACGCTGAGCAACATGCCCCTGGACGATATGCTCATCACGCGCCATGTGATGAGCCGCGCCGTGCGCGCCGAGGTCTCGCCGAAATCGGAAGAGTGGGGCTACCGGCTGGGTTCGGTGTACGTGCGCAAGGTGCATTTTCGCGATCGCGGTATGATCCAGCAAATCGAAGAGAAGGTGGTCAACCGCCTGCGGCAGGTCACTTCAGCCATTCGCCAGGACGGGGCCAACCGCGTGAGCATCATCACCAACTCGGCCGAGCGGCGCGCCGCCGTGGAATTTGCCCGCGCCAACGCCATGCGCCCGCAAATCGTGGGCGCCGCGCTGCAGAAAATCGGCCAGGACCCTGAGGTGGCCGAGGCCATGTTTGAAGTCCTGGAAATGGAGCGGCTGCTGGATAGCGGCGCGCAGGTGACCATCTTGCCGCGGGGCAATGAGCTGATGACGCAAATGTTGGCCGCCGGCAGCGGCGCGCAGCGCTAAAGGGCGTCGCCCGGCTGCCTGAGGCGCCGGGCTACAGGCAAGAAGCTCATGGAAACCGCGCTCTTCTACCGCTTTGGCGCTGCCCTGTTCATCGGCATTCTTATCGGCCTGCAGCGCGAATATATTTCCGAGATGCACGACATTCGCGAGAGCAGGTTGGAAATGTTCGCCGGGGTGCGCACCTTTACGCTGATCTCGCTGGTGGGCTGCATCGCCGCCATGCTCGCCGACCTGCTGCAATCGCCGTGGGTGTTCGTGGGCATTGTGGCGGCCATGGGCCTGCTCATTGCCGTGGGCTATTTCATCACGGCCTGGCGCAGCGACGCGGGTATGACCACCGAGGTCGCGGCCCTGGCGACCATCCTCATTGGCGCGCTCTGCTACTGGGACCAGTTGGTGGTGGCCGTGGCCCTGGGGGTTACGGTGACCGTGCTGCTTTCGCTGAAAGTGGAGCTGCAGCGCTTTGTGGCGCGCCTGACGCGCGAGGACATCCTGGCGGCGCTGAAATTTGCGGTGATCACGGCCATTATTCTGCCTCTGCTGCCCAACGAGACGTTTGGCCCGCCGCCTTTCGATATCTTTAACCCTTACCAGATTTGGCTTTTCGTGGTGCTGATATCGGGCATCAGCTTTCTGGGCTATGTGCTGATGAAGATCATCAGCTCGGGCCAGGGCATCACGCTCACGGGCCTGCTGGGCGGGCTGGCCTCCAGCACGGCGACCACGCTGAGCTTCACGCAGCGCAGCCATAAGAACCAGGCATTAGGCCACTCGTTCGCCCTGGCCATTTTGTCGGCCTGGACGGTGATGTTTGGCCGCGCGCTGGTGGAAGTGGCCACGGTGAACTTCGCGCTCATCAGCCGCATCTGGCTACCTATGACGGCCACGGCGCTAACTGGCCTGCTGTATGGCATCTTCCTCTATGTTCGCGGGCTGGACGACGACGATCACGAGGAGGTGGTGCTGACCAACCCCTTTGAGCTGGGACCGGCGGTGTCCTTTGCGCTGATTTACGTGGTGGTGTTGGTGATATCGCGCGCGGGGCAGACCTACTTCGGCGACGCCGGCGTTTATATCTCCAGCGTGGTGGCGGGGCTGGCGGATATCGACGCCATTGCCATTTCGATGGCCGACCTGAGCAGCCGGCCGGGCGGCCTGGAGCCGCAAATTGCCGCGCGCGCGATCATGATCGCGGCATTGGCCAATACCTTTGCCAAGGGGTGCATCGTGGTGTTCACCGGCTCGCGCGCCTTGCGCCGCGCCATCTTGCCCGGTTTGTTGCTGATGTTGGCCACCGGCGGTATTGCGCTGAGCCTGATGTGATGGCCGCAGCGGTCGCCGGGCATGGGATCGCGCGCAGGGCGGCGCGGAAAATTCCGCGGCTACTAGGGCACCTCATCCGGGTCGGGCGCGATTTCGCCTGTGGGTTCTTTCCTGTAACTACCTTCCAGCTCGTCCAAAATGGTGCCCTCCCAGCGTGGTACGTCGCGCAGGTAGGCGGCGCGCGCCAGGGCGTGGGTGGCGATGGGCGCGGTGATGAAGAAAAAGGTGATCACCAGTATGGCTCTGGTGACGGCGCCGGAGGTGCTAAAATAGACGGCCGTGGCCACTATGATGGCTGTGATGCCCAGGGTCGTGGACTTGGTGGCGCCATGCATACGCGTGTATAGGTCTGGCATGCGCGTGAGGCCCACAGCGGCGACGAGCATGAAAAAGGAGCCGAAAAAGATGAAGAAGAGGGTGAGCCACGCTTGCAGCGTCATAAATCTTTCCCCTGTTCGATGAAGCGCGCAAAAGCCAGCGTTGTGATGAAGGACAAGAGGGCCACCACCACCACAACGTCTAGAAAGACGGCGCGATCGACGCGAATACTATAGACGGCAGTGATGCCCACGACATGGATACCGATCTGGTCCAGGGCCACGACGCGGTCGGGCAGCGACGGGCCACGCAGCAGGCGCACGAAGCAAAGCGCCGTGGAAAGGGCCAGCAGCAGGAAGGCGATATCCAGGGCAAGCCTCATTCCGTCACCTCGATGACGCGCCTTTCATAGCTTTCCTTCACCAGGCGGCGAAACGATTCGGCATCTTCCAGCACCATGGCGTGCACATACAGGGCGCTGCCGTCGGCGGCGATATCGAGGGTGACAGAGCCGGGGGACAGCGTGATGAGGTTGGCAATGGTGACGATGGCCAGGTCGCTTTTGGCGTCGAGGGGCACTTCCACCACCCCGGGACGGATATCCGGCCGGGGCTGCACCACCAGCCAGGCCAGGCGCAGACTGGCGCTGAAGACGTCCCACATGACGAAGCCGATGAAGTTGATCAGGCGCCAGACGCGGTTCACATAATTGCTCTCGCCCAGGGCGCGCTCACTCACCAAAATGATCAGGTAGCCCAACACAAGCCCAATGGCAAAGTTCAGAGCGCGCAGCTCGCCTTGCAGGAAGGTCCACACCAGGGCCAGAACGATGTTTAAAAATGTGGCTCGTTGCATCGTTTATCGCCTCAAAACTGCCGTCACATATTCTACCGGCGAAAGTAACTGCAGGCTTGCAGCGCCGGCTACTTCCAGCGCCGGGCCGGCCCACAGGCCCAGGCCCAGGCTAATAGCCACCAAAATGGCTGCCGGCGCCACCATCCACAATTGCGAGAGGCGGCGCGGCGCGATGGCGCGGGCGGGCGCCGGCTCCCAAAAGGCGCCGGCCCAGATCTTGGTCATGGAAAAGAGGGTTAGCAAACCGACCGCCAGGCTGACGGCGGCGATGAGGTAGTGGCCTTGCTGCAGGGCGCTGGTGATTAATGTCAGCTTGCTGAAGAAGCCGCTCATGGGCGGGATGCCGGCCAGAGACATGGCTGCGGCCAGGAAAAGCAAGGCCATAATGGGGCGCTGTTTTAGCTGGCCGCCCATATCTTGCAAGTCCCCGCTGTCGCACACTTCTTCCAGGGCGCCGCCAATGATTAGCAGGGCGGTCTTGACCACAATGTGATGGATGATATAGAAGATGCCGCCGGCAAGACCGAGACCGCTAAAGAGACCCAGGCCCATGAGCATGTAGCCGATCTGGCTAATGATGTGGAAGGAGAGAATGCGGCGTACGTTATTCTGGGCAATGGCCCCCAGGACGCCGACAACCATGGTCAGGGCGGCCAGCGCCAGAAACAGATTGTTGATGTACGGCGGCTGCCCCACGAAGAGCAGCGTAAAGACGCGGTACATGGCGTATACGCCCACTTTGGTGAGCAAGCCGCCAAAGAGGGCTGTGACGGCGACCGGCGGCGTGTGGTAAGAGGCGGGCAGCCAGAAAAAGAGGGGGAAGATGGCCGCTTTGATGCCAAAGGAGAGCAAGAAAAGCATGGCCACAGCCGACACCAGGCGCACGTCCTGAACCACAATCGCGAGCTGCTGCGCCAGATGGGCCATGTTGAGCGTGCCCGTAGCGCCATAAAGCAGGCCAATGGCTATCAGGAAGAAGGTCGAAGAGACCAGGTTAATGACCACGTACTTCAAGCCGCCTTCTAACTGGTCGCGCTCGCCGCCCAGGGTCATCAGGCCAAACGAGGAGATGAGCATCACCTCGAACCAGACATAGAGGTTAAACAGGTCGCCGGTTAGAAAAGCGCCGTTGACGCCGAGCAGCAGAAACTGGTAAAGCGGGTAAAAGGCGTGGCGCTCACGCGCGCCGTCGAGCGTGGCGAAGGTAAACAGCAGCACAACCCAGCCCATCAGGCTCGACAGCACCAACATCACCGCGCTGAGCAAATCGACGGTGAGGGCGATGCCAAAGGGCAAGGGCCAATCGCCGATGTTTGAAACGAGAACACCCTCCTGCCAGGTGAGCCAGAACAGATACAGCGCGTAGAGCAAGCCTATGGTCGTGCCCACAAAGCTGGCGATACGCGATCGGATGCGGCGGCGGCCGGTTAAGAGAGTGACGATGCCCGTAATGAGCGGAATGAGCAGGGGCGCAACGATATGGTGGCTCAACGGTCGGTTGTCTCCATTTGCTGCAAGTCATCGCTGCCCACGGCCTGATCGGCGCGATAGGCCAGTACCAGGGTGAAGGCGTTCAGGCTGAAGCCAATCACCAGCGCCGTCAGGATCAGGGCCTGGGGCACGGGGTCGGCCACGCCGGCCGGGGCCTGGCCCGCTTCTAGCAGCGGCGGCGCGCCGCGGCGCACACCGCTGAGGGTAAAGAGCAGTAAATTGGCGCCGTGCGAAAAGAGCATCAGGCCCAGCAGCAGCTTGGTGATGCTGCGGCGTAGGACGGCGTAGGTTCCGGCGGCAAATAAGAAGCCGATGACAACCGCTAGAAGCCCTTCCACTGTTCCTCCTCGGCCATTAACAGGATCACTTCCACAGACATGCCAATGACCACCAGGTATACGCCGATGTCGAAGAGCAGCGGCGTGCCGACCTTAAATTCTCCCAAGCCCAACACGGGCACCGTCAGCCACAGGCCTGTCAGAAAAGGCTGGCCGCGCAGCAGCGGCAGCACGCCCGCCAGGATGGCGAGCGACAGCCCAAACGGCAGTAGCAAGCGGAAGTTCAGCGGGAAGTAGTCGCGAATATGCTCTGGTCCGTGCGCCAGCAACTGAACGATGACCGCGGCGGCGGCCACGAGCCCGCCGATAAAGCCGCCGCCGGGCAAGTTGTGGCCGCGCAGCAGCAGGAAAATGGAAAATAGGAGTAATACGGGAAGCATCAGGCGAACGCCGACGCGCAGGATTAATGAACCCATCAGCTTTCCTCCGTCTCCTGCGGCGGCTTCAAGCGGTGATCCGTGCGCCGCAGCTTGATCAGCGAGAAGACGCCGAGTAAGGCCACCACGAGCACAGTGATTTCACCCAGCGTGTCGAGCGCCCGGAAGTCGACCAGGATGACGTTGACCACATTTTCGCCGAAGCCAGCGGGCAGGCTCATGTCGAGATAAAAGTCGGCCACCGGAGCCAGGCGTTCGCTGGGCCGCTGCGCCAGGGCCATCGAGGTCAGCATGGTCATAATGAAGCCCACTCCGCCGGCAATGGCCACATCGCGCAGGCGCTTGAGGCGCGGGCTGCGCTCTTCGAAAAAGCGCGGCAAAAAGTAGAAGACGATTAACAGCAAGAGAACCGACAGCGTCTCTACGAGGAGCTGGGTAATGGCCAGGTCGGGCCCGCTGTAGACCACGAAAAAGAGGGTCATGAGAAAGCCGACAGCGCCGAGCGCAGCAATAGCGCCCAGCCTGGCCCGCTCCAGGGCGACCGAGAGGCTGGCGGCAATCATGAGCACGGCGGCAATTACTTCATAGAGCGGCATATTGCGCGTGATAATGGGCATGGGCATACCACCCCCCGCCGACACCAGCGCGTAACCGACCAGCAGGATCATCGCCAGCAGGATCATCATCAGGTAGCGGCTCAGGACGCCGGTCTGGAATAGGTTGGTCACGCCAACGGCGGTGCGGTTGAGCGCCGCCAGCGCTCTGTCATAAAGAAAGCCGGTCTGGATGCGCGCAGGCCAGCCCGCCTGCCAACGTCGCAGCGGCACAGCGACGAAATAAAGGGCTGCACCAAGGCCAATGGCGATCAGGGTCAGGATAAACGGCAGGTTGAAGCCGTGCCATAGATAGAGCAAGAAATCGTAGGTCTCGCCCAATGAGGCAGCGGTCGCCGCCTGCATTAGGGGCGTCACCGCGCCATTGAGCAGCGGCGGAATGGCCAGCCCGATGGTGAGCGCGCCCAGCGCGCCGGGGGCCAGCAGCATGGTCCAGGAGGGGTCGCGCGGCGCTTTGGCCAGCTCTTTGCGCGGCCCGGCAAAGACGGCGAGGGCCACAAAGAGGCTGTAGCCGAGGGTGACGATGGCCGCGCCCACGGCTACCGCCGGCGCCAGCCAGTCGAGAATTGTGCCGGCGGGCACGGCCAGGGCTGCTTCAAACAACGTTTCTTTGGCGATGAAGCCAAATAACGGCGGCAGGCCGGCCATGGAAGCCAGGGCCACGATCATCAGCGCGCCGGTGACCGGCAGGGCGCGGAACAGGCCGCCCAGCTCGCGCATGTCGCGCGTGCCCGTCGTAAACTCGATGACGCCCACCAGTAGGAACAAGGCCGCTTTATAAAGGGCGTGAGCCAGCACGGCCACCAGCGCGGCCTTGATCGCCGCGCCAGTGCCTAGGCCAATCAGCGCCGTAATCCAGCCCAGAGAGCTGATGGTGGAATAGGCCAGCAGGGCCTTCAAATCGTTCTGGGCGAAGGCCAGGTAAGCGCCAATGAGCATGGTGGCCAGGCCGGTGAGGCTAACGATATAAAGCCACAACTCGGTGCCGCCCAGGGCCGGGTGCATACGCGCCAGCAGGTAGATGCCCGCTTTAACCATGGTGGCCGAATGCAGATAGGCGCTGGCGCCGGCCGGGGCCTGCATGGCGTCTGGCAGCCAGATGTGGAAAGGCGCCTGCGCCGACTTGGTGAAAGCGCCGGCCAGCACGAGCAACAGGATGGGCGCATACAGCGCGTGCTCGCGCAGGTCGGCGCCGCGCGTCATTACCTCGCTGATTTCCATCGAGCCGGATACGATGCCAATCAGGATCAGGCCGGCGAGTAAGGCCAGGCCGCCACCGCCGGTGATCAGCAGCGCCTTCAGCGCGCCGTAGCGCGAGCTTTCTCGCTCGTGATAAAAGCCGATCAGCAAATAAGACGAAATGCTGGTCAGCTCCCAGAAGACGAACAGGCTAATCAGGTCGTTGGCCAGCACCACGCCCAGCATGGCGGCCATAAACAGCAGGGTGTAGGCCTGAAAGCGACCCAACGTGTCGTAACCGCGCAGATAGTCGGCGTTGTAGACGATGACCAGCGCGCCGATTCCCGTGACCAGCAGGGCAAAGAGCAGGTTCAGGCCGTCCAGCTGCAGGGCAAAGGCGATGTTAAGCTGCGGGACCCAGGCGTAGGCGTATTGCAGAGTCTCGCCGCGCAGCACGGCTGGCGTCTGCGCCAGCAACCAGAAGAAGAGCGCGGCGGGACCCGCGGCCAACAGCCAGCGCGCCGCCCTGCCCAGCCGGCGCTGCAGGGGCGCTGCCAGTGCGGCAAGGAGTAAGACGACAAAGATGGCGACAGGAAGGGTCATAGGCTCAATTTATAGACACAAAATAGTCGGCGATCGGGTGCTGAATCCAGTGCACACGCTGCGGCAACCGGTGGAATCTTTAGTATAACCAGCTAGGTATTAAAGACCAAGACCGGGCAGGCCGCGTTGCGCAAGATACGCTCCACGCGCGGCCCCAGGAACAGGCGCGACGTGCCGGAGCGCACCGATGTGCCTAGGACGATCAGGTCGATGTTTCGCTCCTCGGCCGTCTCCAGAATCACGGTGTCGGCGTTGGGCCCCTGCCTGATTTCGGTGTCCACACGCACGTCGGCCGTTTCGCCCAGCTCGCGCAGCTCGTTCACAATGTGCCGGCCTGTTTCCAGGCGCCTTTCAAGCAAATCGCCCGACGCGTCGAGCACATAGCCATCGCTCTCGTCGGCCACCGCGTGCAAAATGACTACCTCGTCGTTGGCATCCGTAGCCAGGGAAAAAGCCAGCTCGGCCGCATTTTTAGAGGCTTCGGTGCCGTTGGTGGGCACCAGGATGCGCGATGGGCTCCAATCGGGCTGCACGCGCTGCCCCTGCACCACAATCGTGGGCGCGGGCGATAGCCTGATCAGGCGGTCTACGAGCGGCGTAAAGAGCACGTTCGATCCTTTGCTCTCTTCCGTAGCGCCCAACACCAGCAGGTCGTAATCCTTCTCCACTTCGTCCAGGATCACCTGATCTGGCTGCGTGCCTTCGACCACGCGCTTCACGACTTCGCGCTGCGAGAAGAGCGGCGCCAGGTCGTTGAGGAAGCGCGCGCCGAGAGCGCGGTTGCCCGGCGAGGCCACATTGAACAGGGTGAGCGAAAGGGGCGTTTTGTCGGCGATTTTGTCCAGAATGTGGGCTTCGATTGTTTGCAGCGGGCTCTGATCCACTTCTCGGCGGCGAACCGGAAGCAGCACGCGGTGGATGTTGGCCACGAGGCTCAACGCCGCCAGCTCTTCGCGGCGCAGGCGCTTGAGCTCTTCTTCGCTGGGTGTGACGCGCGCCAGCACCCAACGCAGCGCCGGCGGGGCCATGAGCGAGGTGGTCATGGCCATTAGCACAATGATGGAGAACATGTCTTGCCCCAGGATGCCCAGGTTCAGGCCGATGGTGGCGATGATGATTTCCATGGCGCCGCGGGCATTGAGGCCCGCGCCAAAACTCAGCGCGGTCCAATGGTCTTTACGGCCAATCAGCCGCGCGCCGAGATACGTGCCGACCACCTTGCCGCCGGTGGCCACGGCAATCACCAGCAGGGCAATCAGGATGAGCTGCGGATCGAGCAAGTTTAAGATGTTCACCTTTAGGCCGGCGACGGCAAAGAAGATGGGCGAGAAAATGCCCAGGGCCACGCTTTCTAGCTTGTGATGCACCGACTGCGGCAGGCGCGGCATCTGGCCAAAGAGAATGCCCGCTACAAAGGCGCCAAGAACGGCTTCGAGGTTTAGAGCCTGGGTGAGGGCGCCCCAGGCAAAAGTGAGCACCACGACCAGGGTCAGCAGGCGGTCGCGGCTGATGATGCGATCTTGCACGAAGTCGAGCGCTTTCTTCACAAACCAGCGCCCCAGGGTGAAACTAAGCACCATGAAGGCCAGCACGCTGCCCACGGTTTGCAGCACGCTGCCGGCGCTGACCGACTCACCGGCGGCCAGGCCGGCCACGATCGAAAGCAAGATCCAGCCGGTTGTATCGTCGCTCATGCCGGCGGCAATGATCGTCTGGCCGATGTCGCGGCGCATCAGGTTGAGGTCCATGAGCACCTTGGCAATCACGGGAATGGCGGAGATGGACATGGCCGTGGCCACAAAGAGAGCAAAAATTAAGCGCTGGTCGGGGTCTGCCAGCAGGAAGTCGGGCAGCGCCTGGCCCAGCAAAAAGCCTGTGAGAAAGGTGACAGCGATGCCGCCAAAAGAGACGCCGATGGCCGTGCGCGCGTGGCGCCTGATGAGCGCCAGGTCGGTCTCCAGCCCGGTGATCAGCAGCAAGAAAATGGCGCCGATGAGGCTGACAACCTCTAACAGATAGCCCTGCACCGCCGTTTGGGGCACGATCCAGGCGCCAAAGGCCGGGATCAGGCTGCTGAGGACAGAGGGGCCCAGGATAATGCCGGCCAGAATCTCGCCGACGACGGACGGTTGTCCCAGGCGCTGCGCCACTTCGCCCAGGGCGCGCGCCGTAAAGAGCAGAACGGCAATTTGAAATACCAGTACGAGAACATCATGGTGCGAGGCGGCGGTAAATACATCCATACAAAGGTCTCCGGTCTAAGAACTAAGATTGCAGGGTACAGGCGTATTTGCGGGAGAAGATCAGAAAAGAGAATGATAGCGGTTAGGATACTGGTAATATAGAAGCGCGGCAAATAGTGACGTGACGATCTGATCGAATGTTGATACAAGCACAGGAGCGTGAACATGAGGCCAAAGGCGCAGTCGTGCGCCATCGTTGGCGCGGGGCTTAGCGGCGTGCTGGCGGCCCACCGCTTGCAGGAAGCCGGCCTGTGCGTGACCGTGTTTGAGCGCGAGCAGCAGGTGGGCGGGCGGCTGGCGACGCACAGTATGTCGCTGCCCAGCGGCGAGCAGGCCCGGTTCGACTACGGCGCGCAATTTTTCACCGTGCGCAGCGAGCGCTTCGGTGCGCTGGTACGGCGTTGGCTGCAGGCGGGCGTGGTGGCGCAGTGGAGCGACGGCTTTGCAGCGCCCGATGGCAGAATTTTGCGCGACGGCTATGCGCGCTATCGCGGCGCGCCGCATATGGCTGCGCTGGCGCAAGCCGTGGCCCGCGGGCTCGACGTGCGCCTTGCAGCGCCCGTTACGGCGGTGCACTTTGACGGCAGCTGGCAGATCCGCACCGCAGACAGCGCGACGTTTGGTTTTGACGCGCTGCTGCTGACGCCGCCGCTGCCCATTGCGCTGGCCTTGCTGCGCGCGGGAGCCGTGGCCCTGCCGGCCGGCGTCGAGGCGCAGCTCGGGGCCATCCAGTACGATCCGTGCCTGGCGCTGCTGCTAGCGCTGCAAGGGCCATCGGCCATTCCCGCGCCGGGCGGCCTGTGGCCGGCGAGCGCGTCGATTTCGTGGATGGCGGACAACTGGCAAAAAGGCGTGTCGCCGGCGCCGGCCGTGACGATCCATGCCACGGCGGAGTTCAGCGAGGCAACCTTTGATGTGCCGGAAGACGACGTAGCGCGCCTGTTGCAGGAAGAGGCCGCTCCCTGGCTGGGCGCGGCCGTGCGGCAGCGGCATGTGGTGCGCTGGCGGCACACGGCGCCGCGGCACACGTGCCCGCAGCCAACCCTATTCTGCGCGGCGCCGGGTCCGCTGGCCTTTGCCGGCGACGCCTTCGCCGGACCGCGCGTGGAGGGCGCGGCGCTTTCGGGGCTGGCGGCGGCGGAGGCCATTCTGGCGGCAGTGCAGGCGCAGTGATGGTATACTTGGCGCAAAGGCTGGAGACAATCGTTGATGAAGAATAGGCGTTTTACTATCTATGCCTGGAGCGTTCTGGGCTACACAATCGTGGTGATCTTGTGGGGCGCTTTTGTGCGCGCCACGGGCTCTGGGGCCGGCTGTGGCAGCCGCCTGCCGCTGTGCAACGAGCAGCTCATTCCGCGCAACGCGGCGCTGGAGACGGTGATCGAGTTCGCGCACCGCGGCACCAGCGCCCTGGCCGGCGTGCTGGTGATTATCCTGCTTATATGGGCCTGGCGCGCATTCCCGGCCGGGCACCTGGTGCGGCGCGGCGCGGTGTTGTCGCTCATCTTTATCATCGTCGAAGGGCTGGTGGGCGCGGCCCTGGTGCATTTTGGGTGGGTAGCTGGCGACGACTCGCCGGAGCGCGCTGTGGCGGTGGCCGTGCATCTGACCAACACCTTTTTCTTGCTCGGCGTGCAGATCATGACCGCCTGGTGGGCTTCGACTATCGCGGCGCACGACACGCAGCCGCGCTCTTACCTGCGCAGCGGCGAGCGCGCGGCCTGGTGGCTGGGCGGTGCACTGCTGCTGATCCTCGTGGTGAGCGCGGCGGGCGCGGTGACGGCCCTGGGCGGCACGCTGTTCCCCGCCGACACGCTGCGCGAAGGCGTGGCCCGCGACTTTTCGGCCACTGCACACTTTCTGGAACGATTCCGCGTGTGGCACCCCGTGCTGGCGGTGGCCAGCGCCCTGTACATTTTTGGCATGTTGGCCGGCTTTGGCACGGCCGCAGACAGCCGGCGCACCAGGCGGCTGATGCGCTTGGTGCAGCTTCTGGTGGTTGTGCAACTGGCGGCCGGCGCGGTTAATCTGCTGCTGTTGGCGCCCCTGGTGATGCAGCTCTTGCACCTGCTGCTGGCCGACCTGGTGTGGGTGGGCCTGGTGCTGCTGGCTGCCAGCAAGCTGGAACGGCTGGAAGCAGCCCCTGCGCCGGAAATGGCGGCGGCGCGCGCCTGAGAAACATGGAACCGTTACGCTGGTATCTGGGCACTATGGGCTATAGCTACGACGATTGGAAGGGCGTCTTCTACCCGGAGGGCCTGGACAAGCGCGACGCCCTGGCCTATTACAGCCAGTTTTTTAACGCCGTGGAGATGGACTCCACCTTCTATGGCACGCCGCGCCCCGAATATGTGCAGCGCTGGGTACAGAGCACGCCGGATGATTTTATCTTCTGCCCCAAGATGCCACGCAGCATCACGCACGAGCTGCGGCTGGAGGGCGCGGGCGAGGAAGTGGCACATTTCTTGCAGACCATGCGCCTGTTCGAGCAAAAGTTAGGCCCGATCCTAATCCAGTTTCCGCCAGACTTCTCGCGCGCGGAGATGGGCTCGCTGCAAGCGTTTCTAGACGCTTTGCCGCCCGATTTGCGCTTTGCCGTGGAGTTTCGGCACCGCTCGTGGCACGCTACGGAAACTGGCGAGCTGCTGCAGGCGCGCCGCATCTGTTGGGTGTCGGCGGAATATGTGCATATGCCGCATCGTGTGTACGTCACCACGGATTTCGTCTTTATTCGCTGGATCGGCCGGCACGGCACGTTTGAGTCGAAAGACCACGAGCGGGTAGACAAGACGACGAGCCTGCTGGACTGGCTGCAAGATCTCGAGCAGCGCCGGGCCGACGGCTTCGACACGGTTTACGGCTTTTTCAATGACGAATATGCCGGCTTTGCGCCGGCCACCTGCCAGAAGTTCAAGCGGCTGGCGGGGCTGCCCGCCGAGCCGCTGCAGCCGCCGCAGCAGGGCCGCCTGCTGTAAGCATGCCCATGGAGGAAGGAAACATGACGCTTCAAGCCGATCTGGCTGCGGCCTACGGCCGCCGTCGCCAACAGCTTATGCAGGCGATGCAAGAGGGGCTGGCCCTGATCCAGTCTTCTGGCCGCGCGCCGGACCCCTTGCTCGACGATAAGAACTTGCTGTACCTCAGCGGCGTGGATTCCAAAAAGGCCGTGTTGCTGCTTGCGCCGCAGGGAGTCACGGTGGATCGCTGGCAGACAATGCACGGCCCTGAGGTGGGGCGCGGCAGGCAGGCGCAGGAGATCCTCTTTGTGGAAGTGCGCGGCGAGCGCGAGCGGCTGATGGACGGCGATGGCGCGACGCTGCAGGAGATTCGCGAGCGCAGCGGCGTGGCCGATGTGCGGCCGCTGGGCGAGCTGAACGAGATCTTGAAAGCGGCGCTGATGAACGAAAAGATGCTGTGGCTCAACACGCCGTCGAACCCGGGGCTTACAGGCCCGCTGCCTGAGGAGTATGTGCGGGCGCAGCAGCTAACGGAGCGCTACTATTGGCTGCAGGCGCGCAACATTGCGCCGCTGATTCACGAGCTGCGCTGGGTGAAAGACGAGCCGGAAATTGCAAACCTGCGCTGCGCCTTTGAAATCCACAGCGAGATTACTGTACGATTGATGCAGGCGCTCAAGCCGGGCGCCAACGAGGCGCTGGGCCAGGCCATGTTTGAGTATGAGCTGACGATGCGCGGCGCTGGCGTGACGCAGGCGCTCGACGCTTACGACGCGAGCATCATCGTGGCTTCCGGGGCCAATGCCGCTATCGGCCATTATATGGCCAACAACCGCGAGATTCGCGACGGGGATCTGGTGCTGCTGGACACGGGCGTGGCCTATAACGGCTATGCTTCTGATATCACCAGCACTTTTCCGGCCAACGGCCGCTTCACGGCGCGGCAGAAAGAGCTATACGCCATCGTGCTGCAGGCGCAGAAGAAGGCCATTGCCGCCATGTGGCCCGGCGCCACGCAGCGCGACGCGGACAAGGCGATTTACGATGTGTTTGAGGCGCACGGCCTGGCGCAGCACAGCTATGGCACGGCGGGGCACCCCGTGGGCCTGAATATTCACGACCCGCTCAGCGCGCCAGACCGGCCGTTCGAGCCGGGCGTGGTGGTCGTGATCGAGCCGTGGCTCTCGATGCCCGAAGAGGGCCTTGGCATGCGCATCGAAAGCGGTGTGCTGATTACAGAAGATGGGCCGGTGGTTCTTCCCGAACCGCCGAAAGAGATTGAAGAGGTCGAAGCTGTCTGCAGCCAGGGACTGCCGGCCTAACTGCCGGCCAGCATCTGCGCGCCTTGCAGCATGGCCTGCTGCGCCGCCTGCAGCCAGGGGCCGGGCAGCAAACCGAGCAGCAGGGTGGCCAGCGCCGTAAAGCCCACCACGAAGTTCAAGGCCGGCGGCGCGACCACTTCGCCTTCGCCGTCGTACATGAAGGCCAGGTAGACCAGGCGCAGGTAGAAGTAGCCGGAGACCACGCTGGTAACCACGCCCACAATGGCCAGCCACACCAGGTCGGCTTCGATGGCGGCGCGGAAGAGGTAAAATTTGCCCATGAAACCGCCCGTGGGCGGCACGCCGGTGAGCGACAGCATGAAAAAGGCCAGGGCCAGGGCCAGAGCCGGGCTGCGGCGCGCCAGCCCCTTGTAGTCGTCCAGGTCCAGGCCGCGGCCTTCACGCCGTTCCACGGCCATCACCACGGCGAAAGCGCCGATGTTGGTGAACAAGTAGGCCAGCATATAAAAGAGGGCCGCCGGCACGGCTTCGGCGCTGCCTACGGCCGCGGCCAGGCCAATGAGAATATAGCCGGCGTGCGCGATGCTAGAGTAGGCCAGCATGCGCTTGACGTTGCGCTGCGCCAAGGCCACGACGTTGCCCAGGATCATGGTCAGCGCGGCGATGGCGGCCACGGCCGGCGCCCAGCTATCGCCCAGCTCGGGCAGCGCAGACACGAAGACGCGAATCATAGCCGCAAAGCCGCCCACCTTGGCGCCGACGGACATAAAGGCCGTGACAACCGTGGGCGCGCCTTCGTAGACGTCGGGCGTCCACATATGGAAGGGCACGGCGGCGACTTTGAAGCCAAAACCGACCAGCATCATGGCCGCGCCGGCTGCGGCCAGCGCCTGCCCGCTTTGCAGCCCTTCTAACACCGCCGGCAGCGCTGTGGAGGCCGTTGCGCCATACACCAGGGCCACGCCAAAGAGCAAGAAGCCCGACGAAAAGGCGCCCAGCAAGAAATATTTCATCGCTGCCTCTTCCGAGGCCTGGTTAGAGCGGGCAAAGCCGGACAACACATACAGGGGAATCGACAGCAGCTCCAACGCCAAAAAGACCAGAATCAGATCGTTGGCCATGCCCATCAGCATCATGCCGCTGATGGAAAACATCATCAGGTAGTAAAACTCGGCGCGCTGCAAATTGAAGCGTTCCAGATAGTTGACCGCCAGAAATACGGACAAAGCGCCGGTCAGCAGGAAAATGCCGTTGAGGAAGTTGCTGAAGTTGTCGACGAGCAGCATGGGCAGGCCGTCGCGCGGCGTGAAAATGGCCCACTCGTTGCCCCACAGGGCGAGCAGCACGGCAAAGGCCACGATATAAGCCAGCCCGCTTAACCAGCCAATCAAGCGGTCTCGATCGGGCAAGAACAGATCTAATAACATGAGCGCCAGACCCGAACCGACGACGATCAGGAAGGGCAGCAGTGGAACTAGATCAAAAGATGGCGCCTGGAACTCCATAAGATGTTGCCTTTTTCGCTCTAAATTTCACAATAAGTGTAACAAATCAGCCGGCGCGGCGCACCCACACGCGATTGCTGTGGAAGGTGCTCTGCCCGGCCATGTCCGCCAGCGCGTCCGACGTGGTCCAGTTCACATTGCGCCCGTTGTTGTGGCGCGCCCAGCGGCCTTTGGGGGAGACCACGACGCCGCGCCGCACACCATCGGTAAGCACGGCGCGCAGCTCACACCAGCCGCGGCCATTGTACAGCAGCACCTTATCGCCTGCGCCGATCCCCCTGGCCTGGGCATCGTCGGGGTGTATCTCCAGGAAAGGCTCGCCTTCGCGCTGCAGCAGGCCGGGCTGGTTCGCCAGGCTGCTGCTGACAAAGTGGTGCGCAGCGCCGCTGAGCAGGTGTAAGGCCAGCTCTGGCGCGAACTGTGCGCACGGCCCTTGGGGCGCACTACCAATGCCGCCGTCATCCTGCGCCGCGCTCCAACCGGGCAGCGGGTCCAGGCCCATGTCTGCCAGCGCCTGGCAGTATATCTCCAGCTTGCCGCTGGGCGTGGCAAAGGCGCCGCCGGCAAAGGGCGTTTCGCGCGGCACGTCTAGGGCTACATTGTTCTGGCTTTTTAGCTGTTCCAAGGTTAGGCCGCGCAGGGCGGGGTTGTGCGCGGCGGTCGCCGCCAGCACCTCTTCGATCACCTCGTCGGTAGTCTGCTGCAGCCACGGCTCGTCAAAGCCCATGGCCTCGGCCAGCGCGCGCATCAGGTCCCAGTTGCTGCGCGCTTCGCCCAGCGGCGGGATGGCGGGGTGATTGTAGGCCAGGTAGGTATGGCCATAGCCTTTATGCAAATCGGCCTGCTCGAGCTGCGAGGTGGCGGGCAAAAGCAGGTCGGCGTAGGCCGCGGTGTCGGTGAGGAACAGCTCGTGCACCACGGTGAACAGATCCTCGCGCTGCAAGCCGGCGGCGATCTTACCGGCGTTGGGCGCGCTGGCGGCCGGGTTTGCGCCAAAGACAAAGAGCGATTTGATCGGCGGATCTGTCGCTTCGCCCAAGAGGGCCGCGCCGAGGCGATTCATGTTCACCGTGCGGCCCGGCGGCGGGCATTCAGAGGCGTGGCTCACGGCCTCGGTGTGCCACTGCAGATAACCGCTGGTGGAGTAGGCCAGGCCGCCGCCGCGCAGGCCGTACTGCCCCGTGAGCGCGGGCAGCGCCAGGATGGCGCGCACGTTCTGGCCGCCGTTCAGGTTGCGGTTCACGCCGTCGGCTATTTTAATCAGCGCCGGCGTTTCTGTGGCATACAGGTGCGCCAGGCGCTCGATATCCTCGGCGGCTATGCCCGTTATCTCTGCCGTATGCTGCGGCGTAAAGGCCGCCAGGCGTTGGCTATAGGCGTCCCAGCCCAGCGTATGCTCTTGCAGCCACGCTTCATTGTGCAGCGCGTCGCGCAGCAGAACGTGGGCCAGGCCCATGGCCAGCGCGCCGTCGGCGCCCGGAATGGGCGCGATGTGCCAGTCGGCGCCGCGCGCCGTGCGCGTGCGGCGCGGGTCGATGACCACCAGCCTGGCGCCCTTGCGCTGCGCCCGACGCAGGAAGGGCATGAAGTGCGGCGCGGTGCTGCACGGGTTGTGGCCCCAGATGAGGATCAGGCGGCTGTGTAGCACGTCGTCGTATGGCGGCGCCCAGCGCGCACCCAAGGTCAGCTCCACGGCTTGTTCGGCGGCGGCGCCGCAAATGCTGCGCTGCAGCGTGCTGGCGCCCAGCCGGTTCCAAAAGCGCGCGCTGCTGACGCCCATCTGCACCAGGCCTAAGGTGCCGCTGTAGCTGTAGGGCAGAATGGCTTCGGGGCCGAATTCGTCGATGATCGCGCGCCAGCGCGCGGCAATGAGCTGTAGGGCTTCGGGCCAGGTTATGCGCTGCCACTGCCCCTGGCCCTTCGCGCCGGCGCGCAGCAGAGGGTAGCGCAGCCGCTCGGGGTGATACACGTGCTGCAGGTAGGGCCGTACTTTGGCGCACAGCCAGCCTCTGGTCACCGGGTGCGCCGGGTCGCCATAAAAGTTGACGGCGCGGTCGCCGGCCACTTCGGTGATCACGCCGCAGGTGTCGGGACAGTCGTGCGGGCAGGCGCCATGGATCGTGCGCAGCGGCGCGGCAAGCTGTTCTTCGCCGGCGGCCTGAATTTGCCGCAGCTCTTGCACACTCACGGGCCGGGCCTCTCGAAGGTGTGCTGGTGCACAATGGTCTGCTGCGGCAGCAGGTGCACAAAGCCGTAGGCCGGCGGATGCTGCAAGTCGAAGCGCACGTCCTGGTCGCCGGGCCACGCCGCAAACTGCGAAAAGGCGCTGGCGACGCTGTAATAGACCACGCCGTCGCGCACGGTTTGCATGTGCTGGTGCACGTGGCCGTGGAACACGCCACGCAGGCGATCGCCAGCGTCTTTCACGATGTCATGGAAGCTGGCGCCGTTTGTGGTGAGCATGTTGGCGTCCATCCACGGTGAATCGAGCGGCAGCAGCGGATAGTGCGTGAACAGGACCAACGGCGCGCCGTCCTGCGCCACCTGCTCGCGCAAAAGCTGAAGCTGGCGCTGGGACAAGTGGCCCTGGGGGTGGATCTGTTGGGGGCCGCGGGCATCGACCACCAGGAAGCGGTAGCCCTTCACCTCGAACTTGTAGCTTAACATCTCGCGATCCGCCACCAGATCTTCCCTGGGCCCCATGGGCAATAGGTGATGAATGTCCTGCGCCCGATCATGGTTGCCTACTACGTAGTATACGGGCGGAGCCAGGCCGGCGAATATGCGCGCAGCCAGCAGATAGGCCTGTGGATCGGGGTCGTAGACCACATCGCCGGTATGGATGACGAAATCTGGCTGCTGCGGCAGTTGATTGATCACATCCACCAGCCGCCGTGCACAGCGATACGGATTTTGGCCGCGCTTCTCGTAAGCGGGCGTTGGGCCAATGTGCGTATCGCTAATGTGAACGAAATAAGCCGTCTGGCTACTCATGGACCGATCAGGGCATTAGAGCCACGACCGATTCGCTAATCGACTGCACCAGGGCCGCCACGGAGCTGTCCATCAGGGCGAAGTAGCCCGAAGGCGCGACGCCAATCCACACGATGAACAGCAGGAAGGATAGCATGATGGCCAACTGGCCCCAGTTTACGTCGCGCAGGGTCCTGTTTTCGGCGTTATCCAGCGGCCCCATGAACACACGCTGGTACATCCACAGCAGATAGACGGCAGCCAGAATGACGCCGGTGGTAGCGAAGGCGGTGTAGATCCAGGGGTGCGGACCCAGGGCCTCGGAGCCCATCGAGCCCAGCAAAATGGTGAATTCGCCCACGAAGCCGTTCAGGCCGGGCAGACCCATGCTGGAGAGCGTGATGATCAGGGACAGCGCGCTAAAAATGGGCATCACGCGCCAGACGCCGCCGAACTCAGACATCTCGCGCGTGTGGCGTTGTTGATAAAGGATACCGACCAAATAAAAGAGGGCGCCCGTGCTGAGGCCGTGGTTGACGCCCTGCAAGATTGCGCCGTTGAGGCCCGCTTCGTTGAGCGAGAAGATGCCCAGCATGACGAAGCCAAGGTGGCTGACGCTGGAATAAGCCACCAGGCGCTTCACATCGCTCTGAGCGAAAGAGACGATGGCGCCGTAGATGATGCCGATGATGGCCAGCACGGCAATGGTCGGCGCGTAGGTGACGGAGGCTTCGGGGAAGAGCGGCAGGTTAAAGCGCATGAAGCCATAGGTGCCCATCTTCAGCAACACGCCGGCCAGGATGATCGAGCCGGCAGTGGGCGCTTCAGTGTGCGCGTCGGGTAGCCAGGAATGGAAGGGGAACAGGGGCACCTTGACGGCGAAGGCCACGGCAAAGCCGAGGAACAGCCAGTTTTGCACGGCGGCGAAGGCCTCGCGCCCGGCAATTAGCTCGGGCACGGCAAAGGTATCGTTGGTGAGCCCCAGGTACAGGATGGCCAGCAGCATCAGCAGCGAAGCGGCCATGGTGTACAGAAAGAACTTAATGGAGGCATACACGCGCCGGCCGCCGCCCCAGATGCCAATGAGGAAGTACATGGGCACCAGGGTGAATTCCCAGAAGATGTAGAAGAGGAACAGGTCTTGCGCCAGGAAGACGCCCAACATGCCCGCCTCCAACAGGAGCATAAAGACGAAATAAGCTTTGACCTGTCTATCGACGCCCTCCCAGGAGCCGGAGATTGCCAGCATGGAGATGAAGGTGGTGAGCAAAACCATTAAGATGCTCAGACCATCGACGCCCATGTAATACTGAATATTGAGCACGTCGATCCACAGCGCGCGCTCCACGAGCTGCAGGCTGGCGCGGCCCGCGTCGTACATGCCCAGCACCACCAGCGAGAGGATAAAGGTGATGATCGACGTACCCACGGCAACCAGCTTGATGTTGTGGTCCGACTCTCGCTTAAGCGGCTTCAGCAGCAGAATGGCAAGGACGCCGAGGAGGGGAAAGAAGGTCATTAAGGTCAGCATATCACTGCTCCAATCTCTGTTCTAACCTGCCGTCAACAGGAAATAGGCAATCAGCGCGACTACGCCCAGGAATAGGCCCAGGGCATAGTTGCGCACGTAACCGGTCTGCAGGGGTCGCAGGCCGTCCGCCAGGCGCGCCGTGAGCCGCGCCGCACCGTTCACCAGCGCGCCGTCGAGGCCTTTCATGTCCAGCACGTCGGCCGAGAAGCGCGCAAAACCGACAAAGAAGTCGCGAATCATGTTGTCGTGCACAAAGTCGTGCCAGAAGTCCCAATCGACGCGATGCGCCAGCCAATGGGCAAAGGCATTAAAGGCGGGCACCAGGCCTTTCATCACGAAGGTGTCGATGGGCAGGATGGCGAACCACCATACCAGAGGACCAATAACCGGGATCTGGCGGAAGGGATCGGGCTCGTCTGCCGTTGTGGGCCGTTTGCCATATACCACGTAGAAGGCCAGGAAAAAGGCGCCCAGGGCCAGGATGATGGAGATGGTAGCGACCACATAGTCGAGGGCCAACGGCTCGATATGCGGCAGGTGGATTAAGCCCGTGGTGTTAAACTCAAAGGAGGCAATCGAATGCTCCAGCCAGGCTTCGAGCATGTAAAAGATGCCTGCGGGGTGATTGCCCGCCGCCTGAGACTGCGTCGCGCTGAAGAACGGTAGATTCATAAAGCCGCCAATCACGGCCAGGACCGCCAGAATGATCAGGGGCACGGTCATGAGCGGTGGGCTTTCGTGCGCGTGCTGCGAGGCCGGGTGGCGCGGCGGGCCAAAGAAGACCAGCTTAATCTGCCGGCCCATATAAAACGCCGTGCAGATTGCAGCAAGGGTCAGGATCACGTAGACGATCACGTTGTTCTGGTTGGCGTGCGCCAAAAGCTCGTCTTTGGACCAGAAGCCCGCCAGCGGGGGGAAGCCTGCCAAGGCCAGAGCGCCAATGAGGTAGACGATAAACGTGGTGCGCATCTGATGGCGCAGGCCGCCCATGTTGCGCATGTCCTGAGGGTCAAAGGGCGCGGTTTCGTCTTCGTGCCCGCCAAGCTGATGGTCGTCTTCGCCGTGTTCGCCGTGGCCGTGGGCCAGGGTGTGATGGCCATGCTCGACGCCGTGAATTACCGAGCCGGCACTGAGGAAGAGCAGGGCCTTAAAGAAGGCGTGTGTAATGAGATGGAACATGGCCGCCACATAGGCGCCCATGCCCGCGGCGGCGACCATGAAGCCAAGCTGGCTGACGGTGGAGTAAGCCAGCACTTTCTTAATATCGAACTGGGTGAAGGCAATGATGCCCGCCAGCAGGGCCGTGGCCGCGCCCACGTAGGCCACCAGGTTGGGCGAATGCAGCCACACCTGGCCCTGGGCGGCGGCTTCGCGCACGATCTCGAAAAGCACGTTGCTGCGCACGATGAGGTAGATGCCCGAAGTGACCATGGTGGCCGCGTGAATCAGGGCCGACACCGGCGTGGGGCCGGCCATGGCGTCGGGCAGCCAGATATAGAGGGGGATCTGCGCCGACTTGCCCGCAGCGCCCACTAAAAAGAGGGCTGTCACAATGGACAACATGAGGCCCACGGACATCTGTTGCCCAAACAGCGACACTGTCTGGCCGCCGGCAAAGAGGTCTGTGGCCGATTCGAATACGGCGTCAAACTGCAGCGAGCCAAAGGCCCAGAAGAGCATAATCATCGCCAGGATCATGGCGAAGTCGCCGACGCGGTTGGCCACGAAGGCTTTGCGCGCGGCGTTGGCGTTCATCGGTTTGTTTTGCTCGTCCACACGGTCGAACCAGAAGCCGATGAGCAGGAATGAACATAGGCCGACCCCTTCCCAGCCGACGAACAACATCAGGTAGTTGTTGCCCGTCACCAGAATGAGCATGAAGAAGAGGAAGAGGTTCATGTAGGTGAAGAAGCGCGAGAAGTCGGGGTCGCCGTGCATGTAGCCAATGGCGTAAATGTGGATCAGCGAACCGACGCCCGTGACCACCAGCAGCATGGTGATGGATAGGGTGTCGATCTGCATGGCCCAGGGCACATGGAAGCCGGCCGACGGAACGTCGATCCAGGTGAACAGATTTACCACCTGGGCATGAAAGTCGTTGCCAAATTGGCCCAAGAAAAGGATTAGGGCAATGGCAAACGAAGCGAGGGCCATCGCCGAGGCGACCCAACCGGACCATTTCTCGCCGGTCGGATCGTTGGCGCCGCTTTCCTGGGGCTGCGAACCATAACGCCAGGGCTGCACAAAGCGGCGGCCCACGAGCGCATTAAACAGCAGGCCAATAAGCGGAAAAACGAGGAGCAGTGGAGCCAGCGCAAAGACACCCATGGGCTACCCTTTCAGCAGGTTGATCTCGTCGATATTGATGCTGCTCTTACTGCGGAAGATTGTCACGATGAGGGCTAGGCCCACGGCTACTTCGGCCGCGGCGACGGTCATGACAAAGAAGACAAAGATTTGCCCGCCCAGATCGCCATGATGACGCGCCAGCGACACAAAGGCCAGGTTCGCAGCATTGAGCATCAGCTCGATGGACATAAAGACGATGATGGCGTTGCGCCGCAGCAGCACCCCCAGCGCGCCGATGGTAAACAGCAGCACGCTGAGCGCCAGATACCATTCTACGGTAACTTCAGGCATCTCTTCCTCACTTTTTATCCTTGTGCGCGCGCAGAGCCACCACGCCCACCATGGCCACCAGCAGCAAAATCGACGTGACTTCGAAGGGAAAGACATAAGCCTCGAACAGGCGCAGGCCAACGGCCAGCGGCCCGGCTTCAATTGGCGGGGCCACGGCGCCGCTGGCCTCGCTGCCGCCGAACAGGGTCAGGGCAAAGGCGCCCAGCAGGGCCACGCCCAGGATGGCGGCCAGCGGCAGCTGCCAGCGGCCGGCGCCCACCACGCCCTGCAGCCTCTCGCCGCCGAGCAGCATGATCACGAATAGAAAGAGGACCATGATGGCGCCAGCATAGACGGCGACCTGCACCGCGGCAATGAACGGCGCGTTCAGCAAGACGTAGAAGACGGCCAATGTGCCCATGTTCAAAATGAGAAACAGGGCGCTGTGCACCGCGTTGTTGCTGAGCACCATGCCCACGGCGGCGCCCACGGCAATGGCGGCAAGTATGATAAAAAGAATGAAACTTCCCATAAACCGAACTCCGGCGGGTATCGATCAGGACGCTACTTGGGGTTTTCCATATCGGGAATGGAGCGCGTAAACTTTCCCGGCTCGGTCTGCTGTGGCGTAGGCTTGCCGCCTTCGGGCACGGGATCGATGAGCATGTCTTTGGTGTACAGGGCGCTGGCCCGGTCGTAAAAGCTCAGCTCATAATTGTCTTCCAGCACAATGGCTTCCGTGGGGCAGGCGTCTTCGCAGTAGCCGCAGAAGATGCAGCGAATCATGTTGATTTCGTAGGTGCTGGCATAGCGCTCGCCGGGCGAGTAGCGTTCTTCGTCGCTGTTCTCGGACGCTTCGACAAAGATGGCGTCGGCGGGGCAGGCCGCGGCGCACAGCGAGCAGCCAATACACTTTTCCAACCCGTTGTCGTAACGCTTCAGGGCATGCCGGCCCTTAAAGCGATAGCGCACCGGGCGCTTTACATCGGGATACTGGATCGTGACGGGCGGTTTGAACGCGTGTTTCAGCGTCGTCATCATGCCCTTAAGTAATGCACCTAGCATAAATACCCCTCAATGTCAGGCGGCGGACCGCGCTAGGACAAAGCTAAAACAAACTTAAGATGGCGCCAATCAGCGGCCGGAATACGCCTTCGTCGGCCAGTACGATTAAGACGCCGGTGAGCACCACGTTGGCCAGGGCCAGCGGCAGCAGGCGTTTCCAGCCAAAGCTCATCAACTGGTCGTAACGGAAGCGAGGCAGCGACGCGCGCACCCAGATCATGAACATCAGGCTGAAGATGATCTTCAACAGCATGTTGATCAGGCCGATCACCGGTATCTGGTCGGCGAAGGGAATGGGGCCATAGAAGCCGCCAAAGTAGAGCACAGCGGCGATGGCGCTGAGCGAGATCATCTTCATATACTCGGCCATGAAGAACATGCCAAAGCGCATGCCGCCGTACTCCACGGCATAACCCGAAGCCAGCTCCTGTTCTGCTTCCAATAGGTCGAAGGGCGCGCGCTGCAGCTCGGCCATCATGGCAATAAAAAAGATGGCCGCAGCAACCGGCTGCAAGAAGACGAACCACAACCCGCGCTGCGCGAAGACGATTTCGCCCAGGTTCATCGAGCCTGCCAGCATCACCGGCGGCAAAAGGGCCAGGCCCATGGCTAACTCGTAACTGATCATCTGCGCCGTGGCGCGGATGCCGCCCAGGATGGCGTACTTACTGTTCGAACCCCATCCGGCGAGCACCACGCCATAGACGCCAATAGAGGTAACGGCCAGCACAAACAGCACGGCGATATTGACGCCGGGCGCAATGGCGAAGTAAGGCTCGAACGTCTGGCCGAAGAGGGTGAAACCGGGCATCCAGGGGATCACGGCCAGGATGAGGACGGCGGGGATGACGGCCATCATGGGCGCCAGGTTGTACACGGCTTTATCGGCCTGGGCAGGCGTGGGGTCTTCCTTGAAGAACAGCTTGACGGCGTCGGCGGCCGGCTGCATGATGCCGCCCAACAGCCGGCGCTCGCGCCCGCCGCGCCCAGGCAGCGGAATATAACCGGCGCGGTTGGGGCCCACGCGGTGCTGCAAGCGCGCCAGCACGCGGCGCTCGAGCAGCGTGGTATAGGCAAAGCCCGTAATCACCGCAAAACTAACGATAAAGCCAATGATCAGCGCTCGGAGCGCAATGGCGCCTGGAGTCATAGCATGTCCTCTGCTAATCCCTGTCTAATTCTACCATTCTAGCCGGCCAGGGCCGGCTCGGCCTGCGCTTCGCCGGCGGCCTTTTGTACGCCGGCAATGCGCACCGGCGCGCGGCCATTGGCCAGCACAACACCGCGTAAGAGGGCCATGCGCCGCACAGCCGTGTCGTCGTCGCCCACCACAGCAGCCAACTGCACCTGCTGGCCGGCGCTCTCCAGGGTCAGCACATCGCCTTCTTCGACCCCGGCCGCGACGGCATCGGAGGGGTGCAGCAATACAGACGGCGGAACCACGCGCGAGGAGATCACTGCGGAGTGATCGACGAGCGTGCCGCTGCGATAGAGCGCCGTGGTAGCCAGGGCCAGAAACTGGCCCTCTTCCAGGGGCACAGGCGAGGCTTGCGCCGCGCCGGGCGAGACGTCGAACAGATCGATGTCGCTGCCTTCCCCTTCAGCCGCGGCCGGCCACTGCTGGCCCACGCCGGACTTATTATCATAGGCCGTGCCGCCGTAGTACATATCGGAGCCGCCCACGTGAGGCCACTGCTCCACCACCTGCGACAGCGAGCGATAGCTCATGCCCTCGTAGTGCGGGACGGCTTCGGCGATGTCGCGGAACACGAGGCCCGCGGCGAAGGGCGCCTTGCCCAGGCCCAGAAGCTCTTCAATGCGCGCCACGATTTGCCAGTCGGAGAGGCTGACGCCTATGGTGGGGATGGCCGGGTAAAAACGCTGCACACGGCGCTCGCCGTTGGTGAACGTTCCTTCGCGCTCGGCCCAACTGCGGGCGGGCAGCACCACATCGGCGAGCTGCGCCGTCTCGGTGAGGAATAGCTCCTGAACCACCAGGAAATCCAGTTGGCCGCGGCCGTCCATCAGGCCGTCGCCCACGGGGTCTGCGCCCATGATGTAAAGCGCCTGCAAGCTGCCCGTCGCCGCAGCGGAGAAAATCTCGGCGGCGCCCATGCCGCTCTGCGCCAGCGGCGTGTAGCCGGGGCCGGCGTCGGGGCGGATGCCCATATCCCAGGCGCCCTGCGTGTTGTTGTGCGGCCAGACGGGCACGAGGCCATTGTTGGCGCGCCCCACATGGTTCTGGCCGGCTTCATTCTTCAAGAGCAGCAGGTTGCCCAATATGCGCGCCAACTGCTCGGTTTCGTCGTATGTCAGCCCTTCACCGCCATAGAAAGCGACCAGGTGCTGCGCCTGCATCAGGGCCGCGGCGGCGGCCTGCAAGGGATCGTCTTCGCCGCCGCCAGCGGCCACGCGCGCCGCGTTCAGCAGGCGGTGCGCCAGTGCCAGCCCCTCGCCCGGCGCATAGGGCAAGATGTGTGCAGCGTAGCGGTCTAGGCGCGTGGGCCGCGCATTGAGCACAATGAGCTGCGCGCCGCGCTCTGTGGCCTGCTTCAAGCGCAGCCACCAGACGGGCGCTTCCTGGTGTAGGTCGCTGGCAACGACGAGAATGGCGTCGCCCTGCCCCAGCCCCAGCAGGTTGCTGCCCTTAGCCAGGCCCACTTTGGCCACCACCTCGGCGCCGCCGAGCTTCGCCTGAGCCTGATCGATATGTGGGCTGCCCAGCCCATCGCGCAGCAGGCGCTGGAAGATGAACAGGTCTTCGTTGCTCAGCCGGTCGCCGCTGAGGCCGGCCAGGGAGTCCTTATGCGCTTGCAGCTTCTGCGCTGCGAGCGCCAGGGCCTCATCCCACGTCGCCGGAACCAGCTCGCCGTTCTGGCGCACGAGCGGCTGGGTGAGGCGGTCGGGGGCGTCGGCATAATGGTGCACAAAACGGCCCTTGTCGCACATCCAGATTTCATTGACCATCTCGTTCTGTCGCGGCATCACGCGCTTGATCACCTGGCGCCCGCCACTGCGCGCCTCGCGGCGCGTGCTGAGCGTGGTGTTGCAGCCGACGGGACAATGGGTGCAGACGCTGGCCACCGATGTCAGTTCCCAGGGCCGCGCCTGGAAACGGAAGTCGGTGGTGGTCAGCGCGCCCACGGGGCAGATGTCGGTGGTGTTGCCGCTCCAGATGCTGTCGAAGCCAGGCACCGAGTTGGTGACAATTTGCAGCGAGCGTCCGCGCTCGTGGAAAGCAATCACCGGATCGTCGACGATTTCAGCCTGAAAGCGCGTACAGCGGGCGCATTGGATACAGCGCTCGCGGTCGAGCACGATGAGCTGGCCCAGGGGAACGCGCTTGCCCAGCCGCTTTTTGTTGGTGAAGTCCATGCGGCTGACGCCCGGACCGTGGCGCATGGTCAGGTTTTGCAGCGGGCATTCGCCGCCCTTGTCGCAGATGGGGCAATCGAGCGGGTGGCTGGTTAGCAAGAACTCCAGAATGTCATCGCGGGCGTCGATCACAGCTTCCGTCCTGGTACGCACGACCATGCCTTCGCTGACCGGAACGGTACAGCCGGTCTGCATGCCGCGGCCAAAATTGATCTGCGGCGTGCCGTCGTCGTTCAGCAGCGGCTCGCCCGTTTGGCGGTCGCGCATGGGCGTGCCAATCTCCACCAGGCACATGCGGCACATGCCCACGGGCTCCATCTTGGGGTGGTAGCAGAACACGGGAATATGGTTGTCGATACGCTTGGCTGCGTCGACCACATAGGTGCCCTTGGGCACAGTGACCTCGACGCCATCAATTGTTAGGGTAACCAGATCAGCCATGGTTCTCTTCTTATAACTCTCTTGGCCGTTGAAGCGGCTGGGGCGGGCTGCGCGGCGGCAGCCTAGGCCGTGGCCATCTCCGGCGTTGGTTCGGTCACGTCTTGGCTGCCGTTCTGTGCATTGCGTTGTCTGACAGCAGCTTCCACTTTCGCGCGGTACTCTTCGGGGAAATGGACGATGGTGGAGAGGATGGGGCTAGTGGCGAACTCGCCCAGGGCGCACAGACATTTGCCCTGCATATTCTTAGCCACGCTCTCCAGTAGGGCGATATCTTTGGGTTTGCCGCGCCCGTAATAGACGTCTTCCATCACCTGCTGTAGCCAGTAGGTTCCCTCGCGGCAGGGCGTGCATTTGCCGCAAGATTCATGCTTAAAAAAGCGGATCATCTTCAGGGCGGCCCACACCATGTCCGTGTCTTCGTCCATCACGATACAAGAGGCGGAGCCCATTAAGGAGTTGAAAGGGGTAAGGCCGTCGAAGGTAAGCGGCGCATCGAGCGCATCTTCCACGACCACTGGCCCGGAGCCACCGGAGGGCAGCAGGGCCTTAAATTTCTTGTCGTCGAGCATGCCGCCGCCGTACTCTTCGCCGAAGATCAGCTCGCGGTAGGTGATGCCCATGGGCGCCTCGTAATTGCCTGGGCGCTTCACATGGCCGCTGAGGCAGACGATCTTGGGTCCGGGGCTCTCCTTGGTGCCCAGGCCCACGTACCATTCCGGCCCATTGAGGATCACGGGCGGCACATTGGCCAGGGTTTCGACGTTATTGACCACGGTTGGCTGGCCATAAAGGCCGGCCTGCGCCGGAAACGGCGGCTTAGACCAGGGCATGCCCAGGTCGCCGTGCAGCGAGGCCAGCAGGGCCGTCTCTTCGCCACAGATGTAGGCCCCAGCGCCATAGCTGCTGTAGAAGTGGCAGGTGAAGCCGGAACCCATAATATTCTCGCCGGCCAGGTTGTTGGCGTAGGCGTCTTTGAGCGCCTGCTCAAAGTTGTAGGCGGCGTCCATGAACTCGCCGCGGAAGTAGCAGTAAACCAGGTTGGCGCCGACGGCGTAGGCCGCAATCAGCGCGCCTTCGATGACCTGATGCGGATTGCCTTCGAGCAGCTCGCGGTCTTTGAATGTTCCCGTCTCTGACTCGTCGGCATTGATCACCACATACTTTTGCGCGGCGCCTTTGGGGATGAAGCCCCACTTCAGGCCGGCGGGGAAACCAGCGCCGCCGCGGCCGCGAATGTTGGCGGCTTTGACGATTTCGATCACATCGTCGGCCGTGTGCTGCTGCAGGCACCTTTTCAACGCCTCATAGCCGTCGTGCCGGCGGTAGACGTCCAGACGATGCAAATCTTCGATCTCGCGATGGCGCAGCAAAATGGTTGCCATGAGTGCCTTACTCCTTTGCGTATGCCAGGATGCGCTGCACCACAGTAGGCTCTTCTTCGCCAGAAGCCGCTTGCTGGCGGAGCTGGGCGATGAGCGCATCGAACTTTTCTTCGTTCAGGTCTTCGACATACTTGAGGTTACACTGCAGCATTGGCGCGCGATCGCAGGCGGCTAGGCACATCACCTGCTTCACCGTAAATAGGCCGTCGTCGGTGACGGCGTCAAGCTCGGTGCCCAGCTTGCGGCAGGCCATTTCGGTAAACTCGTCGGCGCCGCGCAGGGCGCAGGCCAGGTCGGTGCAAATCTCCAGCACATAACGACCTACGGGCTCTTCATAATAGAGGCTGTAGAAGCCGGCCAGCGACAGCACATGTGTGGGGTGTACGTCTACGATCTCCGCCACGTCGTGCATCGCTTCCTGGCTCATATAGCCATACTCTTCTTGAGCCAGATGCATCAGCGCCAGAATGGCCGACTTTTTCTGCGGGTACCGGGCCAGCAGCCCGTCGATGATTTCTGGATATTTCTCTCGTAATCGCGCCATATCACCTGCAAAGACCTGCCGGTCTCTGTTCTCCTATCTATCAATCTCCCCTAAAACAATGTCGATGGAGCCGATAATAGCTACCAGGTCTGCTACAAAGCTGCCGCGCGCCAGTTTGGCCAGGCAAGCAAGGTTCACAAACGAGGGGCCGCGGAAGTGAACGCGCGCCGGCTTGGGGCCGCCGTCGCCGCGCAAGTAGCAGCCAATCTCGCCGCGCGGCGATTCAATGGTCTGGTAGACGTAGGCGTTGGGCGCGCTAAAGCCTTCGGTCCACAGCTTGAAATGGTGGATGACGGCCTCCATGCTGCGCCCCAGCTCGGCGCGCGGCGGCGGGGCGATCTTGCGATCGTCCACAATCACCGGACCATCGGGCAATTTGTCTAGCGCCTGGTGAATAATGCGCAGGCTTTCGCGCATCTCGTCCATGCGGCACTCATAACGCGCGTACACGTCGCCGTCGGTGCGCGTGGGCACGTCGAAATCGTACTGCTCGTAGCCGGAATAAGGGTTGGATTTGCGAATATCCCAGTCGACGCCCGACGCGCGCACGGCCGGGCCGGTGAGGCCCCAGTCGACGGCCTCTTCTCCCGAGATGATGCCGATGCCCTTGGTGCGCTCCAGCCAGATGGGGTTGTCGCGCAGCAGGGCTTCATAGTCGGCGATGCGCGCGGGGAAGAAGTCGAGGAACTGGCGCACGGCCGGCGCAAACTCTTCGGGCACATCGCGCCAGACGCCGCCGGGCCGGAAGTAGCTGGTCATCATGCGCTGGCCGGAGACCATTTCAAAAATATCCAGCAGGTATTCGCGCTCACGGAAGCAGTAGAGGAACACGGACATGGCTGCCAGATCGAGCGCATGGGTGCCCAGCCACACCAGGTGGCTGTTAATGCGCGTCAGCTCTGCGAGAATGACGCGGATGGCCTGGGCGCGCGGCGGCGCCTCGATGCCCAGCAGCTTTTCCAGGGCCAGGATATACACCAGGTTGTTAGACATGGGCGCCAGGTAATCCATGCGGTCGGTCATCACCAGCGCCTTGGTGTAGGTCTTGGCCTCCATGTTCTTTTCGATGCCCGTGTGCAGGAAGCCGATATCGGGAGCCAGGTTCACCACGGTCTCGCCGTCCAGCTCCAGCAGCAAGCGCAGCACGCCGTGCGTGCTGGGGTGCTGCGGGCCCATGCTGAGCAGCATGTTTTCTTCTGAGTCAATTTCCATGCGCGAGCCATATTTGGCCCGCAGCTCCTCGACGGTGAGCTCCTGCAGTGTGTCCCCGCCGGCCGTTTCTGTGCCGCCAGATCGCACATTTGTCATGCCAAAAGACATCGCCGTGTCTCCTTACTCCGTCGCGTATGGCTTCGTTTCGTCGATCGCTTGCCAGTTAAAGGTAAACTGCACTTCTTCGTATCCCAGCGGGTAATCTTTGCGCAGCGGGTGGCCCTGCCAATCTTCGGGCAGGAAAAGGCGCCGCAGGCTGTCGTTGCCCTTAAAGCGAATGCCCATCAGGTCCCACACTTCCATCTCCAGCCAGGTGGCAATGCTCCAGAGCGGGGCCAGGGTGTCGGGGCCCTCTTCTGGGTCTTCCACCAGCGTCCGCACGCGGATGTGATGATTACGGGGGATGGAGTAGAGATGGTAGCTGACGGCGAAGCGGGGGAATTCGGGGAGCAAGTCGTCGGCGACGATATCTTCCAGCAAGTTAAAGCGCAGGTCGGGGTCGTCGCGCAGCAGGCGGCACAGCTCAAATACGTTTTCTGGCTCCACCAGCAGGGTGCGCTCGCCGCGGAAGTCGATCACGTCGACGATGACACCGGGCAAAGCGTCGTTTACCTTCTGCGTGAGGCGTTCATGTTTTTCGGCGGCGTCGCTCATCAGGCCCAATCCTTGATCGTTTCGCCGCGCACCTTCTCGTGCAGGCTGAGGATGCCGTCAATTAATGCTTCGGGACGGGGGGGGCAGCCAGCTACATAAACATCTACCGGCACGATCTCGTCCACGCCCTGCACGATGGCATAGTTGTTGAACACGCCGCCGCAAGAGGCGCAGTCGCCCATGGCGATCACCCACTTGGGGTCGGGCATCTGGTCGTAGAGCCGGCGCAGCACGGGCCCCATCTTGCGCGAGACCCGTCCGGCGACAATCATCAGGTCAGACTGGCGCGGCGACGGGCGCATGAGCTCCATGCCAAAGCGCGACGCATCGTAATGGGCGGCCTGCGTGGACATCATTTCGATGGCGCAGCAGGCCAGGCCAAAGAGCATGGGCCACATGGCGTTCGTGCGGCCCCAGTTCACCATATCTTCGAGGCGGGCGGTGATCACGCCCATCTCGCCAAGTTTTTGTTCTATTCCCATTCCAGAGCCCCTTTCTTCCAGATCCAGATGAAGCCAACCAGCAGGATCAGAACGAAGACTAAGATTTCGGCAAGCCCGAACAAGCCCAAATGGCGAAAGGTGACGGCCCACGGCATCAAGAAGATGATCTCGATGTCGAAGAGGATGAAGAGCACGGCCACCAGGTAAAACTTCACCGGCAGGCGGCGCTGCGCCGCACCGATGGGCGTCATGCCCGATTCGTAGGGCGACAGCTTGCGCGCCGTGGGGCGTTTGGGGCCGAGGCTTAACGATAGGATGGGCAGCAACAGCGCAAAAAACAGGGCGATACCTGTCAGCACGGCTATAGGGATATAGGGCAACAGAAAGTCGTTCATAGCTTCAGCTCAGTTCACCATCCAACACTGGGCATACTCGGAGTATGTACATTTTATCACAATCAGCCATGGTCGCAATAGCGGGGAAGGCGGAAAAGCAGGTCTAACCAAGGTAGTCCCGCAGCGACTTGCTACGGCTTGGGTGGCGCAGTTTTCGCAGCGCCTTGGCTTCGATTTGCCGAATGCGCTCGCGCGTCACGCCAAATCGCTTGCCTACTTCTTCGAGGGTATGGTCCTTGCCGTCGTTCAGGCCAAAGCGCATTTCTAACACGTCGCGCTCGCGATCTGTGAGGAAACCCAAAACCTGGCGGATCTGGTCGCGCAGAAGCTCTTTAGAGGCGGCGTTCACTGGCTCTTCTACGCTCTCATCTTCGATGAAATCGCCTAATTCCGTAGAATCTTCATGGCCGACGGGCGTTTCCAGGGACATGGGATCTTGCGAGATGCGCAAGATGTTGCGCACTTTGCTGGCGGCCTGCTTCCACTTACGATTGAGGAAGGGATCGACCTGGCGGCCCTCTTCCAAAGCCTGCTTGATCAGCGCCGCCTCTTCGGACGTCAGATAGTCCAACTCTAGCACCAGCTCTTCGATGCTGGGCTCGTGGCCCAGCTGCTGCACCAGGTCGCGCTGCATGCGCGTGATTTTGTTAATCGTCTCGAACATGTGCACGGGGATGCGGATGGTGCGCGCCTGGTCGGCGATGGCGCGGCTGACGGCCTGGCGAATCCACCAGGTGGCGTAGGTGCTGAATTTGAAGCCCTTGGTATGGTCGAACTTCTCTACGGCGCGCAGCAGGCCCACGTTGCCTTCCTGCACCAGGTCGAGGAACTGGATGCCGCGGCCCATGTACTTCTTGGCGATGCTCACCACCAGGCGCAAATTAGCGCGCGTCAGATTCACCTTGGCCTCTTCCGCCAGATCGTAAATCTTAAATTCATTGAACTTCAGGGCCGGGTCGTCATCGGCGATCGACTGTTTGAACGCCTCAAGCGAGGGCAGCTCATTGTGATCGGTATAACAAGCCGATAGCTGGCTGGACAGCCCTGAAGGAAGCAGATAGATGTTGGTGAACAGGGCGAAAACGCTCTCGGCAATCTCGGCCCACTCTTCTGCGCCGCTCCAATCGCCTTCGTTCAAATAGTGGCGCAGGTAAGAGGGCGAGTCGCTCTTCCAGCTCTGGCGCAGGTTTTGGGCTTCCAGCACGAGCATGGAGAAGTTAGGCAAGTCGACGTCGATGGCCTGCGCGGCGGCGGCGGCGCGGCGCCAGTTGTCGAGCAGGTGCTCATAGTTGGCCAGGATGGTGAGCAGCTGCACCTCGCCTTCCTGGTTGCTGCCGGCTACCTGCAACGTGAGCGCCTCCAGGTCGTTGGCTGCGGCAAGCTGCACCGACAGCCACACTTCGTGTTCCGCCGTCAGCAGCGGCACCTGGCCGATTTCTTTCAGGTAGGTATGGACCGGGTCATCTTGCAGGCCCGAATCGTAATAGTCGTCTTCTCCGTCATCGTCGTCATCGTCGAAGCCCAGCAGGTTCGACGACTCGCTGACGTCGTCTACGGTTTCGCCCGATTCGGTGACGATGCTAATGCCCAGCCGCTGCAAGCGCTGGTAAAGCTCCTCGGCCTGGTCTTCGTCGGCCGACGCCAGGATGGCCTCGACATCCGCCTCGTTAATTTTTCGCAGGCGGCGCGCTTTACGAAACAGAGCTTCGACGTCAATCGACTCTAGATCGGTTTCTTCAGAATCTACGATCTCGTCAAAATCCATTAATCAGTCGTCAATCCTACGTGTACACCAGTTGGCGCACGGATAGTGGATCTGGATAGTAACAGCCCTGCCGCCGCTGCTCAGGCGTGGCGCGCCTCCTCTGCCTGTCGCCGGCTAACCGCCGAGAGCGCCCACCGTGCTCGATTGATGCGCTGCACATTAACCGGTAGCGATTGTAGCTGCTCTTTGTACATTTGCAGCCGCTCATCGCTGCCCTGGTCTCTGGCTTCAAAAAAGAGCTGCTGCACTTCGGCAAGCAAGCGCCTGATGCGCTCCAGGCGGACATCTAGAATAAGCTGCGCCAACGAATCGGCCAGCTTTTCAAGATCCGACTCCGATTCATCCGGCTGAAGCTCGAGCAGCGCATTTGCCCTCCGGAGAAGCACAGGATCTAGACTATCGCACAATTCTTCTACGGTGACAACCGGGCGCTCGCGCACCACCTGGCGCATCTGCTGCAGGAGGGCGCGGTCCTCTGGCAGGGCAAAATCCGGCTCGCCGACGATGGGCTGGTCTTGCGCGCGCAGGCGTTGGTCGACGTGGCGCATGAGCTGCGGGTGGCGCAGGCATTGGCGCAGGTAGTCCGCTTCGCGCATATCTGTGGCCAGGCGGCCACCGGCCACGGGCGCCTGGCCGGCCTTTTGGCGCGGGCCGTTTTCGTCAGGCGGCTGGCCCACGGTCTTGCGCGGCGCGCGCGCGGCGCTGTTGGCGCGCGACATTTCCTGCATCGATGAAGCCAGGGCCACCTGCTGCAGGGCGCGCTCGTCTACGCGCAGGATGCGCGACAGCATCTGGCGATAATGATCGCGCTCCACAGGGTCGGCCACATCGCCGATGAGCGGCATGATCTGGCGCACGGCATCGGCTTTGGCCTTGGCGTCTTGCAGGTCGATGCCAGCGGTGATGGTGTCGATGACGTAGGCCACCACGGGCCGCGCCGCGGCAAGCAAGACGGGCCACTGCGTGGCGTCCTCGCGGATGATCTGGTCGGGGTCTTTGCCCGGCGGCAGGGTGACCACGCGAATGTCGGCCTTGAGGCGGCCTTCGTGGCGTATCAGGCCGCGGGCGTCGAAGCGCACCTCCAGCTCGCGATCAAGCGCCTCGCGCGCTACCTGCAAGCTGCGCATGGTAGCCTGTACGCCGGCGGCGTCGGCGTCGAGAGCGATCACAAAGCGGCGCGTATAGCGCTTTAGCAGGCCGAGCTGCGTATCTGTCAGGGCCGTGCCCATTTGCGCCACCATGTTGCGAAAACCGGCCTGCCAGCCCTGCATTACGTCCATATAGCCTTCGACGATTACCGCCTGGCGCGCCTCGCGGATGTCGCGCCGAGCCACATCCAGGCCGTACAACAAGTTGCTTTTGTCGAAGACGGCCGTCTGCGGCGAGTTGAGGTATTTGGGAATGCCGTCCTTGTCCAGGGTTCGCGCGCCAAAGCCCACCACCTGCCCGCCGGCATCGCGGATGGGGATCATCAGCCGGTTGCGAAAGCGGTCGTAGCGCGTGCCCTTCTCGGGGTTCTCGGTGAGCAGCCCGGCCTGAAGCAGGACGTCGTCGTCGTAGCCCTGGCCGTTAAAATGGCTGCGACAGGCGTCCCACGACTCCAGGGCAAAGCCCAGGGTGAATGCTTCTTGCGTGTCTGGCTCCAGGTCGCGCTGCTGCAGGTAGCGTCGCGCGTGCGCCGCCTGGGGCGCGTGCATCAGGAGCTGGCGGAAATAGGCGGCGGCTTCTTGCAGCAGGGCCAGCAGGCGTTCTTGCTCGCCGCGCGGCTGCCGGCCAGCGGCGGTCTGCTCTTCTAGCTGCACCCCGGCGCGCTGCGCCAGCTTTTGCAGCGCTTCTTTGAACTCCCAGCCCTCGCGCTTCATCACGTAGGTGAATACGTCGCCGCCTTCGGCGCACGCGCCAAAGCAGCGCCAGGTCTGCGAGTCGGGGAAGACGACAAAGGCCGGCGTGCGCGTGTTCTGGTGAAAGGGGCAGAAGCCTGTGTAGCTACGCCCGGATCGGCGCAGGGGCACGCTTTCCGAGATGAACTCTACGATGTCCAGGCGACTCTTAATCTCGTCGGTTACCGACATAGCGCACGCGCTCCAAGAGCGGCTAGATTCGTGGGATGCTTGACTTGACTTCGGAGCTGATTATACCCAATGCGCGAAAAAGCAACGAGGGCAGAAACGATAATGGGGAGTGAATTGGCGCGAAAGGCTGCGGGCTAATCGTAGTGCGAAGGTTTATCTTCGCGATGTTTACGCGCAACCTTTCCCACGTGGGTGGCTACCCCGATGACCCCCAAGAACAGGCCCGCCACCGACGAGCCATAGGCCAGAAAGTTTAGAAAAAAGGTCGAGGGTACAAACTGCAAAACGATCAGGAACGGCAGCACGGCGCCGAGCAAGACCAGCAGAAAACCCAGGACGATCAGACGGTTAAACAGCATCTTCTCTAATGGCGTCAGGACGCGGCTGGTTCTTCACCGATTCGGGAATCGATTCATCGTACAGCCAGCAGGCGACGCGATGCTCGGGCGAGACGATGAAGTCTGGCGGCTTACGCACTTCGCAAATACCGGGCATAAATCGCGGGCAACGCGGGTGGAAACGGCAGCCGCTGGGCGGGTTCACCAGGCTCGGCGGCTCGCCGCGAGGCACCTCGCGCATCACCAGCGCATTGTCGGCGTCGGGGTCCGACGACGCTTCGAGCAGGGCCAGGGTATAAGGATGGCTGGCGTCGTTGAGCAGGTCTTCCATGCGCGCAAATTCGATGATCTCGCCGGCATACATCACAAAGATATATTCGGAGAAGTAGCGCACGGTGGAAAGGTCGTGCGTGATGTAGATGACGGCCAGGTTGTGGTCTTGCTGAATCTTGCGCAGCAGGCGCAAGATCTCGACGCGCACCGAGGCGTCGAGCATCGACACAGGCTCGTCGGCGACCATCAGCTTGGGATCCATCATCATGGCTCGCGCAATGACCACGCGCTGCTGCTGGCCACCGCTGAGCATGTGCGGATATTTGGGCAGCACCTCTTCCACAGGGGTCAGCTTCACCTCGTGCAGCACCTTTTCGATGCGCTGCAGGCGGGCGCCTTTATCCGTGATGCCGTTGATGATCATGGGCTCTTCGAGGATGCGGCGAATGGGCATGAAGGGCGGCAGAGCACCGAAGGGGTCCTGCTGCACATAGCCGATCTTGGAGCGATAATCGCGCAGCCTTTCGCCCTTCATGGAAGTCAGCGGGGCGCCGTCGAAGATGACATCACCCTTGGTGGGCCAGTTCAGGCCCAGGATGGCCTTCATCAGGCTGGATTTACCGCAACCGCTTTCGCCCACACAGGCAATGGCTTCGCCCTGCTTCAGCTCAAAGCTGACACCATCGACGGCGCGCACATAGCCGGCGTGTCCAAAACCGAAACGCTTCAGCTCGTACCAGATGTGCAGGTCGTCGACTTTCAGCAGCGTTTCCGCCTTTCTCTGGGGTTGCGTTTGGATCTCTTCCATTGTTGTCTGCTCGACGTTGATGCTCATGCGAATGCTCGATACCCCTTCTGATAGATGAATTCTCTCTAAACGTAAAGCCAGCACTTTACTTTACGGTCGCCTTCCTGAATCACGGTGGGCGGCTCATCGTCACAGCGCTCGAAGCGAGCAGGACAACGATCTTTGAAGCGGCAGCCGGTGGGTGGGTTGAGCAGGCTGGGCGGCTGGCCGGTGATAAACTCGGGCTCAACGGTTTCGCGCAGCCGGGGCACACTGGCCATTAACGCCTTGGAATAGGGATGCAGCGGGTTGGCGAAAAAGCGCCGTGCGTCGCTGACCTCGACGATCTGCCCGGCATACATCACGGCCACGTTATCAGCCAGCTCGCTGGAAGTGGCGATATCATGCGTGATGAGGATGAAGCCGGTTTCCAGCTCGTGCTTCATGCGCTTCATCAGGTTCATGATGTTGGCCTGCGTCAGCACGTCGAGGGCCGAGGTGGGCTCGTCGAGGATCACCAGGTCGGGCAAGGTGACCAGCGACATGGCCAATGCGGCGCGCTGCCTCATACCGCCGCTCAGCTCAAAGGCGTAGCGGTGCACGAAATCCACGGGCACGCCCACGTGCTCGAACATGCGCACGGCGCTCTTCATGGCTTCGTCATCGTCCATGCCCATGTGCACCATGGCCGGCTCAGCGACCTGATCGCCGATTTTCATGACGGGGTTGAGCGCATTCATGGCCGCTTGCGGCACCATGGAGATGCGCTTCCAGCGAATCTGGCGGCGGAACTCTTCGTCCTTGAGCGTCATGATATCCAGGTCTTGCAGCCAAACCTGCCCATCATACAGCCCCACATTTCGCGGCAGCAGGCGCAGGATGGCCTTTGCCAGGCTGCTCTTGCCGCAGCCAGATTCGCCAATAATAACGGTGGCTTCGTTGCGTTTCAGGTCGAAATCGACGCCGTCGACGGCCTGTACGATGCCCCTCCTGGTTAAAAAGTGCAGGCGCAGATTACGGACCTTCAAAATTGTCTCGTGTGCTTTTGCCGTTGTCATCGACTTATATTTCTCGCAGTCTTGGGTTGAAAACGCGGTCTAGAGCAAAACCGACCATGGCGAAAGCCAGGCCTGCCAGCATGAGTAAAGCAGATGGCTCTAAAATCCAGTAGTAGAAGCCGTTGAACAGGGCGCCCTGGCTGTTGGCGTCGTTAATCAGCTTGCCCCAGGTGGGCAAGACGGGGTCGCCCAGGCCCAAAACCGCGAGCGCAGCTTCCAGGAACACAAACGAAGGAACCAGGGTGACGATCTGCGGGATAAGCAGGGGCAGGATGCGCGGCACCAGGTAGCGGAAGATGATGCGCATATTGCTGGCGCCATAGGCGCGCGCGGCGTCGATGTAGGGCAGCTCGCGCACCTGCAAGAAGATGGCGCGATAATTCTTGATGGCCAGGCCAAAGATGCTCAAGACGACCACAAGGCCCAGCATCACCCAGATACTTCGCGAGTAGAGCGTGCCGACCATGATTAGAATGGGCAATAGCGGAATGATCGAGAATATCTCGGTCAGCCGCTGGATGACGCTGTCCACCCATCCTCCAAACCAGACGCCGATGGCGGCAATGCTCATCGTGGTGACCGTGGTGCCCAGGGCCGCCAGCAGGCCAAAGGCCATGGCCAGCGGCGTGCCCCACAGCAAGGCTACCGACAGGTCGCGGCGGCGGTGGTCGGTGCCGGCCCAGCCATGCACTTTGCCGTAGCTCACAAAAACGTTCTCTAGTGTAGCTTCGGGCTCAAAAAGCAAGGCCGTGATTTCCAGGCGATACGTGCCTTTCAAAACCTGCAAGCCTTCCTGCGATGGGTCATCGAATAAACCCTGGGTAGGCCGGACACCGTTCAACCCCGTTTCGCGCTCCACCCGCCGCTGCAGGCGGCTCTCCTGGTCGAAGCGGAAAGAACCGCTGCGCGTGGTCGTAAAATCGCCGATGCGTATCTCGCGCCCATCGGGCGTAAACCATGCCATTTCCAGGTAGGGCGCCTTGGAGGCATAAGATGCGGTGGTGAAGAGGGTGATTTCCGGCGGGAACTCATCGTAGGGAAACGCGAACTCGTACACGTAGCGGATTTCGCGCGTGTCGGCCGAGAGCTGCTCTTCGGTAACCTCGCCGTCGCCCTCGGCGCTGTTGAAGGAAATGGTCGCCGCCCTGTCTACCTCGGTGAACCAGTTTTGCCACACGGGCGCCGCATTACGCGGGTTATACTGCCATTGGTTTTCGCCGCCGCGCCACAGGCGGATGGCTTCCCTGTAGGGAATCACAATCGGCGTCACGATGGAGATCACCAGTAAAAGGCCGATGATCAACAGGCCGATAATGGCCGACGGATATTGGCGAATCTGTTTAAGGCGCTGCAGAAAGGCAGTCATTAGTTGTGGCTCCCTTCTCCAACTCGCACGCGCGGATCGACGAGCGCGTAGATGAAGTCTAACAGGAAGACGGTCAGAGCCAGCAGATAGGCGTAGAGCACCACGTTAGCCACGATAACCGGCGTATCAAACACGCCAATGGCCTGGAAGTAAAGCCGGCCGATACCGGGCCAGTTGAACACGGTCTCGTGAATGATGGCGCCGCTCCACAGGGTAATCACCAACAGGCCAAAGCTGGTGATGATATTAGGTAGGGTGGGGCGCAGCACGTAGCGCCGTTCAATCATGCCGTCTGGCAGGCCCTTGGCCTTAGCCATTTCCACGTAATCTTCGCTGGCGTAAATCAGGAAAAAGGTACGCCAGTTATAAGCGGTGAGGAAGATGGAGCCCAACAGCCAGGCGGCCACCGGCAGAATCAAGTGGCGCCCAAGGCTCATCAGATAATCGAAGGTATTGTCGGGCGGCGGCGCGCTGACCATGCCGCCAAAGGGCAAAAGGCGCAGCAACCCCGCAAAGATAAGAATCAGGAACAGGCCATAAAACCAGCCCGGCGCAGCCGAGGTGGGCGCCAGGGCCAGTACGCCCTTGTCCATGAGACTGCCGTAGCGCCGGGAAAGGCTTAATCCGGCAAAGAGCGCTATAAAGAACAACAGCAGCTGCGCAGTGCCGAAGAGCACCAGGGTCGATGGCAGCCGCTCCAGAATAATATTGCGCACCTGGCGTGAGCCGCTGTCGCTGGCTAGCGACTCTGAAAAACCAAGGTTGAGCACCATGGCATCGCGCAGGTAGGTGATGCTGCGTTGGATAAACGGCTTGTCCAGGCCATAGCGCTGCTCTTCAAGGGCAATCTCGGCCTCAATGATGGCCGTCCGCTCACTTGACGGCAACTGCCTGAACTGCGGATCGGCATAACGGGCCAGTGAAATTGTCTCGCGGATAGCGGCTTTACGAATGGTGTCGACGTGGCCGCCCATGTTGGCAATGATGATCGTAATGTAGACGCCGGCTGCGACGGTAAATACGAGGGCGATCAGCTTAAAGAGCGTGTATCGCGCCAGGCGCGTCCAGGCGCGCACGCGCGCCCTTTGCGCCGATGCCTCAAGCGCCTCGAGATCGACCTCCGCGCTCATATCGAGATTGCGTGCCAAAACTTCCTGGGCCACGGTTGCACCTCTCTTCTTGCTACTTCGTTAACAATCGCTGCTGGGTAGGTCGAAGTGGAGGCGGTGGGCCGCCGCTCGGCGAACACAGCCGCCTCCATCCGACCTACTAAAAAGCTAGAGAAAGCTCTCCGGCAGGGCGCTGTCGCCTTACCGGAGAGCATCACAACATTAGAAGACTATGGCGCAGTGACGAATTCGAAGCCACCCACACGCGGCAGGGCAACAATTCGCGATGCAACCACGATCTCGAGACGGTTGGAGCCTTCCTCGAGGGCTTCGGTTGTTGCGGAATCGAGCGTAACGCTCCACAGACCATCCTCGACGGCCTCGGCCTGGCCGGTCTCGACCATCTCGCCGGTGGCGTCGAAGAGCAGGTAGGTCACGTTATCGACATCGTCGACAGCGTAGGCTTCGCCCAACGCCTCGAGATAGACGTCGAAGGTCGCTTCATCACCGATGGTGATGCGACCGGGGCCATCGATCTCGATGTCGGCCAGCGCCGGTGCGGCGAAGCCAGACCAGCGGCTCGCCAGGTCGGGATGCGCGGCGTAGTGACTCAGAACGGCCTGGCCTTCAACCGGGAAGACGCCGGATAGATAGTAGCCGCCCACGCCGATGCGGTAGTGCCCGTAACGGCGGGCGAACTCGGCCAAATTCTCATAGCGCGAGGCTATTTCATCGGCCGAGACGTACTCACTCATCACAGACTCGAAGGGAATCCAGCCTTCCTCGCTGGCTGCTTCCAGCTCTGTGGCGAAGACCTCCAGCGACGGGCCGGCGAGCATGTTGATACGCTCGACGCCAAGTTCTTCAGCCTTGCCGGGTGTGAAGGCGAAGCCGCCGTTGACCTCACCGCGCAGCATGAGCGCCATGTTGTGCCAGGCGGCGCCGTCGTAGAGGTACGGGCCAAGGGCCGTACCCGAAGCAGGCCAGAACGTGTAGACGCTCAGCTCGGCATCAAGCGACGGATTGTCGGCCCACGTTTCGATGACTAGCGGGTCAACCGAAGCGATGCGCACGCCCTTGAAGGCCTGGCTGAAGGCATTGAAGCCCGGAACCTGATTCTCATCATAGTAGGGGCTGTCAGGATTGACCAGATCGAAGCGCAGGATCATGTTCAGGACGAAGTCGCCGGCGCTCATGGGGCTGCCATCGTGCCAGGTCACATTCGTGAACAGATCTTCACGGAAGTAGGCGGTCGACTTCATCACCGCGGTCTGCGTTTCGGTGTAAACCTCACCAGCGGTCAGGAAGCGCTGTTCCACAGCATCCCAGCCGGCCCACACATCGTCAGGCACGGTGATTTCAGACTCGAAGCTAACGGTCACCCAGTCGAGCGTCGTGCCCATGGGGAAGCCTTCTTCGACCACGACTTCGGCGCGCTCCAGGTGGCCCGGCAGACCCAGACCGGTGTTGGGGTCGGAGTAGACGGCGCTGTCGTCGATACCGCGCTTCACCATGTTGTCGAACACCCAGTTGGAGCCGCCGATGGGGTTCCAGGG